>CAWJXM010000040.1:0-37450 GCA_963846635.1 uncultured Alphaproteobacteria bacterium | reverse complement strand
TTCCCTCACCATCCATCAGTTTTCCCGATGATGGGTTGACGGGGTAGAAGCCAGGTGTGATGCAACGATTCCGTGTTCGTTCTGGCATGGGATCGCGCCATGGCACAAGTCAACGGGATTGTGGTTTGGACGGAAGGAATCAAAGCGGAGTTGGCGAAGCGGCTGTCGAAGCAGCGCAAGACGCAGCGGGACAAGCTGGCGGTTCTGGTAGCGACCATGCTGCATGTGCGCAGCGCCAATTTGGTGGAGTTGGCGGCTGGCCCTTCGACAAGCTCAGGAGCCGCGGGAATCCGATCGCTGGGACATGGGTTATCAATGGATTTCCCGATTTCTCGCCAATGACTTGGTGTGCTGCGACACGGTTATGGAACCGTTCGCCTGCGAGATCCTGGCCTGGCTGGCCGAAACCGGCCCTTCGACAAGCTCAGGAGCCAATCCCGCTGCTTCTCGATCAGACCAAGGCATCTGATCGCCACCAAATCCTGATGCTGAGCGTGCGCTGGGCGAACGGGCTCTGCCGCTGGCCTGGCGGGTTGAAGAGACCGAGGGCGCCATCGGCTTCGCCACGCAACAGGAGTTGCTCGCGGTGGTCGCCGACTGGCTGCCTGCGGGTCAGGCCGTGGTCCTGCTCGCTGATCGCTTCTACGGAACCCCTGAGATGATCCGGTGGTGTCGCGATCGCGGATGGGACTATCGGCTGCGGCTCAAGGGCAATCTCCTCGCCCGCTGGGGCACGACAAAGACCACCACCGGCGCGCTCGCCTTGTCCGGCGGCTCCTATTTCGAGGCTGTCGCCCTCACCGGCCAGCGGGTCACGACAAACAGCGGCGTCATTCGCGATCCTGGACATGCCGAGCCCTGGATCATCGCCATGTCGGCCAAGCCGGGATATGTGACTACCCTGGGGTACACCGCGCGCTGGGGCATCGAGCCCATGGTTTCCGACTTCAAATCGCGCGGGTTCGGCCTCGAACAGACCCATCTGCGCTATCCCGACCGTCTCGCCTCCTGAGCTTGTCGAAGGGCTGATCCTGGTCATGTCCTTGGCCCTCTATTGGGCGGTCTCGACCGGCATGTGGGATCAAGCCAACCACCCAATCCCTGCCGAAAAAAACGACCGAACCGTCAGCCTGCCAAGCTCGCCCGCGGAAGGCTCTCCTGGTTCATGCGGGGCCTCCGGCGCGCCATCAAACTCCTCCTTGAATGCCTCCCGCTCCCGAAGCTCTGGGGATGCCTGTTAAACTGATAGATGCTCAGGTAGTCCGGGCAACCATCCCGTTGCGTTGCACCTAGTTTTATTACGTGATGCTTCTCCCTTTGCAACTCTATTAGTTGGATCTCTTAGAGGATTTCCTGCATATCGCGGCCCGGGGCGGCTTCGACCTGGGCGACAGCGGGTCGATCGTTGAGGCGCTTTGCCTCCTGCCCCGGGCGCGCGCGGCAGCCTTGATGAAACGCCTCGTCACGGGGGCGGCTGATCGCTCGCTCTCTGCGTGCGGCGCATTGCTGGCCCAGGCCATACCTCTTGGTCGCGCGGTCGTTATTGGCGCCGCGACGGACCTGGTCAATGTGCTGCCGCGCGGACCGGCGCGCGAGACGATGCGCTATCCGTGGCGCCGCGGGCGCGAGGTGGAGCCTGGTTTTGTCACCGATCTTTTCACCGCACTTGAACGCATTGATGCCGCACTCGCCCATCGCGCGGCGACCCACATGCTTGGATTGCCAGGCATCTATGATTTCGACATGGTTCTGATCCCGGCGGTGCGGAAACTGCTCGAGCGGCGTGAGACGGCGAATTCCGCCGCGATGACACGGCTTCGTTTGGCTTGCGCCGCCCACCTCGAGGCGCGTGTCGCGGAACCGCTCGAACCCCCACGGAACTGGACCAGAACCAGTGTTCTGGGCTGCACCTGCGCCCGGTGCACCGAACTGAGCCAGTACCTCGCCGATCCTGAGCGCGCGAGCTGGGTGCTGCGGGCGGGGGAAGGCATCCGCGTGCATGTGGAAAACACGATCCGCGCCGCGCGGTGCGATGTCGATGTGACGACCGAACGCCAGGGCCGGCCCTATAGTCTCGTCTGCATCAAGAACCAGGCCAGCTACGAACGCCGGCGAAAGCAACGCAAGCGCGACCTGACGGACCTGAAGCGGTTGAATGGATAGACTTAATCTCTGGCACGACCGGATTGCATGGCTACCACTGGGCCCGGTTTTGGGTCCTGGAACTCGGTCATTCGGGCGATGCGGCCATCGTTCGGGCGTCCGAAACCAAGCATCCGGTTCAGGGCCGCGGCGGCGGTGGCGATCTCCATCGCCCCGGTCTGATCCGAGCGAGAGCGACCGGCGTCTCCGATCACGGTTGGTATCGGTCGACCGCCGCTTCGACCCTGGCCCGAAGACTGGGGTATTTGTGCGTCCCGCCGAGCCCGGTGCACGTCAAGAGGCGCACCTCGCCGCGGTCGCGGCGGGCGTGCATGCGGCAGCCGTCGAACTTGATTTCGTGGAGCCGTTGGTCGCCTTCCGGTGCCGCATCGACAAGCGCGGTCAATTGCGGCCGGATCCATCGCGGCAGCCCGGCCGCGCCGGCGCGTAGCCGATCGCCTACCGATCGCAGCATGCCGGGAGCGGGAAGGAGTGATAGCGCCGGGGCATGGGCCTCTTTACGCCTCGGTAAGTCGAGGCGGGCCGCGATCGCCATGGGCTGCCAGTTCGGACAACAAGTTCGCCAGACTATAGGACGGTTTGTAGCCCAGCCAGCGAACCGTCTCGGAAATATCGAGCCTGGTCGGCTTCAAGGCCGGATCGAGACCGTAAGAGAGCGCCAGGTCGTAATAGTCGGGGTAGTATTTCTTGAATGTCGAACCCGCCCCGTCGGCATCCCAATCAACGAGATCGGCCTCCGTGTATTCATAGGCGCTGTCGAGTGTCAGGACGAGCTGCTGTTCAATGTCCTGACGGGAAATCAGATCAAGGCTCAAAATAACCGCTGCGGCAACATCATCGATGTGCACCGCACCCTTCCAAAACCATCGGGCCCAGTCGCTATAGCTGGCGTACACGTCGCGGTTCCAATAGGGAATAAAGCCTCGCGGGCGAAGGGTGATCACATTCATATCGCGGTGTTTTCGGTAATCCTCGGCGATGAATTCGGCCAGAATCTTGCTGCTGCCATACCGTGAATCCGGCCGGTAAACACTGGTCGTCGAAATGAAGACGATCTTGCCGATGCCGAGCGACGCGGCTGCTTCAAAAACCTCGAAGGTGCCGCGCACATTGAGGTCAAAGAAATCGTACGCATTTTTCTTGCCTCGATCCTCGTGGATACCGTGCCAGGCGGCGATGTGAACGATGCCATCGCAGCCGCGAAATATTTCCGTCAGTTTTGGCCGGTCGAGGATAGAGCCCTCGATAAACAGCGCTCCCGGTTGCAAATACCGCAAAGCACGAACATCCAAAATCACCGGCGTATCGCCCCGGTCGAGCAACCTGGGTACGAGAGTCTGGCCGAGATCTCCCGACCCGCCGGTCAGAAACACCTTCATTAGCTTCTCCCTTATTTACCGCGTTCTCGAGGCATAGGCGGGCCGACAGGACCGTTTATCCGCATAGAATAGAGGATCTTGCCCGCCGCGCACCCTGACCGAACGAGGAGGAACGGAAATGGCCCGCCGCAGCCCGTCGGGGAAAGTCACGTATTTCGAGCCGGTCCCGCCGCGCCTCGCGCGCAACACCATCATCGAGTTCGACCTTCGAAGTCGGCCGCCGCTACCGCTGCACGATGGGGATTGATTGCGTCCGGCTCGATCCCGGCGCGGTGATCCGGCCGATACCGGGCGAATGGCACCCGCGCATGCGAGGAGCGCACCGGATCGCGGTAGATCCCCTTTGCGGTGATCCGCTTGCCGCGCCGACGCTCGATCGTGTCGTCGATGCCGAGCAGCACCGGACCGCTCGGGACGAAGGCTGTGAGTAGCAGGCGCAGCAGCAGACGCGCCGCACCGCGCTCGCTCCAGCGCGCGCGGTCGAGAACCCGATGATAATTGACAAACCGGGGTTCGCGGCTCAGCCCGGTGATCCGCAACAGGCTGGTCACGGTGCGCTTGCCGGGTGCAAGGATCGCGCCGATCAACAGCACCTCGGCGTGCCGCCAACTGCGATAGCGGAAGAGTGGGGCAAAGATTAGGATGAGCGCGGCAAAGCGGGCGGGCAGACGGGACATGGCAGCGTCTCTTGGCGGGGACGCCCAGCCTATCCCATCACTCGCTTCGCTGCCGCCCCAAACCCGCTCGCCCGGGCGGCACGGCCGCAGATTGGCCAAAGTCGAGCTAAGAGCCTGTTTGAGTGCGCCTTCGCCCCGATCCCATCTGTACTCCTGAGGATCACGCTGGTCCGCCTGGTACGGCGGGATGTGAGGGAGTGGATGGGGACCAAGGCGCATCGGGCACGGCATGAGGCGCGCCTGAACAGTTCCTGAAGGTCGCGTTCACGCCGCTCGCTCTGGCTGGAAATCGTCACCGTTTTGTCCGGCGTCAGGTCGTAGAACAGGGCCGAGATCAGCAGTGGCACCGTGATCTTTGCCTTCTCGACCGTCAGCGACCGAGACACGATCACCCAGCCTTCCCGTTCGAGTTCGGCACGCAGACCGTAACGTCTCAGAATGCCGCAAGCAACCCTATTGAGGCAGGGAAAGTGTCTCATGCCGACGTCTCGCTGGCGTATACCCAAGAGAGGCTATGACCGCTTGGGGTGGTAAGCGGTCCCCCCAGTCAGGACCTTAGGCTGCAAACGCGTCGGTCGCCCGAACAAGGATTTCGGTCATGCCCGGCTCTCCCGCGCCGTGGCCTGCATCGTCAAGGAGCGTGAGTTTGGAACCGCGCCACATCTGACTCAGCCGCCAAGCGACATCCGGTGGCCCGGAGATATCAAGACGTCCATGGACGAGTATCGCCGGGATGTCCGTGAGCTTCGACGCCCCGCCTATGAGATCGACGCCGTCCATCCAGCAGTTATGACGCCAGTAGTGGGTGACGATGCGCGCGAACGCCAGCCTGAACCGGGGGTCCTCGTAGCGAGCCGACGGTCTCTGGCCGGGGCGGATAGCCACGTGCGCCGCCTCCCATGCGCACCAGTCGCGGGCGGCCTTCTCTCGTACCCCAGGATCGGGACTGGCGAGTAGGCGAGCGTAAGCGTCAGCAAGATCGCCATCGCGATCTGTCACTGGGACTCCCTCCTGAAAGTTCGCCCAGGCCTCTGGAAAGAACCGACCCGCTTGGCGCGTGATCCAGTCGAGTTCTTTACGGGTGCCGGCGGTGATACTGAAGAAGATCGCTTCGCTGACCCGATTTGAATGCATCTCAGTGTACGCCAAGCCCAACGTCACGCCCCAGGAGCCCCCGAACAGCAACCATCGTTCAGTTCGCCTCAATTCTCTGAGCTGTTCGATGTCAGCCAGCAAATCCGACGTCGTGTTGGCCTCAAGAGCTAAGCAAGGTTCTCCCGGTTGGTCCACATATGACAGCATCCCGAAGAGGAAACTGCGACATGTGGAGGAAGCGTGCCGCGCCAGTCGTGGATTTCGGCGAGCGCCGAGCAACGCGAGGAGTTGCGGGTTTTGGCGCGCTCGTCCGATCGGGAGGAAGCGGATCGCGCGCGAGCCATCCTGTTGGCGTTGGAGGGCTGGACCAGCGAGCCGATCGCCGCCGCGTTCGGCGTGCGCACGGACAGTGTGCGGCATTGGCGGTGGATCTTTGGCCGCAAGGGGGTTGCGGGGTTGCGCGCCCGCACGGCGCCCGGCCGCGCCGCGGCCAAGGCGCAGGCGGCATTATCAGTGATCGAACAGGTCTTGGCGCCGGCGCTTGCGGGTCGGCCAAACTGGACCCTGCCGCGTCTGCCGGACGAGATCGAACGGCGCACCGGCGAACGCCTCTCGAAAGCGCGGCTCAGCGTGGTACTAAAAAAGATCCTATGAGGCGACGGACGACCGAGCTCCAGTAGGGTTCGGCGTCCAACATCCTACCCAGGAGACCGCCAATGGAGATCTCGTCCCGCGCCCTGCCGGCCGTCGCAGGCGAGCGTGCCACGATGTTTGTCGCATTGGAACTGAGCAAGTCGACTTGGCTGGTCGCCCTCCATTCGCCGGTCGCCGACAAGGTCAGCCAGTATCGGTTTACCAAACACCGCAGACTGCCATCATTTTTGATGGGCTGGTGTCTCACGTCACGGTGACGGACCCGCGTCACGCGCTGTCGGGTCAGCGACTGGCGCTGGTGTCGCTGCGCTCGGCGCGCGGCCCGGCCTATGTCGTCGTGACCCTGCCGGACGGGCGACGCCGCTCGCTACGCCGCGCGTTTACCGATCTTTCGGGGGCGGCGGGAGCTCCACCGCTCGCCCCTGCTCTTTCGTCACATAACGGCCGCCGCATCGGCGTCGGCACACTGCTTCCCTTGGCCCGTCATATCGTTGCCCGCCTTGCCGCTCCCGTCGAGGAGGTGACCCGTGACGACCGCTCCCCGCCCATTGCCATATCCGCCCCGTCGTGCTCCCTCTGCGTCACGGCGGTTGCGGCCCTGGCCGAACCTGCCGCGCGAGACGCAAACGCAGATCGCCCGCCTTCTCGGCGACCTGCTGCAGCGGATGGCGCCGGAAAACAGCGCGGTGATGGAGATCCCCCGTGCTGAGCGCCGCGAACAGCGCTGACGAGCGGGTGAGCGCGGCGCACCGCGCCAAGCTCGCCTACGTCTATGTGCGCCAATCCTCGGTCACCCAGGTTCGCCAGCACCAGGAAAGCACCGCGTTGCAGTATCGCCTCGTCGACCGTGCCGTCGGCCTCGGCTGGCCGCGCGAGCGTGTCCATGTCATCGACGAGGATCTCGGCAAGTCGGGGGCGGAGAGTACCGAGCGGCACGGTTTCCAGCGGCTGATCGCTGAGATCGGGCTCGGCACCGCCGGCCTCGGGCTCAGCCTCGATGCCTCCCGACTGGCGCGCAACAACCGCGATTGGCACCAGCTCCTCGAACTGTGCTCGCTGTTTGGCGTGATCCTCGCCGATGGCGAGCGTCTCTACGACCCGGGTGCCTATCACGACCGGCTGCTGCTCGGCCTGTCGGGGATCATGAGTCAAGCCGAGCTGCACCAGATCCGCCTGCGTCTGCATCAGGGCGAGCGCCAACCCTTCGACAAGCTCAGGAGCGGCGCGCGGCGAGCTGCGGGTTCCCGTGCCGGCCGGGCTCGCCTACGACCGCTCCGGGGCGATCATCCGCAATCCCGACGAGGAGGTTCAGGCGCGCTTGCAGCTGGTCTTTACCAAGTTCACCGAGTTACAGAGCGCGCGCGGGGTGATGCGCTATCTGCGCGCCCACGACCTGCCGCGGCCGGTTCGGCCGCTGCGCGGCCCGGCGCCGCACGAAGTGGTGTGGCGCGAGGCCAACAGTGCGCGGGTCCGCCACATCCTGCAGAACCCGGCCTATGCCGGAGCCTATGTCTATGGCCGCCGGCAGGCGGATCCGGTGCGGCGGCGGGGTGGAGCGCGCTCGGCGACAACAAAGGTCGCCCTCGGCGAATGGGCGGTCTGCCTGCCGGCGGCGCATCCCGGCTATATCTCCTGGGAGGCGTTTATGGCCAACCAGCGGCGTCTGGCAGACAACACCAACCGCTACGCGGCGGGCCATACCGGTGTGCCGCGCCGCGGCAGCGCGGTGTTGCAGGGCATCGCCGTCTGCGGCCGCTGCGGGCGGCGGATGAGCCTGTGCTATACCGGCCCGAACGGCGATTACCCGGTCTATTGCTGCCGTGCCGATCGCGATCTCAGTGCCGGTCCGCTGTGCCAGGAGGTGCGCGCCTTGCCGGTCGACACCTTTGTCGAGCATATCCTCCTCGACGCCCTCGCCTCCGACCAGATCGCCATCGCCGTCGCGGCACTCGGGCAGTTGCAGGAGGAAACACGCCGGCTGGCGAAGCAATGGGCTTTGCGGCGCGAACGCGCCCGCTACGAGGCCGAGCGGGCGCGGCGCCAATACGACGCAGTCGAGCCCGAGAACCGCCTGGTGGCACGGTCGTTGGAGCGGGCCTGGGAGGAGAAGCTGCGCGCCGCCGAAGCGATCGAACAGGACTATGAGCAGTGGCGCCGCGCGGAGCCGCTCGTGTTGCATGATGCCGATCGGGCGGCGCTGCAAATCCTGGGCGAGAACCTGCCGCGGATCTGGCATGCGGCGACGACCACCGCGGCCGAACGCAAGCGCCTGTTGCGCTTTATCATCCGCGAGATGGTTCTCGACCAGAAGCGGGCGCCGGGCCAAGTCTGGCTCAAGATCGTGTGGCAGACGGGAGTGACCAGCGAGCATCATGTGCAGCGGCGCGTTCATACCTACCGCGATTACATCGATCTCGAGCGGCTGCGTCAGCGTGTGACGACGCTCAACGGCGCCGGCATGATGGACAAGGAGATCGCGGCGGTGCTGAACCGGGAGGGCTTTGTCGCCGCGCGGAGCTGCCGCTTCACCGGCGAGAATGTCTGGCTCCTGCGCCAGCGTTGGGGCCTTGCGACGGTGAAGATCAATGGGGTGAGCGCGAACCCGCCACGCTGGCCCGACGGCACCTATTCGGTCCAGGGCGCCGCCGTGGCGCTCGGCATCACGCCGCAGACCGTCTTTGATTATCTCGCGCGCGGGCTGGTGCGCGGGCGGCAACTGGCCAAGGGACAACCCTGGCAAATCGATCTTTCCGAAGAGCAGATCACCCAGCTTCGCGAGCGCCTGCGACACACCAGATGGTCAAGAAAGGAGGTATCATGAGATCTTCGGCTCCAAGGCATGGCACGCCGCGCCGCTCGAGCGCCAGACGCATGGTGACGACGCCCAGACGTTCGCGGATCAGCCATGGATCGCCGCGCTTCAGATCGAGCGGCGTGTTGATGCCGATCGCTTTCAGGCGCGCCACCAGCCGGCCGGCGATACCCCAGAGATCCGTGAGCTCGATATGCGCCAGGGCCGCGTCCTGCGCCGTCTCATCGAGCAGCAGCACCGCCCCGCCGTGTTTCTGATCCTTTTTTGCAATGTGATTGGCAACCTTGGCGAGTGGTTTCGTCGGCGCGGTGCCAACCGATACCGGAATGCCGGTCCATTGAAGTACGGCAGCACGCAGCGCCCGGGCGTGGCTTTCAAGGCGCGGACCGAAACCCTGCAGGTCAAGAAAGGCCTCGTCGATCGAGTAGATTTCGAGATCGGGTGTGAAACGACTCAGCACGCTCATCACGCGCGCGCTCATATCGCCGTAGAGGGTGTAATTGCTCGACCGCACAATGACGCCGGCATCGTCGAATTGCTTGCGGTGCAGATGCCATGGCGCGCCCATGACAATACCGAGCACCTTCGTTTCGTTGCTGCGCGCGATCACGCATCCGTCATTGTTCGACAGCACCACGACCGGCCGTCCACGCAGCTTTGGATGGAACACGCGCTCGCACGACACGTAAAAATTGTTGCAGTCGATGAGGGCGAGCGGCCCAGCCATGGCTACAGCATGCGGATGCTACGCGTGATGACGCCCCACACCTCGAAGCTTTGTTCACCGGTCATCTGCATGTCCGCGAAGGCGGGATTTTCGGCCTGCAGCCAGACCGCGCCGTTCTTGATCCGGTAGCGCTTGACCGTAAAGGCGCCATCCACCATCGTCAGTACGATGCTGCCATTAACCGGCTCGCGGGCGCGGTCGACAACCGCAATGTCACCGGGGAAGATGCCGGCGCCGGTCATGCTGTCGCCCTCGATGCGGATGGCGAAAGTGGTGGCTGGATGCTCGATCAGCAGCTCGTTGAAATCGAGCGGCTTGTCGACGTAATCCTCGGCCGGCGACGGAAATCCGCAGGCGGCCGCGCACATCATCATCGGCACGCGCAGCGCCTTGCGGTTCTTGAGATCGAAGAAAACGGAGACATCGCCCGGCTTTTGTAGCGCCGCAAGATTGTGCGCGAATTTGGCGATCCGCTCCGGCAGCCGCACCACCTTGGTCGGCGGCCCCGGTTCGGGTCCTGACCCCGGCCTCGCCCCGCCATGTTTCTTGACTGCGTGCATCAGAAATTCCCTCTTGAACATTGTAACAATGTTCAAGTTACCGCGCAATATCAAGGACTTTCGTAACCTTGGGTCTGCGGCAGAGCGGCACTAGTGCTTCATCAGGCCTGATGTGATGAGTTTCGCCGCCGACTGTTTTCCGGTCATACGAGAACAGGAGGCCGAGGATGAAGAGGTATCGGGTGACGCTGGCAGCGGAAGAGCGCGAGCAGCTCATAGCTTGCTCGCCCGCGGCAAGGCGGATGTGCGCAAGCTCAAGCACGTCCAGATTCTGCTGAAGGCGGACGAGGCGGCGGGCGCGCCGGGTTGGGGCGACGAGCGCATCGCCGCAGCGCTGGAGGTCGGCACGGCGACGGTTGAACGGGTGCGCCGACGCTTTGTCATGGAAGGACTGGAAGCGGCGCTCTGCCCTTACCGCGTGGGCACGCGGCTCTACGAACGCAAGCTCGACGGCGCGCAGGAGGCGCATCTGATTGCCTTGGCCTGCTCGCCGCCGCCGGCCGAACGCGGGCGCTGGACCTTGCGGCTGCTGGCCGACCGCATGATCGCGCTCGGCAATGTCGACAGCCTGTCCTACGAAACGGTGCGCCAGACGCTCAAAAAACCGCGCTGCGTCCGCATCTGAGGAAGATGTGGTGCATTCCGCCCCAGCATCGGCCGAGTTTGTCTGTCACATGGAGGACGTGCTGGCGGTTTATCATCGGCCCTATGACCCGAAGCGGCCGGTGGTCTGTCGGGATGAGACGCTCAAGCAGCTGATCGGGGAGAGCCGCGAACCGCTGCCGCCGCGGCCCGGAGCGGTCGAGCGTTATGATCATGTCTACATCCGCAACGGGGTGGCCAGCCTGTTCCTCACCTGCGAGCCGCTCGCCGGCTGGCGCCATGTCACGGCGACGGCGCACCGCGGCCGCGTCGAGTGGGCGCATGTTGTCCGCGATCTGCTCGATGGGCGCTATCGCGATGCCGATTGCCTTACGCTCATCATGGATCAGCTCAACACCCATTCGGCGGCGAGCCTGTACGAAGCCTTCCCCCCGGAGGACGCCCGACGTCTGGCCAAGCGGCTGGACATTCACCACACGCCCAAGCACGGGTCGTGGCTCAACATGGCCGAGATCGAGTTGAGCGCCCTGGCGCGACAGGCTCTATCGCGCCGTCTCGCCCGTCAGGACACGCTCGAACGCCGCGTTGCCGATTGGGAAGCCGAGCGCAACGCCGCCGGCACCACCATCGATTGGCAATTCACCACCGAGGATGCCCGTGTCAAACTGCACAGTCTCTACCTATCATTTTAAGCCTGATGAAGCACTAGATTAGTAATATGTGTGGACGCGCCCGCCTTTCGTCGGATCTCAACGAAATCAAGTCGGTCTTCGGCATTCCACCCGATCGACCGATGCCGAATTTCGCCGCCAACTGGAACGTGGCGCCGACCAGTGCGCTGCCGGTCGTGCGGTTTGATCCGGACGACCGCTAGCGCAGTCTGGACATGATGCGCTGGGGCCTGATTCCCCATTGGGCCAAGGACATCAAGATCGGCTACTCGACCTTCAATGCGCGGGCCGAGGACATCGACACCAAGCCGGCCTTCCGCGAGGCGTTCCGGCAGCGGCGCTGTCTGGTGCCTTTGGACAGTTTCTACGAATGGAAAAAAATGCCCACTGGCAAGCAGCCCTATGCGATCGGGCTCAAAGGCGGCCGGCTAATGACGATGGCCGGATTGTGGGAGACCTGGCGCTCGCCCGAGGGCGAACGCATCCGCAGCTTCACGATCGCGACGACGAAGCCGAACGCCTTGTGCGCCGAACTCCATAACCGGATGCCCGTCGTGCTGCAGCCGGAGGCCTGGCCGATCTGGCTCGGCGAGGAGCCTGCCGATCTGAAGGATGTGAAGGCTTTGCTCGGCCCCTACCCCGGCGATGACATGATCTGCTGGCCCGTTAACGCGCGCGTCGGCAATGTCAAAAACAACGATCCGAGCCTGATCGAGCCGATCGCTGTGGCCTGATCTGATAAGTTGTAGAAATACGTATGCCTGTGGCGACCTCCACCTCTTGCAGGATACGCTGCATGGCGGCCCTTCCCGAATTGCCCATCCGTCCGATTTCGATCATTGCAGCGGGCCCCGGCGTTCCTTGACGACCCGGCGAAAGGCCCTCGCGATGAGATCCTGCGCATCCTCCTCGCCGAGAAGATCGAGCTGCCGTTCAAAGCCGAGTTCGAGCAGAGCCATTGTCACGCATGAATAATCAGCGGAGTGCGTCGTCTTCTCGATAAATTGCGCGAGGTGTTTCTTGATCGCGTCCGCGTGGGCTTTCATACGGCGCTTGTAGGCGGCAAGTTTCTGTTGATCGACATCCTCGCGCATGTGAACCTTGAGCACGTTTCCCCGTATAAAGCTAAACCACTATTTTACGTTTCTGCGCCTTCGCGGAGCGACTGTCAAAACCCAGGCCTCGCGTGATAGGGATGGCGGCGGGACAAGCGCAGCGGACCGTCCCGTCCAGCCGTGGAGCCGCCGATGCCGTTCGATTTTCAGCCGCTTGCCAATTTCCGCCTGGCGAGAGGGTCACACAAGCAGCCGAACAAGGATGGGAATATCTGCGTGAATGAAGCCGCGGTGATTGCCGCCGGTTTCGAATACCGGGCGGTCAGTGATGTTTCATGTCTTCCGGATTGCTTCTCCCGCCCGGTTTCGGATTACGCGATTTACCTGAACGATTTGATGTTGCACAGGGTGCGCAACGAGCTTCTCATGCCGTTCGTCACCCGGCTTCCCGGGACGTCGGATTCCCCTTGGATTGAGGCGAAGCGCACCGAGTTCATCGTGATCGAAACCGCTCGCCGCATCGTCGCGGCCGAGTACGACGAAATCTGGCACAAGCCGGCGGTCGCCACGAAATGCCGCACGGTGCGTTCGGTGCAGCAGGTTTCATCGGTGATGGCGAAAGCGAAGACCGTGCTGCCATTAGAGTGCGCGAGAGAAATGCTGCATGCTGTCCGCCGGTGTTTGTCTCGCGACTTTCGGATTGGTTCTCCCTGCGCTGCTGCGGCTAAAGCTGCCGCCCGCTCATTCCGGAACAAGCTGGGTCCGGACGCGGACCGAAAAATCTGGCAAATGGCCATCAGCATCCTCGAGGAAGCCATCCTGCTCGGCCGGCATGACGGGATCGACGATCCCATGGCGGCGGTGGAGCGGCTGGAACGGGCGAAGGCCCTCCAGCCTGTTTGAAGTTGAGACGTCCGGCCAGTCATCGGCGCTGCGCCGGCGCTGAAGGCGTTACCGCATGCGTTGACACGCTGCCGGCAGTTTCTTTGGGCGTCTCCCTCCCCCAGCCTGCGCCCTAGGGGATGCACACATTTCTCAGCTCCCATCCCGTAGCGAGGGCGCGAAAGTATTCCAGGCCATGCTTGAAGGTGATGGGACCTGGCGGCCGGGAGGAGCAATAGCCTCCTGAGCTTGTCGAAGGGCCAGCCGCCCAGACGCGCGATGATCCAGGCGGCCCAGGCGCGGCCGCGCCGGGTGTGAGGATTTTTCTGCTTTCCGGTTTTGCCCTCGACCTGCGCGTTGACGGCTTCCAGGGCCGCCATCTCCTCTTGTGTGAAGGCCAGGCTGGCCGGTTCGGCGCGGCGCCGGTCACGAGCCTGCACCAGCTGGAGGAGGAGGGCGGCGGCTTTGGTGGCAATCGTCGCGCGCTTCAGCAGCCGCTCGGCGCTGGCAATCTGACTGTCTTCGAGCTGCAGCCCCTGCTTCTTCAGAATGCGAAAGAGCTGCTCGATGATCCAGCGCAGCTTGTACCAGGCGACGATTTGCCAAGCCGCGTCTACGCTCGTGACGTCATGGGTGGTGAGCCGCCGCCAGTGCAGCGGCTCGCCGCCGGCCGGTGGGTCGTGTTCGGCGACCTCGACGAGAGTGAGGCGCACGCTTGGCAGGAGATCGCGAGCGCTGCCCCGCGGGCGGTTGAGAACGACCGTGCCAAAGCGCCGCGTCAGACGCGCCGTGCGGCCCGGCGCGTGCGGCCCGCGCCGGGCCAGCACGATCGTGCGCGTGTCGGCCTCTTGAAAATTGGCCCCGGTCGCGGACAGCCCGGCGCCCTTGGCCCGGCGACGGTCCTGCATGACGCGCGTCAGAATATGAAAGTTTGGCGCGGGCACCGTCGCCCTCCTGAGCTTGTCAAAGGGCGGCATAGAGGTCGCTCTCGCGATCGGCAATCACCGTCACCATCGTCGCCGCGGCTAGCACTTCCTTGGCACGCCCGACGGTGGGGAGCCCGCGTTCCGCCGCCTTGGCGGCCAAGGCCCGCCGGTTGGGCGTCACCGTCACAGGCCCGGAGCGCGTCCCCACCCGCCCGCCGACCAGCCCCAGGCAGCTGCCGGTGGCCGCATCCAGCGCCAGCATGGCATGCCCCAGCAAGCCATGGATGGTGCCGTGGCCAACCGCGCCCCGGCCACGCCGGCGCCCCGCGGTCGTGCGGAAATGAACCGCGCTGGTATCCTGGATCGCCAGAACATGCCGGCGTGTCGCCGCACGAGCGGTCTGTGCGCCCCAACCGTCCAGCAGCGCCGCAACCGTCACGTTCGGATTGGCGAGAAACCGGCCATAGCCGACGAGGTGCGCGCGGCACCCACCGGCCAGCCGGCGCACGCAGACCGTGGCCTGCGCAACCATACGTTCCAGCAACGCAGCCCCCCTTTATCGCGGCGGCGATCCCCGAACCAGCCAACCGACCACTCCATCTCCTCCAGGGCGATACTCTCCATAGTGCGCCTCCCGGATGCCTAAATGCCGTGCACGGCAGCATACCCCGGCGCGCGTCGGGAAGCCTCCCGTCAGCAGGAGCCAATCTGGCGCGCCCAGATGTGTGCATCCCCTAGAGCCTGCGCCGGGGTCGGGCCGCGTCCTATCCCCGCTTCTGTGGGGACGGAGCCGGCTCCCTTATCCCCCTTGCCGGGGAGCCGGCTCCATCCTCGCGAAGTAACGCTGTAATCGCATGACCAGCCGCTCCCGTGTTTCATATGGCGGTGAGCGCGGGATAACCGGAAAGGAGGAGTGAAAGGGCGGTGCGCGGGCCGTGACGCGTGCACCAGGCAAGAGAAAGGCTTTCGCTCGCGCGTCGCGGAGACAGCCCATGCCACACCCGGCGCCTGCCCACAAATCCTTTGCCGACCGCACCAGCCTGTATCAGGAAATCACCGACAAAATCATTGCCGAGCTCGAACAGGGCCGCGTGCCCTGGGTGCAACCCTGGAACGCCGCTGCCACCCCACTCGGCCTGCCCAAGAACGCCGCAACCGGGCGCGCTTATTCTGGCGTCAATATCCCGATCCTATGGATTGGCGGGATTGAGCGCGGCTTCACCACAAACAATTGGCTCACCTTTCGCCAGGCACTGAAACTCGGCGGCCATGTCAGGAAAGGTGAAAAAGGCACCACGGCCGTCTATGCCGACCGCTTTATTCTATACCGCGAACGCACCCGCGCCGCCGAAACCGGCGACGAACCGGAAGCGATCCCATTTCTGAAACGCTTCACGGTCTTTAACACCGAACGATGCGAGGGTCTGCCGGCCGACATTGCACCGCCGCCGGGGCCTTCAGACGACCATCTCGTTCTGCCGCAGGCCGAGGCGCTGATCCGCGTGACCGGTGCCGATATCCGCATCGGCGGCAACCCGTGCGTTCTATGTCCCCAGCGAAGATTATATCCAGGTACCGCCACCTTCGGCGTTTTTTGAGCCAATAAATTGGCATCGGACTGTCTGCCATGAGCTCAGCCATAATGCCGATCCGCGGATTATGCCGTATCGCCGCCGTCGTAATCAGCGGCACTCTCATAAAGGTACATGCCAACGCGGCATAATTTGGCCGAACTTCCGAGAAGCGCCGCAAGTCGCCGATCGCATAGTCTGGAAAACGCAAGCTTTGTGTGCCACGGTGAGGCCGAAATAACCGGAGGTATGCCATGAGCCAGCTCGAGGTCACCCACAACACCGTTACGGCGGATACGGAGAGAGCATTGTCGGCCTATGTGCCGCCGATCGAGCGCACGGAAGGGCAGCCGCCGCCGATCGCGGCGCATGGCGGCCTGTCTTACATGGCGTTCGACCGGGACGGCGATGCGGGAACCGCCGTGGCGCTCCAGGACGCGCTCGCGGAGATCGCCGAGGGCGAGGGCCAGCGCGTTACCGACATGATCGCCAAAGCACCACCGGGCCCGATCAAGACCAAATGGGGCCTCGGGTTCCGCGGCTACGACGAGTGTGTGAAGTACATCCGCCAGTCGAACGACATCAAAGCCCCGGAAGGCGGCTTGGCGCTGCCGCTACCCTATACGGTCTACGAGCGGCCGACCTACTCCGTTGTCCCGTCCAACGCTCTCTGGCGGGACCCGGCGCGCGCCGACATCGCGGCGATCCTGCGCAAGAATGAGGGCAACCGGCGGCGGGACCTCTATTTCCCGCAGGTGATGCGCGATGCGCGGCGCATCGGCGAGTACTACCCGGGCCTCTCGCCCACCAGCCCCGAATGCATGGACAAGCTCGGCCTGTCGCTGGCGCACATCGAGTCCAAGTGCTCGAACTTCTACGATTCGGCGGAGGTGGAGCGCGTGTTCTACCCTGAAATCGAGCAGCTGCTGCTCGAGTTCTTCCCGGACGCGACCGATGCATTGGTCTACAACCACGACGTCTTCGACAAGGACTACGCGGGCGACCGCACGGAGGACCAGGACGGTAATAACCCGGGTGTGAACGCCAATTACGCCAACCTTGTGCACAACGACCTGAACGACAACAGCGGCCGCGTGCGCTGCCGCGAGCTGCTCACCCGGAACCTGCGGAACTTCGGGCGCACTCAGCACTACACCGAGGAAGAAGCCGACGCGAAGATGTCGCGGCGGTTCATGTCGATCAACCTCGCCAAGCCGATGGAGACAGTCGAGCAGTTCCCCTTCGTGCTCTGCGCTTGGCCCTCCTTCGCCGACCAGCCCTACATCAACAACTACCGGATCTACGACGACCGCGTCGGCGAGACCACCCGCTTCACTAACCGTCCCGACCACGAGTGGTACTGGTTTCCCCAGCAGAAGCCCACCGAGGTCTCAATGCTCAAGTGCTATGATTCTGTGACCGACGGCTCCGTCTCGCGCTGGTCTTTCCATACCGCCTGTGTCGACCCGACCGCGCCCGCCGACGCTCGATGCCGCAAGAACGTCGTGGTCCGGTCCTTTGTCTTCTTCTAGGAAAACAGAAGAGGCAGCAGGCAGAGGGAGCCGACATCGGTGTCGTGAGACTTGACGACCAGATGACCGCGCAGGGGCATGAGTGCGCGGTCATCCAGGCTCACCTGGATGTCTCAATCGCGCCAACTCCGTGGCGAAGGGCGTCCCCAACCCCGAGCGCGCCTCCACCCGGTCAAGCTAAAGCCTTGGCCGGCAAGGTCGACGATCGTTGCTTCCAGTTCGCGATCATCATCGCGCCGGTTAGTCTGCAACGTGTCGCGGCCAAAGCTATGCCGGCGTTGAGGCTGCTACTTTCGGACCGGACGCGACTGGTTCGGAATCTGGCACACAACCTCACAGCATCAAAGAGGAAGTATAGGATGAAAGCTGGTGTGGTTTATCCGCAGGTCGAACTCGGCGGCGATCCAGGGGCAGTCAAGGCGTTTGCCCAGGCGGCGGAAGACCTGGGTTACGACCATATTGTGATCTACGACCATGTCCTCGGCGCCGTTCATGCCGGCAGGGAATCGAAGTTGACGGGCCCTTATAAAGAAAACGACCCGTTCCACGAGCCGTTGGTCACCTACGCTTACCTCGCCGGCGTCACCAAGAACCTCGGATTGATGACAGGCGTGATCATCCTGCCGCAGCGACAGACGGCCCTGTTCGCTAAACAGGCTGCGGATGTTGACCTGTTCTCAGATGGCCGGCTTCGCCTGGGCGTCGGGATCGGCTGGAACTGGGTGGAATACGACGGTCTCGAAATGTCCAGGCATTTTCGCCGTCGCGGCAAGCGGCAGGAGCAGCAGATTGCCTTGATCCGTAAGCTGTGGGAACAGCCCGTGGTCGACCACGAGGACTCCGACCACCGGATCGACAGAGCCGGGATCTTGCCGCGGCCGAAACGGCAGATCCCCATTTGGCTGGGTGGTTTCAGCGAGGCCGCGTTCGACCGGGCGGCCAGGATCGGGGACGGTTTCCTGTTTTCGGGCCGGACTCAAACCGAGGCGGTCCAAATCAAGGAGAGGATCGAGGCCAAGCTGCTCAAGCTCGGCAGAGATGTTGATGCATTCGGCTTCGAGTCCATTCAGCAATACAGTCGCGGAGACAACCAATGGCCGGGCGACATTGCGGCGTGGCGCGAGGCTGGGGGGAGCCACATATCTGTCGTGACGATGAGCGCCAACCTCACCACGGTGAACGGTCACATCGAAGCCATCAAGCGTTGGCGTGACGTCTACAACTCGGTGGGTTAGAGCTCTGGCGCATGGCCCAGGATCTGCACAGGAGGGCTTTGCAGTGAGCCACCTGAGGGCGATCGATTGCGCCGCCGATGCGCCTTAGCCCAGCTGGTCCTGCGCTAACACCGACCTCTGCCCCGGTTTCTCTGCTCAGTAATATACTGACCGCCCAGCCCCGCCACTTGCCGCGACTAACTCGCCGGAGACCGCCCACGCCTTTTCCGAGGCCAGGAAGACTGCGACGAACGCGACCTCCGAAGCGTCCACCATGCGGCAAATGGCATTGCCGCGCGGCGAATCTGGAGCGAAGTCCCGCCGCTCCGCTTCTTCCGGGGAGACGCCCAGCTGGGCGGCGCGGGCAGCAAGCAGGCTCGGCGTGCGCTCGGTGCGGGTCGTGCCGGGATGGATGCAATTGACCGTGATCCCATGACGGCCCAGCTGGACGGCCAGCGTCTTTGTCATGTGTACCAGGGCGGCATTGCGGGCGCCGCCGCTGAGATTGCCGGCGTTGCGGGCGTTGCCGCCGCTGATGTTGATGATGCGGCCCCAGCCCGCCGTCTTCATGAACGGGATGATCGCGCGAGAACAGCGCAGCGCTCCCACATACTTTACGTTGAAATCCTCTATCAAATCCTCGTCAACGACGGTTTCGATTGGGCCGGTCGCGGTGGCCGAGCCCCCAGGCGCGGACCCGCTGTTAACCAGGATGTGCAGGCCGCCCAGTTGCTGCGCCGCCTCGGCGACCATGCGGTCCACCTGCTCCTTGCTGGTGACATCGGCTGCAAGGGGAACGATGCGTCGGTTCGTCTCGGCCGCCAACTCTCGCGCCGTCGCCTCCAGATCCGCCTTGTTCCGCGCCACGATCGCCACATCGACCCCTTCGCGAGCCAATTCCCGCGCAATGGCTTTGCCAATGCCCCGACTGCCGCCGGTCACGATCGCATGCTTGTCGTGCACTCCGAAATCCATGGCATTCTCTCCCTGTCAGAGTGACCGCGATATTGTTGGCCCCACTGCTCATTGTTCTTTCTGAGGGAACCTGGTGCAAGGGTTGTTAGGTGCCGAGATGATGCATCGAACTGGACTACGGTCCTGCGGAGCCGCCGCCCGAGCGTAGGCCGCATGCTATTCCTGCGCCGGTCGGGGAACGTCGGGCAATCACGGCAATGGGACAACAGACGAAGGCCGCCGGCCTGTACCCCGAGGCCGCAGCGCGCCGATAGCGGACCTCGCCAGGATTCGGCCAAACCACGGGCCACGATCCTGTGGCAAATGCACTTGATCATGTCGGCCACGGCGAGCCTCACAACGCGGATTTAACCGCGACCATGACTGTGGATCTGCCATGCCGATTGCCGCGAGAGCAAGCCTTCTCGAATGCTGCCCGCGTGGCAGCGCGCCCTCGCATGGGTTGTGCCAGTAGAGGCTGATATTTCCATTTCGCAGAAAGCGAGCCGCGCCGATGCTGATGGCCCTGTCCGGCCCGTCCCGCCCACCTGTTGCCGGCGGCAAGGCCGCCCGCTTCGTGATCCTGCTGCACGGCCGAGGCGCTGATGGCGACGACCTGCTCGACTTACAGCGATTTTGGGGACGGCTAAGCAACGTTTCGTAGATTGGTACACACTCGGGTTTGGCACGCGTGGTTCATATCGGCAATCGCCTTGTCAATGGCGCGATCGAGATGGCCTTGTCGTAACCTCCGTGCCAAAAGTGACGATCTGAAAGTCTATTTATCTCAATAGTTTGTAGCGCTGCATTCGCTTCAAGCTATTGATATCACGAGAGAGTCAGCTTTTTCAGCGCGATGTGGACCGGTCTCGGCTGCAAGGTGATCAGGAAACCGGCTCTGCTTTGGCGGATAAGGCTCTTGCCTCCGCGGCGATGCGGCTGATGGTGGCGCGATGTACCCGGAAGATGCGGGCGATTTCGGCGCCAGGGCGGCCCGCGGCGAGCATCGCGAATATCTCGGCTCTTTGACGCGGCATGAGCTTGGATCGCCGCCCGCCCTTTCGGCCCTGTTCGCGCGCCGCCCTCAGCCCCGCACGGGTTCGCTCGCGTACCATGGCGCGCTCGAATTCGGCGAAGGATCCGAGCATCTGCATCATCATGCGTCCGGCCGGTCCGGAAGTGTCGATCGCCTCTGTCAGGGAGCGGAAGTTGGCGCCCGCGGTATCGATCTTCTCCAGGATGTGGAGGAGATCCTTGAGCGAGCGCGACAGGCGGTCGAGTTTCCACACGACAACGATATCGCCCTCGCGCAGATGGTCGAGCATCCGGTGCAACTGGGGCCGATCCCAACGGCCACCGGAGGCCTTCTCTTCATAGACCCGGTCGCAGCCGGCCGCCTTGAGGGCACTGACCTGGGTAGCGGTATCCTGATCATCGGCCTTCGAGACGCGAGCGTAGCCGAGTAGCATGGGGATGTCGCTCAAACCTGTTGCCTTTGCCGGCGATTTGGCAACAGGGTTTCGCACGCCGCAAGTCCTTGGTTCTGCGCCTTCCGCGTTTTCGCCGCATAGACGGTCGTTTGTGAATTGCCGGAGACAGCAACATCTACCCCGCTGGCTCGATCGGCGCGCGGCGAGAGTTGCATCATGGAGCCCTGCCATTCCGGACGCTGCAGCCAGCCCGACGAAAAAGCCGCCGATCAATCGATGGGAACATCGATATCTCGGCGAGGAGCGCTTTCCCGAGGCTCTGTCCACGCTCGAGATCGAGCACTTCTTCACACTCGACGAGGATGAGCTTGTCTCCGTCCGGGAGCGCCGCGGACCCTTGAACCGATTGGCGCTCGCCCTGCAGATCGGCTTCCTCAAGATGACCGGCAGGATGCTCAACTCGGTGGAACTGATTCCGCCGCAGATCCTCGATCATCTTGGCCGGCAAGTCGATTGCGCGGCACCGCGGCTCGCCTCGATCCGGGCATTTTATCGCCGGCGTCATCGAACCTTGTTCGAGCACCATGCCTCGGCACTCCGACTACTCGGCGCAGCGAACTCACCCCGCACGCGGAACGCGGACTGGTGGCCTATCTTCGCCGGGAGGCGGCGGCCGTTTTCGACGAAGCGGAACTCGTGGCGCGCGCCCGATCGTGGCTGGTCGAGCATCAATATCTGTTGCTCCGCGAGCGCCACATCCGCCGTCTCGCGATTGCCGCACGGCGCCATCAACAGCAGGCACTGTTCAAGCTGATTGCGGCGGCAGTGCCGGCCGAGCGCGACCTCTGGGTGCCGCGCCTGTTAGCGCCGATCGAGGATGGCGGGGTCAGCCGGCGCGAATGGCTCAGCGCCGTGCCGTCGAGCAAGGCCGCAAGAGGCCTCGCCGAGCAAATGGAGAAGGTTGAATTCCTCAAGGAATTGGGCGCCGACCGGCTGGTTTTGCCGGATTTGCCGCTCGCCGGTCTCGAATATTTCGCGAGACGGATGATGTCGCGTAAACCAGCAGCGCTGGCGCGGATCAAGGATCCGCATCGCACGATCGAGGTGGCCTGTTTCCTGCGCCTCACGCTGTTACGGCTGATGGACGGCAGCTGACGCTTCTCGATCATCAGATCTCAGCCCTGTGGCGTGGCGCGCGGGAACGGGTGGAGGAAACGCAGGCGGCCCGCCTGCGCCGGTTCCGTCGGCTGCTCGGCGATCTTGCCGGCCTCGCCGACGACGAAGCACTCGGCGCCGCCGAGCTGCGCTCGCGGCTCAAGAGGCTGATCGCTCCCTTCGAATCGGAAAGACAGGGGAACCAAGTCGCCGCCATTCGTCAGGAACTTGGACGCAAGTCCCAGGATCTGGCTCGGCTCCTGAAACTGGCGCGGCAGGCGCCCCTGGCGGTTCCGGCCGATCATAAGCTTGCCGCCGCTTTTGCAATGCTCGACTTGCTCGCTGCCTCGCCCAACGCGTTGCCGGCGATAACGGCGCAGCCTTTTGGTCCCTCATGGCAAGGTCTGATCGATCAGCCGGATCGTGCGGCAGCTCTGGGCTGTTTTCGCGCAGCGACCCTGATGGCCTTGAAGCGAGCGCTGCGCAACCACTCCGTCTCGGTCGATCACAGCCTGTCGTACCGGGCGCCGGAGGGCAAGCTCATCCCTCAGAAGCTCTGGCAGCGCGACCAGGGCCGCTTCATTCGCGACCTCAACCTGCCGGCCAGCTTGGAGAAATATCTTCAGCGCCTGGAAGCAGGGCTGACCGCCGGGCTTGCCGCATTGGCCGAGGCGGTTGAGGTCGGCGCAGTCGCGATTGATGGCGGCGAACTGCGATTGCCGCGCCGCAAGCAGGCACCGAAGGATCCCCGCCTTGAACCCGCGCGGCAAGCGCTCGCGCGCGCCTTTGGCGATGTCCAGTTTCCAGAAGTTCTGATCGAAATCGACGGCTTGACGCGGTTCTCGTGGATCCTCCTTGGCCGCCCAGCCCGTTCCGAGCAGGAATTGGTGGCGCTCTATGCCGCCCTCATGGGGCTCGGCTCCGATCTTTCCATAGCCGAACTGGTGCGCATGGTGCCCTCGCTGGCGGCCGACAGCCTCGGGCAGATGATGCTGAAGATCGAGGGGGAGCGACGGCTTCGCTCGGCAAATGACGCGGTGCTGCGCTTCATGCGCGAGCATCCCATCGCCGCCCTATGGGGACGCGGGCTATTCGCCTCGGCCGACATGATGAGCCTGGAGGCAACGCGCTATTTGTGGTCGGCGCGCCTCGACCCCCGGCGGCGAACCTATGCCGTCGGGACCTATGCTCATGTCCTCGATCAATGGGGCATCCTCTACGATCTACCGATCGTCCTCAATCGCCGGCAAGCCGGCGCCGCGATCGAGGGCGCCTTGCGCCAGCGCCAAGTCGAGCGGATCGAGCGCGTCGCCGTCGACACGCATGGCTTCACGCATTTCGCGATGGCACTCGCCAAGCTGGTCGGGTTCGACCTGTGTCCGCACCTGGCGAAGCTCAAGAAGCGAAAGCTCTCCCTGCCGAAAGGGCTGGAAATTCCGCAGGTCCTACGGCCGATCGTGGCCGAAACCGTTTCCCGCCGCGCCATCGCGCGAGGCTGGGAGGGATTACTGCGGCTCAGCGCTTCGGTTAAACACGGCTGGGATTCAGCGACCGCGGCCCTTGACCGTTTCGGGTCAGCTGCCGCTGGCGACCCCGTCTACAATGCCGGCGACGGGCTGGGGAGGCTGCTCCGGACCCTCTATCTCTGCGACTATCTCAGCAACCCCTCGTTTCGCCTGGAGATCCTCGATCTCCTCAACCAGGGCGAGGCGGTGCACAGCCTGCAGCGCGCCATCCACAACCGCATGATCACCGCAAAGCATGGGCGCACAATGGAGGAACTCGGCACCATCTCGGGCGCTCTGACCTTGCTGGGGAACATCGTCATGGCCTGGAACACTCATCGCATCCAGGCGATGATCGACGCGGCGCCCAGCGAACATCCCGATGAACTGATGCGCCGTCTCGCGCCGATCGGGCACAAGCACATCAACATGCGCGGCATCCTGACCTTCGATCTCGGCCGCCACAGGTCGAACCTGCTTCGCCAGGCGCCCTCAGCCGCCACGGCGCGCGTGCCGAGCTAAAAAAGCTGACTCTCTCGTAATATCAATATGTTACAACCATATCGCGTAAGTGGGGCAAAATGGCGGGCAGCAGAATTTATGCAGGTTGGCCGCGGCACCGGATGATATCTGGCAGGAGCAGTACAGCGGGTTGCTCGGAAATGCCGAGGCGGCGGCCGAGATAATCCCAAAACGCGATGCCCAATTTGGCGCAGGTCTTGGCGAGCCCGAGGAAGGCATCGCGACAGTCTCGCCCGACATCACTGCGGGTGCCGCCGCTGACCTTACGCTTGGTCACGTGGCTGCGGATGTCGCGCTCGGAACCGTTGGTATGCAGTGGGATATCGGGGTGATCCAGCACGGCCAGCAATTCGGGCTTGTTGGCATGCAGCCGCACCAGCAGGCGATCAAGCGTGACGAAGCCGGTGCGGCGGCAAAAGATACGATCGAAGCGGGCGCGAAGTTGTCCGCGACGGCGGGGCGTGGGGTTGAGGCGGTACGCTTTCAGATCGGCGTAGAACCGCCAGATCAACGCGCGGACATGCTTCTGCGCGACACGCTGCTGCGCGGTGAACGTGTCGAGCTTATGAATCAGCCGCTCCGCGTGAACCCAGCATAACGCGTGCCGACCGACGTTGAACTGGCCAGCGTCATCGCTGACGATCACCGTATCACGCAGAAACGCGTGCCCGTGGATGCTGCCCCACAGCGCGCCCTCGGTGGCGATCTGCACCGGGTTGGGCGTCACGTTGAGCGCCGTGAGGCCCAACCGTTCAAGGTGCGCCTGCCAGGCGGCCGGATCGGCAAACTGTTTGTCGGGATGTTCCGCGAGCCTGGCAATGGTCAGCCCAGCCAGCGCATGTTCGCGCATGTAGGCCAGGGCGGCATCATTGATCACGTAATCGGTGTGCCCGGCACGCAGCAGACCGAGGAAGTTTAGGCGACTTTTGCTTTCCGTCGTCCCGAACCAGGTGAAGTTGTCGTTGCCGATCTGCGTGCAGACGCCGGTCGTGCCCTTGTGACGTGCACCGGTGTCATCCACCGTAATCCAACGGGCGGTCTCCAGACCCACGCGCAGCACGTCACGCGCTTCGGCCAGGAATTCATCCTGCCCGGCGATCAGCAAACGCATGACCTGCCGCTTGGAGATGGCGAGGCCCATCGCTTGCAGCAGCGCCATCAGCCGCGGCACGCTCACTTGCCCCTGGTGGTATTGCATCAGCACAAAGCGGCGCAGCGCCGGCCCGAAGTGCCCCCTGACATCAGGCGGCAAGGGCGCGATCACCGTCTGACCATCTGGGCTCACCCAGCGCTCGCGCCGATAACGGATCACCCGGGCCCGCAGCTCGAGGTCCTGCACCACGAAATCCTCATACCCTTTGAAGCGCGAGCCTTCAGGAACCTCCGCCTTGAGGATCTGCTCCTCGACCTTGACCCGCGGCACGACCTTGCCGCGCCTGCGGCGACGGGCCCCTCTTTCGCCGGGCTTCGGCGAGGTGCCGTTCTCCATCCCACTGGGTTTGATCGACGGTCGGCCCTTCAGCCCTTTCAGGCGTGCGATCTCCTCGCGCAGCTCAGCATTCTGGCGCTTCAGCTCGGCGTTGTTCTCCAGCAGCTTCAGAAGCAACTGCCTCAGCTCGGCCGGCGGCAGACCATCGATGTCGGGTGGGACGACCACAGGGAGGTTGAATTAAACCGCACCGCGTCGGGGCAAGAAAAAAATCGACCCCCGCCCGGAATTTTGCCCCTCTTACCATATCGCCGACGCAACTCATTGAACTAACATGTCTTTCAGATCGGCACTTTTGGCATGAAGGTTACGACAAGGCCGAGATGATCGGGATCGGAGAAGGTCTGGTGCGCGAGAAAGCGACACTTCAGGTCGCGCCAGGATCGCTCGATGTCGTTCAGCTCCGGAGCATATTTCGGCAGCCATTCGATCTTGAGCCACGGGCGCGCGGCCTCCTGAGCTTGTCGAAGGGGCCGCCCGGGAGGCTTTGCTGGTATGGATCGGGCCATTGTCGAGAACGAGGATGACTGGCCTCTGCGGCCGTGGGCCTTCAGCCCACGGGCTTGACCCGTGGGCCGGGCAGGGTCCATAGGCGGCATCGAGCCGGCCCAGCAAGGCGATGAAGTCCCGGCTGCGCTTGGTGGCGCTGGTATTGACGAGCACCCGGCGGGTGGCGAAATCGAGGCCGCCGAGTATCGCCCGCTTGGGCGCGCGCCCCGGCGCCTCAACCCGCAAATCCTCGCCCCGCTGGGCCCCGGCGTGAGCGAGATAGGGAGGGGTGAGCGCCTCCGCTTCATCCCCGAACAGCAACGTGATATCGCCGGCGTTGGCCTGCTGTTTCAACAGGCGCAGGCGCAGTCCGGAGCGATCAACCGCGTCGGCATCCCCGGCCTGCGCCCTAGGGGATGCACACATCTGGGCGCGCCAGATTGGCTCCTGCTGACGGGAGGCTTCCCGACGCGCGCAGGGGTATGCTGCCGTGTACGGCATTTAGGCATCCGGGAGGCGCACTATCGGGAGGCGCACTATGGAGAGTATCGCCCTGGAGGAGATGGAGTGGTCGGTTGGCTGGTTCGGGGATCGCCGCCGCGATAAAGGGGGGCTGCGTTGCTGGAACGTATGGTTGCGCATGCCACGGTCTGCGTGCGCCGGCTGGCCGGTGGGTGCCGCGCGCACCTCGTCCGCTATGGCCGGTTTCTCGCCAATCCGAACGTGACGGTTGCGGCGCTGCTGGACGGTTGGGGCGAACAGACCGCTCGTGCGGCGACACGCCGGCCTGTTCTGGCGATCCAGGATACCAGCGCGGTTCATTTCCGCACGACCGCGGGGCGCCGGCGTGGCCGGGGCGCGGTTGGCCACGGCACCATCCATGGCTTGCTGGGGCATGCCATGCTGGCGCTGGATGCGGCCACCGGCAGCTGCCTGGGGCTGGTCGGCGGGCGGGTGTGGACGCGCTCCGGGCATGTGACGGTGACGCCCAACCGGCGGGCCTTGGCCGCCAAGGCGTCGGAACGCGGGCTCACCACCGTCGGGCGTGCCAAGGAAGTGCTGGCCGCGGCGACGATGGTGACGGTGATTGCCGATCGCGAGAGCGACCTCTATGCCGCCCTTTGACAAGCTCAGGAGGGCGACGGTGCCCGCGCCAAACTTTCATATTCTGACGCGCGTCATGCAGGACCGTCGCCGGGCCAATGGCGCCGGGCTGTCCGCGACCGGGGCCAATTTTCAAGAGGCCGACACGCGCACGATCGTGCTGGCCCGGCGCGGGCCGCACGCGCCGGGGCCGCACGGCGCGTCTGACGCGGCGCTTTGGCACGGTCGTTCTCAACCGCCCGCGGGGCAGCGCTCGCGATCTCCTGCCAAGCGTGCGCCTCACTCTCGTCGAGGTCGCCGAACACGACCCACCGGCCGGCGGCGAGCCGCTGCACTGGCGGCGGCTCACCACCCATGACGTCACGAGCGTAGCAACCATTAACTTTGTAGCGGTTAGGTCTCCCCGACCGGCAGCCGCCGGGCCACCGCGCGCAGCGCTGGTCAAGGATGGCCAAAGGCCACCGCGAAGCGGCGCGGCAGCGTCCTTGACCGGCGCGAGCGCGGTGGCCCGGCGGCTGCCGGTCGGGACGAAGGAACGGGTCACCTGCGGTCGAACCAAGGAACGCTCTGGCGATAACTAAGCGCATCACGCAGCTTGCGGCGGGTGCGCCCATGGCGTGCCGCGGCGGATGACGGTGTTTGCGAACACCAGCAGCTTACGGGCGCAGGCGACCAGCGCGCTTTTGTGTGACTTGCCCCGTCCGGTCAGGCGCCGGTAGAGAGCCACCAGTGCCGGGTTCCAGCGAAAGGCGGCCGGCAGCGCGGCGGCGTAGAGCGAGCGCCGGAGCCGCGCGCGGCCGCCGCCAATGTGGGTCTCGCCCTGATGTTTGCCGCTCTGGTGCACAAACGGCGCCAGACCGGCCAAGGCGGCGGCTTGCTCGCGGCTAACCTGTCCGAGCTCCGGCATGCGCACGATCACCGCGAGCGCGGTGCGCGCGCCGATGCCGGGAATACTCAGCACAAGGGCGAAGCGCTTGGCCAGGTCGGTGTGCTCGTGCAGTGCGGCGGTCAAGCGCTTCAACTCGGCGCCGCGGCGCTTCTCCAGGCGCACAATGTCGGCCGCGATCGCGTGCCGCAACCGCCGGTCCGCGATATGCTCGAGGCGGGCGTTGAAGCGGGCGATATCCTCCTCGATCTGTTCGATATAGGTCAGATGATCCGCCAGCGCGTCAAAGCGCGGATCGGGTGTTATCTTGTTGCGCATATCGAGCATGTGGGTGCAGGCGGCGATGAGGACGGCATCCAAACGGTCGTTTTTGGCGCGCCGCAGATGCAGTTTGGCAAAGGCGCGGACTTGTAGAGGCTGCAGCACGACCATCGTGAAACCGGTGGCCTGCAGGTAGCGCGTGACGCCGCGTTCGTAACCGCCGGTGGCCTCGATGCCGATGCGCTGAACCCCGGCGCGGCTCAACTCAGCCGCCAGCGTCTTCCAGCCGGCGGCGTTGTTGGCAACGGTGAAGGCGCCGGCTTGGCCGTGGACCGCCACATCGAGCTGGTCCTTGGAGGTATCGATGCCGGCCGTGACTGTGTTAACTTCTACCATCTTCCTCGACCCTGCCTTGTGAAGCGAACCAAGTGTTCCGGCAACCATCCGGGTCCGATGAAGAGGCTGACGCGATCAAGCTACGCTGCGGCCCTACCGGCCAAGGGCGGATCGATCCGACGCCAGCCGCCCTGCTCTGGGTCGCCACCCAGGGCGGGGCGCCCCTTGCGGGACGGCTCGAACATACGGGGTTTGGGTATTACAAGAGGCGGCTTGGCAAATCGTCGCCTGGTACAAGCTGCGCTGGATCATCGAGCAGCTCTTTCGCATTCTGAAGAAGCAGGGGCTGCAGCTCGAAGACAGTCAGATTGCCAGCGCCGAGCGGCTGCTGAAGCGCGCGACGATTGCCACCAAAGCCGCCGCCCTCATCCTCCAGCTGGTGCAGGCTCGTGACCGGCGCCGCGCCGAACCGGCCAGCCTGGCCTTCACACAAGAGGAGATGGCGGCCCTGGAAGCCGTCAACGCGCAGGTCGAGGGCAAAACCGCAAAGCAGAAAAATCCTCACACCCGGCGCGGCCGCGCCTGGGCCGCCTGGATCATCGCGCGTCTGGGCGGCTGGCCCTTCGACAAGCTCAGGAGGCTATTGCTCCTCCCGGCCGCCAGGTCCCATCACCTTCAAGCATGGCCTGGAATACTTTCGCGCCCTCGCTACGGGATGGGAGCTGAGAAATGTGTGCATCCCCTAGAGTTCGCCACGGGGTCACTCTATCGGTTCCGATCAGCAGGACATGGTATTAGGTGCTGACGCGGGCATAGCCGATGAGGCGTTTTTCGGGGTGAGTTGCGACCGTATCTTACGGCAAATGTAAGCCATTGAAATCATGGAGCAAAAAAATTTGTCGAAAGTCTTGAGTTCTGACAAAGCCCGCCGCCTCATCGGAGTTTTAAGCAGAAACGCCTCGCGCAAGACGAGGTGGAAAGGGACTAGTGCTCAGACGCAATCGGAGGGTGCACACTGCTCAACCGGATCGTCGGCGAGGGCAGCTGTTTGGTCTCGTTCGGCTGAATCTTCTGATGGCGTCTATGCACTAGCGACCCGTCAGCCTTCACGATCAACCCGCACCATCTCATCCCGAGACCACACAGCTAGTCCCGGTTCCGTTCGGTTGGCACGCCACGCTTTTATCAATATGGTCCCGTTGAACCACCGCGGACGTCGGTGTCTCGCCTATTCCGGGAGCGAGCGATGGCGCGCAAGCCCGACGCGGATCTTGGCCTGGGCCGACCGATCGAGCGGCGGGATTTTCTTCAAGGTATGCTGATCGGCAGCGGTGGCGCCCTGATGGGTGGACTGTCGTCAACCCTGGCGGGGGCCGCGGCGCTTGAGGCCGCCGCCCAGGATCAGCCCGGCTATTATCCTCCCGAACGTCTTGGTTTGCGCGGCAGCCATCCGGGATCATTCGAGGCGGCCCATGCCCTGCGCGACGGCCATTTTTGGGATCATACGGATGGGATCGCCGACACCGGCGAGACTTATGACCTGATCGTGGTAGGGGGCGGGATCAGCGGCCTGTCGGCCGCGCATTTTTTCCGCGAGGCAGCGCCCAAAGGTGCAAAGATCCTAATTCTCGAGAACCACGACGATTTTGGCGGCCACGCCAAGCGCAACGAATTCCATGTCGGCGGCCGCATGCAGCTGCTGAATGGCGGCACCTGGGCCATCGAAAGCCCGACGCCCTATGCGCCGCCGGCCGCCAGCCTGATGGCCAGCCTGGAGATCGACCCGGTCGCGTTGTCCAAGGCCTGCGACCATCCGTCGGTCTATCGCAACTTGGGCCTCAAGCCTGCCGTCTTTTTCGACCGGGAGACCTTCGGCGCCGACAAGCTCGTCATTGGGCTCGGACGCGGCACGGCGCCGGATCGCCTGGAAAAACTGCTGGCCGAGTCGCCGCTGTCCGCTGCGGTACGGAAGGACATCGTGCGGATCGAGACCGGCGCGGAAGACCCGATGCACGGGCTGAGCTCGGACGACAAGAAAGACCGCCTGTCGCGAATGTCGCACCAGGATTATCTGCTGCGCCTGCTCAAGGCCGACCTCAGAGTGGTGGCCTATTACCGGCACAAGACCGATGGGCTGTGGGGCTGCGGTATCGATGCGGTCTCGGCGATCGACGCCTGGGGTGTTGGTCTGGCGGGCTATCAAGGCCTGAAGCTGGGGCCGGGAGCGACGGCGCGCATGGGCTATACACCGGCGGGCCTTGTCGCAACCGGCGGATCGCCGTTCTTCCACTATCCGGACGGCAACGCCTCGATCGCGCGGCTTCTGGTGCGCGACCTGATCCCCGCCGCCATGCCTGGCGGCGACGCCAAGGATATCGTGTGCGCACGGGCCGATTACCGCCAGCTCGACCAGCCGGGCGCCCCGGTGCGCTTGCGGTTGAACAGCATTGTCGTGCGCGTCCGCAATATCAGCGATCCGACCGCCGCGCGCGGGGTGAAAGTCGCTTATGCGCGCGCCGGCAAGGTCTATGGCGTCCAGGGCAAGCATTGCGTGCTGGCCTGCTGGAATATGATGATCCCCTACCTATGTCCGGAATTGCCGCAAGCGCAGCAGGACGCACTGCACAAGCTGATCAAGACGCCGCTGGTCTATACCAGCGTGGCGTTGCGCAATTGGACGGCCTTCCACAAGCTGGGGATCCAGTGCGTTTACGCGCCGGGCTCCTACTACTCCTCATTCGCCCTCAATCCGACGGTAGACATCGGCGGCTATGCCAGCCCGCGTTCGCCCGAGCAACCGGTTCTGATTAGAATGGAACGCACCCCGGCACGGCCGGGCCTGAACGAGCGTGAGCAGCACAAGGTCGGGCGGACGGAACTGCTTACCACATCGTTCGAAACCTTTGAGCGCAATATCCGCGACCAGCTCGGCCGCACCCTCGGCGCGGGCGGATTTGACCCGGCGCGAGATATCGAGGCGATCATCGTCAATCGCTGGCCGCATGGCTATGCGCCGGAATATAACGCCCTGATCGATGGCGACACACCGCCGGACCAGATGCCCAATCTGATCGGCCGCGCCCGTTTTGGCCGCATCGCCATCGCCAATTCGGATTCCGGCATGGCCGCCTATACCGACATGGCCATGAACCAGGCCCACCGTGCGGTGCACGAGCTGTTGGGATAGCGGAGGGGCTGGAAGTGCCTAAATCAGCCGCTAGTGCATAGACGCCATCAGAAGATTCAGCCGAACGAGACCAAGCAGCTGACCTCGCCGACGATCCGGTTGAGCAGTGTGTACCCTCCGATTGCGTCTGAGCAGCTAGAATGCGGCCGTGATACAATCTGAGGGGGGAAACGCCGTGGCCATTCGAGCCGAAGCTACGATCACGCTGACCGATGCACCGCACGACGACGAGCGCGCGGTGATTGCGGACGGGTTGCGCGCCTACAACGAGGCGCAGGCAGGATACTCGGACAGTCGTGCGCTCGCCGTCCTCGTCAGTGATCCCGAAACGAAGAAGGTCGTCGGCGGCCTGCTCGGCCGCACGTCACTTGGCCTCTTGCGGGTAGAGCTGTTTTTCCTGCCGGAGGGCCTGCGGCGTGACCGCCTAGGCAGCCGCATCCTCGCCATGGCTGAGGAAGAAGGGCGGCGCCGCGGCTGTACCCGCGCGGTGTTGTCCACGCTCCACTTTCAGGCGCCGGGTTTCTACCTGAAGCAGGGTTGGGAGGTCGCTGCCCGTATCGAATGCGAACCACCCGGCCACACGCGCTTCCATATGACCAAGAAGCTGTCCTAATCGACATTCCCCGGATTCCCGATGGTTGTGGGCCATAGCGCCTCATCGGCCGCACCTCGGGCGGCGCCCATTCGCCGCTGGTCTGTTGCGAAATTGCTGAGATTTGCAAAGCGCAATGTGGGTTGTGTAGCCAGTTAAAATCAGGCCACAGTTACCTGCGTCTTGACCGAGTTAGCAATAAAGCAGGCTTCGTGTGCCTGGTGGTGCATGCGATCAAGCTTCAACTGGTCTGGCCCTTCGCCGATCCATTCTATTTTTGGATGGAGAACCACCTTTGTCACGGCCTTCTTTCCCGGCCCGATGTTTTCCATCATACCCTCCGCGTGATCGTGATAGCCGATGACCGCGAACCCCTCATTCCGGGCGACATGCAGAAAACTCAGCATGTGGCAACTTGAGAGAGCCGCAACCAACATCTCTTCCGGATCGACCGCTGCTTGCACCGCCCATTTGCCAACCACATGCGGCGATGCCGACGCGGGGACAACCATCCCACCGTCAAAAGTCACGGTGTGACCACGGCTATAGCGGCCCTTCAGAAAGTCCTCGCCGCTTTGAAGCGTCCAATTTACGTCGGCGGTATATGCAGCCATGTGCCCCTCCGTCTGAATTGTAGCGTCGTCACCACCTGCTCCAAATATCTTGGATTTAGTGTCCCCAGCCGCTTCTATCATAATCATGACGAAGTACAGGCTTTCTGCGTCGCAACTGGAAAATGCTAACTCCTGCCGCGTAACCCTCAGGTAGTGCAAAGCCGGGCTCCAGCTCGTGCCCATGCACAAGAAGGTCTGCGAGCAGGTGGGTACGCGGACCTTCACGATCCGAACGAAGGATCGGTCCGGAAACCTCGATCTGAACCGCACCGGGTTTCCCGGAGGCCGTTTTGTTTGAGACCTACGCGGCAATACAGGTCAGCTCAAGCTGGGCATAATAGGCGGCCTCGGCCTCGGCAGGAGGGCGGTTTCCGATCGGTTCGAGGAGGCGCCGGTTGTTGAACCAGTCGACCCATTCGAGAGTGGCGAACTCGACCGCCTCGAAGCTGCGCCAGGGGCCGCGCCGATGGATCACCTCGGCTTTGTAGAGGCCGTTGATGGTCTCGGCGAGAGCATTGTCGTAGCTGTCGCCGACGCTGCCGACCGCGGGCTCGATACCCGCCTTGGCAAGCCGCTCGGTATATTTGATCGAGACGTACTGCACACCGCGATCGCTGTGGTGGACGAGGCCGCCGCCGCGGACGGGCCGGCGCTCGTGCAGGGCCTGCTCCAGCGCGTCCAGCACGAAGCCGGCGTGAGCCGTACGAGAGACACGCCAGCCAGAGCCTGTCCTCGGGCGGGCGAAGCCCGACCCGTGGGATGCGCCTGGCAAAAGCGTCGATGACAAAGGCGACATAGATGAAGCCAGCCCCCGTCGCGAGGTAGGTAAAGTCGGATACCCACAGGGCATCCGGGCGCGGTGCCCTGAACTGCCGATTGACGCGATCGAGCGGACACGGGGCCGCCGCATTGCTGATTGTGGTCCGGACCGTCTTGCCCCGCACGACGCCCTGCAAGCCCATCGTCCGCATCAGACGCGCCACGGTGCAGCGGGCGACCGCAATCCCTTCCCGGCCGAGCTGTCGCCAGACCTTGCGGACGCCATAGACGCGGAAGTTCTCGGCGGACACGCGCCCGATCTCGACCTTCAGAGCGGCATCACGCTGGGCCCGTGCCGGCCGCTTGCCCGGATCGGCGCGCCGGGCGGCGTGGGCATGATACGTCGACGGGGCGATCGGCAAGACGCGGCAGATCGGCTCGACCCCATAGATGGCGCGGGGCTCGGCGATGAAGTCGATCATGGCTTGAACCGGCGGTCGAGCTCCGCCTAGGCAAAATATGCCGACGCCTTCCGCAGGATCTCGTTCGCCTGGCGCAGCTCACGGTTCTCGCGCTCGAGCGCCTTGATCCGCTCGCGCTCTTCGGTTGTCGGACCCGGCCGAAAACCCTGGTCACGTTCGGCCTGCCGCACCCAGTGGCGCAGTGTCTCGCCAGAGCAGCCGATCTTCTCGGCAATCGAGTGGATCGCTGCCCATTGCGAGGCGTGCTCGCCTTGGTGGTCCAGGACCATCCGAACCGCGCGGGCACGGACCTCAGGGGAATACGGAGGAACTCGCTTCGTCATCGCTCCATCCTCTCAAGAGTTGGAGCCTTCGACAAACCCGGCGCGGTTTATGGGCGGTCTCGACCGGTATGTGGGACCAAGTCAACAACCCGACCCCTGCCGAAAAAAAGACCGGAACGTCAGCCCGCAAAGCTCGCACGAGGAAGGCTTTCTTGGCTCACGCGCGGCATCCGCCGCGCCATAAAACTTCTTCTCGAATGCCTCCCGCTCCCAAAACTCTGGGGATGCCTATTAAACTGATGGATGCTCAGGCTCTTTCCTATATCATGTTCCAGTCTGCCCACGAGCAAAGCAAAATGGTTTTGAATTCCGCGATCGACGAGAAGCATAAGTTCGAGAAGGCTTTGGTAAAATCACAAACTGACGCGGAGGATGCCCGCGACAAGATCATAACTATATTAGTGACATAACTCGCCGTTATGCAACAGCATTCAAGCACACAAGAAAAGCAGGTCGCCGATGTCGTTGCACTGGAGCTTCAAGCGGTTGAAGGCCGGTTGGGACAAGGATCCAAACTGGTCGCTGCCCCAAGCGTAGACCCGGTCAGCACTCAAAAATGATCTTCGGCATGGTTCGGAAGGCACTTCCCGGATAACACGATTACCGGGAGGTCAGTTGGACGATACGAGGGCATGCTCAGTAGAGGCTTAAAGGAAGACGCTGAGGTTTTTGTCCAAGAGCACGTTGGCGTCGAGCACGATCGTGCGGCGCGCGATCTTCCAGGCGCCTTCGACCTTGCGCAGCAGATCCTCGCGGCAGCCGGAGAGGAGTTGGTGATCGGTCTCCAGGTGCGAGCGGTACACCAGAAACGCGGTCTTGGCCTCAACCTCGCCGTTCTTCAGCGGTGCCGCCTTGAGATTGCCGATCAGGTGACGGGTGCGCGACGGGGGATCCTCGGCCCAGGCCATCCCGGTGTCGAGCCGGGCCACCCGCATCTCGAGATAGCGCTTGTCCTCCTCAAGGATCGCCAGGTCGCCCGGCGATGTCAGCTCGCGGTGCAACTCCCGGCGCGGGACGTTCTTGCGGCGCGGCATGAAGTAGAGGACGTCGTCGGTGAAGAGATCGAGCCACTCCTTGAGCTTGCGCTCGTCGAGCAGCCACGCCTCCCCGATATAGAATTGCATCAGCTCGAGCCACAGCGCCTGCTGCGATGTCAGCGCCATCGTCGGCTCCATTGAGCGGGCCGCGCCCTGTGCGCGCTTCGTCTTCACCGGATCGCCGCCCGCCAGCCCACGATCGCATGACATTAAATCGTCATTCCCGCGAAAGCGGGAAATCCATGGCGAGCGACGCACGGTTGCCCTGGACCCCCGCCTGCGCGGGGGTGACGAATGGTGTTTCGGTCCGACAATCATGCCTAGCTCCGCATCGTCGCGGTGCCGTCGAAGCGGGCCGTGATCGGATCGAGCGGGATTTGCGCCCAGTTCTCCGCATTCATGAACTCTTCCCAGCGCTGATAGAAGAGGCGCTGGTTGTTCTCCGAGATGTAGCGCTCGGAGACGAGCCCCGGATAATCCGGATGCGGCCCCGCATGGCCCAGGCCCATCGATAGATCCTGGGGGTGCCGGCGCCCGATGCGGCTCGTACTCGCTTCGGTCACCTGCCGCCAGTTGTCGACGTCGTCCTGCTCGAACATGCCCGCCGCACCGTTGTTGGCCTGGCTGCCGACGCGGATCACGCGCTTGATCTCCTCGGGCGCGTCCCGGTCGAGCAATACGAAATGCCAGAACTCGGTCTTCAGCGGACCGCGCGGCAGGGCCAGCCGAAGTCCGAGGATTCCGTTCGGGAAGATTGAATGGTTGCCGAGCTGCACCCGGCGCGCGCGGAGCGTGCCGAGGCGCCGCTCGACCTCGGGCATTGTGGCCTCGTGGTACTCTTGGAACAGCCGGAGCGTCTCGCTCGACATGCCGTGCACGTAGCGCGGGAGGTTGTCATCCGCGTCGCGGAAGGTGACCCCGTGCCCGTTGACAAAGGCGTGCTTGTTCGGGCTCGCGAACTGGTCCTCGTGGGACAGCCGCGGGCGGCCGAGGTAGCGGGTCTGGACCCGGGCGCTGGCAAGATGGCTGGTGGGGACATGATAGTTGTCCGAGCAATTGTCGACCAATGTCTTCCAGTTGACGGGCTCGAGCCATTTCATCGGGCCAAGCGCCTGCATGCCGCCGTCCCGCCGATTGAACACGGTGTCGAGATACCAGCGCGCGTCGCCCAGATAGGCCTCGAGGCTCGGGGCGTCCTCGGCCCAGGTCGCGAAGACGATGCCCGCATAGGTCTCGACGCGGGCCTCGATCAGACCGAGGGACGGCTGGTCGAGCGCGTCATAATAGGCCTCAGACTCCCCGGGGACGTGGTCGAGGGCGCCGTCATTGCGGTAGGTCCAGCCGTGATAGGTACACATAAAACGTTTGGCATTGCCGTCGTCGCAGCGGACCACGCGGTTGCCGCGGTGGCGGCACATGTTTAGGAGCGCGTGGAGCCGGCCCTGCCCGTCACGGGTCAGGATGACCGGGTCTTCGCCCATATAGGTGTGAAAGAAATCGTCGACCGCAGGCACCAGGCTCTCGTGCCCGATCATCAGCCAGGCGCGCCCGAAGATCTTCTCCATCTCATCGTCATAGATCGCCTGCTCGCTGAAGATGCGGCGGTCGAGTTTGCCGGTGGCGGGGTCGATGACGACGTACTTCCGAGTGGTGCCCATACCCCGATCCTCCTCTCGGTCATCATAGCAGGTGCCGCGGATGGCGAGCCAGCATTCGACCTGGTTGAGCCAGAAGGCGTAGGTCACTTCCGCCGGCTGTCCGCAATGGCGACCACAGTGTTCGCACAGCATCCGCGCACAAAGTA
>CAWJXM010000039.1:0-76128 GCA_963846635.1 uncultured Alphaproteobacteria bacterium | reverse complement strand
GGGCGAGAGCTTGGGCGCGGGGGACGAGCGTGTCGATGCGGCACCATTCGTCGTCGGTATGCGCGTTGCCACCGACCGGGCCGGTGGCGCACAGGGTCGGCGTGCCGAGGGCCGCGGTAAAGCCGCTATCGGCCGAGCCGCCGGTCGGCTCGCCCGCGACCTGCATGCCGAGCCCGGCGGCGGCACGGGCGTAGCGGTCGAGGAGTTCGCGGCTCGCCTCGTCCTGCTCCAACGGCAGGAAATTGCCTTCGCGCAGAATGCGGCTCTCGCTGCCCGGCAATTCGCAGCAATTGCAGATCTCGCGCACCTCGCCCAAGATCTTTTCCATGATGTTCAGGGTCGGAAAGCGCACATCGATGCCTGCGGTGGCGCGCGGCGCCACGGTATTGACCGATTGCCCGCCCTGGATCAGCCCGACATTGACGGTGGTGCCGAGATCATAATCGGTCAGCCGGTGCAGACGCTGGATCTTGCGCGCCAAGGCCTCGATCGCGCTGACCCCCTGGGCATGCGCGGCACCCGAATGCGCCGCACGCCCGGTCACCTCCAATTCGATAAACGCCGCACCTTTGCGCCGCGAGACAAGATTGCCCGAGGGCCGCCCCGGCTCGGCATTGAACACCGCGCGCGCACCCTTGGCTTTCGGCTTCGATGATCGGGCGCGAAGAAGGCGAGGCGATCTCCTCATCGGCGGTGTAAAGCCCGGTAACTGCGCAGGGCACGCCAAACCGCCGCAAGGCGTCGAGCACAAAGGTGTTCATCACCAGGCCTGCCTTCATATCGGCGACCCCGGGCCCAAACGCCTGGTTGCCGTCGATGCGGAACGGCCGCTGCGCCACTGTGCCCTCCGGGAAGACGGTGTCGCAATGGCCCATCAGCACGATCGGCCGATTGCCGCCATTAGAGCCGGGCAAGCGCGCCGCCATGCATCCGCCAAAGCGCTCGTTCGGGAATAGCTCGCACGGAATACCGGCGGCTTCGAGCCAGACCCGCAACCGCTCTTCGACCGCGTCGACCCCGCACTTGTTATAGCTCCCCGAATCGATGCCGACGAGTTCGGCGAGCAGCGCCACCATCGCCTGATGCTGGCGGCCAAGATGCTCGAGTAGGGTGGTCTTGGCCGCGACTTCCATCGGGGGTCCTCCGATCGCAAAGAATTGGGTGCACTCTGTCATTCCACACGCACCCGCTTTGGCAGAGTAATTCTTCCTGCTGTAACAAGCGAGTGGCAGCGGTGGGCTATCGGCCGCTTTTCTGCTGTTATCCCTGCGGGGAAGTGCCGGGCAACCCGGTGCCGGAGTCGAAACAGCGGGTTTTTTTAATGTCAGCCTTTCTTGCGGTGATACCATCCTGGGTGTTGGGCGCGCTCGTCATGATTGTGCCGGCGTTGGTGGTGCTGGCGATTTATCGCTGGCTCACCCGCTGGCTGATCCGGCTAGCCGGGACGGCACAGTCCGTTTCTGCAGCGGCTATTGCAACGCGGCCAAGGCCCGGCGAGCGCCTTTGTCGTGATCTTCGCCCTCGGCGCGGCATTGCCGGCGGCGCGGTTTTCCTTCCCAGTGTTCGCCGCCATCGGACACGTGCTGCTGGTCGCCTTTATTCTGACAATCGGCTGGACCGCGGCGATCGCGATCGACATCGCGATCACGATTTATCTGCGCCGCTTCCGTACCGATGTCGAAGACAACCTGCTGGCGCGCAAGCACCTTACGCAGATGCGCATCCTGCAGCGGGTGGCGACGACGCTGCTGGTGATCATCACTCTCGCCTCGGCCTTGATGACATTCGATGCCGTGCGGCAGTACGGAATCAGCCTCTTCGCCTCGGCGGGTGCGGCCGGCATCATCCTCGGTCTTGCGGCTCGTCCGGTGCTGAGCAACCTCTTTGCCGGCATCCAGATCGCGATGACCCAGCCGATCCGCGTCGAGGATCAGGTCGTTATCGAAGGTGAAACCGGGTGGATCGAAACGATCACCAGCACTTATGTCGTGATGCGGTTGTGGGATCTGCGGCGCATGATCGTTCCGCTATCATATTTCATCGAAAAGTCGTTCCAGAATTGGACCTATGATCATGCGGCACAGATCGGATCCGTGTTTCTGTATCTCGATTATTCGGTCCCGGTCGATCGTCTGCGGCAGAAGCTCGACCAGATCCTCCGCGAGAGCGAGCTGTGGGATGGCAAGGTCGGGAAGCTGCAAGTGACCGACATGACCGAGACGGCGCTGCAATTGCGCGCGCTGGTCAGCGCCCGCACCCCGGGCCAAACCTGGGATTTGCGCTGCGAGGTTCGGGAAAAGCTGATCGCTTTCTTGGACCGCGAATACCCACACGTCTTGCCAGGGCAGCGTTCGGAAACCGTCGCACCCGCCGGGCCTGCTCCCGATGGCAGCGCAGCAGACCAGGGCGCCGCTCCCGAACAGGGCGTAGCGCCGGTCGCCCGGCACTAGCCACGGCCGGCGCAGTGGTTGCTGCTTTTACAGCACTTCGAAAAGGCCGGCGGCTCCCATGCCGCCGCCGACGCACATCGTAATGACGACATAACGCACGCCGCGGCGCTTCCCCTCGATCAGTGCATGGCCGACCATGCGCGCGCCCGACATGCCATAGGGATGGCCGATCGAGATCGCCCCGCCATCGACATTGTAGCGCTCGGGGTCGATGCCGAGCCGGTTGCGGCAATAGAGCGCTTGCACCGCAAAGGCTTCGTTCAATTCCCACAACCCGATATCGTCGGTGCGCAAGCCATGCTGCGCCAGCAATTTGGGCACGGCAAAGACCGGGCCGATCCCCATCTCGTCCGGCGCGCAGCCCGCGACTGCCATGCCGCGATAGGCGCCAAGCGGCTCGACCCCGCGACGCTCGGCCTCCTTTGCCTCCATCAGCAGCGAGGCGGAGGCGCCGTCGGAGAGTTGCGAGGCGTTGCCGGCGGTGATGAACCGGCCCTCCTTGACCCGCTGTCCGTCGCGAAACACCGGCTTCAAAGCCGCGAGCGCAGCGAGTGTGGTTGACGGGCGGTTGCCCTCGTCCTTGTCGAGCGTCACCGGCACAAAGGTGGTCTCGCCGGTCTCGCGATTGTCGACGCGCATTGTTGTCGGCAAGGGCACGATCTCGCGATCGAGCCGCCCGGCGGCCTGCGCCGCAGCGGTGCGCTGCTGCGAGGACAGCGCGTATTCGTCCTGTGCCTCGCGCGTCACCTGATAGCGCTCGGCGACGATTTCGGCGGTTTCGATCATCGTCATGTACAGGTCGGGCCGCTGCTCGATGATCCACGGGTCTTGGGCGCGGTATTCGTTGCGCTTGTCGTTCTGAACCAGCGAGATCGACTCGACGCCGCCGCCGACCGCGATCGCGAGCCCGTCATGCACGATTTCCTTGGCTGCGGTCGCGATCGCCATCAGCCCCGAAGCGCATTGCCGGTCGATCGACATGCCCGGAACCGTGAGTGGCAGCCCGGCGCGGATCGCCGCCTGACGCGCGATATTGTAGCCGCTCGACCCTGCTGCAGTGCCGCCCCGAGGACCACATCCTCGACCTCGGCCGGGTCGACGCCGGCGCGGCGCACGGCTTCGGCGACGACATGGCCGGCGAGCGCCTGGGCCTGCGTATCGTTGAAGGCGCCGCGATAGGCGCGCCCGATCGGTGTCCGGGCGGTCGAGACGATGACGGCTTCGCGCATTTCTGGGCCTCCTCACAAATGGTTCGGAAATCCCGGCAGATTTGGCCGGTCTCGTCCCGCCGGATTGTGGCGGAAAATACTCTGATCGCCGCGCATTTCACAGAGCGGTCGGCGCGCTGCTGGGAGCTTATCGCTTGGAAGACCACGGTAAGGAGGGAGGCGGAAGAGAGGATCGCGGCAAAAAGTAGCCCGGCGCGCCGGCGCCCCGCGGTTCGCAAGCCCCGCAGCGCCGCGGCAGCGGCGCCGATCCGGCGGAAGCCGCATTCTCGGCAACGGCATCGGCGATGCTGTGGTCGGCGGGATCAGACGATTAGGTGGACCCGATCGTGATCGCCGCCGGCGGCAGCCCGCGGCCCGGTGGAGTTGTCGCGCTGTGCTTGCTGGGGTGGGCAGAAACATCCCGCTCCAGCACTATCTCTCGGTGTTCCCGAGCGATGGGCGCTGCCTTGCACCGGGTCGCAACCAAGATCGCGCAGTCCAATGGTGGCGATCCGGGCGCGCTATCGCTAAAAACTACCTCGCCCCGCGCTTGCACCGGCAAACAGTCAGCGATAGCGCCTACACATCCCGCAGCACCTCGAGCCGGCGCAGCTCCATCGTCTCCGCACGTCACGGTTTTCGTGCAGCGCCCCGCGCGTTGCAGCCGACTTGCCGTAATGGGGCTTATGCTGCTGCTCGCGAATTTGCGATCGTCAGGCGGCGAAGCTGATTGAAGCGTAACGGGCCGCCTGAGAGCGCTCGCACGACTAACACGGCCCATTTGCCCCCAGTGCGGGCAAGGATGTCCATCAGCACCCTATAGTCGGTGCCGTCGGATGCCACGGCGGCGTTGGACGGCGGGGTGGTGTCAGTCATGCTGAGCCGGAGAGCCGCTTGCGCCAGGTGATCCAGCCGACGACAATCGACAGTCCCGCCACGACAAGTGGCGCCCCCGCGTGCCCGTATTCGCCGTGGATTATGACGGTCCCGAGCGCCGCCAACATGACAGTGCAGCCGAGCGCCGAGCCCAACAGGCGGCTCGGCGCCCGGGCTAGCAGAACGGCGGTAGTGAGTTCCAGCGATCCGGTCACGAAATGGAACCAGTGCGGATATCCCCACCTCTGGTATTCCTCAATGATAGATCGCGGGGCGAAGATGTTGCTGAGTGATCCCACGACGAAGAAGGCGGCAAGAGCCAAGGCTAAGACTTGGCGCCAGGAGATTTTAGACATTTGTCCGAAGTAGGTACTGGAAAGTCGCATCTCATCCCTGATCCGCCCCGGACTTACGCCTTGACGGCCTTCTGTGCAGCCGCAAATACATCGCGTGCGGACGTCGTACCCGCTACGTGCTCCGTACCCTTGACTCCGAGGTCCATCCATCCCGCGTTTACGCTCTCAAACATTTCTTCGGCAGCTCCAGTTTGGCCCTTCGGCATGCCGGACTGCTCGAATGCTGCCGCCCACCCTGCACGCGGGATTGCAAAGGCTTTTACTTCGAGTTTTAGGACTTCACCCAATTGTCCCGCCACTTCATCCGCGCTTACCATTGAACCTAGCTCAATAACGCGATGCCCTGACCACGCTGGCCCGGTCAGAAGCTTTGCTACCTGTGAGCCGATGTCTTTTGTCGCGACCATTGTCGATTTCCGGTTTGTAGGATTGTAAAAGACCGGTAGTGTTCCGCCCTGGGCGGCCTGTAAGCCGTAAAGAAAGTTTTCGTAAAATCCGCCTGCGCGCACAAATGCGACCGGAGATGTCAGGTTGCGAAAACCTTGCTCCAAAAGCGATAAGGCCGTGATCATCCCCAGCCCGCTTGTTTTATTCGCACCCATCGACGAGAGCGCTACCACCCGCGGCAGCGCTGCCTTAGTAAGAGCCTCGACATAGTTCGCAATCACGTCCTTTGCTTCTTTGTAATCAGGCGAGGGTGCCCATACAGTCGGCAACATAACAAACGCGCCTTCAACGCCTTTGAGTGCCCGCTCAATGGCTGCCGAATCATTCCAATCGCCGTCTACCAGTTCCACACCTTGGTCCGCCCAGTTCGCCGCCTTCTCGCGATTGCGGACCAGCGCGCGTACTTTCTTGCCTTGCGCCAACAGATGTTTTGCCGTTGCGCCGCCTACTCTTCCCGTAATTCCCGTTACTAAAAACATGCGGTTTCTCCTGAGCTGCTTGAGGGGGTCTATCTTTTAGGGTAGGTCTATTATAGAGACCTCCGCCGTGCGGCGTAAGGAGGCAGTTTTCTGTAACCAGGAGAACTCAGGGGAACCGGCATGAGCAACGCATTGAGGGCGATCGAGAGATTCAGCCGATATCCATTGGGCGACTCCCAGTCCGTACACTGCCCGGTGCGCGACGTGCTCGACCGCGTCGGCGACAAATGGAGCATGCTCATGATCATGGCCCTCGCGACGCGATCGCAGCGCTTCAGCGAGCTTCACCGAGCCATCCGCGACATCTCCAAGCGCATGCTCACCCAGACCCTGCGCGATCTGGAGCGCGACGGACTGATCACCCGCCATGTCTTTCCGACCAAGCCGCCGAGCGTTGAATATCGTCTGGCCCCGCTAGGCCAATCCCTGCTGGACCCGATGGCGAGCCTCATCGATTGGGCCGACCGTCGTTATTCTGAAATCCATGCCGCGCGTGTCCGCTTTGACGGCGCACCCGGTGATGTCCCGCGCTAGATGTTCAGTCCCGATTTGAGGCGGTCTGGCGGTAGACTGAAGCGGGAACGAATATAGTGTTCAGTGGTTAGAACGGCGTCAAGCCGCCCTAATTGGCGCGAGCGTGCAAAATTCAAAAATTTCGGGAAATTCGGCTACTCTTTTGGATCAGTCAGGTACGTTTGCCGTAAGATAGGACCGAAACTGGACCCGAAAACCGGCTGGTCGGTTGATGCCTGCGTCGGCACCTATCGGCAGCTCGCGCCGTGACTCGGTTTGCAAGCGGGATCACTCGATGTGCTCGTCAGAGGCCTGGCGTCCGCAAGGGCTCAGAATGTCGATCACCGAGTTGCCGCAATACGATTGTAGGATATCGGTTACGCAGAAATAAGCCGATGGTGGAGTGTGCGAAATCCTGATCTCGTCCCGATAAATCTGGATGAACTGGTTTCAGCGGTCGGTGTGAACCGCTCGCGGAGTGGGCACGCTCAGCCTGGCCGACCGGGTGTGGCCGGTCGGCAGCAGATTTCGACTATTCAACCATAAGGCGGGTTTTGCTGCAGATTCGCTGTATTATCAGTGGGCATAAATTACAGGTAAACCGTTGGTTGATGTTTTGGCAAGACAGCGAGCTTGGTCAGTACCGCCAGGATTGCTTCGCTGCGCTCGCAATGACGTCGTAAGTGGTTGTCATTGCGAGGAGCGGAGCGACGAAGCAATCTCGACGTTATGGCCAGTATGCCAATCACCAATATGCCAATCATACGTCTGGTTCGCACCACTAGACCAGTCCGCCTCCCCAGACTGGGCCATCCGAAGCCATGGTTCGCAGAGCGAGCACGCTCGACCGGGCGCGCCGCGGCGACAATCGGCAAACGGCGGCGGCGCTCTCGTCGACCCATTCCCACGCCCGCGGCGGTCATGTAGCATCGGCGACCGAAACTCTCGCGAGGAGACCGCCATGTCCGACGCCTACCCGCTGACCGTCGAGCGATCCCGCCAAGCTCGGCTTTGCCGCAGAAGCCGCTGCAACATCTCGATCGCGTTGATCCGCCAGCACATCGAAGAAGGCCGCTATCCGGGCGCGCAGATCGCCTTGGCGCGGCATGGGCAGTTGGCGCTGTTCCGCAGCTATGGCGACGCAAAGACCGACGCCCGGCCGCGCAGCCGGCGACGGCGAGACGCTGTTCCTGCTGTTCAGCCAGACGAAGGTCTTGACCAGTGCGGCGGTCTGGACCCTGATCGAGGAGGGCAAGCTCTCGTTCATGGATCGGATCGCCGACCATCTGCCCGAATTCGCCCAACGCGGCAAAGGCGATATCACATTGCATCAGGTCATGACGCACCAGGGCGGGTTTCCGTCAGGCGACGTCAGCCGCGAAACCTGGACCGACCATGCCCGCATGCGCGCCGAAGTCTGCGATTTTTCGCTCGATTGGACGCCGGGAACACGGCTGCAATATCACCCGCGGGCGGCGCATCTGACCCAGGCGATGGTGATCGAGGCTGTGACCGGCCAGGATTACCGCGATGTGATCCGCGAGAAGGTATTGGCGCCTTTGGGCTTGGCGCGCGAGATCTTTGTCGGCGTGCCGCCGGCCGAGCAAGAGCGTTGCGCCAACACCTATGCGGCCGAAGCCCGCGACAACTCGCCCGAATTCAAGGCTGCCGGAATGCCGAGCGGTGGCGGCTATGCGACGGCGCGCGGCATGGCGGCGTTCTATCAGATGCTGCTTGGCGGCGGCCGGCTGGGGGAGGTGCGGCTGTTGTCGCCGCGGCTCGTCAGCTATGTGACGAAAAACCACACCGGCGACCGCGGCGACGACGCGATGGCCGGCATCCCGATGCATCGCGGTCTCGGTCCGCATGTCCGCGGCGACAGCGACCGCATCCGCGGGCTCGGCACGATCGCGGCGCCGCAAACCTTTGGCCATGGCGGCGCCGGCACGTCCTATTCTTTTGCAGACCCGACAAGCGGCGTGTCCTTCACCTACGTCACCAACTATGTTCAGCCCGATCCGTGGCATTCGGCGCGGCTCGACCGCGTTTCGAATCTCGTCCACGCCGCGATCGATTGAGATCAGGGATACGCCGCTTTTTCGTCGTCGTTCCCGCGCAACCGGGAACCCAGTGCCCCCAGTACTGCGCGGGCCGCCCTGGACCCCCGCTTTCGCGGGGGTGACGAAGAGGAGAGCGCTTTGAAGGGCGAAGCAGAGCGATGGCGCCGCGAGTCGATCCTGTTCAATCCGATGAGGTCCTGCCGGCGCGCGCCGATGTCGTGATTATCGGCGGCGGGATCATCGGCACCAGCGCCGCACTGTTCCTGGCCGAAAAGGGCGTCTCGGTCGCCTTGTGCGAAAAGGGCCACATCGCCGGCGAGCAGTCGAGCCGCAATTGGGGCTGGTGCCGCAAGATGGGCCGCGACCCGCGCGAATTGCCGCTGATCATCGAAAGCCTGCGGTTGTGGCAAGGGATGAACGAGCGGGTCGAAGCCGAAACCGGGTTTCGCCAGCCCGGTATCATGTATCTCGCCGAGAACCCCGCCGAACTGGGCGAACTCGAATCCTGGCTCGATCACGCTCGTGCAGTATCAGCTCGACACGCGAGTCGTGACCCGTGCCGAGGCGGCGGCATTGATGCCTGGGCTGACCGGCAATTGGGTGGGCGGTCTGTTCACCGCGAGCGACGGCAAGGCCGAGCCGCAACGCGCCGCTCCCGCGATCGCCGCGGCGGCGCGGCGCAAGGGTGCGGCGATCCTGACCCGGTGCGCGGTGCGCGGTATCGAGACGTCGGGCGGCCGAGCCTCCGCCGTCGTCACCGAAAAGGGCCGGATCGCCTGCGATCAGGTCGTGCTTGCCGGCGGTGCGTGGTCGCGGCTGTTTTGCGGCAATCTCGGTATCGACTTGCCGCAGCTGAAGGTGCGGGCATCGGTCATGCGCACCGAACCGATCGCCGGCGGCCCGGAGATTTCCGCCTCGGGCGGACTGTTCGGGATCCGCAAACGGATGGATGGCGGCTACACTGTGGCGACGCTGGGGGTGCGCACGATCGATCTCGTGCCCGACAATTTCCGGCTGTTCTTCCCGTATTTGCCGGCGGCCCGGATGCACTGGAATAGGCTGCGCTTCCGGGTGGGGCGCCGCTTTGTCGAGGAATGGCGGATGAAGCGGCGCTGGGGTCTCGATGAGGCGACGCCGTTCGAGGCGGTGCGGACGCTCGATCCCGAGCCTGATCCTTTTGTGCTCGACCGCGCACAGACCGCGGTCGCACAGGCCTTTCCGCTGTTCCGCGATATGGTGGTTGCGGAACGCTGGGCTGGCATGATCGACGTAATGCCCGATGCGATACCGGTGATCTCGCCGGTCGACCGCATTCCCGGATTTTTTATCGCGACGGGCTTTTCCGGGCACGGTTTCGGGATCGGCCCGGGCGCTGGTAAGCTCGTCGCCGACATGGTCGCGGGCGATCCGACCTTGGTCGATCCGGCGCCGTTCCGCTTGACCCGTTTCACCGACGGGTCAAACCCGAGGCCACACCCACTCGCGAGCTGACACCCAGCCCTCTCCCTACCCCCCCTCTCCGCCGGGTTGCCGGGGAGAGGGGGGGTTAGAGCGACCGGCGCGAACGGTCAACCGCGCTCGATTTGTGCCCAATTCCAGGTCCAAAAATGTGGTATATCTGCATCATCGTCATCCCGACGAAAGTCGGGATCCACTCCAACCATGGATACCGGCTTTCGCCGGTATGACAATGTCATGCCTTCTCCGCAATACTAGCCGAGCACGGTTCCTTCGGGAATTTCGGCTCCGGAGGAAGCGATCTTGGGACCATCGTCGATCCGCACTCGCGAGACCTCGACATAGCCGCCTTGCGCCAGGATCCGCAGACCCGCCGGGCCGGCCGACACCACCTCGCCGATCTTCTTGCCGCGCACCGCGCCAAAAGTCGGCGCCGTGATCTTTTTGGCGTCGAACAGATAGAGCTTCTTGTCGCCGTACATTGTCCAGGCTCCGGGCGCCGGATTGCAGCCGCGGATCAAATCGTAGACGAAATCGACATGGTTCGCCCAATTGATATGGCTTTCGGCCTCGCGCACCCAGCCTTCATAGGTGGCTTGGCTTTCGTCCTGGGTGGTTTCGACGGCGCGCCCCGAAACGACGAGATCGGCGGCCTCGACCAGCGCCTGGATCCCGAGCGGAAAGATTTTATCGAAATAGAGCGAGCCGGCGGTGTCGTCAGGGCTAATCGGCACCCGCTTTTGCAGGATGACCGGGCCTTCATCGAGCCCGGGGGTCGGCCGGAAGATGGATAAGCCAGTCTCCTGGCGTCCGCGAATAATCGCCCAAGGAATCGATGCCGGCCCGCGATGTAACGGCAGCAACGACGGGTGGAATTGGATCATTCCGCGTTTGGGAATGGCGCAGAATTCGGGCGGCGCGAACAACAGGACATAGGCCATCACACCGATATCGGCCTTGAGCTCGGCCAGCGCGGCCTTGGCCTCGTCCGACGAGTAGCGCGGAAAGCGGTGCACCGTCAGCTTTTTCTCCTCGGCGGTGGCAACCAGCGGGTCGGGTCTGGCTCCTGGCCGATCCGGAGCTGCAAAAACACCCGCGACTTCGTCGCCGCGCGCGATAAAGGCGTCGAGCGCGGCCTTGCCAAAGGCCTGTTGGCCGACAATGACGATGCGCATTTCACTCCCTCCGATGGCTACGGGCGATACCGGCCCCATTCAAGCGGCGGGCGCGGCCTCGCGGCAAGGGGGCAGAGTTCCACGGCGCCGCGTTTACGGGCAAGCCTATTGCAGACGAGAACGCCCCAGGCGCGGCAGCCTCATTTTGACCCTCCGACAGGGCAAGCGCGCCGGGACGACGAGAACGAAGGTTTCGGGTTAGGCGGGGCCGCTGACCCCGGCCTCGCCAAAGGTCGCCATGCCGTTGTGACAGGCTGCGGCAGCCTTGAGCAGGGCGAGGGCGAGTGTGGCGCCGGAGGCCTCGCCAAGCCGCATGCCGAGATCTAAAAGCGTCCGCTGACCCAAGCGGTCGAGCAGAACGCGGTGGCCGGGCTCGGCCGAGACATGAGCCACGACGCAATGATCGAGTGCCCGCGGGTCGGCGGCAAACAACACAGCCGCGGCGGCGGTCGCGGCAAAGCCATCGAGCAAAACCGGAATCCGGCCGAGCCGGGCCGCCATGACCGCGCCCGTGATCGCAGCGAGTTCGAGCCCGCCGAGCCGGCGCAACAGGTCGAATGAATCGGACGCCGCCGGCCGGTGCAGCGCCACCGCCTCGGCCACGACCTGGCGCTTATGGTCGAGCGACGCACCAGTGACGCCGCTGCCAGGGCCGGTCCACAGCGCCGCGTCGCCGCCGAAGAGTGCCAGTGCACAAGGCTGCCGCCGAGGTCGTATTGGCGATGCCCATCTCGCCGACCGCCAGCGCATCGATGCCGGGCTCTACCGACATCATGCCGTAAGCCATCGCTCGGGCGCATTCCTCCTCGCTCATTGCCGGCCCCTTCGACGATGTCGCCGGTCGGCGCTTCGAGATTCATTTCGTAGACGCGCAGATCGGCGTCGACGACCCGGCACAGCTGGTTCACCGCGGCTCCGCCGGCGATAAAATTCTGCACCATCTGAGCCGTGACCGAGGCGGGATAAGCCGAGACGCCGCGCGCCGCCACGCCGTGATTGCCGGCGAAAACGACCGTCCGCGGATGCTCGATTCGCGGCGGATGGCGCGCCTGCCAGGTCGCGAGCCAGATCGCCAATTCTTCGAGCCGGCCCAATGAACCCGCCGGCTTGGTCAATTGCGCCTGCCGGACGGCGGCGGCACTGCCCGCTTCTAGATCGGGTCCCGGCAGCTGCGCCAACAAGGCGCGCATTTCGTCGAGATTCGCCACCGGCTCGTTCATCGCCTATCCCTTTGCTGCGCCGCAATCCTGTCCCAAACATGCCTCGGGCTGAAAGAGAAAACCGGACGATCGTTTCCGCCGGCTTCGGCTATTGTGCGGCAATGAACCCTTTCGATCGATTGAGCCGTCGCCAACCAGGCCTCACCGCCGGCTTTTTTACCGCCGTTGCTTTTTTCACCCGCATCCCGGTCGCAAACCCGACAGCGGACGAATGGCCGCTCGCCGAAGCCGCCTGGGCGTTTCCGCTGGTCGGCGCAGGGATTGGCGCCATCGCCGCTCTCGTCTTTCTCGGCGCCCAGCTCGCCAGGCTCGGCGATTGGCCATCGGCCTTGCTCGCGGTGCTCTCGGGGCTGTTGCTGACCGGCGCGTTGCACGAGGACGGTCTCGCCGATACCGCCGACGGGATCTTTGGCGGCGGTGATCGCGACCGCCGGCTGGCGATTATGCGCGACAGCCGGCATGGGACCTTCGCGGTCTTGGCCTTGGTGTTGAGCGTCGGGCTGCGCGCGGCGGCCTTGGCGCAGATCGGCGGCGTGGTCTTTGCAGGGCTCGCACTCATCGCGGCACACGCAATCTCGCGTGCGCTGCTACCGGTCGCGATGTGGAGGTTGCCGCCGGCGCGCGAGCGGGGCCTCGGCGCCGAAGCGGGACGGCCACGCCCGCCTATGGTGCTAGCCGGCGTCCTGATCGCACTCGCGATCGGCTTAGCGGCCTTGGGGCCGTTACACGGCTTGATCGCGATGGCGGTGGCCGCACTGGCCGTCGGCGTGGCGGGAGCGCTGGCGCGGCGTCGGATCGGTGGTTATACCGGCGACGTCCTCGGCGCGTTTCAGCAGATCGCCGAGGTCACGATCCTGCTTGCCGCGTTGGCGCTGCGATAAGGCGGACCACGAGGATTTCGGCCAGGCATGTGCCGCAGCCGGCGGCTTTTAGCCCCGCGCCGGCATCTTCGGAAAGCGCCGTTGCTCACCTTGCAGGTTTACCCAGGGCTGCGCGCTGTCGCAGAAGATTTCCATCGTCGGCTTGACCCAGCTCGCATCGTCGAGGGTTCCGGCCAAGATCATGACCGTTCCCGGCATCGCCTCGGCTTCGTCCATGATCGATGAACCGCATTCGGGACAAAAGCGCCGGTACAGGCTTTTGCCGCTGTCGCCGCGATCGTTGTAGGTCTTGAGGTCGCCCTGCACGCTGAGCGCCGGCGTTGGCAATGCCACCACCGTCGCAAACGCGCTGCCGATGCCCTTCTGGCAGTTCTTGCAATGGCAGATCGCGACAAAGGCCGGATCGGCCTCCGCCGAATAGCGCACTTTGCCGCACAGGCACCCACCTTCGATCTTCATCGCCCCTCTCGGCATTTGCATCGCGGTCATCGTCCGCTCGGTGCCATCCTAGCCGGATGCCCGATCGCAAAGCGAGATCAAAGCGCGAGACGTGGACATCGGCGCTGTGCTAGGGTGCCATCAGCGATGCGACAGGGAAGTCCGGTGCGACACCGGCGCTGCCCCCGCAACTGTAAGCGGCGAGTCTGCGGCAAGAACCACTGGCCCCCCCCCTCCCCCGCATGCGGGGGAGGGTGGGGGCTGGGAAGGGGCCGCGGGCGACGACCCCGAGCCAGGAGACCTCCGCATCGCGCGCATGCACTTAGGCCAGTCCTCGGGCGGAGGAGGGACCGATGCCGATCGAGAATGCGGGTGAAATACGGGCGCCGCTGCCCGCGCTGACTTTAGTGCTGGGCGGGGCGCGGTCGGGCAAGAGCCGCTATGCCGAGCAGCTGGTCGAACAGGCGGCTGCAGGCGGCACCTATTGCGCCACGGCCGAGGCTGGCGATGCCGAGATGGTGGAGCGTATTGCCGCCCATCGGGCGCGGCGTGGTGCCTTCTGGTGGACCGTCGAAGAGCCGCTTGCGCTCGCCGCGGTGGTCGCCGCCGAAGCCCGACCGCAGCGGCCGCTGCTGATCGATTGTCTGACCCTGTGGCTCTCCAATCTGATGCTGACCGGGCGCCCGGTCGAGGACGAGGCTGAAACGCTTTGCGCCGCGTTGAAGCTTGCCGCGGGGCCGGTGGTGCTGGTCGCCAACGAAGTCGGTATGGGACTGGTGCCGGAGACGCCGCTCGGCCGCCGGTTTCGCGACGCCGCGGGCCGCCTGAACCAGGACATTGCCGCGCTCGCCGATCGGGTCGTCTTTGTCGCCGCCGGCCTGCCGCTCGTGCTAAAGCCGGAGGCGAGCCAATGAGCCTAGTCGCTCGCCGCCCCTCACCCCAGCCCTCTCCCCGCCATGGCGGGGAGAGGGAGGGACCCACGAAGTGGGAGGGTGAGGGGCTTTCCACGGCTGTCGCAGAGCGTGGCGCGGGGCTGATATGAGGCGTGTTCCCGCGACAATCGTAACCGGCTTTCTCGGCGCCGGTAAAACGAGCCTCGTGCGTCATCTGTTGGCGCGCGCCGGAGGGCGGCGACTGGCTGTCGTGGTCAACGAATTCGGCGAGCTTGGCATCGACCGCGAGCTGCTCCTCGGCTGCGGTGACGAGACCTGCGGCGAAGACGACATCGTCGAACTCGCCAATGGCTGTCTCTGCTGCACCGTCGCCGATGATTTTTTGCCGAGCCTGATGCGGCTCCTCGATCGCCCGGCGCCGCCCGAGCACATCCTGATCGAGACCTCGGGTCTGGCCTTGCCGAAACCGTTGGTACAGGCCTTTGCCTGGCCGGAGATCCGAACGCGCACAACCGTTGACGGGGTGCTGGCGGTGATCGATGCCGCGGCCCTCGCCGATGGCCGGTTCGCCGATGACCCGGCCGCGATTGCGCGCCAGCGCGGTGCCGATCCGGCTCTGGCCCACGACAACCCGCTCGAAGAGGTGTTCGGCGATCAGCTCGCCTGCGCCGATCTAGTGATCCTGAACAAGACCGACCTGATCAGCGCCGAAATTTTGGCCGGGCTGCGGCACGATATCGAGACCAGACTGCGCCCAGGTATCAAAGTCATGGCGGCGCGCGATGCAACGGTAGCGCCGCAGATCGCGCTCGGTCTCGCCGCAGCAGCAGAGGACGATCTCGCCTCGCGGCCATCCCTGCACGACGCGATGGCGGCCCATGATCACGACGATTTCGAAAGTTTTGTCGTGACCCTTAGTGCGGTCGCCGACATGGCCGCTTTTCTCGTCCGCCTGCGGGCCGCGATTAGTGAGCACGACGTACTGCGCGTCAAAGGCTTCGTCGATGTGCCGGGCCGCGATCGGCGCCAGATCCTCCAAGCTGTCGGCGACCGGATACAGCATTATTTCGACCGGCCGTGGCGCCGCGGCGAGGCGCGCGAAACGCGACTTGTCGTGATCGGCGAAAAGGGCCTGGACCAGGCCGCCATCACCGCGGCGCTGGGTGGCTGAATGCACCTGCTGGCGACGATGCCCGGAACGATCGCCGACGGGTCGGCGGCGATCGATCTCGCGCAGACGCCGGGCGACATCATCGTGTTGTCGAGCGCCGATACCGAGCTCGCTTTGTTGGCCTCGGCGCAGCACCGGCGGCGTGCGGCGGACCCGGCGGCTCCGCGGCTGCGATTGGCGCCGATCCTGCGACTGGGCCACAATTTCTCCGTCGACCTTTACATGGAGACGGTCGCCGCGGCGAGATTGGTCATAGCACGCATTCTCGGCGGCAGCGGCTATTGGCCATACGGAGTCGAACGGCTCGTTGAAACTTGCGGCGAGCGCGGTATTCCGCTCGCATTGCTGCCCGGCGACAACAAAGCCCGACCGTGAATTGGCCGAGCGCTCGACGGTCTGCCCTGAAAACCACGACCGGCTGTGGCGCTACCTGATCGAAGGCGGACCGGCCAATGCCGAGAATTTTTTGCGCTATGCCGGTTCGCTGATCGGGCATCGGGCTCGCCTGGGCCGAGCCCGCACCGTTGCTGCGCGCTGGTCTGTACTGGCCCGAGCCATTCGCTGCCCGCACTCGCCGATATCGCCGGCAAGTGGTGCCACGACGGCGGCGGGATCGTGCCGATCGTGTTCTATCGGGCATTGGTGCAGTCGGGGAACACGGCACCGGTTGATGCGCTGACTGAGGCGCTGACAGTGCGGCGGCTGCGGCCGCTTCCGGTCTTTGTGCAGAGCCTGAAAGACGGTGAAGCCGCGGCATTGCTGGCTTCGCTATTCGCCGAAATAACGCCGGCCGTGATCTTGAACGCGACCGGGTTTTCGGCGCGAACCGGCGCGACGCCGGATCTGCTCGCCGCCGCCGACTGCCCGGTGCTGCAAGTCGTGTTTGCCGGCAATGACGAGCGGAGTTGGCGCGCGGGCACGCGCGGGCTCGGCCCGCGCGATCTGGCGATGAATGTCGCTTTGCCGGAGATCGACGGCCGCATTTTGTCGCGCGCCGTGTCGTTCAAGGCGCCGCTCGGCCGCGACCCGAGACCGAAGCCGATCTCGATCGGCTACCAGCCTGTCGCCGATCGCATTAATTTTGTCGCCGACCTCGCACGCAACTGGGCGCGGCTGCGGCAAAAGCCGCCAAGAGAGCGACGGGTCGCGCTGATCCTTGCCAATTACCCGAACCGCGATGGCCGCATCGGTAATGGTGTGGGGCTCGATACGCCTGCGTCGGCAATCGCGATCGCGAGGGCGTTGGCCGAGGCCGGCTACCGGGTCGGTGACATGCCCGAGGACCCCCGAGCGCTGATCGAAGCGCTGCTGGCCGGCCCGACCAATGCCAACCCGGGCGCCCCGGCTTCGGAAACCCTGTCGTTTGCCGATTATTCGGCGTTCTTTGCGAGCTTGCCGCCCCCGGTGCAAGAGGCGGTGACCGCACGCTGGGGGCCGGGCGAGCGCGATCCCTTTTTCCGCCCGGGACGGCTCGATTGCGGGCGGTTCGCGGTTCCCGGCTTTCGCTCCGGCAATGTCGCGGTGCTGATCCAACCGGCGCGTGGCTACAACATCGACCCGAAATCGACCTATCACGACCCGGCGCTGGTGCCGCCGCACGGTTATCTCGCCGCCTACGCCTGGCTGGCCCAAGAATTTCGCGCCGACGCGATCATTCATCTCGGCAAGCATGGCACGCTCGAATGGCTGCCGGGAAAGGCCCTCGCCCTATCGGCGGAATGCTTCCCCGAGGTAGCGTTGCCACCGCTGCCGCATCTTTACCCATTCATCGTCAACGATCCGGGGGAGGGGACGCAAGCCAAGCGCCGTGCCGAGGCCGTCATCGTCGATCATCTGACGCCGCCCTTGACCCGCGCCGGCAGCTACGGGGTGATGGCCGAACTCGAACATCTGATCGATGAATACTACGAGGCTGCCCAAGGCGATGCGCGCCGGACGGACCCGCTCGCCGCCGCGATCCTGGAACATGCGCGCGCCGCCGGGCTCGACGGCGATTGCGGGATCGGCACAGACGAGGACGCCGCGACGGCTTTGCGCAAGCTCGACGGATTTTTGTGCGAGCTGAAGGAATTGCAGATCCGCGACGGGCTCCACGTCTTCGGGCAAAGCCCGAGTGGCGAGCAACTCGATGCGTTGCTCGTCGCCTTTGCCCGCCCGACTCGCGGCTCTCGCCCCGAAGACATCTCGCTGTTGCGTGCGCTTGCAGCCGATCTCGATCTTGCCGTCGATCCGCTTATCCTCGACCCCGCCGAAGCATGGACCGGCCCGCGCCCGGCTGCGCTGAGCAATGACGAGCCGTGGTGGACCGCTGGGGATACGGTCGAGCGGCTGGAAGAGTTGGCATTGCGGCTTGTCGCCCGCGAGGCCGAGCCGGGCCCCGGATGGCGACAGACCCGCGCCGTGCTCGACTGGATCGAGTGTAGCCTATGCCCGGCCGTGGCAAGTTGCGGCGGCGCGGAGATCGCGGGGCTGCTAGCCGGGCTTGACGGGCGGTTCGTGGCGCCGGGACCGTCCGGGGCGCCAAGCCGCGGCCGCCCCGAGGTGTTGCCGACCGGCCGCAATTTCTTTTCGCTCGATAACCGCGCGGTGCCGACCGAGGCGGCTTGGCTATTGGGGTGGAAGTCGGCGGCGCTGCTGGTCGAGCGCCACGCTCAGGAATACGGCGCTTATCCGGAGCGGGTCGCGCTGTCGGCCTGGGGCACCGCCAACATGCGCACCGGCGGGGACGATATCGCACAAGCATTGGCATTGATGGGTGTGCGCCCGGTCTGGGAACGCTCGAGCGGCCGAGTGACCGGGTTCGAAATATTGCCCGCTTCGGTACTCGATCGGCCGCGGGTCGATGTCACATTGCGGGTTTCGGGCTTCTTCCGCGATGCTTTTCCCGGGCTGATCGACCTCGTCGACTCGGCGGCGCGCGCGGTCGCGGCACTGGACGAGCCGCCCGCGGTCAATCCGCTTGCGGCGCGTTTCGCCGCTGATCGCGCCGCATTGGAAGCGCAAGGCATCGCGCCGGAGGCAGCGGCGCGCCGCGCCGGCTATCGCGTTTTCGGTTCAAAACCGGGCGCCTATGGCGCCGGGCTGCAGACGCTGATCGACGAGCGGATCTGGGATGACGAAGGCGATCTCGCGGCGACTTGGCTCGGCTGGAGCGGCTATGCCTATGGCGCCGGCGCCGAAGGAGAGACCGAGCGAGAAATGCTCGAACAGCGCCTCGCCGCCGCCGATGCGGTATCTGCACAACCAGGACAATCGCGAGCACGACCTGCTCGACAGCGACGATTATTACCAGTTCGAGGGCGGCTTGGCGCTGGTCGTCCGACAGCTCTCGGGCCGGGTCCCGGCGGTCTGGCACAATGACCATTCGCGGCCGGAAAGGCCGGTCATTCGCAGCTTGCGCGAGGAGATCGGCAGGGTGGTTCGCGGGCGCGCCGCGAACCCGCGCTGGATCAAGGGGGTCATGCGCCACGGCTATAAGGGGGCGGCCGAGATCGCCGCGACAGTCGACTACCTCTTCGCCTTTGCCGCGACCACGCGCGCCGTCGACGATGCGCATTTCGATGCACTTTACGATGCCTACCTCGCCGATGACGCGGTGCGCGGCTTTATGGCCGAGCACAATCCGGCGGCACTTGCCGAAACCAGCCGCCGATTTTCTGAAGCGATCGATCGCGGGTTGTGGCGGCCGCGCCGCAACAGCGCGCGCGAGAGCTCTGAAGCAATGGTGCGGCCGATGACCGACCCCGTCGAAACCGAAGAGGAGATCAACCGACGCCACAACGAGAAGGCGGCACGGCGCAAAGAAGTCCGCGCACGCATGCTGGCCACCAAGACCGAGGAGCGTGGGCTTCTGATCGTCCATACCGGCAAGGGCAAGGGCAAATCGACCGCAGCGTTTGGCTTGGTGCTGCGCTGCCTCGGCCACGGCATGCGGGTCGGCATCGTCCAATTTGTCAAAGGCGCATGGAGCACCGGCGAGCGGATCGCCCTCGAACGCTTTGGCGATCTCGTGACCTGCCGGGCGATGGGCGAGGGGTTCACCTGGGATACGCAGGATCGCGCTCGCGACATCGCCGCGGCGTGCCGGGCATGGGAGACCGCAAAGGTGATGATTGCCGATCCGTCCTACCGGCTGGTGCTGCTCGACGAGCTCAACATCGTGTTGCGCTACGATTATCTGCCGATTGATGAAGTCGTCGCGGCGCTGAAGCAAAAGCCGCGCGACCTGCACGTCGTCGTCACCGGCCGCAATGCCAAGCCTGAACTGATCGAAGCGGCCGATCTCGTAACCGAGATGACGCTCGTCAAACATCCATTCCGCGCCGGCATCAAAGCCCAGCAAGGCATCGAATTCTGATGGCCGGCGATAATACTGCACCGGCATGCCCGTACCCGGGCGGCATGTGCCAAGTATGACGATAACCCGTGCGCTGATGCTGCAGGGCACCGGGTCGGATGTCGGCAAATCCTTGCTGCTGGCGGGGATGGCGCGCGCCTTCACCCGGCGCGGCATGCGGGTGCGACCGTTCAAGCCGCAAAACATGTCAAACAACGCCGCGGTCACTGCCGATGGCGGCGAGATCGGCCGAGCTCAGGCTTTGCAGGCGCGCGCCTGCGGGGTCCAGCCGATCACCGATATGAACCCGGTCCTGTTGAAGCCGCAGTCGGAAGGCGGGGCGCAAATCGTTGTCGACGGCCGGGTGTGGGGAAGCTCGTCCGCCGCCGACTATCGCCGGTTAGCGCCAGACCTACTACCGCGGGTGCTTGGCGCGTTTACTCGCCTCACCACGGATGCCGATCTGGTCCTGGTCGAAGGGGCCGGCAGCCCCGCCGAAATCAATCTGCGCGCCGGCGACATCGCCAATATGGGATTTGCCGAGGCGGCGGACGTGCCGGTTGTGCTGATCGGCGACATCGAGCGCGGCGGCGTTATCGCTCAATTGGTCGGGACCTATGGCCTGTTGGCGCAGCACGAGCGAGCCCTGCTCGCCGGGTTACATCATCAACAAATTCCGCGGCGACCCGCGCCTATTCGAAAGCGGAATTGCGGCGATCGCGGGGCGCACAGGATTGTCCTCATTCGGTGTCGTGCCCTACTTCGCTGCCGCGGGGTCGCTCCCCGCCGAAGATTCGCTGGCGCTGGCCACTCAGCCTCCCGCTGCGCAGGTCCCGCTTTCTCCGCGCAAGCGGGGAAAGGGAAGGGCTGAGGGGCAATCGCCGGTCCGCATAGCGGTGCCGCTGCTGCCGCGGATCGCCAATTTCGACGATCTCGACCCATTGCGGGCCGAGCCGGGTGTCGAGATCGACATCGTCCGGCCGGGTCGCCCCATACCGCGCGACGCGGCGCTGGTGATCGTACCAGGCTCGAAGGCAACGATCGCCGATCTCATGTTTCTGCGCGGCGAAGGCTGGGACATCGACATCTTGGCGCATCGCCGTCACGGCGGGCACATCCTCGGCCTGTGCGGTGGCTACCAGATGCTCGGGCGAACAATTGCCGATCCACTCGGGATCGAAGGCCGGGCAGAGAAGGTTGCCGGGCTCGGGCTGCTCGAGGTCGACACGGTGCTCGGCGGCGAAAAGCAGCTTGGGCACACCGCAGGGATCGATATCGCGAGCGGATTGCCGGTTGCTGGGTATGAGATCCATCTCGGCAACACGAGCGGGCCCGGCGTGGTGAGGCCAATGCTGCGCCTCACGAGCGGGCAGGACGGAGCGATCAGCTCGGATGGCCGCGTCGCCGGGTGCTATCTGCACGGCCTTTTCACGAGGGACGGTTTTCGCCGTGCCTTTCTCGCGAGGCTGGGCGCTGGTATCGGTGCCGTCGCCTACGAGCAGCTCGTCGACACCACCCTCGATGCGCTCGCCGACCACCTTGAGCAGCACCTCGATCTCGCCCGTCTCCTTGCCGTAGCGCGACCACCACTGCTCAGGCGAGGAGCCTGAGATGGCCGGCAAGCCACGCACCCATAACGAGACCCCACAGGATCAGACAAGCATTCTTGTAGATCACGAGCGCGCGGTCGATGTCCCGGGGCGCGGCGCGCGCACTCCCGTCACCGACCCAGGGATCGGCGACAACGACCTCGCCGTAACGGCGCGGACCGGCCAGCGCCAAGCCGAGAGCGCCGGCCATCGCACCCTCGGGCCAACCGGCATTTGGCGAGCGGTGCTTGCGCGCGTCGCGCAGCATGATGACGACCGCGCGCGCCGGTCTTCCGCTGCGCGAAAAGACGGCGGCTGCCGCAATCAGCGCCCCACTGAGCCGCGCTGGTACCAGATTGGCGAGATCGTCAAAACGCGCTGCCGCCCAGCCAAACGCGCGGTAGTGCGGCGTTGTGTGGCCGATCATGCTGTCGAGCGTGTTGGCCATCTTGTAGGCGAACAGCCCCGGCAATCCGAGCACCAGATACCAGAGGGCCGGCGCTACAACGCCGTCGCTGAAATTCTCGGCGAGACTTTCGATCGCGGCGCGTGCGACGCCGTAGGCATCGAGGCTGGCAGGGTCGCGGCCGACGATATGCCGCACTGCATCGCGCCCGGCGGGAAGACCGCCACCGGCGAGAGCGCGTGCGACCGCAGCGACGTGTTCGAACAGGCTGCGTTGGGCGACAAGGGTCGCGATCAGCAGGATCTCGACCGCCGCGCCGGCAGCGCTGCTGCGGCACAGGCTCGCGATCGCCAGCCCGAGTGCTGCGGCGCCGCCGACCAGCACGAAAACAGTGAGAATCCCCCGCACGCGGCGCGAGGCCTCGCTGCGGATCTCGCGGTTCAGTTTACGGTCGAAAAAGCGACCGCACGGCCCGCCAGGACCACCGGGTGCGGGACATGAGCGAACAATGCCGGCATGTCGCCAAACCAGGCATCGACCGCAAGGCCGACGGCGAGCAGCAGCAACGGGTTGGCGGCGACCGGGATCATGGCGGCGGCAGTCTCGGCTGCGGGTGGGGGAGGGTCAACCGATGACGGAAACGGCGGTGCTGATTTGTGGCCATGGCAGCCGCGATCCGGAGGCAATCGCCGAGTTCGAATTGCTGGCACTGGCGCTACGCGGGCGGCTGCCCGGCGTCGATTTCGCTACCGGCTATCTCGAATTTGCTCGCCCGACGATCCGCGACGCACTTGCAGCACTGGCTGGGCGCGGTGCCCGTCGCATCCTCGCCGTCCCCGGGATGTTGTTCGCGGCGAGCCATGTCAAGAACGATTTGCCTTGGGAGGTCAACAGCTTTGCCGCGGACCATCCCGAGATCGAGGTGCGGTTCGGCCGCGACCTGGCGATCGACCCAAACCTGCTGCGGGCGGCCGCCGACCGGATTGGCGAGGCGGTGCCGCTGAACGGTGTGGGTCGAAGCGAGAGTTTGCTCCTCGTCGTCGGGCGCGGCACCAATGATCCAGACGCCAACTCGAATATCGCCAAAGTCGCGCGCATGCTGTGGGAGGGGATGGGGTTCGGCTGGGCCGAAACCGCTTACAGCGGTGTTGCTCATCCGCGCGTCGATCAGGCGCTGACGCGGGCAGTGCGGCTCGGCTTTCGCCGCATCGTCGTGTTCCCGTATTTCCTGTTCACCGGTGTTCTGGTCAAACGCATCTACGCCCAGAGTGCAGCGGTCGCACGGCGGTTTCCCGATATCGAATTCGTCGACGCGCCCTATCTGCGCGACCATCCCGCCGTGCTCGATGCCTTTTGCGAGCGGGTTGCGGAATTGCACGAAGCTCAGCCGGCGATGAATTGCCAGCTTTGCAAATACCGCACCCAGATCATCGGCTACGAAGCCGACGCCGGCGCGCCTCAAGCTGGCCATCATCATCATGTCCGCGGCATTGGCGTCGGCGCCCCCGATGGGCATGGCCATCCCCATCCGCACCAGCACGGTCACGACTACCACCATCGATGATGTTCGACACCGTCATCATGGTCGATTGGAGCGCCGCGAATGTACCGCGCCTCGGCCGCGACAGCATCTGGCTGTGCCGGCGTGATATTGCAGGTGAGACGCTGTTCAATGCCCCAACCCGTCATGCGGCGCGCGTGCTGCTCGCCGAGTGGTTGGCGGCGGCGCGGGAGAGGGGTCGGCGGGTTTTGCTCGGCTTTGATTTCCCATTCGGCTATCCGGCCGGTTTTGCCGCCCGGCTCGGTCTGTCGGGTCTGCCATGGCGGGCGATTTGGAACGAGATCGCTTCGCTCGTCGAGGACGACGAGTTCAATCGCAATAATCGCTTCGATGTCGCCGAGGCACTCAATTGCCGCATTTCCGGCGGCGCGTTTCCGTTCTGGGGCTGCCCCGCAGCGCCGGTGCGAAGGCATTTGCAGGGCAAACATCATCACCGCCACGACAGCGATGGGCTCGCCGAGCGCCGCCTCGTCGATTTGTACATTCCAAGCGCGCAGCCCTGCTGGAAGCTGCTTGGGGCTGGGTCGGTCGGGGGCAGGCTCTGACCGGCATTCCGGTGGTACGCGCTCTGCGCGACGACCAGCGGTGGCGCGATCAGGCGCAGGTCTGGCCATTTGAAACCGGCCTCCGGCCGCCACATCAGGCGCCGATCGTCATGGCGGAAGTGTATCCGTCATTGTGGGCGGTCGAGCGCGGGCCCGACGAGACCAAAGATGCCGCACAAGTGCGAGCCGTGGCCGGACATCTCGCCGCCCGCGACCGCGCCGGCGAACTCGCGGCGCTCTTTTCCGGCGACCCGGGTTTGACATGCGCTCAGCGCGATGTCGTCGAGCGCGAAGAGGCCTGGACGCTTGGCGTCACCGCCGCGCGCCAGCACCCCATTTCGGTTACGGGAGACGCCCTTCACCCTCCCGCTGGGCGGGTCCCTCCCTCTCCCCGCTTGCGGGGAGAGGACCGGGGTGAGGGGCCGCCGCGTCGTTACGACTATCTGCGCGATCCGGGCGCGATCTCGCGCCGGTCATTGGCGCTGGTCAGGGCGGAAGCTGATCTTACGCGCTTTCCGCGTTCGTTGCGGCGGGTGGCGGAGCGGATCGCGCACGCCGCAGGCGACGTCGCGATCCTTGACGATCTCGCGTGGTCGGCTAAGGCAGCCGCTGTGAGCCAGGCGGCACTGCTGGCCGGTGCGCCGGTCCTTGTCGACGCAACGATGGTGGCCGCCGGCATCAGCCGCGAGCGGCTTCCCGATGCGAACGAAATCCTGTGTTTCTTGCGCGATCCAACTGTTGCCGGACTGGCTGCCGCACAACGGACGACGCGCTCGGCGGCGGCGGTCGAGCTGTGGCGGCCGCATCTCGCCGGCGCTGTGGTCGCGATCGGCAACGCGCCGACGGCCTTGTTTCGGCTGCTCGAAATTCTGGCTGAGGGTGCCGCGAGGCCGGCCGTCATCCTGGGCTTTCCGGTCGGGTTTGTCGGTGCAACCGAGGCCAAGACGGCGCTTGCCGCCTTTGGGCAGAGGATCGAGTTCATCACCTTGCATGGCCGGCGCGGCGGCAGCGCGATTGCTGCTGCCGCGATCAACGCACTGGCTCGCCGCCGGTGATGCGCTGGCTCGCCGTCATCGGCATCGGCGAAGACGGTATCGATAGCCTGTCGCCGGCGGCGCGGGCCTTGATCGAAACCGCCGAGCTGCTGGTTGGGGGCCTGCGCCATCTGGCGATGGTGCCGCTCGCCGGGAGCGCCGAGCGGCTCGCATGGGAGCGGCCGCTCGCCCGCACGGTCGAGACCATCGCGGCATGGCGCGGCCGGCGGGTCGTGGTGCTGGCAAGCGGCGATCCGCTATGGTACGGGGTTGGCGCGGTCTTGGTGCGCCGCTTCCCGCACGCCGAAATGACGATCATGCCGCAGCCGAGCGCGTTCAGCCTCGCTGCTGCCCGGCTCGGCTGGCCGCTCGCCGAATGTGCCGCGATCAGTCTGCACGCGCGCCCGCTCGACGCATTGCGTCTGCAGCTGATGCCCGGCCGCCGCGTGCTGGCACTCTCCAAGGATGGCGCCACTCCCGCCGCAATCGCTGCGCTGTTGACCGGGATCGGCTGGGGCCCGAGCCGGCTCACGGTATGCAGCAATCTCGGCGGGCCGTATGAGGCTGTGGTTTCCGCCGAGGCCCAGGATTGGGGCGAAAAGCGGGTCCCCGACCTCAACACGGTCGCACTCGAATGCCGCCCCGGACCGGAAGCGCGAATGTTCTCGCAGCTTGCGGGTTTGCCCGACGATGCGTTCGAGCATGACGGCCAGCTGACCAAGCGGGAAGTGCGGGCTGCGACATTGGCGGCTCTGGCGCCTCTGACCGGCGAGAATTTGTGGGATGTCGGCGCCGGCTGCGGCTCGATCGCGATCGAGTGGCTGCGCGCGGGTGAGGGTTGCACCGCGGTTGCGGTCGAGTGCGATCCGGCACGCGCTGCGATAATCGCCCGCAACGCCTCGTCTCTTGGCGTGCCGGGGTTGCACGTCATCATCGAGCGGGCACCCGAGGCGCTCGTCGATTTGCCTCCGCCGGATGCGATTTTCGTCGGCGGCGGTATCGCTACGCCCGGTTTGCTGCCGGCGATGTGGACAGCATTACGGCCGGGCGGGCGGCTCGTCGCCAATGTCGTCAGCATCGAGGGCGAAGCGCGACTCTTCGAGTGGCAAGCGCGTTATGGCGGCAGCCTGACCCGAATCGGCGTCAGCCGCGCCGAGGCGGCCGGCGTGCATCATTTGTGGCGGCCGCTGGCGAGTGTCACGCAGCTCGCGGTAACAAAACCGGCGTGATATGACGGTGCTGCAGCCCGGACGTCTCTATGGCATTGGGGTTGGTCCCGGCGACCCTGAGTTGCTGACGCTCAAAGGGCTGCGGTTGCTGCGGGCGGCGATGGTCGTCGCCTACCCGGCCCCCGAGCACGGCGACAGTTTTGCGCGCACGATCGTCGCGGCGTGGCTCGATCGCGCGCAACGTGAGATCGCAATCCGCTTTCCGATGCGGCCGGGTGTGCCATCCGAGCACATCTACGATGATGCGGCCCGGGCGATCGCTGCCGAACTCGAAGCCGGAGACGATGTGGCGCTGCTGTGCCAAGGCGACCCGCTGTTTTATGGCAGCTTTATCGGCATCTTCATGAGACTAGCCGGTCGCTTTGCGATCGAGATTGTTCCCGGCGTATCGTCACTGATGGCCTGTCCCGCCGCCGCGGCAATGCCGCTCGTCACTCGTGATGAAGTGCTGTCGGTGATCCCGGCGACCCTGGCCGAGCCTGATCTCGCTTCTCGCCTAGCCGCGGCCGAGGCCGCCGCGATCGTCAAGCTTGGCCGTCACATCATCAAGGTCAAACGAGTCTTGGCGGAACTCGGCCGGCTCGCCGGTGCCGTGTGCGTCGAGCACGCGAGCTTGCCGAACCAGCGCGTACGGCCTTTGACTGAAATCGACGAGACGCCCTACTTTTCACTCGTATTGGTTGGCAAAACCCGCGCAAAGCGCTGATACGCGATCGGCTATTCCCGTTCAGCCGGATCTGCTGCTAACAAGACCTCTCCCAAGCCTAACGTTCCCATCCGATCAGGAGAGTTCGCATGGAGCAGGTTGGCGACCGGCGCGTGCTGTTTCTGTTTCGCCACGGCCAAACCGATTGGAACCGCGAGGGACGGCTGCAAGGGCACACCGACACGCCGCTCAACGCGACCGGTCTCGCTCAGGCGGAAGCCTTGGCCCAACGCCTGCTGGCGCATCGCCTCGATGCTGTCGTTTCGAGCGATCTGACACGCGCGCTGACCACCGCGCGGATCATTGCTGAAATCTCAGGGGTGCCGCTCTTGACCGATTCCGGGCTGCGTGAGGTCAGCGTCGGCCTCGCCGAGGGGATGCTGTGGGAGGAGGCCAAGGCGCGGTTTGGTGCGGAATTGACCGAGCGCTGGTACAGCGATGACAATGTCGCATTTCCAGGTGGCGAGACCGGGTATGAAACCTTGACCCGCGGGCTTGCCGCATTGCGGCGCGTCGCCCTGACCTCTCCCTATCGGCGCCTCGCAGTCTCGACCCATGGAGCGATGGTGCGGCGGCTCGTCAAACATGCCCTGCCGGCCGATGCCATGCCGGTCAGAGCGCGCAACGCAGCCCTATTCATCCTCGATTACGAGCCTTCCACCGATCGGATGGCCCTGATCGAAGCCGACTGACCCATGGCGCGATGGTGCGGCGGCTCGGCGGTCAGAGCTGCTGCAGCCGCTTTTGCTCCTCGGTCAGCCGAAACTCTACGTCTTGCAGCCTCTGCGCGCCTGGGCTCGGGTGCGCTCAGCCGCGCGCCAGCGCGTAGATTTGCGTGCCTGATGGCGGCGGCTTGTGCCCGGTCCAGGTCTCGCCGCCGTCAATGCTCGAATAGACCTCACCGCCATTGGTCGCTGCCGACATGTGCTGCGGCCGATGTTCGTCGAAGGCGAGCGCGAACATCGTATGCGCTACCAGCACGCCGATGTCGACGCGCGACCAGCTGTCGCCACCATCTGGGCTGTGCAACAGCACGCCCTTGTCGCTCTGAAAACCGGCCCCCGCTGCGACCCATAACTTGCGTGGGTTGCCCGGCACCTCGCGGATATCACGGCAATAGATCTGCCCCTTGGGGTTAAGCGGCTCCAACGGCACGTGCCGCCAATGATCGCCGCGATCCGTGCTCGCGAACATGCCGGCCCGCGCGATGCCGAATATGGTGCCAGGGCGCCAGCGGCTCGCCAGCACGCCGTGCATATCGACGGCATCGTCGTTCAAATACTGCCCATGGCTCAGATTCTCCCAATGCTCCCCGCCGTCGGTCGAGCGCAAGGTGCCGCCGACCTCAATCGCCGCGAAGAGCAGGTTCGGATCGCCGGCATCGGCATCCATCTTCAGCACCCGTTTTGCCGGATTGGCGCCGGGTGCGGTCGTAATCTCGGGAAAACGCACGCTGACCGGCAATCGGGTCCAGCGCTCGCCGCCATCGTCGCTGCGATAGATCTCGCAATTCTCGTAGCCGACCAGGATCACGTCGGGATCGTGCGGGTGGAACAAGATTGACCATACCGGCAGGCCGTGATCCGGGAGGTCCACCTTTTCCCAATGCTCGCCGCGGTCGGCGCTGCGATAGGGCCCGGATTGGGTTCCGGCATAGATCACAGCGGGGTTTTGCGGGTGCACTGCCAAGGCCCGCACCGCCGGCATGTCGGGCAACCCGCGCTGCAACGGCTCCCATTCGTCATTGCCCTCGGCCATGCGGTAGAGGCCCGAATGCACGACCCGCCCGCGGCCGGTTTCGCCCGCGAGCCCAATGTAAATGTATGACGCTTGCTCATTCCCACGGGTGTTTGCCATCGGACTTCCTCCTCGCCTGTTTGCCTGATCGTGCGGTTACTCGTATTGCATGCTGATCGTCTCGGCAATGAGTGCCGGCCGCGACGACCCCTCGACTTCCATCGTGCTCTCGGAGGTGATGCGGACCCCACCGCCTTCGATCGGCTCGACCGATTTGATCTTCTGCCGCAAGCGGATGCGCGAGCCGGCCGGCACCTGGCCCGTGAAACGCACCCGGTTCGAGCCGTAATTGAGCCCGCGCGAGCGCTTTTTGACCCGATAGATCGTTGCCACCAAACGCGGGACCAGCGAGAGCATCAGATAGCCATGAGCGATCGTCTTGCCGCCGGGCATCTCGCGCTTGGCGCGCTCGACATCGACATGGATCCATTGATGATCGCCGGTTGCTTCGGCGAATTTATCGATGATCGTCTGATCGATCGTGAACCAATCGCTGACGCCGATCTCCTGGCCGACAAATTGCGCAAGATCCGTCGGCCGCTCGACCTCGATCATATTTTTCCCTCTTTGACCTTGGCGCCCTTTCAGCGCGGTGTTGACCCTATAGGTGGAGAGATTACGGGTCACCTTCGCTGGCCGCAACGGATGCGCTACACCAAGATCGCCTTGCTGACCTTTGGCGCCGGGCTCGTGCTCGGACTGATTGTGGTCGTTGCCGAGATTGACGCGCTCGCGCGGCTCGCCAGTGGCTTGATGACTGTCGGGATCGTCGGGATCCCGTTCGGGATGGTGTTCGATTGGCGTCGGGCGACCAAAGCCGATCGAACCCCCACAAGACGAACACCTACGAAAGGAGCGGCGAAACCCCCGGTTCGGCGCCGTGCCCCGGCACCACCGCGCCGCGCGCCGCGATCGCGCAGACCCGCGGCGCCAAAGCGATAGGGTGACGTGGATGGCAGCGCCGTATTAGGATTGCTGCAGGAGCGCGCGGCGGGCCGCGCCGCGAGCCTGGAGCGGAGGAGACTATGGCTAAAAACAAGATCGCGATCGTCGGCGCGGGAGCGGTCGGCGGTTATGCCGGCGCGCACATGGTGCAGGCGGGCGAAGACGTAACCTATATCGACCCGTGGCCCGAAAACGTCGAAGCGATCCGCAAGGACGGACTGTGCATCACCCATATTCGCGATGTCGAGCCGTTCACGGTCAAGCCGCGCGCGCTGCACCTGACCGAGGCGCAGCAGCTCAGCAAGGAGGCGCCGATCGATATCGCCTTTGTCTGCATGAAATCCTACGACACCGCCTGGGCTACGGCGATGATCAAGCAGTACCTGGCGCCGAACGGGTTTGTCGTGTCGCTGCAGAATTGCATGAATGAGGAGACGATCGCCGGGATTGTCGGCTGGGGCAAGACCCTGGGTTCGATCGCCAGCTCGATCACGGTCGAACTGCACGCGCCAGGGCAGGTGCGGCGCGCAGCCGGCAAATCGGGATCGCGCCACACCGTCTTCCGCGTCGGCGAGGTGCATGGCCGCATCACCGATCGCGCCAAGGAGATATGCCGGCTCCTCAGCTACTCCGACAGCGCAATGGTAACCGAGAATCTGTGGGGCGAGCGCTGGTCGAAGCTCGTCACCAATGTCATGGGCAACGGATTGTCGGCCTGCACCGGCATGATCTCGCGCGACATGATCAAGAACGACGTGATTCGCCATTTCTCGAACCGGCTCGGCAGCGAGGCGATCCGGGTCGGCCAAGCGCTCGGCTACACCTTTGATGAGGTCAGCCATATGGATCCCGAGACCTTGGCCCGCGCCGGCGAGGGCGATCCAGCAGCGCAAAGAGAGATCGATGAGCACCGCCTCGCCGAGGCCAGTCGGCCCGGCGGCGGCGAACACCGGCCCTCGACCGGCCAGGACATGTTCAAGGGGCGGCGGACCGAAATCCAGTTCCTGAACGGCTTTGTCGTCAAAAAGGGCGAGGAGGTCGGGCTCCCTGCACCGACCAACAAGATACTGACGGAGATCGTCACCCGGGTCGAACGCGGCGAGCTTAAGCCTGATCCGCGGCACATCACCGACCTGCGGCTCAATTGATTCCATTCGCGGAAGGCCCCCTCACCCCTCCCTCTCCCCGCGCGCGGGGAGAGGGACGGGGTGAGGGGCAATGGGGGGCAGTCATGCTCGCGATCGTCAACACCCCAAACGGCAGCGCACCCGTTGAGATCCGTGAAGTGCCGGAGCCGTCGCCCGCGCCGAACGAGGCCCTCCTCGAGGTGCGGGCGTTTTCGCTGAACCGCGGCGAGTTGCGGCTGATGCAGGTCCGGCCGGAAGGATGGCGGCCGGGTCAGGACATCAGCGGCGTCGTGTTGAAGGCAGCGGCCAACGGCAGCGGCCCGCCCGCCGGCACCCGGGTCGTCGCCTTGACCGATAATGCCGGGTGGGCGCAGCGGGTGGCGGTGCCGGCTCACCGGATGGCGGCACTTGCCGACAATGTCGGCTTTGAAGAAGCGGCGGCCTTGCCGGTCGCGGGGCTGACCGCGTTGCGCACATTGCGGCACGGTGCGCCATTGCTCGGCAAGCGGGTGCTGGTGACCGGTGCTGCGGGCGGTGTCGGGCACATGGCCGTGCAGATCGCCGCGCGCTCAGGAGCACATATCACCGCAATCGTGGGCTCGCCCGAGCGCGGGCAGCATTTGCGCGGGGCCGACAAGCTCGTCTATGGCATCGACCAGGCAGAAGGGCGTTTCGAGCTGATCCTGGAGGCTGCGGGCGGGGCGTCGCTGGCTGCCGCGATTGCCCGTGTTGAAGCGAAGGGAACCATCGTTATCTTCGGAAATTCCTCGGGCGAGCCGACCTCGATCAATTTCCGCGACTTTGCCGAGCACCCCAATGCCCGCATCCAGAGCTTCTCGTACTTCACCTCCGAGGCCGAAGAGCGGTTTGGGCCGGATCTGGCGCTGCTCGCATCGCTGGTCGCCGAGGGCTCGCTAAAGCTCGCTCTCGTCGAGAGCAGCTGGCGCGAGGTGGCGAATATCGGGCCGCGGCTGCGCGATCGGCAGATCGCCGGCAAGGCTGTGTTTCGCGTCGAGCACGGCTAGTTGGCCGCGGCAGATCCGAGGGAAGAGATGGCGTCCGATCGAATCCGTCTGAGTGTCGAAGAAGCCCGCGAGCATTCCGAGCGCGCGTTGCGCGGCATCGGCTACAGTGCCGAGGAAGCGCGGATTCTTGCCGATCACATGATCGATGCGGCGCTGTGCGGCTATGAATATTCGGGCTTGGCGAAGATCTTGAATATTCCCGAGCACCGCCGCTTCAAGCGCCCCCGCCGGCCGATGACGGTCATCCGCGAAACCGAGGTTTCGACGCTGTATGACGGCGGCAACAATGTCGGCATGTTGGCGATGTACTATGCGACGCGCGCCGCAATTGCCAAAGCCGAGTTGCGCGGTTTCTCGCTGGTTGGCGTGACCAATAGCTGGATGAGCGGACGCAGCGCCTATTATTGCGAGATGATCGCAAGGGCCGACCTCGTCGGCATCCATACCGCGAGTTCGGCCCGCAGCGTCGCCCCTTTTGGCGGAACGCGCGCCGCGCTCGGCACAAATCCAATCGCCTTTGGTATGCCGTCCTCGCAAGGCCCGGTCGTTCTTGACATGGGAACCTCGGCCTTTATGGGCACCGAACTCGCTTTGCGGGAGCGGCTCGGGCAATCGCTGCCCGAAGGTGTCGCGATTGATTCGCATGGCCGACCGACCCGCGACCCCACCGCCGCGCGGCAGGGTGCGCTGCTGCCATTTGGCGGCCACAAGGGATATGGGCTCGGCTTTATCGTTCAGGCGTTGGGCGTGCTTGCCGGCTCGGCCATCGATCCCGACGGGGATGACGGCTATCTTTTTATCGTGTTCAAACCCGATCTCTTGGTCCCGCTCGCCGATTTTAAACGCGAGGTCACTGCACTGATCGAGCGCATAAAGAATGTTCCGCCCGCTCCTGGCGTGACCGAAATCCGCATCCCCGGCGAGCGCGCCTTTAAAAGCCGCGAGCGGCTGTCGCGCGAAGGCATCGAGATCGATCGCCTGGTCTACGACGCGCTCGCCGCGCTGCATGGCTGAATATCCCGAATTCCTTTAGAACAGTGTAGATTGCCGCTCGCTCTGCGGTTGGGGCGGTCCGAGGGGGAGGTGTAAAATTGGTACTCTGCACCCGGCGCTCGGGCGTGCGTGACGAGCCGATCGCGATCATCGGCGCCTCTTGCCGATTTCCAGGGGCTGACGGGCTGGACGCGTTCTGGGAGCTCCTCGTTGCCGGGAGGGATGCGGTTGGCGAAGTCGATTCTCGGCGCTGGTCCACTCGCTTCTTCTATCATCCCGAACGCACCGAGCCGGGCAAGAGCTATACCTGGGCCGCGGGGCTGATCGACGGCGTCGATCAGTTCGAGCCCGCTTTTTTCGGCATCTCGCCGCGCGAAGCGGTGCAGATGGACCCGCAACAGCGCGTGCTTCTGGAGCTGGTCTGGCACGCCTTCGAAGACGCCGGAATTCCGCCGAGCCGAATCCGCGGGACTGACATCGGCGTTTATATCGGCGCATCGTCGACCGACTATTCGGATCTGAGCCTCGGCGATCCGGCAGCCGGTGATTTGTATTTCATGACTGGCAACGCGCTGAGCATCCTCGCCAACCGAATTTCCTACGTCTTCGATCTGCGCGGCCCCAGTCTTGCTATCGATACCGCCTGTTCGTCTTCGCTGGTCGCACTGCACCACGCTTGCGAAGCGATACGCAGCCGCCAGATTGCCAGCGCGATCGTTGGCGGCGTCAATCTGCTGCTGACGCCCTACCCGTTTCTCGGGTTTTGTCGGGCATCAATGCTGTCGCGGCGCGGCCGATGCTTTGCGTTTGATGAGCGCGCCGATGGCTATGTTCGCGGCGAAGGCGGCGCGGTCGTCATCATCAAGCCGCTCGCCGATGCGCTTGCCGATCGGGATCCGATCCGCGCGCTGGTCCTGGCGACAGGCTCTAATTCGGATGGTCGGACGATCGGATTGTCGCTGCCGAGCGCGGCCGCGCAGGAGGCACTGCTGGCCTCGGTCTATCGCAATTGCGGCGTCGCAGCGGACGAGCTCGCCTTTTTCGAAATGCACGGCACTGGAACCCCTGCGGGAGATCCCGTCGAAGCCAGCGCGGTCGGGCATACTCTCGGATCGACCCGTCAGGAGCCGTTGCCGATCGGTTCGGTCAAAACCAATATCGGCCATTTGGAGGCGGCATCGGGAATAGCCGGCCTGTTGAAAGCGGTGCTGGCGCTCGAACACGGCGTCATGCCTCCGACCCTCCATTGCGAAACGCCGAACCCGAATATCGATTTCGCCGGCCTTAATCTGCGGCTGGTTCGTGTGCCCGAGCCGATTGCTGGGGCGAAACAAGCCATCGCCGGGGTGAATTCGTTTGGGTTTGGCGGGACCAATGCGCATGCCGTACTTGCCTTGGCGCCGCAACGCCCTCGGCCCGCCAGTGCGCTGCCAACGCCACCGCTGCTGATCTCTGCTGCCGCCGAGGCGTCGTTGCGAGCACTGGGCGGTAGCTGGCGCACGCTGATTGAAGGGACACCAAATGAGCAGCTGCCGCGATTGCTGCACGCCGCGGCGCGCGGGCGCGACCACCATCGCTATCGCTTGGCGACCCTAAGCGGTGATCGTTCGAATGTGGCGCGCTCACTGGATCGGTTTCTGGCCAATGAACCGACCTCTGAACTCGTCACTGGAATGGCTGTTGCCGGAGCTCGGCTCGCTTTTGTTTTTTGCGGCAATGGTGCGCAATTTCCGGGCATGGGGCGGGCGGCGCTGCACGCCAATGCGGCTTTCCGTACTGCAGTCGAGGAGGTGGACGAGATCCTGCGTCCGGCGCTCGGCTGGTCGGTTGCCGAGCGGATCGAAGGCGGTCTCGACGCGATCGGGGTCGCGCGCGCCGATATTGCCCAGCCGATACTGTTTGCAATCCAGGTCGGCATCGTCGGCGCATTGCGCGCAGCCGGAATCACCGCCAAGGGCTATCTCGGGCACAGTGTCGGAGAGATTGCGGCGGCCTGGGCTGCGGGAGCGTTGTCGCTGGCCGACGCGGCGCGGGTCATCGCTGCTCGCAGCCGTATCCAGCAATCGACTGCTGGTATGGGTCGAATGGCGGCGCTGGGGCTGGGATACGAAGCGACGGCCGAGTTTTTGGCCGAGCTCGGCAGCGGGGCAGAAATCGCGGCATCGAACGCCGCGCGGTCGGTCACCGTCTCCGGCCCGGCGGACGAGATCGGGCGCCTCGCCGTGGCGGCTGGTGAGCGCGGGATCTCGTGCCGCCCGCTCGATCTCGACTTCGCGTTTCATTCACGGTTGATGGATCCGGTTCGCGGCGAGTTACTGACGAGTCTGACCGAGCTTTCGCCCAAGCATCCGGCGGCGAGATTGGCCTCCACAGTGACTGGAGGCTTCGTCACAAATGAGCTGCTCGGCGCCGAACATTGGTGGCGCAACATCCGAGATCCGGTCCGCTTTGCCGAGGCAACAGCTGCACTGATCGGTGAGGGATTTAACATCTTTGTCGAGATCGGGCCGCGCCCGATCCTGCGTTCCTATTTGATCGAGGCACTGGGTTCGACAGACGTGGAGGGCCGGGTCCTGTCGAGCCTGACGCGCAATCAAGGTAATGCTGATCCGTTTCCCGCAATAGCGGCACAGTGCTGGGTTGCCGGGTACGACTGGTTATCATCATCGCTCTTTGACGGTGAGGCCGATGCGCGCGGCCTGCCGCTCTATCACTGGGATCGCCAGCGCTTCTGGCTCGACAAGACCGTCGAGGCTGTGGATCTCGTGGACCCGCCGCTCGATCATCCATTGCTTGGATTTCGCCAGCGCGGTCATTACCCTTGTTGGGTCAATCACCTCGACGCGCAGGTTCTTCCCTGGATCGCAGACCACGCCATCGAAGGCGTAGCGGTCTTTCCGGCTGCGGCGATTATCGAAACGGCGCTCGCCGCTGCCCATTGGCGGTGGCCGGATGCGCCGGTTCTCGAAGCTGCCGAGGTCGAGATCCGGCGCCCATTGCCGTTCGAAAAGGGGCGAATGCGCGAATTGCGCATGGCACTGACATCGGAGGATGGCGATTGGGAGCTGGTCAGTCGACCGAGGCTGTCGAGCGAACCGATGACCCTTCATGCCGTCGGCCGCATCGCCGCCGGCCATCATGGATTGGGCCATAGACAATTACCCGAAGCCGATGCAAGCCATTCCGTCGATCGCGACAGCCTCTATCGGATCGCCGCTCGAATGGGGCTGGAGTACGGCACTCGCTTCCGCACGATCGATTGCGTCGAGGTTTTGTCGCCGGACCGGGCTGTCGTGCATCTCGACCCGACGAATATCGGCGAGCCGCTCGAGGCCTATTTTCTGCACCCGGTTTTGCTCGACGGTGCGCTGCAGGGCTTGTTGGCCTTGCTGGCTATAGCCCGGCGGGAGACGGACGAGGGCGAGGGCAGCTTTTTGCCGTGGCGGTTTGGGAGGGTGCGGCTCGCCGCACCCTATGGGCGCATTTGCCGCCGCGCCGAACTGCGATTGACCCGCATCGGCGCGAGATCGGCGTCGGCTGATTTTTTCCTTTACGACGAGTTGAGTGATCTCGTTGCGGAGGTAACGGATTGTTGGTTTCGGCGCGTCGAGCTGAGCCATTACGGATCGGCCGCCGAGCGCATGTTTCGTGTCGATCTGGTCCCGGCTCCCCTGGTCGCTCGGGGGCCTCCCGAGGCGTTGGCGGAGGGTGGCATCGTTCTAACGCGACTGGTTGCAAAGGCATCCGATCCCGAGCGGTGCGAACAGAGCGCGCTGCTCGAAGCCATGATCGGCGCCGCCGCATTCCGTCTGTGGCGCGCGCTCGTCACCCCCGAACAGGCCTTTTCGCTGAAGGATCTTGTCGACCGCGGGCGGATCTCCCCAACCGCAACCGGGTTGGCCGAGTGCCTGTTGCGATCGATCGAGCGCCTGGGCGGCGCCAGGGAGGATCAGGGCGAATGGCGGATCGAGGGCGAAGCCGATCTGCCTGAGGCCGCCGAGATCTGGCGGCTGCTATTGGCCGACGCACCCGATCTCGTCGGCGAACTCGCGATTATTGGTGAAGCCCTCGACCGATTGCCCGCCCTTCTTACTGCTGGACCAGTGCGGTCGGAGCCAGCGCCGCCGATGATGGTCGAGCATTTCGTCGACGCTTCGCCGGCGAGCGCCGTGGGCAGCGATATGCTCGGCGAAGCCTTGTCCGCGATCGCCGCCCGTTGGCCGAGTGATCGGCCATTACGCATCCTCGAAATCGGCGCCGAGCCGAATGATGACGCGTCGGTTCCTCAACTATCTGATGAAGTCGCCGGCTGCGATCGCCTATGTCGCGACGAGCCCCGATGCCGAGCAATTCGATCGCCTTTCCGCGATCACGAAGTCCTTCGCTGGCGCTTCGGCATGTCGTTGGGTGCCTGGCGCTGCGGCGGACCTTATCGGCGATAAGCTCTTCGATATTGTGCTCGCGGCAAATACATGCGCGCGCTTGCGGTTGGATGCTGCAGCATTGGCAGGGCTGCGCGACCTGCTAGTGCCGGGCGGGCTGTTTATTGCGGTTGAACCGGAGCCCAATGCGGTTTGGGATATCGTGTTCGGCCAGGATGCGGCTTGGTGGTCGCGGGATCGTTGGGGCGCGTCAATCTCGCCGCTGCGCTCGGGCGAGGAGTGGCAAGCCGAACTTACCGACGCTGGGTTTAAGGTGGCAGCAGCCGCGTCGCTGACCGACGGACCGTGGCCGGTTGCCGCGTTCTGGGGCAATGCGCCGCCTGGACGCGACCCGGTGGCCGTCGAACCCGTGCCGTCCCGCACCATCGCCGTGATCGCCGAAGATACCCCGCTCAGTCGCGCGCTCACGGACCGACTGGAAGCTGACGGGCATTACCTGGCCTTGGCGGAAGCCGGCGATCCGTCCGCCGCAGAGCGACACATCGCAGGGCACGAGGACGGGTCCGCGATCGTCATTTTCATCGCCGCAGAGCCGGAGGCGACGAGCGGCGTAGCGACGCAAATTGCGTCTTTGGCGCGCATCGCCCGTTCGGCAGTAGAACACTGCGCTCACCTGTTGATCGTTACGACCGATACGCAACAGGCGACAGTCGGCGGCCGCCAAACCGGGCTCGCCGGCGCCGCGATATGGGGGTTCGCACGCGTTCTCGCCAATGAGTTGCCGCGGCTGTCGCTGCGAATGCTCGACCTCGCCGGAGCTGAAAGTGCGAAGTCGCTCGCCCATCACATCGCCGAGGAGATCGCTGCCGCGAAAACCGAAACCGAAATTGTATGGACGCCGCAAGGCCGACATGTAATGCGCCTGCGCTCGGGTCTGCCTCCGCACTTTAGATCGCGCGGAGGCGCGCTGACATTAACCGCCGGGCCGACCGGCGGTCTCCATTCGCTGGGATGGGTTTCCCGCGCAACGCGCGCCCTCGGACCGGGTGAAATCGAGATCGAAGTTCACGCAGCGGGGCTGAATTTCCGCGACGTCATGTGGGCGATGGGCCTGTTGCCCGAAGAGGCCCTGATCGACGGCTTTGCCGGAGCGACTTATGGCCTCGAATGCGCCGGGGTCGTGCGCGCGGTCGGTGCCGGCGTTACGAGCTTGACGATCGGCGATCGCGTCATGGCGTTAGCCCCGGCCGCGCTGGGGACGCGCGTCGTTACCACCGCCGAGGCTGCGGTTCCGCTCCCGGCCGGCCTCGGCTTTGTCGCGGCAGCGACGCTGCCGGTGGCCTTCATCACGGTCATTTACGCGCTGGGGCATCTGGCACAGCTCGAAGCAGGGGAGCATGTGCTGGTTCACGCCGCAGCCGGCGGGGTCGGGCTCGCCGCGATACAATACGCCAAACATCGCGGGGCGGTGGTGATCGCGACTGCCGGGTCCAAGACGAAGCGAACGTTTTTGCGGCTGGCCGGAGCGGATCATGTGTTTGATTCGCGTGACCTCGCCTTCGCCGATCAGGTGCGCGAGATCACCGGCGGTGCGGGGGTCGATGTTGTTCTCAATTCCTTGAGCGGCGAGGCGATGGAGCGCAGCCTCGAGCTGCTCCGTCCGTTCGGCCGTTTTCTCGAACTGGGCAAACGCGACTTCTATCTCAATCGCCGTCTGCACTTGCGGCCGCTTCGCCATAACGTGTCGTATTTCGCGATCGATATAGATCAGCTGCCGCTGCGCCGGCCAGCGCTCGCCCGCTCATTGCTTGCGGAAGTTTCGACCTTGCTAAGGGACGGTGTGATCCGTCCATTGGCCCATCGTACATTTCGCTACTCCGAGTTTGACGAGGCATTTCGCCTGATGCAGGCCTCGGGGCATATCGGGAAACTGGTGCTGGTGCCGGATCGCGATGACGTGTTTCCGGTACGTGCGCCGACTAATTTTGCGGTGCGCGCCGATGCTACCTATCTCGTCACCGGTGGGATCGAAGGATTCGGCTTCGAAGCAGCACGCTGGCTTGTTTCGCGGGGGGCTCGTGCCATCGCATTGCTTGGTCGCCGCGGCCTAGAGACCCCCGGGTGTGAGGCGCGTATCGCGGAATTAACCGCCGCTGGCGCCGATGTTCGAGTGTATCGCGGCGATGTCGCCGACCGTGCGTCGTTGGCGGCAGTGTTGACCGAAATCCGCGCGAGCCAGCCGCCGTTGTGTGGGGTCGTGCACGCCGCCGCAGCTATCGACGACCGGCTCGCAGCCGAAATTGACCCGGCCGGTGTGGATTACGTGCTTCGCCCCAAGATCGCCGGCGCCATCGCACTGGATGAGCTGACGCGCGGCGATCCGATCGAGCTTTTTTTGCTGTTCTCGTCAGCAACGACCCTGCTCGGTGCGCCGGGGCAGGGCGCTTATGTCGCCGCCAACCTGGCGCTGGAAGCGCTGGCGCGTCGCCGTCATGCCGAAGGCCGGCCAGCATTGGCCGTCGGATGGGGACCGATCGAAGATGCCGGCTACCTGGCGCAGCGGCCGGAGATGCGCGAGGCGCTGGCGCGCCGGCTCGGCGCTGTCCCAATCCCCGCCTCGCAAGCCTTAGCGGTACTGCCGGCAATGCTTGCAAGCGGACTGCCGGTGGTCAGCTTCGCCGACGCCAACTGGGGCGAGGCGAGGCGCATTCTGCCGGTGCTCGGGACCCCTCTGTTTTCTGAAATTCGTTACAATCATGAGGGATCCGCAACCGACGAGCGACTCATGGAAAGCCTGCGGAGCCTCGATCCGGATGCAGCTCAGACGCTGCTACAGAAGGTGGTCGCCGAAGAGGCAGAGCGCATCCTGCGATTGCCGCCGGGCGATCTGGATCGAATGCGCCCGCTCTCGGAGCTGGGAATGGATTCGCTGATGGCCGTCGAACTGCGGCTCGCGCTCGAAGGCCGGTTGCGAATTGATCTGCCGCTGGTCTCGCTCGTCGAGGGCACGAGTGTTGCTTCAATCGCGATCCGGCTCGGGAACGGGCTCACCGTCCGCGCGGAAGGCGTCGAAATCGAGACGCTCGCCGCACGTCATGGGGGTTTCGACGAAGCGGTAGGCGCGATGGCTCGGACGGTGGTCTCGCCAAAAACCGCAGCGGAGTGATCAGTTGGGCTCGGGCCGCAATGTCTTTGGCTTGTCGGCGCAGGCGAAAGCGCGACTTCTGGAAAAATTGTCGGCCGCAACCTCGCGACGGCCGGCAATCAGGGCGCCAGATCATAATCGTCGCGAGATCGGCGCAGCCGGCCGGCTGAGCGTGGCCGAACTGGAGGGCGCCAACGATATTCGCCTTCTACGAGAGGCCGCGGAATTTCTCGGGATTGCCGATCCGTTTTTTCGAGTCCATGAAGGCATTGCCGGGGCGGAGACAATCATCGACGGCAAGCCCTACGTCAATTTTGCCTCATACAATTATCTCGGACTCAATGGCCATCCGGAAATCGCTGCCGCCGCCAAGGCGGCAATCGACCGCTGGGGTACATCGGTCTCGGCCAGCCGTCCGGTGTCGGGCGAGCGGCCTATCCATCGTGAGCTCGAAAAAGCGTTGGCTGAGCTGCACGGCGCCGAGGACAGCATCGCATTGGTCGGAGGTCATTCGACCAATGTTACGCTGATCGGTCATCTGCTCGGCCGCAACGACGTGCTCGTCCACGACGCGTTGATCCACAACAGCATCATCGAGGGTGCGAAGTTGTCAGGGGCACGGCGCGTGCCGTTCCCGCATCTCGACCACGAAGCTGCCGACCGACTGCTCGCCGAGGCGCGGTCGCAGCATAGGCACGCGTTGTTGGTGATCGAAGGCCACTACAGTATGGACGGTGACGTCGCCGATCTGCCGGCCTTTATCGCGATGGCGAGGCGGCATCATGCCTGGCTGATGGTCGACGAAGCGCATGCGCTCGGGGTTCTCGGGCCGCACGGCTTTGGCACTGCCGACCATTTTGGGATCGATCCGGCGGACGTCGATATCTGGATGGGGACGCTCAGCAAGGCTCTGGTATCGTGCGGCGGCTATATCGCTGGGCGGGCCGAACTGATTGACTATTTGAAACTGGCTCTTCCCGGCTTTGTCTTTTCGGTTGGGATGGCGCCGCCAGCTGCGGCCGCAGCTCTGGCGGCTCTCGGCCTTTTGCAGCGCGAGCCCGAGCGGGTGCAGCGCCTTAACGAGCGGGCTACACAGTTCCTGCATCTTGCGCGGGAAGCCGGTCTTGATGTCGGCGGGTCGATAGGGGCCTCGATCGTGCCGATCATCACCGGCAGCTCGATCCGCGCCGCACGGCTCTCGCAAGAGATGTTTAGCCGCGGCATCAATGTCCAGCCGATTCTTTATCCCGCCGTGCCCGAGCGTTCGGCCCGGCTCCGCTTCTTCCTGACCGCCGAGCACAGCAGCGACCAGATCCGTGACGCCGTGCAAATCCTATCGGAAGAAAGCAGACGAGTCGCAGCCGAACCGACCGATATCGCCGGCGTTATGCGCCATCTTGCCCGGCGCGGCTTGTCCGCCGGTTAGTCGGCGCTAGTTGCTGGCGCTGCAAGCTCGGCCAGCAACGCCTCGACCGCGGCGAAATGGTCGGCCCAGCGCGGCTGCTGCCATCCTTCCATGCGCCGCAGCTGGTCCTCACGCCGCGGCGAAGGGTCCTGCGCGTAATCGAGGACCGCAGCACGCCAGGCGGCGCCATCGAGCGGGTCGAAATACTCAGGTATATCGCCGCCAATTTCGCGCAGAGCCGGGATATCGCTGCACAGCACCGGAGTGCCGCACGCCAGTGCTTCCAGAAGCGGAAAGCCGAAGCCTTCGGCATAGGAGGGCAGCAGTAAGGCCCGGGCATTCTTCAGTGCCTGAACCGCTTGCGTATCGGATATGCGGCGGGCTTCCGATACGATCCCGCGCAAGGCGTGACAGCGGTCCAGCATGTCCACTATGCCTTCGATCTCCCATCCGCGCCGGCCGATCAGCACCAGCCCCGGCGGTTGGCAGCCTTGATCGAGCGACGAAGTCGCGCCACAGATTGAGCAACAGCAGATGATTTTTGCGTGGCTCGATCGTGCCGAGGCAAACGAAATAGGGCCGATCCGGTCGGACCGCCGCAGTTGCGGCGAGCGTTGGCAGCTCGATCCCAAACGGCGCCACCAGTGTGCGAAGGGCAGAGTTGCGGTTCCCGATCTGAGCGCGCAGCACGTGTTCGGTCGCGGCAGAGGGGACGATCATGGCATCGGCAAGCGCCGCAGCGGTCTTAACGCGTCGCCGGTGCTTCTCGTCTTGGCCCGGCCGGGCATATTCCGGAAACTCGACCGGGATCAAATCGTGGATCAGGCACACGAATGACATGCCGTACCGCCGCTTCAACCGCGCGATGAGACGACGCTGTTCGAGATGATGGTGCGATACCAGCAAGTATACCGGTTTGGCTGCATCGCGCAGAGCGTGATGTATCAGCGCCTGCCTGAGGAGCGAACCGGCGAATTGCACGCGGAAGGCCGCCCATCGCACCCGCCCGCGGCGGCGCAAGCTGGGGCCATCGCGCCACAATGCGCCGAGGGCCGCGACGTAGCGCTCAATCGCGGTTTGCGGCAATAGGGTCAAACCACCCCATCGATTTGCCCGAACGAAGCATGCCGGCTTTGTTCCGGAAATCCAATATCGGGCATAGGCGAGTTCGACCCGGTCAATCCCGGTCGGGGTCACGTGCGCCGCGCGCGCGATCAGGCGCGAAACATCAAAGACGATCACGGCGCATCCGGCGATTGCCGTGTAACGGAATCCTAATTTTCTGACAAACCGCGGGTGTAATCTCTTGACGCCGCTTTCGAGGGGGTGAAACGGCGCTGTATAACCGGCAGCACGCAGTTTCGTGAGATCGGCTTGCGTAAAATATTGATACTGGGCACGCAGAGCTGGCGGCGTGTCGACAAAGCGAATGTTTGGCTCGTGGCCGAGTTCATTAAAGACCGCATTTGCCAGATCGAGGAAGCTACGCGCCGTTCCCGTTCCGACATTGTACAGGCCGCTTACGCCGGCATTGTCGAGCAGCCATCTGACAACGGCGACACAGTCTTTGACATAAACAAAATCGCGCAACTGCCCGCCATCTGCATATCGCGGATGATGTGAGCGGAACAGCGTGACGGCCTCGCCGTTGCGGACAAGCGGCACGATCTTGGCCACCATTGACTGCATTGGGCCCTTATGCGCCTCGTGCGCACCGTAGACGTTGAAAAATTTGAGTCCTGCCCATTGCGGCGGCACCGGCAGTCCGCGCCTCACATCGTCGATCAGACGACGGTCGACGATATGCTTGCTCCAGCCGTAAGGATTGAGAGGATAGAGTTCGGCGAGTGCCGACGGGCTCTCGTCGTCGACAAAACCCGCCCTGCCGTCACCATAGGTCGCCGCAGATGAAGCATAGATAAAGCGCGTCCGCGTAGTCGCGCACCATTGCCACAAATCGAGCGTAAGGCGGATGTTGCTCGCAACATAGCGATCGACATCGGGCTCGATCGTCGTCGAGATCGCCGCCATGTGTATGATGATCGCGACTTGCCCGCCATTTCGCGCGAGCCACTCGAATATCGCCTCCGGCCGGATCAGGTCATGCAGCCCCGCCCCGGCAATATTGCGCCATTTGTTGTCCGATCGGAGCAAATCTGCAATAACGACGCGCAGCCCTGCCGTCGCCAAATCATGCACGATATGAGATCCGATAAAGCCGGCACCTCCCGTGACAAGGATCAAATCGCGCGAGGGCGAATTGTGCGTCTGCATGGGCCTATTGTGCACCGGAACATGGCCGCAGAAAGCGCGATTTGATTGCGCGGTGGCCTCCGCCTAAATGCCTAGGGCGAACTCCCCACGTTATACGACCTGCAGCTGCGTCGCAATCAGCCGCGACGCATAGACCTTGAGCCAACCAGCCGGATCAAGCCAGCTCTTTTCGTTCCGCGGCGGGCGAATGGCCCGAATATGGGCATTGATGATTTCTGACAGATCGCCGATCGGCCGCGGCGGATCGACCTCTGTCGACCAGAAATAGCGTGTACTCTCTCGCGCCTCGTGCTTGGCGATCAGGCAGTTCGGCGCACCGGCGCCGCGGTTGTACAAGCCCACGGCGGAGTAATTCTCGAGATGACTGACGATCATCACGCCTTCCGTTCCGGGAAAAGCATACTTCATCGCCGAAAACCAGCGGCATAAGAGTGCTTGTTCTGATTCCGTAAATTCGTAATTTTCGGCAATTCCCACGGGTCCACCCTCAACCCGCGGGTGAATCCGCTGCGCCGCCGGCGGAAAGGGCACAATATTTGCTCGTCCGGACGCTTGTTCCACTTTGCCCCCGTATCTCCGGCCGCAATAACCCGGCCAGATCCCCTCTTTGCCACGTCGACCCCGCACGCTGGGCGAACATGCCCCCGTTTTTGATAGATCGAGTAACGAACCCAGAAGGTGCAATCTCGACCACTATTTATCGGAACGCGATCGATACAGCGCACGACACAATTTCATTATCGCCAATACTATCGAACCCTGATTCCGAGTCAATCGAGCCAGACCGGGTTGAGGGTTTTTGCGCCGCCCTGTTGCTGTGGGGCAACAGTGGCAGAAACGATACAGGTTATAAAACTCCTCGGTTCGCCGAGCGTTTCAATCAGATCGCTTGAACAGGTTTGCTACGGCATTGAATTTCAAATTAACCGCCGAGCTTCGGGTCAGGCTGCCATTGGCTCGCCGTCGCGTCCATCCCAAATAACGATTATGGATCAAAAGGGTTGACCTGCCGCCCTGGTTCTGATAGGCAGAAGACGAATGTCGATTGACCGCAAAAACCTGCGACTTACTGCCTCGGCGTCCTGACGGGCGTCGATATAGGAACGATTTGTTCCCGGTCTGGGAATACGGGTCTCGATGCGGTTTTTGCGATGTCCTCCTTCCGACTGATTATTGCACCGGCTCTGTACGCTAGCCCCTCAACGCCCGTGTCAGCGAATTCTACCCGGCGACTTAGTAGCGGCTGGCGGCGCTAACTTGCCGCTGGCCGCTCAGTCGACCCATGGCACGGCCGCTTCGCGGCCTCATTCCGCTTCAGGAGTTTCCCTATGCCTATGCCGATCCATAAATATCGCCGGTTTACGCCGATCAACTTACCCGACCGACGCTGGCCGGGCCGCGTCATCGACCGTGCACCAATATGGTGTAGTGTCGATCTACGGGACGGCAATCAGGCGCTAGTCGAGCCGATGGGGCCTGACCGTAAGCGTCGCATGTTCGACCTTTTGGTCAAGCTTGGTTTTAAGGAGATCGAGGTCGGCTTTCCCGCCGCCTCGGAAACCGACTTTGCTTTTGTCCGCGAACTCGTCGAGCAGGATCTTGTGCCCGATGACGTGACAATTCAGGTCCTAACGCAGGCTCGCCCCGAACTGATCGCACGCAGCTTCGAATTGATCCGCGGCGCAAAGCGCGCGATCATGCACCTTTACAACTCGACTTCGACGTTGCAGCGCCGCGTCGTCTTCGGCCTCGACAAAGACGGCATCATTGACATCGCCGTGAACGGTGCACGGCTGATCCGCGATCTCGCCGAGACGATGCCGGAAACCGAGATCATCTATCAATATTCACCCGAGAGCTTCACAGGCACGGAGCTCGATTTTGCCGTCGAGATCTGCGAGGCGGTGATGGATGTTTGGCGGCCCACGCCCGCGAAAAAAACCATCTTGAACCTGCCGGCGACCGTTGAGATGGCGAGCACCGAATGTCTACGCCGATCAGATCGAGTGGTTCGGGCGCAACATCCGCGACCGCGACAGCATCGTTTTAAGCCTGCATCCCCACAATGATCGTGGCACCGCTGTGGCGGCGACCGAACTCGGCGTCATGGCCGGAGCCGATCGCGTCGAGGGCACATTGTTCGGCAATGGCGAGCGCACCGGCAATGTCGACGTGATGACTTTGGCGCTGAACCTGTTTAGCCAAGGGGTCGACCCCGTTCTCGAGATCCACGATATCGACGAGATCGTCCGCACTGTCGAGCACTGCAATCAACTGCCGGTCCACCCGCGCCATCCCTATGCGGGCGAACTCGTCTATACGGCGTTTTCGGGCTCGCATCAGGATGCGATCAAAAAAGGGTTCGAAGCGCTCGAAAAACGCAATGACGAGTTGTGGGAAGTTCCCTACCTGCCGATCGATCCAAAGGATCTCGGCCGCACCTACGAGGCGGTGATCCGGGTCAACAGCCAGTCGGGCAAGGGCGGGGTTGCCTATGTGTTGAAGGCCGACCATGGTCTCGACCTGCCGCGTGGTTTGCAGATCGAATTTTCGAAGCGGGTGCAGGAAGTAGCGGATCGCACCGGCAAGGAGCTGACCAGCGCCGATATCTGGTCGCTGTTTCAAGAGACCTACCTCGGCGGAGAGCGTATTGCGCTAATCGATTATAATCTGTTCCCGGAGCCGGGCGCGCCGAACCAAAGGCGCATCGCCGCGTCGGTGCTGATCGACGGTGTCGAGCGCAAGATCGAGGGGGTCGGCAACGGGCCGATCGACGCGTTTGTCGATGCGCTGCGGGTCGAATGCGGTATTACGCTGACAGTTGGCGATTACCGCGAGCACGCGCTGGGTGCCGGCGCCGACGCTCAGGCCATCGCCTATATCGAAATTCGCGATCAGCACGATGTGACGGTATGGGGCGTTGGCATCGACGGGAACATTGTCACCGCGTCGCTCAAGGCCGTCGCGAGCGCTGCCTCGCGCGCGCGGTAAACACACCCCTAGCAGGCGCGAACCAGACTGACCTCGGGGCCGGGCCTCACCGACCTCGGGTTCCGGACACTCCGCCACCCGCTGCACAGCGACTGGCGTCCTTCACTCGGAGCTGGCTGAGGAGGGATCGCCAATTGGCTTTTGCCGACCACGCCTGGAACTTTGACCGTTTGTCGATCGCTGCCATATCTTGAGAGTGACGCGTGAAATCGCGGGGCGGAAGCACGTCTCGCGGTCCCCGCAGTGATGTTGGCCCCTTTTGGCAGCAATGACGGGAGCGGAGATGACGGGTTTCCCGGCGGAAGTGGACGTCGCGGTGATTGGCGCCGGTGCCGCCGGGATCAGCGCTGTGCGCCGGCTCGCCGAGGCCGCCGGCCTAAAAATATTGGGCTTGGAAGCACGCGATCGCGTCGGTGGCCGGGTCCATACGATCGCACCGGCCGGCTTCCCGCTCGACCGCGGTGCCGAATGGCTGCATTCAGCCGACCGCAATCCATTGTCACCGATCGCGCAGCGTCTCGGCTTCTCGGTTCATCGGCGGCCTCCGGAATGGACCTCGCGATTGTCGCGCAGCGGCGAAACCGCAGAGGCCGAGGCCGATTGGCTTGCTACCCGCGAAAAGCAAGCTCGCGCCCGCCGCAAAGCCGCGCTGGAGCCGGAGGACCGGTCGCTGGCGAGCACGCTCGAGCCCGGAGACCGCTGGAACCAGCTGCTCGATGCGACCAGCACGTGGGGGAACGGCGCCGAACTCGATCGCGTCTCGGTCAAGGACTATGTGCGTTACGACGACACCAGCACCAACATCAACTGGCGCCTCGGCGAGGGGTATGGCCGGCTGTTTCAAAAACTGGCCGAGGGGCTGCCGATCGCGCTCGAAACGCCAGTAACGCGTATCGACCATCGCGGGCGCGCAATCCGGCTTGAAACCGCGCGCGGCATGGTGACCGCGGCCCGAGTCATCGTCACCGTGCCGACCTCGATCATCGCTGCCGAGGCCATCTGCTTTGATCCGCCGCTCCCCGACAAAGTCGCTGCCGCGGCAGGGCTGCCGCTCGGCGTCGACGACAAGCTGTTCATTGCGCTCGACGCCAAGTGGACCGGGGCCTTTACCCAGGACGGCTTTCTCGTCGGCTCGACGAGGCGGCGCGAGACGATGACCTATCAGTTGCGGCCGCTCAATCGGCCGGCGATTTATTGTTTCTTTGGTGGACGCTTTGCCGCCGCGCTGGAGGTCCAGGGACAGGCGGCGATGTTCGCGTTTGCCGCCGACGAGCTGGCAAATATCTTAGGCAGCGACATCCGCCGGCATATCTTACCGCTGGCCGCGACCGCCTGGCACCAAGACCCGTGGTCGCGCGGCTCCTATTCCTATGCGCTTCCGGGCCATGCCGGCGACCGGGCCATCCTCGCCGCCCCGGTCGACGACCGCTTGTTCTTCGCCGGTGAAGCCACCTCGCCCAACGATTTTTCGACCGCTCACGGCGCCTTTATGACGGGGGCTGCCGCCGCCAAAGCCGTTCTCGCCAGCCTTCGACGGAGCGAATAACACGGCTCCACCGGGCGTTAAGTTCGCCAGTTGCCGGAATCGATATGAGACGTTGGCTCTTTGCCTTTACGGATTTCGGAGATGCCGCGGTTTTGATACCGCTGACAGGTGCAATGCTGCTCTGGCTACTGTTTTACAACTCGCGTGCAATGGCATGGTGGGTCGCCGCGGTCGGGTTCTGTGTGGGTACGACAGCAATTTTGAAAATCTTTTTTTACGGCTGCCCTCCGGTATCCGATATGCGCAGCCCGAGCGGCCACACCGCCTTCAGTCTCTTGGTGTATGGAGCAATCGCATTTGTTGCGGCCGGTGGCGGGGGGAAGCTTTCGTCGCCTGCTGGTGATCGGCATCGGCGCCGGGTTGATCGTGACGATTGCGGCCTCCCGACTGCTGCTCGACGTCCACACCCTGCCGGAGGTCGGTTTGGGCTTAGTGATCGGCTCGGTTTCTCTCGTTGTATTTGCGGCGGGGAATTACCGGTGGTCCGCAGATGCCAGGATCTGGCCGCTCTTGCTCTCTGCCGGTGTTTTGATGACCGTCCTGCACGGCCAGGAACTCCATGCGGAAGAGTTCCTGCATCATGTGACGGGATACTTCCGGATTCACTGCAGCTGAAGGTGGCTCGGGCTGCTGCCGCACCGGGCTTAAGCCGGTGCCCGCAGACGTTCATTTAAGGTGGTAACGCGGATCTGGTTCTCCTCGATGCGAACGGTGCTGATCGAGCCTGTGCCGACTTCGATCCGGTTATAGAGGTCGAGCGGCATCCCGAGCACGAACAGCAAGGCGGCGCGGATCACGTCGCCATGGGTGACCACGACCACGGTGCCTTCAGGGTGGTGCCGGCGCAGATCGAATAGTGTCCCCACGGTGCGGTCCTGCACCCGACGCCAGCTTTCCCCGCCGGGGGTCGCGGCGATGCTGCGGCAGCTTTGCCACGGCAGCCAACGTTTGTCGGCCCGGACCTGGTCAAAGGTCAGGCCTGTCCATTCCCCGAAATCGACTTCGTTGACATCCTCGCGAATGCCAATCGGCAGGTCGAGCCGGTCGGCAAGGATCTCCGCCGTTTCCCGGGTGCGGTCGAGCGGGCTTGCATAGAGCGCATCGATCTTGTCGCGGGCGAGGCGCTCCGCCACCGCAGCCGTCTCGGCCCGGCCCTTAGGCGATAATCCGATACCGTTCGTCCGCCCGGCAATGATCCGCCCCTGCAATGCATGTTCGCCATGCCGCACCAGATGAAACAACGTCACGCTGTCCGCCTCCGACCCCTTTACGGAAAGCAGTGATCGTAGCATCCGATTGGCGCTGCGTCTTGTGATCTGCCGCCGTCAATCACAGCGCGGCTGATCCATGCCGAATTATCAGGATTTGGTCTGTCGCTTGCGCAATGGTGCCGCTCGCAGCCATGCTGACCGCGCGGGCGCCGCAGCCGAAGAGCTCATTCTACACGTCTACAACTGGCCGGCTCGGCCTCGGCTAGACTGCTCGGCTTGGATATAATGGTTCAATCAATGCGCTGCGCGGCTATATACGAGCTATGAATTTTGGTTGCATTGCTAACGTGCTCACGCGAGGTCGGGCAGGTTGCGTATCTCGGAGTAAGTGAAAGCTCGGATTCCATCCGGCGTGTGATAGACGAACCGCAAATTTCGTGAGTGTTTGACGCGGGATGCCGGAACCGGGTGATAGACGACATCGGCGCCCCCGTAACCCGGGGAGATTGCTCCGACCTCGATTTCGTCGGCAACGCTGATCGACAGCAGCCGCATCAGCTTCCCGCCGCCGATATCGGCGGCGAACGGGATCCGGGCGAGGCGCAACAAGCTCGTCGGGTCGGCGGAGGTCAGAACCGAGCGATAGAATTCCTGCTCGACAAGGTCGAAATCTTGGTCAGCCGGCCAGGGTTGGGCCGCTCTGTCTGTTCTGGGGTCCTGCCATTGGCTGGCCGTTCCAAAACCGGAGTTGTGACCAGTGCGACCGCCGGGGGCCGTCACCTCGGGATGCGGCGAATGCTCTTTGGAGCGCATCTAGAACGCCACCGGTCTGTCGATGACGGGCTTATGCGCACCCAGCCTGCCATTCGCCACGATTGCGCCGAGCGCGTCGACGATGACGCGGGTGGCGAAAAGCGCGGTGATGTCCGAGGTGTCGTAGGGCGGCGAGACTTCGACGATCTCCATTCCGCAGAGCCCTTCCTTCGCCACTCTCCCGACCAGCCCCAATGCCTCGCGCGGCAGGAAGCCCCCCGGTTCGGGCCATCCTGTCCCGGGGACGAAGCCGCAATCGACGGAGTTGATGTCGAAGCTCATATAGACCGCATCCGCATCCTTCCAGGCGATCTCCAGCGCGATCTCGGCGACCTTGTCGAGGCCGAGTTTCTCCATATCGGACATCGTGATGATCGTGGTGTCGCGCTCGCGCGCCACCGCGACCGCTTCCCGTGGGACCTGCCACCCGCCGATGCCGATCTGGACGAGATTGCTGGCCGGGACGTTTGGCAAATTGGTCGCGTGAAACCACGGTGTCGTGTGCATCCGCTCGTCCAGGTCCTTCTCCTGAATGTCGGCATGGCGATCGAAATGGATGATGCCAATGCGTCGGGAGGTGCATTGCGCGATACCACGCATTGTTGGAAAGCCGATCGAGTGATCGCCACCAAGAATTATCGGCAGCGCTCCCTGTGAAAACACGTGCGCGACGGCCCGACTGATCTGATCGAAGGTTTTTTCGAGATTGGCCGGGATCGTGAAGACGTCGCCGAGGTCGCACATTGTCATCTGCTCGCGCAGATCGACCCCGATTTCGAAATTATAGGGCGTATAGAGCGCGGATATCCGGCGGATGCCTTGTGGCCCAAAGCGAGTGCCGGGCCGAAAGGTCGTGCCGCCGTCGAAGGGTACGCCGAGGATCGCCGCGTCGTACTTCCCGACGTCGCGGACGTTTTCGACATAGGGCGCCTTGAGGAAGGTGTTGATCCCCGCGTAATGCGGTAATTCGCCCCGCGCGAAGGTAGAGATGCCTCGGTCTTCGATGCTCTCTGCCCCCGGCAGACCCATCCTGATCGCCCACTCCCGCTCGGCCTTCCAGGCGGACTGCGGAAGGGTTGCCTCGCGATGGACCGCTCGCCAACCCTGGAGGCCCTTTTTGTCGAAATCCGGATGGTGGTAGCGCCGATGGCTCGGCTGCGGATCCGTAAACCGCCCCGCCGCAAGGATCGACCGTCGATCAGGGCTGAATTGTGATCGCATAGCGCTATTCCGATCTGTGGCGCTGAAACAATGCGAGAAGGCCGATTATGGAGCAAGACTCTCCTTTGGTCTCACCGCTTGGGCCCCGACCATAGGGTCCTCGCATTCCTTCGCTATGCTCGATAAAGCAGATCGCCCGCACCTGCTTTGGGCGCAATGCGCTGCTCCGGCGCGCAGGCTGACCTAGTGGTCTGACACAATCATAAGATTCCAAAGTCACGGATCTTGTGCGACAATGTGGGATGCGCGAGGGGATCAACATCGAAGTGAGTGCCGCGGACCGCGAGCGACTGGCTGCGGTGGTGGCGGACCGCAACAGCCGGCAAAAACATGTCTGGCGAGCGCGGATCATTCTGGCGACGGCGGAGGGGTGCGGCACAGCGGAAATCATGCGCCGCGCCGGGGTCTCCAAGCCCAGTGTGTGGCGCTGGCAAGAGCGGTTCATGCGCGAGGGGGTCGCAGGCCTGCTGCGCGACAAGACGCGCAAGCCCGGACTGCCGCCATTGCCTGCGGCGGTGATCGACCGGGTGGTCGAGCTGACCCTGGCTGAACCGCCCGGCGAGGCGACGCACTGGACCGGTCGAGCGATGGCGGCGGCCAGCGGCATCTCGCTGCCCTCGGTGCAGCGGATCTGGGCGGCACACGGTCTGCAGCCGCACCGGGTGCGGCGCTTTAAGCTGTCGCAGGATCCGGCGTTTGCCGCCAAACTGCGCGACGTGGTCGGGCTCTATCTCGACCCGCCGGCGCATAGCTTGGTGTTGTCAGTCGACGAGACGTCGCAAATCCAGGCGCTCGATCGCACTCAGCCCGGTCTGCCGATCAAGAAAGGCCGCGCCGGGACAATGATCCACGATTAGATCCGGCATGGCACGACCACGTTGTTTGCCGCCCTCAATGTCCTCGATGGTACGGTCATCGGCCAGTGCATGGCGCGCCATCGCCACCAGGAATTCATCCGGTTTCTCAACCGGGTCGAGGCCGCGGTGCCGGCCGGCAAGCTCATTCACGCAATCCTCGACAATTACGCCGTCCACAAGCATCCCAAGGTCCGAGACTGGCTTGGCCGCCATCCGCGCTGGACGTTTCACTTCACCCCGACCTCGTGCTCCTGGGCCAATGCGGTCGAAGGCTTTTTTGCCACGCTGACCCGCCGGCGCTTGCAGCGCGGCGTCTTCCGCTCGCTGGTCGATCTGCAGGCGGCGATCAACCGCTATCTCGGCGAACACAACCGAAAACCCAAACCCTTTATCTGGACCACCGACCCCACCGCATCATCGAAAGGATTAATCGTGGGTATCAAGCGATCGCGTCAAACCACTCCCGACAGGGCAAAAGCATAAATTGTTAACGGTAATTTAAGGGGTGAATGATTCGAAGGGAACTCCCCGATGGAAGGAGTTCCCGATGGCCTGGACGAAAGTCGAAAGGAGAGTCCTAACTTAAGATACATGTAAGGGATCTGGTGTAGAAGGGCATGGTTCGCCGTCGAAAGGGGGAGCCATGGGCGGGATTGTCTGCAAGCGCTGTCAAGCGACGGATTACGTCAAGCGGGGAACGGTTCGAAATCTGCAACGCTACCAATGCAAGACCTGCGGATGCAATTTCACAAACACGCCGCCGCGCGGCAAGCCGCCGGGAATGAAGGCTCTGGCGCTGATGCTTTATGCCATGGGCAATATGAGCTTTTGCCGCATCGCTCGCCTTCTCGGGGTCAGCGATGTCGCGGTCCTCAAGTGGGTTGGTGACAAAGCCCGCCGGCGGCCCGAACCGGCGGTGACGACCGAGACCGTCATGATCACGCTCGACGAGATCTGGCATTTTCTCAAACAAAGACTTGCAAGCTCTGGGTTTGGCGCGCGTATGACGCTGTCGCTCGCCGCCCCGTCGCCGGGGTGCTTGGTGGCCGTGATGACGCCACCCCCGCCTTTGCGCTAGGGAGTGTACAAATCACGAAGTTCCCATCCCTTTGCCATGGTTTGCAGGATTTGGAGGCCGTGTTTGAAGGTGATGGGCCCCGGAGGTCGGGCCGAAGAGCACCCTCCTGAGCCTGTCGAAGGGCCATCCGCCGAGGCGGGCAATGATCCATGCGGCCCATGCGAGGCTGAGATGGGGATGGGGGTTGCCGCGGGGGCGGCTGTACGAGGCATTGACGGCTTCGAGTGTGGCGATTTCGGCTGGGGAGAAGACGATAGGGGCATCCAGGCTGCTCGTCCCATCGCGGGCCTGGGTCAACTGCATGATGATCACCGCAGCGCGCGCCGCAACGGCTGCAAGCTTGATGAGGCAATCGGCGGTCTCAACTTGGCTGTCCTCGATCTGTAAGCCCTGCTTTTTGAGGGTGCGAAAGAATTGCTCGATCACCCAGCGCTTTCGATACCAATCGACAACTTGCCAAGCGCCGACGGCATCGGCCACGGCATGGGTAGTAAGCAAGCGCCACGTGATCGCCTTGGCGCCGGCGGGCGGGTTGGGTTCGCTGAGCTCGATCAGGGTCAGCGCCACCTGTTTCGGTAGGCTCGGCCCGCAGATCCCGCGGGGACGCAGAAGCGTGACCGATCCGGTGCGCAATTCGAGTTCGGCCGCGCGCGCGGGCCGATCCCCGCGCGCGCAGATTGTCAGGCGGCGCGTGCCCAGCACCGGCCAGTTGCGCGCCGCTGTCGTCAGCGTGCCACCCTCGGCCAGCTTGCGATCGTGATAGACGCGGCCGAGCACATGGACATGTCCGTCCGGGACCAGCGCCCAAAGCGGATAGAGATCGGCCTCGCGGTCGGCGATCATGGTGACCATCGCCGCTGCCGCGAGCACCGGCTTGGCCGCTTGCGCGGTTTCGATCCAGCGGCGCGACTCCTTCTCGTCGAGAAGCCGCTGCTGGTTGCGCTTCTTGCTGCTCTTGTCCACCGTCTCCGGTTCGGGCCGCGTCCACACACTGCCGCCAACCAGTCCAAGGCACTCGCCGCTCGCAGCATCGACGGCAATCATCGGGTGCAGCAGGAGGCCGCGACCGACGCCCTTACCGATCAGCCCCAAACCGCGGCGGTGGCTTTCCGTCGTCCGAAAGTGGATTTCGCTGGTGTCCTGGATGGCTAGCGCATGCCGCCCTGCCGCGGCTGGCGCCGTCTCTTCGCTCCATCCGGCGATGATCTGGGCAACCCCTACCCGCGGGTTGCGCAGCAATCGCCCAAAGCAAATCTCGATCTCTTCCCGCCCTTGCGCCAGACGGCGCAAGCAGCTGGTCTCCAATTGCACCATACGGTCGAGAAGCATCGCCCCCCTTTGTCAAGGCGACGATCCCCAAACCGGCCAAGGCTTCGTTCCATATCGCACCCTCCCCGGCCTGCGACGGGACAGGCTTGCCAAGCGTGCCGGAACAACAATCATAAAACCGCTCCGTGCGAAAAGCCCCCGGAGCGCTGGAGACCCAACGTACACAACCGCTTTTGTACACTCCCTAGCGCCTTCGCGGGGGCAGGCTCTGTCAAAAGCTCCTCGATAAAGTCGGCCTCACGGGCAAGACCGTCCTCGCCGACGAGGGGACGGCTTTCACCGTCTCATCCCCGAAGACCAGCTCTTCACCGGCAAAGACCTGACTTTCTCCATCGAGCAGGACAACAGCAACATCCGCCATTTTCTCGCGCGCTTCCGCCGCCGTACCAAAGTCGTTTCCAAAGCCGTGGAAATGGTCGATCTGTCCCTGCGCATCTATCATCACTTCCACGACAATCGGCGCAACTTCGCTGCCCTCGCCGCCACCTTCTTATGTAACCCCAACTACGGATATGCCTCGAGGCGTTGGCTTGTGAGCGAGATGGAAGGCTTGCCGGCCTGAAAGCGTAGGCGACGAGGCAGGACAGGACATGGACCATGGCGTTGATCACCGACCTGTGGCGTGAATGCTCAAGCCCCATTTCGGATTTCAGAGTATCGAGTACGGTCTCGATGAGGAAGCGCTTGCGCAGCATGATCTTGTCGGCCAGTGGCATGAGATAGTTCCTCATGTTGCGCCGGATGCTGGTGATGAGGTGCAAGCCCCGCTGCCAGAGTTTGGTGAAGAGTTCGCGGCCGATGTCGCCCTTGTCGGCGTAGAGGGTGCCGGCCAGGTGCTGGGTCATCGCGTCGAGCACGGTGCTGTCGGCGGTGTTGCCGGGGGTGATTTTCAGCGCCATGATCTGACCCTTGTGGTTGATCACGAAGTGCAGCTTGAGGCCGTAGAACCAGCCCATGCTGGTCTTGCCGCGTGCGGCGAGGCCCTCGAACACCTTATGGCGGTGAATGCGGCGATTGTGGCAGACGGCGAGCTTGGTTGAATCAGCGAAGTAGACGCCGCTCGGCTCGCCGCTGAGGCTGTGCAGCAGCACCATCAGAGGGGCGAACAGCCGCGGCATCAGGCTGACAAAGCGGTCATAGTGCGGCAGATCGCCAAAGCAGGCGCGATACTGCTGGCCGATCCCGTAGCAGTAGAATGCCTTGAAGTGCTTGAACGGCGAGAGGTGAAACAGCACCACAATGAACAGCATCTCGGCGCGCGACAGCTTGCCTGGGCGCGGCCGGGTCTGCTCCGACGGGAGCAGCCGGTGCGCTTCCCAGTCTGCCAACAGCTTGCAGAAGTCATCGAGACAGCAATACAGCGCTGTGATATCGATCGCCATTGAGGGGGCTCTCCAGACCCGGGTTTGACGCTCAGTGTTCGTAAGCCGATGCTGTCAAAGCCTTGGTTCTTTGGGAACCCCCTCAACCCTTATCCGTAGTTCGGTTATCTTATGCCGAGCTGTCGGGAGGTATCGCTCCTCTAAGCCGGCACCTTCCAGCCTCTGCCACCTGCCGCCCGAGGAATTGAAGAATATCCTGGTTGTTTGCGGCTCGTCGCGCGAGGCGCTGGGCGGGTTCCGATACTCACCAACACACTTACAGAGCCCAAATGGACGGCCCGATTTGGACAATACATTCAGCGCGCGACGGACACGATGCGCAGTCCGTTCGGTCCAAAATTGTATTCTTGGCTTTCGCCACTCCTTAGTCGAAGCAAGCAGAGCCCGGTTTCGACGCTTGCCGACAAAATCAAGCCGGGTACGTCCGCCATTGTATCGCGGCGAACGATTTTATACCGCCGACGGTCTCTTTCGGTATCGAGGGCGGTCAACTTTTCTGGAAGCATGTGACCTCAGCAAATTTGACCCTGATAAAGGAAATATGAAATCTACTTCCGATCCTGTTTCTGCACGACTTGGGTCCGAAGATCAGCGATGGCGTCGATGATGCGGGCTAAGGCGGTGCGCGTTTCACCTTGAAAATCACGGTCATCGATCCGGCGCTGTTCTACCGTTTGCTCGACCGCTTGGATCCGCAACTCGTGCGAGGCGATTCTAACTTCGAAGTCGGAACGCAACGTCTCAATGTCTCCCTTTAGGCTGATGTAGCTGGTTACAGCACCCCCACCCACAGTCAACAGCAGCACTGCTGCTTGCATTATATGGCCGAAATTGATCTCGGCTGAAAAATGGGGTTTTAGCATTGGGGTACCAAAGACGCGACTAGCATCGTTTTCGACAGGTCTGTGAACGCCCCCGCCGCTATCGCCCGACCCTCGATAATTGCACCGGTCGGCGTTGCTTTGCTCGCGTCTTCCGAGCTGAATTGGCCGACTGCGGTGCAACCTTCCAACCATGTCACCAGAAACGAAATAAACAGAATCGATACAGCTGCAGCAATGGCATCAGTGACGATCAATGCGCAATTATCGATTCAACTCCACACTCGAACCATCTGTGTCACATCCCTTAACTTAAGGACAGGTCAGCCGGTCGCGGCGCAAGATCTCATCGAACCGGGTGGTGGCACGCCGCGTTGCGGTTCTCTGGCTCACAGAGCTGCTCAACCGCTTTCGATCGGGTTGCCCGAGGTGTTCTGGACGGTTTCGGCGTTTTCGTTCACCAGAACCCGGGGTAGAGTCGGAATGGATTACCGCTCCTCAACCGCCACAATGATGTCGCGACGAACGCTGCCAGAGCCTATTTCCGACGGAACCCCGGCATCCCGAATCACGAGCTGCGGAAACAGGCCGGGGATGACCGATGATCCAACCGGGACGTAGCTGTAGATCGCCGTCGCAGAGATTGGCTGCGCGCCCCCGCCCGTCGGGTTAAAGCTCGGGAACTCGAAGTAAAGCGTCTGACCGACAAACTGCGAGGGCAGCACTTCGTAAAAGAAGGTGCTGGCCGCGAGGGCCAAGAATTGCGATCCTGCCGGCAGGTCGACTGCATAGGTGCCGTAGAGCCCGCGATAAAGCCCCATTAACGTGTACTGGTTGTCCCCAATCAGAGTGGCGGTCGTATAGGACAGGAGTTCGAGCGCGCCCGCTGGGGTGCGCACCGCGCACAGGCTGACCCCGTTCTCAGCGAGCTGCGGTGAGACGCTGGTCAAGCTCCCGTTGCTTTCGGACAGGTTGACCGCGAGGCTCGTCCCGCTCAGTCCGCAATCGGCTGTCGTGTAGCCCATGACCGACGCGCCGGTTTGCTCGCCGGCTAGCGAAAAGGTCGAGCCGTCGAGCGAAATGTAGACCGCGGCCCCGCCCCAATTGGCACTATACGTGCCGTTCGGGCCGCCCGACAGGCCGATTATGATGTAGGGCGAAGCCTGGCCGCGCGCCGCCAGCAATTGCGCCGTCGGCTCCAGGATGAACGGCGGATTGACGGATGGCGCGGTCTGTCCGGCATTGTTGGCAGTGGCTTCCGAGGCGCCGCCTTGCTTCGGATAGGGCGTCGCTGTGGCGCCACCTGACCCCAGCATTGTGACGCCGCCAAAAGTCGCGATCGGCGTTACCGGCGGGTAAAGGACCGCGCCCGGCGTGCCGAACCAATCCTCGGCCGTCACCGAGAGCATGCCCTCGACGTCTTCTTCAATCGCGGTGATCCGCACTGTCAGTGCCTGAGCACCGAGCCGAGGATCGGTGATTTGTACCAGATCCATCGGCTCTAGCAGGATATATTTCCAGCCAAGCTGAAAGCTGTAGGTATTGCGATAGAGGATCTGGCGCTGCAACACCAGCTGCGCTGCAATCGTCGCGACGAAATACGGGTCGACGATCGCCCGTGCCTTGACCGAAGTGTCGCGGCGCACGCCGTAAAGGTCGATCGACCCCTGGTCAAAGGCCTCGGTAATGTTGGTATTGTAGGATGTGCCGCGATCCGTGGTCTCGAGCTGAACCATGTTCAGCGCATCGGCGGGGGTCGATCGAGTGATATGGACGGGATCGTCGGTAAAGCCGCCGGTGATCGGTCCCGCGCCCATGCGCAGCGCCGGGCCGCCGGGTGTCACCCCGAGATAGGTACCGACCGACGATTCCTGCACGATGTAATCGTCTTCGCCGAGCGTGTAGGTCGGCGTCGTGTCCGGCGTCCAAGTGTAGGCCGGACTCGGCGGGCCGACAATGAGGGTTTCTGACCCGCTGGCACTTGCTATGATAGTGGGCACAATCCCCTGTGTGGAGACGATCACGAGCCCGAAGGTCGTGACCGAAGCGTAAATGCCGGCTGCGGCGAGCGACGAGTTGCCGGGGTCGGCCACCGTGCCGTCGCCGGTGATCAACATCGCCAGTGAGGCGCCGGCGGCCTCGTAGCTGACGATGTCGTTCGCGGTCAGATAATGGTTGAGCGATACCGGCGCGCCGGCAAACGGCCCGTCGATCGTCAGGAACAGCTGGTCGCCCTGATTAAGGGCGCCGGTAAACGAAATCGAAATGTAGATTGCCGATAGCGGCTTGTCGCCATAGGGAATGATTTTCAACAAACCACCCGACCAGACGACGGCACTGTTCGTGACCGCCGCGATTTCGGCCAGAATTTGCGAGGCTGCCTGCTGGCTGTCATAGACTGGCGCCAGCATAAAGCCGACAGCATTGCAGTAATTAGCGTAGTCGGCGAGGCTGCCTGAGATGTCGAGATTGGCCGGCGGGAATTCGGCGCCATAGCGACTGTTGGTCAGCAGGTCGATAATGATGTTCGCCGGATTGGCGTCACAGCCGTTCGGGGCGGTGCCGTATTCCAGGCCGTAGATTTCGACATTGAAGTTCGGCAGCGCCGGGCTTTGGCCGAGCTGGTACTGGTCTCCGGTGAAAAACGCGGTTCCTGAATAATTGATCGCATTGTTGGGATAATTGATCGTCCAATAGGAGTCTGTGGTCTGCCCGTCACTGCCGACGGTAGAGAACGAGATCCCAGTGCCGCCCTCGAGTGTGGTGACGGTCTTGTTATACCAAAGGAGGCCGAAATTGTTGACTGGGCCCTGGCAAAGTCCGGCGATGAAATCGACCTGGTAGTTGGCCTGGCCGCCCGCTTTGCCGCCGCCTCCACCAACAATGCCGCCTTTGCCGCCCTTGGCTGATTTCCCGTGCGCGTTGAAGTTCTGGTAATCGAGCAGGTTGACCGCGATGCGATTGGCGCCATAGACGAGGGGAATCGCCGCGCCCTTTTGCGAGGTCTGATAACGCAGTGAGGCGACAATGTTCTTTTTCTTTGCCTCGCCGCCGAGGCCGAGAATGCCGGTCATTAATTGGACAACAGAGGACAGAGCAGGGAGGACGGATAGACGTCGTCTGGGGTCGGTCGTCCGTCCTCTGCCCCAAAGGGGCTAAAGAATCGCACCGGCCGGCCGGCGAGCATCGGTTGGCTGGCATCGCCGCGCAACACGCCGCCAGCGTTCCACGCATGAATCATGAGAGGCCAATCGGTCACGATCGCACTATGCGAAAAACAGCGGCCGAATTTGAACAGCGCCACGTCACCGGGTTCTGGCACTTCGACTTCGTGCGCGTAACAGAGCAACCCGTCGAGGTAGCGCTCCGCAGCGCGGTGCAAATGCCAGTCCGGCGAATAATAGGGGATGCCGATCGCCGGTATCACTCCGGCAGAGTAATAGACCGCGGCGAGCAAGGTGAGGCAATCGCACCCAACACCTTTGACGCGGGCCATATGATGATAGGGCGTGCCGAGCCAGGTCTCAGCTTCGGCGATGACCGCCTTCCGTCGCGGGTCGTCGGTCATGGAAGGTTCGGAGTAGTCGGCTTCGGTGTCGGGTGATGCGGCGGTTGCGGGTGCGAGGCCGGTGGGCAAGGATCGTGCGGCGGGTGTGGATGATGGATAGGATGGTGGTGCACTCGATAATTGGGTGGCAGACAAAATGTCGCAGAGCCCTCGCCATTGTCGTCCTCCCAGCGCATCCGGAGATACTGGTCCCATTCGAGCTCAAGCTGCGGCTTGTTTCCGGCGAATTCGAGTACGCCCCAGGTGTTGCGTTTCAGATCAGCCAAGGGATCGAACTGGTGGCGCAGAAACATCTGCCAGCGATCCCAATACTGACGATTGTGCTTGGCACCGTGGAACCGATGCTCGATTGTGCCGGCGATATAGCCGATCCTGCCATTGACCGCGTGCTGGGCGCGAAGCTCCCAGGCAGCCAACGCAGCGCGGTAGTTCTGCGACACCGCGCCCGGCATCGAATACGCCGCCTGACCTAAGAGCGCTACCGCTTGATGGTGGTCTGCTGCTCCCATGCCGCCGTATTCGAATAGGCCACCGATCTGGTCGAGAATCGCGCGCTTGGTTGCCCAGCAGTAGCCAGAATGCGGGTATTCGCGTTCACCAGTCCAAAACTCGCTAAACTTATTCCCTTGACCGACCATGATCGGGTGACCGTGGAGGAATTGCCGACAAAATGAACGCCAGACATGGCCGTGGCTGTCGCCGGGGCCGAGGTCGTAGCAGCTCTCCCAAGGCTGGATGATGTGATAATGCTGCAAGGCTTGCACGGTCGCCAGAACCCAATCCTTGCGGCGCGGGAACACGTCACTGTCGGACCAGCAGATATACTTCGCGTCCGGGCGCCGGGCAATGCCGATATTGAGCAAGTTTTCCTTGGTCCAAGCCCAACTGTCGGCGCGCACCCCGATATGAGTCACAATACCCGGGAGCTCGCATTCGAACGGGCTTTCGCCATAGGCGCATTCGACCACCGTCACATCGGCGCCGAGCTCTTTCAAATAATGTGCCCAATCGAGGTAATGCCGATGCGGCACGCGCCACCCGATCGGGTTGAACCGGGCCGTGAAGACGTGCAAGGTTGGCGTCATACCGCGTTCTCCGGGGCGGGAATGAATGGCATCCCGCCGAAATGGTTCTGATTGGCAAAAGTGTTGGTGCACGTCGCCAGGCTGTGATCGCAGCCCGGGAGCAGCTGGAACTGATCACCGACCGCGGGCGTGTAAAGGAAGGCAAGCTTCACCATTACCGATTGAGCCGAGACGAAACCAGTGATCGTGCGCATTTGTCCCGCATTGGCGCCGGTCACCCCAATGATCGAGCCCTGGATGTAGGGGGTTGATGTCGATGGTGGGCCTTGAATGACGGTTTGGGTCGATCCAGGTTCACAAGCAAAGCTCATAGCCAGGCTGGCACGGTTGAACTGGCACATATTGTCGCCGAAAACGTGCGTGCACGAGGGCTGCCAAAGCCGGCGTGGCATCTGGATGTTCAGCAGTTCGAGATGCGAACGACATTTAATGTCGATGCCAGTTCGCGAGCAGTCGATATCCGAGATGCGGCCGGAAAACAGCACCAGCGTTCCGACAACGCTGCCATAAGGCTGCATAAAGGCCCGCTCGACCTGCAACAGCGCACCATCAAATTGCCCGGTCCAGGCTGCGGTCAGCCAGGGGACCAAGCCCAACAGATCGGTCGGCTCTGGGTAAATTTTGACATCGAGTTCGTCAACCTGAACGCCGATCACCAGCTTGGTCTTTGATCGCTCGAATTTCGGGCCAAGGGCAAAAGTGTTGCCGTGATCGTCAACCAGAGCCGTCTGCGCGCCCGAATAGCGGTAGGCTCCGCCACCCTGCAGGATGAAGGTGTAGAGGTCGGCCATGATGAATTCGCTGCTCGAATTCAATAGGTCGATCAGCGTCGGCGAGGCTTGTCTCATGAAAATGCTGTGATAAACGTCAGCTTTTTGAGCTGCCACAGCCGATACATGAAGTTCTCGAACGAATAACTGTCGTCGACAAAGCGGCAGCGAAACCAATACGAGAAATCCGCGGTGACCACGAGACCCGTGCTGGGCGGGGTTTCGAACGTAACAAGGCCCGTGTTGGGATCCACACTGTAGCTCGATCTGGCCTGGGTTATGCCATCGAAGTAAATCGCATCGACGGTATTGGGAGCGACAATGGGTTCAGAAAATCCCCCGTTTGGTAAGGTTGTTCCCATCGTCCTCTGTAATTGAAAAACAGATTTACTTGAATCTCCGGTTCCAAGGTACTGCCCGTTAACGCACCTATCGCTTGGATCTTCGAACAAAAAAGTGCCCGCCGCGCCTTGGCAGGACATAAAGAAGCCCATTAAGCTGCGCAACTCATCAAGCCCGGCGCCTGGATTGTCTCGCAAAAACGCGAAGATCAGCGTAAACTGCCAAAGTGGGTTGGGATAATCGACGGCCCTCAACTCCCGACCGGAGACCGCCCGCTGTATCCGAGTTTGAAAAGTTGGCGCCTTTGTCACGCTCCAGGCGAGCCCGGGCAATGCCGGGAAGACCAAGGTCATCACATGCTCCGCAGCGCTGAGCCGTTGCGAATTGCGTTATTAATGGCGGATACCAAGGTCGCACCGTTGTTCTTGAAAAAGGCTGCAACCGATTGCGAATCCATTGCCGATACGGCAAAGGTCACGTTGGGCGCCGCGCTCCCGCCGCCATTGGCGATCATTGATTGCAAACCTTGGCTGATATTCGCGGGCAATACCATCTCATTGGTATGCAGCATCGCCAGCGAGGTTGACGGTACCATCCAGCCTCCTTGTGCTGACGGTACGATGCCGCCCTGTTCAAAGCTGAACAACGTCCCGATACCTCTGAACAGGCTGCTAAAGAGGCCGCCGCCTAAAATGCCCTCAGCGGCGCCGGTAACTCCGCCGGAAAAATCCTGGCTGCCACCGCTGCCATTGCCCGCCAGTACGCTCGCACCGAATAGATTTCCGACACCGCCGAGAACGCCACCGACTGCCGAATTGACGAACTCGCCTACAATCGATCGGGAAACATTGGACAGTGCTTTCTGAGCCGTTGTTGTCCCGGTGATGAGCCCGGTGATTGATGTATCCAATGCACGCTGAATCGGCTGCAGCATGCCTTGCCAATGTGCTTCACTATTTTGTACCCCTTGCGCGTCGAGCTTGTCCTTGTCACTCAAGAAATTTTGGTAGTCGCTCGCTTGCTGTTGAAGCAGCTTTTGCTGGGTTTGCGCGTCGTTCTCGGCGGCGCCCTCCTTCCTTTCGTAATACTCTTGGTCGATAGCCCATTGGCTATCGCGCGCATCCTTCAGTTGAGCTATATCGGCGCCGCCGGTCTGATCTGTTACCGAGATCCCAGGATATTGAGTATCGGTACCAATACGATCGCCCGAGAGACCAGTTCTGCTGACGGATCCGGCAAGGTCGGCCGTTTGGGTATGCAATTCGTTGATCGCGGACCCGATCTGCGCTGCTGCCGTGCCGATCTGAGCTTGCGCCTGCTGTGCAGCCGTGCCGAGATCAGCGAATTGGGCCCTCATTGCTGCGGTAGCGCTTTCGACCGCATCAGCTGCCGATGATAACCCTGATTGAAGACCGTCGGTCTGTGCGGTTATGGCGACGCTCGTTTCAATATCTGCCACGTCGTTCTCTCGATAAAGAGCAGGGCTGCGGCCTTCGGGCGTCAGACTGCCAGGTCACGCCCTGGCGCCGTTTGCTCAACCGGCGCCGAAGTTTTGCGCTGCAGTTCGGCAAAATTGAGCTCAACCGGATTCAATCCGGCGTGCACGTCGCCATTCGCGAATGCAGTCCCAAATTCAGCTAGAAAATGCGCGACATTGCCGCCAGGTGTTCGACCTGCTGAGGCTTTTGGCCTCGGCGGAGGGGAATGCCCGCTTCGTTGTTTCCCAATCCCGAGATAGGAGGCGATCACCAGATGCGGCGGTGGATGATCGATCCAGTAACGTGTCAGCTCTTCGACCTGAAAGAGCGTCATCGCATCGATTGTAGGATAGCTGTATCCGCATGCGGTGGCGAGAAGTCCGTAGATGCATCCCCAGTCGTCGCCGGGATCGGGGTGGTGGCCCCCAAGGCGGACCCGGGGGCCATGAGTTCCCCCGAGGAGGGGCTCCCTGGCCTTAGCCCCGAACCGGTGAGCACCGCATGAAGTACCAGCGCGGCGTTGCCGAGATCGAGCAGGTTTTCGACCATCTGAATGCTAATATCGGGGTAGTTCCGTTGTAGTGCCGCCGCAACGATCTCGACCAAGACATCGATTTGAGGTTCGGCCATTTGTGGGCCGATCTCAGAGAGTTGGCGGATCTTTGGCATTAGGTGCCGTAGCTGACCCAGGGTTAAAGGGGGTACGCTCCATTCTCGACCGCCCATCAGGACGGCGATGCCGGGGATCACGCTGCTCTCCCGACTGGAACTATTATCATCGCGAGCGATGTCATCATTCGATCGTACTCAGATAGCCGATCGTCCCCGATGCATCGGCGAAGGCCGTGAAGTCAAACTCGCTAATTGTCCAATCATCGATTTTGGTCGGCATCGACAGTTTGGTCGCCGTACACGCGTTCAGCCGCAAGGCCATTCCTTCGCCGCTGTACGTGGTATAAAATGTTGCCTTGAAAACCGGGGTTGTACCCATCAACTGATTGGTCAATGTTAATTTGTTCCCGACAGTCGTAATATTGTAGGTGTACGAAATCAGCAGCGCGGCATTAGCGTCGGCAGCCGAAAACGTATAAATACCACTAGCGAAATTAACTGAATACTGACCTGCTGCGGAGGGTGTCGTTACCCGATTGAAGCGCTTGCCATTAGCGGAATAGGCGACGCCGAGGTCATCATTATAATTCGAGGCATTTGCTACAGGCACCGAATAAGGGGTCACCGCTGGCACAATCGCCGCCTCCAATTCCGAGACGGCGAACTGACCCGTTGCCGCAGTTACGCCAAAAAAGATGTCGCTATATAATAGCCCCAGGATCTGAGCGAATTTTGCCTTCCCGCTAATCTTGCCCTGACCGCGAGCAATCGCCACCGGAAACTGGAGCTGGCCATATAGCTCTTTTTCGGTCCAATCGAAATCAATCTGAATGTCCTGGAGCACGCCGAACTGGCGCGGACCGATCCCTGAGCCGGTCAGGTCGGTGCGCTCACCCCATAGCGCGCCCGAACCAAAATTGAGCTGCATTTCAGTGATCCCCTTGATCCGGCTCCGCGGCAGTGCGAGTTGGCAGCTGAACTCGGGCCAATAGTTGCTTCAGCGCTTCCTTGGCGGCATGCGCCGCGTTCCAAGCAGCAGTATCGCGGGCGACCGCCGAACCCGGAAAATGATCGATCCACCAGTGCTCGATAAGTTTATTCAACCCCTCCGCAGGCCGGTCGGAGCCCGTAGCAGGTGTGTCTATATTGTTCTCGCTCATCTAATCGCTTCCTTTTCTCGCCTGTGGGAGAGGCAGTGAGCCCCGAACGCCGACAAGCGAAGTCGCGGCAGCGCCGGACCCCGCTGGGCCGGGGTAACTGCTTCATCGGAGTTGACCAAAACTGCTCAGAGCCGGGATCAATTAAGGGGCTGGAGCTGCGTTGGTCCTAACGCTTTGGGGAGAGCATGAGGGCCCCGATCCTGGCATGGGCAATTTCGGGCAGCCTTGCGCGATTGAGGTGGACCTCGTCTGCCGAGCTGCCATCATCGTCAGCTAGTATTCCGGGGTAGCTGATGCTAAGCACAGAGGATTTCGACCGGAACGATCGCGATCGCCTGGTCCCCGAGAACACCTTCATCAGTATCTATCTTGCCGGCGATATAAGCGTGTTGCACCATGTCGGGCAAACCGAGATTTTGTATTCCGGTTGCGGCAGTTGGGGCCAATGCCTGGTCCAACGCGTCGAGCAGCGGGTTCAGAATTGTAGACGGCGCTATGTAGGGATCGCTAGAATGAACATAAATATAGAAGTCAGCGTAGAGCGTCCACACGGTCGGCGCCCCCAATGCCTTGACGACGGCCTGCCCGCCTTTTTCGGTCATAAACAACGCTGGCTGTTCAACTGGGGCAACATCGGACCAATGCCGTAGGCGGCGGTTAGCGGAAGCAAAGATTGCCGCGCCAGAGCCCAAAGTCCACAGTGCGGTATAGATCGCTTCTCGGTCGATCATTTGCTCAGCACCTAGCGCAATGCATCTTTGATATATTTTCGAATATGCGGCACCATATCGCCAAGTGCCCTGCGTGGGTATATCTGCATCTGCCGGCTGAACGCATCGCTTCCGACTTCGTTAGTGTTCACTGGATATCGGAACGCTTTCTTGGTTTGGCGTAAGCTGGTACGAAGGTCCATTCCTCCGCTGGACCCGTAATCTCGCGCCGCGGCGTTGAAATGGCCCGTCGCGATGGCGCTGACCCCTGCATTTCTTCGGTCGATACCTCCAGCGGTGCTGCGTCTGAGAGGCCCGTTGTGACCGTGCACCAAGGCACTGAGCTTGTTCTGTCGCACGTTATTAGTCAGAGCGCTGCCGAGCTTGGTGACGGCTCGCGCCATCCCTCGCCTGACAGTCTTTCGCATTGCTTTCAGCCGACGCGGCGCGGCTGCGTCACCCAATAGGCTCAACGAAATCATAATGTAGCCGCAACGATTGTCGCATCGGTTGCCGTATTCGCTATCATCACGGGAGAGGCAGCAACGGGCGACGCGACTCGATACTGCTGAAGCAATGTCAGCACCGCTGCGCTCATATCTTTCTGCGAATAACTTACCGTCTCTCCCCCACCAAGGGCCTTAGAGACTTCACCCACTCGAGTTCGCTCACGATAACGAAGTGCTACAAGCTCGATGCATGCCTGAGCAATCTCAGGTGGTGTCGTCGAATAACCTGCAGTATACGAAACTATTACGTTTTGTGTCCCTCGTACAAAATAATAGCCGCGCACGGCTAGCTGCGTCTGTGAGAAGAGATAACCTGCCGTTAACCCACTGCTTGGCGACGGAGGCGGTGCGGGCGGAATGGCGATACCGTCGATCGTCAGCGACAGTACGGCACAGACGGGAAAGCAAGCGAATTGAAGGCGCTGACCACCCGTACCATCGCGGACTTCGGTATAATCGATGGTTGCAATCCGGCGGTTGAGCCAAGTCTGGATGTACTCGCTTGTTGCTGTGATAAGCCTGGACAATAGCGCGTCGTCTGTCGTCGGAAACGCACTCTGTCCAGTCTGCAGCCAGGCTTTGACATCGGCCAAGGTGGTCAGATCGTCGTATCCCATCTTTATCGTGACCCGCCGTCCATGACCACTGCCGCGCCGCCTTGTTGTAAATTATCTTCTTGTCCGCCAACAATGCTTTTGCCGAATTTGGAGGTCGGTTCCGTTGACCACTCGTCGGGTAGGGTGGGCATGACGCCGTGTCTCGAAACATTGGCAAGTGCGACAGCTGGTACAGCAAAATTGTCGTGCACGTCGCCACAATATTCGCGTGGGCGGTCACTGCAAGTGCGTACCCTCGACTGCCCCGGTCGCGCCAAAGTTTGCGGCGGTGAGGCGTGGGTTCTCACCGCTGCTGCCTGTTCTCTTTGGATCTCTTTGATCATTTGAAACCCCGCATTGTTAGCCAGATAACGGGCGACCTCTTGCGGCACCAACAGCAGACCGTCGGCGTCCACACGGTAGCGCACAGTGCCGTGACTCACCTCATCTTGGCCGAATACGGCACGGAGCGCTATCAGCATGGGCGTGGTGCGTCAACCATTGGCGATATTAGTAACGACTCCCATTGCAAATGGTGCATAGACGGCCAATACCTCTTCAGCGTAAACGCCGACTTGCCGCTGCCTCGTCACGATCGGCCAGTCGATTTGGTAGTAATCCTGCCGCGTTTTGATCTCGGCGACGTTTGGAACCTCGTTCGATTGATACTGGATCGGCAGATTTTCGGCCCAGCCGATGATCGTACCCGGCGGAACGCGCGGGTGGATCTTAATGGGTATCCTCAATCCGCCATAGATCGCAAACGGGTTATAGTAGAATTGTACAGTGCCCGAGGCGGTCAATTGATATTCTCCATCGCTGCCATCGGCGGGCGTATCGTATCGCAGCAGCGGTCCCGATGCGTTGGACAACACCTTCGTCGTGATGTTTTTAAGCTCCTGCGAGTTTACATAGAGAACGGTAGGCGATAGCTCGAAATTGTTCCACATCGCCTGGAACATATCGTCGATCTCAACCACCGAGCCGCGGCCTGACGCTGTCAAGCTAGCGCCAGTACCCGGCGTTCCTGTAGGCAGAATATTGACATAGGCGTTTGATCCGGGCATTAGAGCGGTCGTCAGCAGCCCGTTATAAGCATAGTTCGGATTTGCCGAATTGTCGGCAGTAATCGCCGACTGCGGCTGGTTACCCGTGCTCAGAGGCGCCGAGACTGCAAGGCTGTTGAGTGTTGTAATAGCCTGCAGAGTTTCGGTGCCTGTCGACGTCGAAATGTACCACGCATAGGCGACAGCGCCTTGGATTGGTGCGACGCTACAGAACAACGTTTGGCCCAAGGTTAAAGCTTGACTGGCCTCGCCACTGATATTCGACGAACCGCCGTTCAGCGAAAAAGTCCTGCCGTCAACCCCGGTAATGGTTTTGGTAGTGGCAACGCCTCCAGTCATACTGGAGTTTTGATAGCCCTCCAGAGTGAGACCAACGACTTTGACGAAATACGTAGCGGCTGGCAAGGTCGCACCGCTCCCCGAAGCCGACAATGTCGGGATCGACGGGGTTCCCAGCTGGAGCGATGCGTTGCCGGCGAGGATCGCCATTTCTTCCTTCAGCATCATCTTTTGTAAAAGGCGGAAGGTCATCCGAGCCTGGATGTCTTCGAATTCGCGACCGGCCGAGATCGCTTCGAAGGTGGCTGCATCCTCTTCCCCGATCGTGACAAATGTCGCCGACTTGCTCGAGGTGGAATACGACATTTGGCCAGAACGCTGACCCTCTGGAACCCAGCCCATCGCGTCAAAGCCAGAGCCGATAATCGCGTTCACCTGGCGCCAGTTGGTCGCAGTGCCAGTGCCGCCGCCGACACGCGGCATGACATTGCGGATCGGGGTAACGAACGGGTATAGGTTTTTTGCCGGTGCCTGCAGGTCATAGGCGACCAGACCGGACGCTGTCGATATAGACTTGGCAAGCGAATCATCGGGCGCCGCTAAGGCTCTCTTTAACAGGTCCAACGATTCCTGGGTAATTGAGCTCATCTCACTTCCTGCAAAAAGGCAAAGAAAAATCCGGCTGGCGCCGGTCAGGGGGTGCAATATTAAGGCCGAATTCACCCGTCGTGGCTGTCCTTCCCCGAAGCAAGGCCAGGCGGATGGATCGGGCGAGCATAACTCGCCTTTATCAAGGTCAGTGTTTGCTCTTCTTTACTCATCCTCGCGAAGGCCGTGGCGAGTTCGTCAGCGGAATACCCACTCCCAGTGGCGTCTTGTTGCTTGGAAATGGCGGTTACTGTTTTAGCGACGGTAAGCGGCGGTAACGGTGTGCGTGCGATGTCCTCCACCCTTTTCGTTAATTGATCGAGGCGCGGAAGGATGTCTGTCAATGTCGCCATCAGAGTGGTCTTTTCTGCGCGCTCTCCAGCCAATATCTTCGCCAAATTTTCCACTGTGGCCTTGCCTGATTGGAATTTTGTCGCTTGCGATTCCGGGTCGACGTCAAGCTTTGCGTCACATTTCGCCCCAGCGGCGACAAGGTGATCGTGCGCTTTTACCAGATGATCCAGAGTCGCCTGGGAATGCCGAGCTCCGGCCTTGGACGAGGAACAGCATATTCCGTCGGTCAATTTGCCGATGCAGTCATGGCCTATATCCAGCAAGGCCTGATGGCCGGGCTCTATCCTACCGATTGTCTCCGCAACCATTGCCAATACGGGTGAGATAAGGCGATACGGGGATTGGCTAGCGTCGTTGAAGCTAGATCTTTTGCGGGGATCATATTCCGATTCACCTGTGCGAGGTGCCGTTCCTCTCTGCGACATCGATGTTGTGTCGCCCGTTTGTTCCTGGCTCGTCATAGCACCCGCGGCCTTCAAAGCCTCACACGCCTGCGTTAGATGGTCCTTTTCAGCGAACAGCAACCCGTCCATGCCGATACATTTGTCAATTACATGATAGGCGAGATCCAATAATGCTTGGTCGGCATGGCTGTGCTGAGCTCTTAAAAGGATAGCGGCGGCGAATTTCTGCATCTCTCGACCCCGGCCTCGGCATAAATCGGCTACGAAGGCAGCGCCGGACGCGCCACCGGCCATCATAACCATGTCGGCGGCACCCGCCTCAGATGGGCTTCCGCTCATTTCGTTGTCATTTAAGATTTCCTCGGTCTCTTCGGCCACCAATGCACTGAGAAAGCTGCACAGCTCCGCGAGAGTCGCCCGCAACTGTGACGGCTCGGCTGAATTGTCGTCCTCCATCGCCGCTTCGACCGCGAGGTTTTCTTCGAGCCATTTTAAATCGAGGATGATCCTGGCGATGTAACCCACATCCCACAGCGCCTTCGTCAATGCGGTCCGACTCCGGTGGCGCGCGGCTTTTTTGCCTACCTCGGCCGAAGGCGGGCCGTCCTCATCAATCTTCTCTTTCCAGGCTGCAATAATCCGTGATTTGATCTTGTCCAGCTGAGCCGGAGTATAGCGCCGCGCGTTACTCGGCCGATTAATGAAATTCCAGGCGGCACGAATGTGCCCTTCATTATCGATTGGATAGCGCTTCTTGCCGTCTGCCTGACATCCGGGGTCTGCATATTCGACGTCCCCATAAGCAAACGCGCTCATAGGTTGCGAATTCGCTTTGTCGATCGAGCCTGGAGCGGTTCCGGCTGGGGCGATCGCATCAATTGAGGCATTCGCGATATTCTGCTGACATTTCACCGCCTCTGACTTGGTTACGTGGTGGTGCTCGAGCATTCCGCACGCCCAAATCTGAAAAGGGGGCCTCAGTCGGGCCGCGGGCGTGCCGCCCGTTCCTGCTGCTTTCCAATAATCGAAAATGGCCTCGGGGTTGGCGGGACGATCAACCAGCGAAATTTCATTCAGGACGAGCCCGGTTATTGTCTTGAAATCAGCCGGATCACGCTGCGTAATCCGGCCTCCGATCGAATAGCCTTTGTAGACGCCCTCGACGACCTTCTGCCATGCCTGATCGTCAATAATCTTAGCGCCAACATAGAGACCTCTGTCGTCAACCGCGGCCTCCTTGGCGACGCCGACAGCGGAAAGCTGATGCATCTCGCGGATGTTGGCGAATTTCATATAATCGCCAAGTGCCGCAATCAGTGCATCGCGCTTGATGATTTCGCCTTGGTCATCGCGCGCTTCTGTCGAGGCATAGCCCCATACCTCACGCTGCTCGGCGTCAACCTTGGCAAAAGGAAAATAGATTTTCATCGTGTCACCGGGCGAACTCACTAAACAAAGCGATTTACCGCAGCCGCGGTTTGCGGCGCAGCCGATCTCGAATCTGGGCCTGCCGTCACGGCGTCGGTGGCCCACACAACACAGTCGAGTTCAGTTTTAAAATCCTACCGTCGCTGAGGGTAGCCGTCGCCTCGAGAACATAGCTTGCGCCTATAGCCGAAGCCGGCATTCCGCCGATTGTAGCAACCGAAAAAGCGCCAGTCCTTGTCTGCAGTGTCCCATCAATCGGGGATCGCAATTGGATTATATTCTCCGGTCTAGCGGCCAAGATCCTGGCTTGCGGCATCGCGTCTATCCCGATCTGAAATGGGGCGAGTATGCAAGTCCAGTTCGTCGAAACGATCGTTGCCGATCCCACATCTGGCGTGAAGTCGAAAGCAAAGTTGTCGACCTCACCGACCTCGATTGGGTCGAAGGCGATCGGCACACGCATGACGAATTCTCCACGAAAGTTTGCTTTTGGTGCGGCCACGAACCGATCGGGCACGTGGAAGTCAGATCTGATCAGCGCAAATGTGTGCTTCCCCGCTTGGGGCGGGGCAAGCAGACGTGTATCTTATCATGGGCCCACTTCTTATTGGGGTGCGGGCGGGCCGTTATTAAATCGTGTGAGCGTGCTGCTTATGGGCTCCGGCAAAACGCTATCGCTGCCACCTCGGCAAGAGGCGGATCCTACCCGGTGATCTCAGGAGCCGATTAAAGGCGATCTGCACCAGCGGCGTAATCCAAAATTCGTCAAACGTGCTACTCTCACCCTGGATCGCCAGCTGAGCCTCTTTGGGGAGCGTCATTTCGGTACCGATCGCCCCACGTGTTTCGGAGACGAGAAGCGCGTCGATGATAGCAGTCGCTTGGCCGGCGTTTTCAGCAGGCAGCACGAAATGAGCCGGGCCTCGCGCAACGACCTCAGCCATTGGCAAGTTGTCTCGCAGAGGGCGGGTCAACGCATCGAGCGGCACAACTTGGTGACTCGTGACGTTTTCCGAGCCCAGATTTTCAGCGGGAGCCTCGGTGTCGCTGGCTGCATGCGCGAGGCTTTCGGAAAGCAGCTGGCTATCTCCGGTTTGCGCAATGCTGACCTGGCATTCGCTCGGGACGACGCCATCACTGCGCAACCTCTCGAGAAGCTCGGCAGTCAGGCTGCCATTTGACCAACCAACCTGGCTAATCGACGCTTCGAGCCGCATCGTTGCGTCGGCAAGCAGGGCCGGCGTATAGGTAATAACGATCAGCCCGTCGGCGCCATTGCCGTAGCCCGAGACCCCCGAGCTGCCGCCGCCGCCGCCAAAGAGGCCGCCATTGCCGCCCGCGTTGGTGCCGCCCGCACCCGCACCTCCGCCCCCGCCGGCGCCGTGCAAGGAATCCCATTCGGTGCCGTTGCCACCGTTATTCGCGGCAGTGCCGCCATTGGCATTGGCGCCATTGCCGCCGCTATTGGCCCCTGCCCCACCGGCACCGCCATTGCTGCCGCCCGGCGCGCTCCCAGCGCTGCCGCCATCCGCACCACCGCCACCGGCCCCGCCTTGAGTGGACTGGTCGCTCCCGCCATTGCCGCCATTGCCGCCATTGCCGTAAGGCCCGGCTGCCCCGCCACCGCCGCCATCACCGCCGCTGGCTGGGGTCGGGCCGCCATGGCCGCCCGAATATGTCGTGCTGCCGATGCCGTTCGACGCCGCTCCACCAGCGCCGCCGGTCGCCAGATAGCTTGGCGCGCCGCCGTGCTGTCCGCCGCCGCCACCTTTGGCGCCGACCGACGAGGCGGTGAATGTCGTGCCATTGAACCAAGTATCGCCGCCGGCGCGACCATCGGTTCCGCTTGAGCCGGCCGCACCGCCGGTGCCGACCTGAAACGTGACCGAGCCGCCCCGTGCCAGCAACAAATTGCTGATCTTGGAATAGCCGCCGCCACCGCCGCCGGCGCCATACTGAATCGTCGGAACGTCGAGTGCGGCACCCCCGCCGCCGCCGATGCACTCGATCGAGTTGTTGGCCGAGTTCCAATCGCTCGGCACGATCCAAGGCGAGCTCGAGGCGGTGGTCAGATAGATGATCGTCATCCGATCGGCCTTAAACCGAGGGGGCCGCTATCACATCGGTGAGAACGGAAGTGGTTGATTAGCTGGCGATGGTGACCGCGTGACTGGTCGCCATCTACTTTATCCTCTATTGACCCCACCACGCCGCAAGATCGTCTGAAGAGCCATTGAACCGGCTACAGTCGCAGGGGCTGCCGATGCCGGATACGATACCGGCATCAGTGTACTGCCATAGCATCCATGTTTCCCAGCCGGGCGGCGGGATCGGGTGCGAGCTGTATGCGGGCAACCATAGGTCGCAGCGCGAAAGTACCGCGTTCGGCAGTCCGGCGCCGTCGCCAGTCGGTCCCCAGCGACCGATATAGACCGCAGGCAATCTTCCGTTCGCCTGATGGATTCGCGCGACGATCTCGGCTGCCTGGGCAATCGAGATGGTATCTCCCATCCCGTTTGGCTCGACGTCGATGGCAAGCCGCGGCAATATACCGGCGATTGTCAAAAAATGCGCCGCTTGAGCCGCTGGATCCGAACCGTCAGCAAAGTGATAGGCTCCAACCAGCAATCCCGCGGCCCTCGCCGCTGCACTGCGCGCGACAAATGTCGCGTCGACCCAGGCCGATCCTTGCGTAGCCTTTAGGATCACGGCGAGGACGCCAGCGGTCCGCATTGCAGCAAAATCGATCGCACTGCCGGGGCCGGCGGGGCCGCTCTGCCAGTGGGATAGATCGACAACAGTGTCAATCATCGCGTCACGATCCGCAGGCCATTGGCGAGCAGGAAAAATTTCTCCTGTTTCGACTCGCTGTTGACGGTCCAGCGCAATTCACATTCACCGGTTTCGACTGAGGCCGATAGAATCAGCGCTCCGGGCGGTCCGACGTCGGCGAGCGTATCGGTGCGCACGATTTTGTAGCGGCGGCGCTCGTTTTCGGGGTCAGCCGCCGTAAGCTTGGTGGGGAGCATTACTGTCCTCCGGGCCCGGTCGGCACAAAGCCGCTATCAAATGCCCAATAGGTGTTGCCTGGATCGCGGTAATAAATCGATTCCGGGGCGTAGCGCTTGAACACACCGATGGCTGCCCTTGTGGCGCTGGTCGAGCCCAAAATTGCCTTTGCCAATTTGACGATGCCGTAGAGATTGTTGTCGTAGGATTGGCCACTGAGATCGCCGCGGCCTTGCGTGTAATCGCCGCCGATTGACCAACTGCCGGATGGCGGGCAGTTGGCAAGCGGCGGCGCGAAGCCCCACACCGCCGCCGTGTCTTGGGTGAAGGTTATCCGCGAGCCGGTGCTGCTGCACGCGGTCCCCGCTGCGTTGACAAACCCGGTCGTGCCGTAAGGGTTCGCCGGGTCGGGGCACCACACATAACCAGCCCTGATTGCGGTGTCTGTCGTTGGCGGCGGCGGGAAGGCGCCGAGGTGACTGTCACCCGGGTTGATTTCGGGGTTGAGCACCGGCTTGATGACCGTCCCGGCCGGCATCGGCAATCCGGTCGGCAGGACATACCCGGCATTGCTGTCGGTGTCCGGGTAATTGATGCGCAGGCTGAAATCGAGCACATCGCCGACATTGACGCTGCCGACTGGCGCAGCGCAGCCGCCCCTGGCGCCGCAGGTGATCGTGATCGTGCCCGGTCCCTAGCCCCGCCATTGATCGCCGACACGTAGAAATAGTTGGGG
>CAWJXM010000038.1:0-53390 GCA_963846635.1 uncultured Alphaproteobacteria bacterium | reverse complement strand
ATGCCGATGATGAAAAGATCATAGGCATCGGTAAAAAAGCCATTCCGGAAATGAACATAATTTTCCAATCCAGTTTGGTGACTTTCGAATCGTCGAGGCGAGCGAGGACACTGTCGCCGGTGTCGGCGATTGTGGACATCGAGATTCCTCCTGGGCTGCTGTTGCAATCTTAACCAAAGAAAACGTTCCGAGGAGCAATGAGTTCTTAAACGACCGTGCCCACAAGCGTGTAATATTTATGCAATAAAACAGAAACATTTCGCGGGTCAAAGGGCGACATCGCCTTTTCTATCTTGCTCGCCAATGACGCGATAAGGACCCGTCAACCGGTCCGGAGCGATGAGCCGCGGCATGGCGGGAGCGCCAACAGCGCGGCTCGGCTTGGTATTACAGACGGACCTTTCCCCTTTCCCGATCGGCCGGCGATGTTGCATGGTGCCGTCGCCATGGCCTGCCGCCCTTAAACACGATGTTCGAAGCCGAAGCGCGGTGGCTCGCTGCTGCACTCGAGCGGTTTGCGCCGGAGCGGTTGTCGCCGCTGCTCAACCTCGGCAGCAGCACGCAGGTCTTCCGCGAGCAGATCCAGCCCTGGACCGAGGAAAGGCTGTTCCGGCCGCTGTACGCGCGAGGAGTCAAGGTCGTGCATGTCGACAGACGCTGCGAGCCGGGGGTCGATTTGCAGGCCGATCTGACCGATCCCGCCGATCTGCCGCGCCTGCAGGCCCTGCGGCCCGGGTCAGTTTTGTGCTGCAATCTGCTGGAGCACGTAACCGACCCGCAGCGTCTCGCCCGCCATTGCCTCGAAATTTTACCGCAGGGCGGCCTAGCCTTTGTCAGTGTGCCGTTCAGCTATCCATATCATCGCGATCCGATCGACACGATGTACCGGCCGAGCCCCGCCGAATTGATCACTCTGTTCAACGGGGCCGACCTCGTCACCGCGGCGATCATCGGCGCCGGCCAGTCTTACCGCGACGATATTCGCCGCCGCCCGTGGCTGCTCCTTCGCCATATGGTTCGCTTGCCCTTTCCGTTCGTGTCCTTCGAACGATGGAAGCGATCGATGGCTAAACTTTATTGGCTCTTTGCCGAATACCGCATCACCTGCGCGGTGTTCGAAAAACGCTGAGCCGAGAGCACCGGGTTTAAGATCATGGCACCGCAGCGGTTTTGCCGCATGCATGCTCGGCCGTTGTGATCAAACAGGGCTGGTCGCTACAATCGGCTGATGCGCGTTCTCTATCACACTTTGCTCTCCCCGGCCGCGCGTAAAGTGCGCGTCGTGTCTGCGGGAGAAAAACCTCGATTTCACCTTAAAGGCCGAAAAGACCTGGGAACGACGGCCGGAATTCCTGGCACTCAACCCGGCCGGCGAGGTTCCGGTGCTGATCGAGCCCGATGGCACCGTGCTCGCCGAGGCGACGGCGATCGTCGAATATCTCGATGAGGTTTATCGCGAAAAGCTGCTGATCGGCATAAATCCGATCGATCGCGCCGAGGTGCGGCGGCTGACCGCCTGGTTCGACATCAAAATGAACCTGGAGGTCACCGAAAACCTGCTCGGTGAAAAGATGATGAAGCGCTATCTCGGGCTGGGTCAGCCAAACTCGCAGGCGATTCGTGCCGGCCATGCCAATCTGCCGCACCATCTCGACTATATCGGCTACCTGATCGATCGGCGGCGCTGGCTCGCTGGTGACCATTTCTCGATCGCCGACATCTCTGCGGCGGCGCACCTGTCGAGCCTCGATTATCTGGGCGACGTTCCGTGGGACGACCATGAATTGGCCAAGGAATGGTACGCGCGGATCAAGTCGCGGCCGAGCTTTCGCCCAATCCTCGCCGACCATGTCCCAGGCGCGCCGCCACCGCCTCACTATGCCGATCTCGACTTCTGAATAAGTCGGCCATCTTCGGCGAGATCACCCCGCCGCGGCGCGCAGCAGATCATCGCGGCGTTTGCGGGCGGCCGCCGCCTCGCCACCGCTCGTCAAGCGATAAAGATCAAGGTGGTCGAGTTCATTGGATGCGGCCGGCGCGATCGCAATATCGATGTAATTCCAGCGATCAGGGGCGGCGAGCGCCTCCTTCAGGATTCGCTGCACGCTGCGAAACTCGGACCAGTAGCGGCAGGCTTTGGTCACCATTTCCGCCGTGATGCGCGGGTAGAAGGCGAGCGGGTTCTCACGGGGTAATCCAGAGCGCCGGTCGCGTCGCGACTTGCGGCGAAGGGCGCCGCCTTCGAGCGGATGAACCCCTTCAAACATCACCGCGAGCTTGAACCACAACAGCGCAATCACGATCGTCCGCGGACGGCCGTTCGGGTTGGCGGCGGCGCGCCGCAGAATCGTGCGGATATGATCGGGACTGTAAAAGCTTTCCCAGGCGGCACGGTACGCCTCCTCCCAATCGGCGTCGATCATACGCGAGTGATGCGTGACCCGGTGGGAGAGGTCGTATTTGTTCAGATCGTCATCCATCCACACGCCGTTTTGCAACAGGTTCCGGTGGTCCTCGGAGCCAGGTAACGGTGTCAAATAAAATAATTCCAACAAATCGAGCGGCAGCTCGCGCTTTATGATCTCGATATCACGCAGGATGGAGTCCTTGCTGTCGCCCGGAAACCCGGTGATGTACCCGGCATAGGTGATCATCCCGTGCTCGCGCCATTTCTGCAGCATGACGCGGTATTCGGTAATTTTGTTCTGATGCTTTTTGCTCGCAATCAGATTGTCCGGGTTGATGTTTTCGAGGCCTATAAAAACTCGGCGCACTCCGGCCTGCGCTGCCTTTTCAATGAAATTTGGAATGCGGTGGCACAAGGTGTCGACCTGGATCATCAGGTTGAGCTTGATCCCGTCCACCTGCCGCAACCGGATCATGCGGTCGAACAGCGCTTCCCAGTTGCGGTTGCGTGCGAAATTGTCGTCGGTAATAAAAAATCGGCGGATGCCGCGGGCCCAATTCGCGCGGATTGCCGCTTCGAGATCGTCCGGTGTTCGGAATCGGCTCTTGCGGCCCTGGACATTGATGATCGTGCAGAACGAGCACTGATAGGGGCAGCCGCGGCCGAGATCGAAGCTGGAAAACGAATGCGCTATCCGGCGGACATGCCGCCGCGGCAGCATCGGCAGCGGCTCGGCTTCAAGACCGGGCAGATCGTTCATATGGTTGTAGAGGGGCTGCAGCGCGCCGTTCCAGGCGTCGCGCAGGACAGGGTCGAGACGGCCGCCCTCCGCTTCGCCGGCGAAGAACGAGATGCCGAGCGTCTGCGCCTCGACCATCTCCGGCGGCGTCTCTGGCAGCATCGCAATGCAGCCCGAGACATGAAAGCCGCCGATGCAGACCGGGAGGCCGGCGGCTCGAAACGGCCGGGCAAGATCGAGAGCGCGCGGAAACTGGTTCGACTGGACGCCGACCAGCCCGATCAGTGCCCGTCCGCCGGCCCGGCGGATCATGAGAATGACGCGCTCGGGGCGAACGCGTTGATTGGTTTCGTCAAAGGTGTGGATCCGGATCTCGACGCCAGGTCCAAGCACCAGACGGCGCCGTGCATCCTCGGCCAGCGAATTCAGCGAGGCGAGCGTGTTTGACGGGATCGCGGCCCTGAACCAGCGGATCGGGTAACCTTCATCGTCGTAATGGGTCGGCTTGATCAGGACGAGATCAAACATCGGCTTGTCGGCCCGCTTCCCGGCGATTAGCACCATAACCCCCCGCGCCCGGTTATCGCTGGTCGGGCGACTATCGCGTATTCCGGCAACCGCTTCCAGATTTGCGATACGATGTCAGCGCCCTGTTCAGCGCGGGATGCAATCCCAACTAGTGGCCGCGCGTGGTTGATCGCGTCGCAGAACCGTCAGCGCCTAGTGCAGGTGGGAGAGCACCATCCGATTCGGATGGTTGATTTACGAAGGCGGGGTTGTCGAACCGGCAGCGGGCGGCGCGCCCTGATTGGATGTAGCGTAGCCGGTGGCAAGCAATAGCAAGCGCCGCCACGGAGATTGTCTGCGACCGCGGCGATGGCCGCGTCGGCATCTCAACGTCGCGCTGACCGAGGAGGCTTCCTACCGGGTTTTTGGCCGATACGATCTCTGAGGACCTGACCTTTACGATCGCGACCAACGGCCCGGTTTGGAATTTGAACGCAACGATGTAATCGCTGTTGCGGTGTCGGAATTGGACTTTGCGAAATCGTGCCGCGCGCAACCGCCACTCCGGCGCACGGCTGTTCGCTGAGATGGCCTCAATACCGGCGCAACAATGCGACGAGACGGCCTTGCACCTTGACGCGGTCGGGGCCGAAAATACGAGTTTCGTACGCCTTGTTGGCGGGTTCGAGCGCAATCGAGGCGCCGCGACGGCGCAAGCGCTTCAATGTCACCTCCTGATCGTCGATCAGCGCAACGACAACCGCACCATTTTCGGCGGTATCGCCGCGCTCGATCACTACCGTGTCGCCGTCGAAAATCCCGGCCTCGATCATGCTGTCGCCGGCAACCTCGAGCGCATAATGCTCCCCCCGACGACCGAGGAGACTCGCTGGCACGCCGATCGATGCGCTCTGATCGCGCAACGCCTCAATCGGCGTTCCCGCGGCGATCCGACCATAAAGCGGCAATTCAACCGCCTCGACATCGAGCGTGACCGGCGCCCCGGGCAGCGACGTCCGAAAGTCGCCGTGAATGACCGTTGCCTGAAACCCGCCGCGATCGCCAGCGAGCGCGGCACTCTCCTCCGGCAATTTGACCACCTCTAAGGCCCGCGCACGATGCGGCAGCCGGCGGATAAAGCCGCGCTCTTCAAGCCCGCTGACGAGCCGATGAATACCGGATTTGGATTTCAGCCGCAGCGCGTCCTTCATCTCGTCGAACGACGGCGACACCCCGGTTGCGACCAGCCGCTGGTTGATGAACAGCAGCAATTCACGCTGCTTTGCCGTCAGCATTGGAACCCCTATCCCCGGCAGTCCGGAACGAATCCTAAACGCAATCCCGTTCTACTTTGGTTCACGGGTCCCGTCAAGTCGCGTGATAGGATCACATCCGCATCAAAGCCGCATCAAGGCCGGGTCAAATCTGGCGGTCAAATCGGCAGCGCGCCGGTCGGGAAGCGGATGATCGGTACGGTTTCTCCGGCCGCCGCGGCGGCGGCGTGCGGCGGGCGCACGATCAAGCAATCCGCGTCGGCCAACAGACGCATCATCGAACTGTCCTGAATCGCGAATGGAGAAACCTCCTCGACCCCGTCCGCGCCCCGGGAGAGACGGGCGCGCAAATAGTCCTGGCGGCGGTCGTTGGCGGCAACCGGCGCGCCGAGGCGCGCGGTTCCGGCCATGTTCTCGGCTGCGTTAACTCCGCTCAGCCGCGCCATCGCCGGGACCAGGAACAGCATCGAGCAGACGAAGCTCGAGACCGGGTTGCCAGGCAGGCCCAGCATCGGGGTCCCGCGATAGCGGCCAACCATCAACGGTTTTCCCGGTCGCATCGCGATCTGCCAAAAATCGAGCTCGAACCCGTCCGCGGCGAGTGCGTCGCGCACCAGATCGTGCTCGCCGACAGAAGCGCCGCCGGTCGTAACCAGCAGATCGACACCGCGGGTTGCGGCTGCGATTCGCCGCAAAGCTTCGGGATCGTCCGGAGCGTTGCCGACCGAGACTGCGACCCCGCCGCAAGCGGCGACGATCGCGGCGAGCGCCAAGCTGTTGGAGCTGACGATCTGATGCGGGCCGATCGGGTCGCCCGGCATCACGATCTCGTCACCGGTCGATAGAATCCCGATGCGCGGCCGGCGCCGGACAAACAGCCAGGGCCGGTTCATCGCCGCGGCAAGGCCGATATCGCGCGCCGTCAGCCTGCGCCCGGCGCGCAGCAACACCGTGCCCTCGGCGAAGTCGAGGCCCTCGCGGCGCACATAACGTCCGCGGGGTGCCGCTTCGAGCACCCGCACCCGACCGCCGCTGCGTTCCGTATCTTCCTGGATGACGACCGTATCGGTGCCTGCCGGCATCGGCGCGCCGGTGAAGATGCGCGCTGCTTCGCCCGGGCCAACGTGACCGCCGAACCCCGCGCCGGCCGGGATCTCGGCAACAATCTGCAACTCGGCCGGTATGCGGCCGAGATCGTCGGCGCGCACTGCGTAGCCATCCATCGCCGAAACCGCAAATGGCGGCTGGGTGCGGCGCGCCGCAACATCCTCGGCCAGCACTCGGCCAAGCCCATCAGTCAATGCGATCTGCTCGGGCGGGAGGGTGTCAACCAGCGCCAGCAGGCGGGCGAGAGCTTCTTCGACCGAAATCACGGTTTTGCCTCCCAATCTCCGGATTTGCCGCCCGATTTGCGTAACAGCCGCAGATCGGTGACGACCATCCCGCGGTCAACCGCCTTGCACATGTCGTAGATCGTCAAAGCCGCGATACCGGCCGCGGTCAGCGCCTCCATCTCGACTCCGGTACGGCCGCGCAGTCGGCAGGTGGCGGTGATCTCGACCGCATTCCGTTCCCGGACGCAGGCAAGATCAACCGTGACTGAAGTCAAGGCGAGCGGATGACACAACGGGATCAATTCGGGCGTGCGCTTGGCGGCCATGATCCCGGCTATTCGCGCGACCGCCAACACGTCGCCTTTGGCGACATCGCCGGCGCGGATCATCTCCAAAGTTTCAGCGCGCATGACGACACGCGCGCCGGCAACAGCGACCCGGTCGGTTTCGTCCTTCGGCGAGACATCGACCATGCGGGCGCGGCCCTGCGCGTCGAGATGGGTCAATTCGGGAAGACCGAGCAAATCGCGTGTCGCCGTCATCACATCAGGCTCGCGCATCAAGGTCTCACCAACCAGAAAGCATCGCGCCCCGGCCGCGGCAAGCCGGGCGAGATCATCGCGGCCGCGGATCCCGCTTTCGGCGACGATGATGCGATCGGGCGGCACCTCTGGCGCCAGCCTTTCGGTCGTGCCGAGATCGACACTGAGCGTCTGCAGATTGCGGTTGTTGATGCCGATCAGCCGGGCGTCGAGGCGCAACGCGCGTTCGAGCTCGGCCTCGTCGTGCACTTCGGCAAGCACGTCAAGACCGAGTTCAGCCGCGGCGGCGGCCAATTCGCGCGCCTCGGCATCGGTCAGCGCCGCCATGATCAGGAGCACGCAATCGGCGCCGATCCGGCGGCTTTCGAGGACCTGGTAGGGGTCGAGGATGAAATCCTTGCGCAAGACCGGAAGCGATACCGCGCGCCGGGCAGCGCGCAAATCGTCGTCGCTGCCCTGAAAAAACGGCGTGTCGGTCAGCACCGAAAGGCATGTCGCCCCGCCCGCCTCATAGGCGCCGGCCAGAGCCGCCGGATCGAAATCGGGGCGGATCAGTCCGGCGCTCGGCGATGCCTTTTTGATTTCGGCGATCAATCCATACCCGCCCTTTGCCGCCTGGCGTTCAAGAGCAGCAGCGAACGGGCGCACCGGTGGCGCTTCAGTGAGGGCCGCGATCAAAGCGGCCTCGGGACGCGAGGCCTTTACGCGCGCAACGTGAGCGCGCTTTTCGGCACAAATACGGTCGAGAACATTGCTCATCGAATAGTCTCCACCGCTTGATCGGGGGCATTGGTGCGCGTAATGAGAGCATCGAGTACGCGGCCTGCCGCCCCCGAATTGATTGCGCGGGCGGCGAGCTCCTCCCCTTCGAAGAGATTGGTGGCGCGTCCCGCCACCAACAGTGCCGCGGCACTGTTCAGCAACACGACATCGCGCAACGGTCCGCCGACGCCAGCCAGGAGATCCCGCATCAGCCGCGCATTCAGCGCCGGCTCGCCGCCGCGCAAATCGTCGAGCAGCGCCCCAGGCAATCCGGCATCGGCAGCGGTGATCTCAAAGGTCTCGACCTGGCCTTGCTCGAGCGATGCGACCGTCGTGACCCCGGCAGTGGTTAATTCGTCGAGCCCGTCGCCATGGACAACCCAGGCGCGCTCGCCGCCCAGGCGGCCCAGCACCTCGGCCATCGGTTTTACCCATCGCGGCGCAAACACCCCGACCAGCTGCCGGCGCGCGTTAGCCGGGCTCGACAACGGGCCGAGCAGGTTGAAGATCGTTCTAGTGCCGAGCTCGAACTCGGGTCGGAGCGACATGGCGCGTGGCGCTGTGATGTCGTGGCGCCATCAAAAAGCCGATCCCGACCTCCCATAGGCACGCGCGCACCACCGCGAGATCGGCGTCGATATTGACGCCGAGCGCGGTCAGGACATCGGCCGAACCCGATTTCGACGACAGCGCGCGATTGCCGTGCTTGGCGACCGGAACGCCACAGCCAGCAACGACCAAGGCGCTCGCGGTCGAGATATTGAAGCTGCCCGAGGCGTCTCCGCCGGTGCCGCAGGTATCGATGGCGCCCGGCGGCGCGTCGATGTGTACAGCTTTGGCGCGCATAATCCGTGCCGCGCCGGTGATTTCGTCGACGGTCTCGCCGCGCACCCGCAGCGCCATCAAAAAGCCGCCCATCTGGGAGGGCGTGGCGTCGCCGCTCATGATGATGTCGAAGGCCGCCTCGGCCTCGCTCTCGCTGAGGCTGCGCCCGGCGGCGACCGTCGCGAGCAGCGCTTTGAGGTCCCCACTCATACCGCGGCGGTGTTAGAATGAATGTTCGAGACCATATGCGGCACCCGCTCCAAAACGCGGAATCCTTATATCAGCCCCGCCCTGCCGACGAAAACCGCAGACCCGTCTCGGTGACCGTTAAAACCGCGGCCAGCCCAATCGCCGATGGGATCCCCCTGATCCATCTTACATCAAGGCATCATCGCAATTATGCTTTGATGTATGAGAACAACATTGACGATCGATGACGACATTGCCGTGCAGCTCCAACAACTGCGCAAGACGCGGAATACGAACCTTAAGGTGCTCGTCAACGAGGCGTTGCGCCGCGGACTTCGCGAGATGACCGAACCGGCCAAGCGAGGCAAGCCCTTTCGGACGCGCTCTGTCTTTCTCGGCAGGCTGCGCATTGGGAGCATCGATAATGTGGCCGAGGCGCTGGCCATCGCCGAAGGTGAAGGCTTTCGATGATACTGGTCGATGCCAACATCTTGATCTACGCCCATGTCGGCTCGTTCCCTCAGCATCAAGCTGCGCGCGACTGGCTCGACCGGCAGCTCAACGACTTCCCCCGCGTCGGGTTACCATGGGCGAGCTTGCTGGATTTTCTCCGCCTTGTCACAAATCCGCGCGTTTTCGAGCATGCCGAGCCGGTTGAGGACGCATGGGCCCAAGTGTCGATGTGGCTCGCCTGTGAGCCCGTTTGGGTGCCGGAACCGACCGAACGTCACGCCGCCTTCCTTGAGAGACTGCTCGCACTACCTGGAATCCATGGAAATTTGGTGCCGGATGCTCACCTCGCCGCGCTTGCAATGGAACACGGGCTGACCCTTTGCTCGGCCGACGCCGATTTCGCGCGATTTCCCGGTCTCGCCTGGCAAAATCCATTGACGACCTGAATGCCGTCGAATGATTGATCTCGCCCGAGTGCTAAACAAGAATTCTGTGTGATGACCGACGCCCGTGAGGCCCCCCTGTTTGTGGCACCCGAACCGGCGGAGAATGACCGCTCGACCGGGCTCATGCCGTCGCAGATGCTGCGCGAGGCGGTGGCGTTGGGCCGCGAAATCAATTCGCGGCAGCCGATCAGCGACGCCCAGATCCAGCCGGCGAGCATCGATCTGCGGTTGGGTGAGGTCGCCTATCGCGTACGGGCAAGTTTTCTGCCGGGCGCACGCGCCAGCGTGCACGACAAGCTCGACCAGCTCGCGATGCACCGCATCGATCTTGCCCAGGGTGCGGTGCTGGAAAAAGACTGCGTCTATATCGTCCCGCTGTTAGAGCATCTGGCACTGCGCAAACGCACCTCGGCGCTCGCCAACCCGAAGAGCTCGATCGGTCGACTCGATGTCTTCGCCCGGGTCATTACCGATTACGGTACCGAGTTCGACCGCGTGCGCGACGGCTACAAAGGGCCGCTTTACGCCGAGATCTCGCCGCGCTCATTCAGCATTCTGGTGCGCAGCGGATCGAGCCTTGTGCAATTGCGCATCCGCCGCGGCTCGCCAGTGTTTGGCGATACCGCACTCAGACGATTGCACGAAGAAGTTGGGCTGGTCGAAGCGCCCGAGGGTACCGCGCCGGCACGGGTGGCGATCCGCGACGGGCTCGCTTTCACGGTCGACGTGGCCGGGAAAGGCGAGCGCGGGATCATCGGCTACAAGGCGCGGCGTCATACCGATCTGATTGATGTCGACCGCATCCGCCATTACGACCCGCGCGATTTCTGGGAACCCGTCTACGCGCATCATGGCGCTGATCCGGCAGGTGCGGGCAGGGCTGGTGGCATCGTGCTCGACCCGCATGATTTCTATATCCTCGCCTCGCGCGAGGCGGTCGTGGTGCCGCCCGACCACGCCGCCGAGATGCTGCCTTATCACACTTTTGTCGGCGAGTTCCGGGTGCATTTCGCCGGCTTTTTCGATCCCGGTTTCGGCACCTCGGAGACCGGCGGCAGCGGCAGCCGCGCGGTGCTCGAAGTACGCTCGCACGAGGTGCCGTTTCTGATCGAACACGGTCAGATCGTTGGAAGGCTCGTCTATGAGCGACTGATCGCGCGGCCGGACAAGCTCTATGGTTGCGCGATCGGCTCGTCCTACCAGAGCCAGGGCCTCGCCCTGTCAAAGCACTTCAAGGATTTTCCGTCGGGCTGAGCGATTTCGTCACACGGTTGCCGACATCCCCGGACGCCCGTAATTTGCCACGATGGATTTCACGCTTTCGGACGAACAGCGGGCGTTTCAGGAGACGGCACGGGTCTTTGCCCGCGAGGAATGGGCTCCGCAGGCCCCTGGCTGGGACGAGCGCGGCGAGTTTCCGGTCGCGGCATTGCGACGTGCGGCGGCACTCGGCTTTGCTGCGATCTATGTCGGCGAGGAATTCGGCGGCAGCGGGCTCGGCCGCATCGATGCGGCGATCCTGTTCGAGGAATTGGCCGCCGCTTGCGTATCGACCGCCGCCTATCTGTCGATCCACAACATGGTGTCGTGGATGATCGATCGCTTTGGCAGCCGCGAGCAGCGCGCCCGCTTTCTGCCAAAGCTGACGACAATGGACCATCTCGCCAGCTATTGCCTGACCGAGCCGGGCAGCGGTTCGGATGCGGCGGCATTGGCCACCCGTGCGCGCCGCGACGGCAACGATTACGTGCTGAACGGCACCAAGGCGTTCATCTCGGGCGGCGGTGCCAGTGACATCTATATCGCTATGGTCCGGACCGGCGGTGAAGGGCCGCACGGCATCTCCTGTCTCGTCGTCGAAAAAGGGACGCCGGGTCTGTCTTTCGGCAAGAAGGAAAAAAAGCTCGGCTGGAACACGCAGCCGACCGCGATGGTGATCTTTGACGATTGCCGGGTTCCCGTCGCCAACCGCCTCGGCGCCGAGGGCGACGGCTTCAAGATGGCGATGATGGGGCTCGATGGTGGGCGGCTCAACATCGCGGCGTGCTCGCTTGGCGGAGCGCGCGCCTGCCTCGACGCGGCCCGCACGCATCTCCTCGAACGCCGCCAATTTGGACGGCCGCTCGCCGAGTTCCAGGCGTTGCAGTTCAAGCTCGCCGATATGGCGACCGAGCTCGATGCGGCGCGGCTGATGGTGTGGCGCGGGGCGGCGAGCCTCGATGCCGCCGAGCCGCAGGCTGTCATGCACTGCGCGATGGCCAAGCGCTTTGCGACCGACGCCGGATTTCGCGTCTGCAACGAGGCGCTGCAGCTGTTCGGCGGCTACGGCTATCTGAAGGACTTTCCGGTCGAGCGCTATCTGCGCGATGTGCGCGTCCATCAGATCCTCGAAGGCACCAACGAGATCATGCGGGTCATCATCGCCCGCCGCCTGCTCGGCTCGTCAAATGAATGAGCGTGGCCTCCCCGAGCCGTCGACCGCTGCCCCGATCCGGCTGCGGCCAATGACCGACGGCGACATCGTCGGCAGCGCGCCGCTATTGGCGCAGCTCGGCTATCCGATGACATTGGACGAATTGGCGCAGCGCGTGCAGGAGGTGCAAGCGACCCCGCGCCATCTGCTACTCGTTGCCGAGACTGGCGGGCGGCTCGCCGGGCTGGTGCATGTCTATGTGCGGCCAGCGATCGAAAATCCACGTGAGGCGGTGGTGCAAGCATTGGTCGTCGACGAGCGCTGGCGCCGTGCCGGCGTCGGGCGCCGCCTGATGATGGCGGCCGAGCGGTGGGGGAAGGATCAGGACTGCCGTTCGGTGGTGCTGAGTTCGAATACCGCCCGCCTCCCGGCGCACGCCTTCTACACTGCGCTGGGCTATCGGTTGGCCGCCACCTCCTGCATCTTTCGCAAGTGCCTGACCGCTGCACCTCCTTCGTTCGTGGCTGGGCTTGGCCCGGCCATCCACGAGAAAGCGACCGAATAGACGCAGCGCAGAATCTCTATATGCCGGCGGGATGGGTTTACATCGTGACGAACCGGCCGAACGGCACGTTGTACGTTGGTGTAACTGACGATCTTGTACGCCGAGCTTGGGAACACCGCGAAGGGCTAATAGACGGCTTCACCAAGCGATATGGTTTGAAGCGCCTCGTTCATTTTGAGCGTTACGACGACATTCAAGACGCCCGGCAGCGCGAGCAAAATCTGAAGCATTATGCCCGGGCCTGGAAAGTCCGACTGATATTGCTGAACAATCCGAATTGGGATGATTTATACGACTGCCTAATCTGAAGCTCGTGGATAGCCGGGCCAAGCCCGGCTACGAACGACGGAAAGCATGTCCATAGAAAGCATGTCTATAGAAGAGGAAATTCTGCTTGGCCGCGAGGGCGGGGTTGCGACCGTGACGATCAACCGGCCGCAGGCGCTGAATGCGTTGACCCTGGCAAATTACCGGCGTATCGCCCCAGCACTCGCCGCCTGGGCTACGGATCCGGCGGTGCATGCCGTCGCTGTGCGCGGCGCCGGCGGGCGTGCCTTTTGCGCCGGCGGCGATGTGCGCGCGGTCTATGAAAGCGGGCGTGGAATTAGCGGCAAAAATGACCTGACCGCGGTGTTCTTTCGTGAGGAATACCGCCTGATTCGCGACATCCATAATTTTCCAAAGCCCTATATCGCAATCATCGACGGGATCACGATGGGCGGCGGCGCCGGGATCTCGGTCAACGGCGCCTATCGCGTGGCGACCGAGCGCACAATGTTCGCGATGCCGGAAACGGGAATCGGGCTGTTCCCCGATGTCGGGGCGACGCGATTTCTGAACCGTGCTCCGGGACAGATCGGCCGCTATCTCGGCCTTTCGGGCGCCCGCCTCGGCGCCGCCGATGCGCTCTATTGCGGATTTGCCACGCATGTCATCGCGCAGGACCGGGTCGAACCATTGCTGGCTGCGCTCGCCGCAACCGCATGGGAAGCGGGTGCCCAGTTCCGCCAGGTTGACGCGCTGCTCGACGAATACGCAGTCGATCCCGGCCCGGCACCGCTCGCGGCGTTGCGGCCGACGATCGACCGATGCTTTGCCGGCGACACGATCGAGGCGATCCTCGCTGCACTCGCAGCCGAAGCCGCCGCAGGGGGGGCCGATGCCGGCTGGGCAGCGCAAACCCGCGCCGGCCTCTTAAAAAAATCGCCGACCAGTCTCAAGGTCACATTGCGCCAGCTGATCGTCGGGCGCGATTACGATGTCGAACAGGCGCTGCAGCTCGAATACCGTCTGACCCAGCATTTTATGGCGGCGCACGATTTTTACGAAGGCGTGCGCGCTGTGCTGATCGACAAGGACCAATCGCCGCGCTGGCAGCCGGCGAGCCTCGCCGCCATTGATGACGGGATGGTCGAAGGCTATTTCACCTCGCTCGGCGACTGCGAATTGCGCTTCGACGCTTAGGACGGATTGAGCGAGCAAACCGCCGATCGCATAAGCCAAGAATGAAAATGACGGCGGAGACGGATGGTTCACCAGCCCGCGGCACTGACGGCGCGGGCTGGCAACGGGGCGCGACGCATTATCCGAGCAGGGTCTGAGTATCAGGGTGCAGCGCATCGGGGTCGGCGGTGTTGCGTTGGCGTTGCGAGCCTGTTGCCCCGAGCGCGTGTCAGCAGATAGCATCCGCGCTTATTTCTGGGGGGTCGCCGTGGGGAGATTGACTTGTCTATGGGCTGCCGGTGCTCTGGTGCTCGGCGTCGCCGGGTGCGTCAGCCCGCAACAGCAGGTGGCGCAAAGGGAGGATCTGCTCGCGGCGGCCGGGTTTCAGGTCAGGCCGGCCGATTCGCCGCATCGTGTCGCGGCCATGAAGAGGCTGCCGCCCAACAAGTTCGTCACCAAGGTCGTGAACGGAAATCCGGTCTATCTGTATGCCGACCCGCTCGACTGCAATTGCGTTTACTTCGGGACCCAGCAGAACTGGGACGCCTACAAGCAGGAAATGTTTGCCAAGCAGCTCGCGGACGAGGCCCAGATGACCGCGATCATGACCCAGCAGGATTGGGACTGGGGCCCCTGGGGCTGGCCCTGACCGCCGCGCGTAGCGAGGACGACCAAGCCACCGCTTCCATGTGAAGCGGATAATAGGCCAGACGTAACCCGCCACCGGCCCGGAAATCAACGGCGGGTGGCGTTGGTGGGTCGCCTGCCCTGCGAGTTGTACCGTGCTTGACCCGACGGGCGCGTCGGCCGGCCCTTCCGGCGTGGTCAGAGACGCCGTATCCTGGCGCCCAGAACCCAGCGGATTGGAGGAAGGCGCGAGATGACGGCGATCGGCTTTATCGGGCTCGGCAATATGGGTGCGCCGATGGCGGCCAATCTGATCAAGGCAGGCCATCAGGTGACGGGCTACGATCTCGTACCAGAAGCGGTCGCCGCCTTGGCGGAAAAAGGCGGGCGCGCGGCGGCGAGTGCGGCCGAGGCGATCGCCATGGCGGACATCGTGATCACAATGCTGCCGGCCGGGCCGCAGGTGCGGGAGGTCTATCTCGGCAACAGCGGGGTGCTGGGCCGGGCGCGCCAGGGGACCTTGCTGATCGACTGCTCGACGATCGATGTCGATACCGCGCGGGCAGTCGCGGCGGCGGCGCGCGAGGCCGGATTCGACATGCTCGATGCGCCGGTCTCGGGCGGCACCGCCGGGGCGGCGGCGGCGACCCTGACCTTTATGGTCGGCGGCGAAGCGGCGGCGTTTGCCCGCGCCCAGCCGATCCTTGAGGCGATGGGCCGCACGATCGTCCATACCGGCCCGGCCGGCAACGGCCAGGCGGTCAAGATCTGCAACAATATGCTGCTCGCGATCTCGATGATCGGCGTATGCGAGGCTTTCACCTTGGCGCAAAAGCTCGGCTTGACATCGCAAACCTTGTTCGATGTCGTCAGCAAATCGACCGGCCAATGCTGGGCGCTGACTGGTTATTGCCCGGTGCCGGGACCGGTGCCGTCCTCGCCCGCCAATCGCGACTACGCGGCAGGTTTTACCGCCGCGATGATGCTGAAGGATTTGCGGCTGGCCCAGCAGGCGGCCGGTGCCGTAGCCGCCCCGACCCCGATGGGAGCTGCGACCGCCAACCTCTATCAACTGTTTGTCGACGAGGGCACCGGCGCCTTTGATTTTTCCGCGATCTATCGCTTTATCGCCAAATCACAAACTAAAATTTGAAACGAAGGCTTAACCGGGCCACCATTATTCTCGCCGGGACCGCCCAGTTGCGAGGCCCGGATGGACAACAATTATCTTGAAATCATTTCGTTGATCGAGCGCCTTCATCGCCATTTCCTGGAGGTGGTGAAGCTTGAACTGGAGGGGCTCGGCATTCACGATATCAACAACGTCCAAGGAATGATGCTGTTCAACATCGGCGATGCGGAGATGACGGTCGGCGAGCTGACATTGCGCGGCTGCTATCTCGGTTCGAACGTCTCCTACAATGTCAAAAAGATGGTCGAGAACGGCTATCTGGTGCAGCAGCGCTCACTGCACGACCGCCGCTCGGTGCACGTCCGGCTCACCGACAAGGGAATCAAACTGCGCGAGATCCTGACCGGGATGCATCGTCGGCATTCCGAGATGCTGGGCCAGTCGCCGGTCGGCTCCGAGGATTTGCAGGCTGCCGCCGTGACCCTGCGCCGGCTCGAGCGGTTCTGGATCCGAGCTGGCGATCTGGTGCAGCGGCCGCTATTCGCCGCCTGATTTTTCGCGTGACCGCCGCGGCTGCGGCTGCAAATCTGCGCCATCGCAGGAGCGGAGGAGCAGCATGACAGCCGATCTCATACCTTTGGCGCCGGGTTTCAGTGTCGCCGGGCGGCTCGATCGGGCGGATATCGAGGCGCTGGCGCAGGCTGGTGTGCGCACGATCATCAACAATCGGCCGGACGGCGAAGACCCCGGGCAGTTGCCGGCGGCTGAGGCGCGAAAGCTCGCCGAGGCAAAGGGAATTGCCTATCACCACATCCCGATTACGGCAGCCAGTCTCAGCCGCGGCGATGTCGACGCTTTCGCCGCGACTCTGCGGGGGGCGGCCGGGCCGATCGTGGCGCATTGCCGCAGCGGCACCCGTTCGACCCTGTTATGGGCATTGATGCGCCTGCGCGACGGGACCGACCCGTTGGCATTGGTGGCTGAGGCGGCGCGCCATGGCATCGATATCGCAGGATTGCCGGCGGTGGCGGCGCGACTGCGCTGAGCCGCGGGTTCGTCGGGCGCTGGTCAGCGCGATGGTTGCCGGGGCAATTGCAAAAATATCGGCAATCTCGCGGCCGCGTCGCTGACCAGCGGCGATTGCCGCAAATACAAGAGCGCGATCGCAGCGAGTCCGGCGATCAGCCACCACCACACGAGTTCGCGGCCGAGCCAGAACAGGAGCTCGGCGCGGACCCTTAATGCTTCGCTCGGTATGTAGGCGGTCACGGCATGGTCGATGCGGCGGAAGACTTGTTCCCAGGCCACGAACAGGACCCCCGCTGCGATGCATGACAAAAACCGGCGCGCCTCGGCGGTGCAGGCAGTGCGGCGAAGCTGCAGTAGGCCCGGCATCACCAGTACGAAATAAACGCCGCGATAATCAATGTTCTGACCGGCGAAAAAGCAGGCTGTCAGCAATAGCGCGCCGACAACCAGGCAATCCGCCTCAAAGGTGTGCCAATCGAGCGCCGCACGACCGACAATGGCAAGCGAGCGCCGTGTCCTCGCGGCCAGTAGTCCCGTGAGCGCAGCGAGCAGCAAAAGAATGATGGTGCGGCGGTAGGGAATAATGCCGAGGATCTCGGCAAACCCAAAAGGTAGATTTACCGCCGCGAATGAATCGGCGAAATACGAGGGCGATGGGATCCTCGCCACAGCCCTAGCGATTTCCGTGTGATTGCGGAGCACCATGAACACGAGAATAGCGGCGGCGGTTAGCGCCACTGCGATTGCGTCGCGGCGCCGCTCGCGGAACACGCTCACCAATAAGATCAAGGGATAGTATTTGAGCAGCCCAGCAAAGAGAAAGAGCGCGTAAGCCGCGAACCGGGTCGGGCGGCTGAGCCGGAGCAGCCCACAGCCGGCAAGGATCAGCAAGAATACGATCAAATCGTTGTTGGCTCGTTCGACAGCGTATACGGTCATTGGCGACACTACCGTCAACGCGATCGGTAGCATCTCGATCTGCGTTGCCCGCTGGCACACGGCCGTCAGCGAGCCAATAAATAGCAGGCTTAGGCTGAGCCCGACCACAGTGGTGTTGCTGGTATCGAGAAAAGCAGGCGTGATGCGCAGCCACAGCGGCGAATAGACGTGCACCCGGCCGAGGGCATCGCACGGATTCGTCAAATAGACGTCGACCCCGAGGCGGTAGCATTGCGCGGCCGAGAGCACCGCATGGATGTCAAGGAACGGAAAGCGAAACGGTTCGAAGGCGAACAGCCGCAAAACACCGAAGTAGACGGCATGTGGACCGCAAAACCACAGGGCCGCCAGCATGCCATAAAGCAGCAGCGCGACGCCCGGCACTAACAAGCGATACGCTGGTTGCTGCAGGAATCCGCCTCCACAAACTTCCTTTGCACGGGAAGCTACCGGATAGCGCGATAAAGAGCAGTTAACGGCTTCCCGCCGCCGAGGTCCGCAGCGCGGCTTCAGGTTTCGCTAACCGAATTGCTTGTACTCTCGTCATGTAGGCTTTAGCGGCTCCACAAGCATGACGAAGACAATTGCCATAGTCAGCCCGGTACTAAACGACTGGGAATCCTTTACCGCTCTGGTACGGGAAATCGCGTTTTTGCTGACCGGTTCCGGGCTAATTCTGCATGTTTACGCGGTGGATGATGGTTCGATCGAGCCCTTCGACCCCGACTTAATCGTTCTCGCTGCCAACTCCTGTATCGCCTCGATCGAGGTGATCCGATTGGCCGCCAATCTTGGTCATCAACGGGCGATCACAGTCGGGCTTTGCGCAGTCGTCGAGGACGACACGGCTGACGCGGTGCTGATCATGGACAGCGACGGGCAGGACCGGCCCGCCGATATCGCGGCACTGCTCGCTGCCGAGGCGCAGCATCCGCGTCATGTCGTAATGGCGGCGCGCGGGCGGCGCGCCGAATCCGGCGCCTTCCGGCTCGGTTACTGGCTTTATAAACTGCTGTTTCACGCCTTGACTGGGCAGGTGATCAAGTTTGGCAATTATTGCCTGATCCCAATGCCGGCGGTGCGACGGCTCGTCCACATGCCCGAGCTGTGGAACAATCTTGCGGCTGCGGTCATGCGCTCGCGGCTGCCGTATGTGACGGTTCCGACGAACCGCGGAAAACGCCGATTTGGCTGCTCGAAGATGAACCTGCCGGCGCTGATCGTTCACGGCCTCAGCGCAATGTCGGGTTACAGTGACATAATTTTTGCTCGGGTGTTGCTAGCGGCTAGCGGAATTGCAGTATTGGCCGCCCTCGGGATCGTCGCTGTCGCGATCACTCGGCTGGCCACCGGGCTTGCGATTCCGGGCTGGATCACCACTGCCGTGGGTGATCTGTTGATCATCCTGCTGCAAACATTTGTTGTCGCGATCGCGGCGACCTTGACGATGCTGGCAGGGCGCAGCAGCCGACCTATTGTGCCCATTGTCGATTGCGCCACCTTTATCGCCGAGCGCAACGGGTCCCAGCGCAATCTGAAAAGACCGCTCGTCAGCCTAGTGCGCCCGCTCGCATGAGTTACCACTATATCGGGGCGGAGCTCGAAATCTTCGCTGCGGCGTTAAACTGGAGGACATACATAGCGCACAGCATCGGCCGGTTTGTCAGCGGTCGGGTGCTCGAGGTCGGCGCCGGTATCGGCGCCAATACGGTTTTTCTGCATAATGATCGCGTTTGCGAATGGACCTGCCTCGAACCCGATAACGATCTCGCTGGCCGGATCGAGGAGCGGCTGAAAAATGGCGATCTACCGCAAAGCTGCCGCGTCGTAAACGGCAGGACCGCATTCTTCGATGGCGCCGCGCGGTTCGATACGATTCTCTACATGGACGTGCTCGAACACATCGCCGATGATCGGAGCGAACTCGCCCGCGCCGCTCGGTTGCTTTCGCCGGAGGGGCGCCTTGTTGTCCTCGCCCCGGCCCATCAGTTTTTGTTCAGCCCGTTCGACGCGGCAATCGGGCATTATCGGCGCTACAATCGGACGATGCTGCGCACGCTAACCCCGGCGGGCTGCTGCGTCGAAATGACCATGCTGCTGGACAGTGCCGGATTTTTTGCGTCGCTCGCCAACCGGGTGCTGCTTTCGGAGCCGCTTCCCTCAAAACGGCAGATCGCGATATGGGATCGGCTCCTGGTGCCGATCTCACGTGTTCTCGACCGTGCGACCGCGCATCGTTTCGGCAAGACCGTGATCGCGGTCTGGCGCAAGGCTGTTTAAGCTGGAGCCCATCTGTCCGATTTGCGCCGCCATTGTGATCGCGTTCCGCCTCCGCGGCGGAAATCGCAGCTGATGCGCGAATCGGGCCTCTTGCACTACAGCGGCGCGGCATCACAATTTGTGTCATGCATACGACGAACGACATCCGCACCGCGTTTCTCGACTATTTCGCCAAGTAACGGCCACGAGATCGTGCCGTCGAGCCCGCTGGTGCCGCGCAACGATCCGACCCTGCTGTTTACCAACGCCGGGATGGTCCAGTTCAAGAATGTCTTTACCGGCCTCGAGAAGCGGCCCTATCAGCGCGCCGCCACCTCGCAGAAATGCGTGCGCGCCGGTGGCAAGCATAACGATCTCGAAAATGTCGGCTACACCACCCGGCATCACACGTTCTTCGAGATGCTCGGCAATTTCTCGTTTGGCGATTACTTTAAAGACCGGGCGATCGAGCTCGCATGGAACCTGATCACGCGCGAGTTTGGCCTGCCGCGCGACCGCCTGCTGGTCACGGTTTATGCCGAGGATGAGGACGCGGCCGAATTGTGGGCGAAGATCGCCGGGTTGCCCGAAGACCGCATCATCCGCATCGCGACCTCCGATAATTTCTGGGCGATGGGCGATGTCGGCCCATGCGGGCCATGCTCCGAGATCTTCTGGGATCATGGTCCGGAGATCCCGGGCGGGCCGCCGGGCAGCCCGGAGGCCGATGGAGACCGCTTTGTCGAGATCTGGAACCTCGTCTTTACGCAATATGATCAGCTTAGCCCGGGCGAGCGCGTGCCGCTGCCGCGGCCGTCGATCGACACCGGTATGGGGCTCGAGCGCATCACCACCGTGCTGCAGGGCAAGCATGACAATTACGACATCGACCTGTTCCGCAGCCTGATTGAAGCATCGGCCGAGCTTCGGGAGTCGCGGCCGATGGCGCGCACGCGGTCTCGCACCGGGTCATTGCCGACCATCTGCGCGCCTCGGCCTTTCTAATTGCCGATGGCGTATTGCCGAGCAAGGAGGGGCGTGGGTATGTGCTGCGCCGGATCATGCGGCGGGCGATGCGGCATGCCCATATGCTCGGCTGCAAAGAGCCATTGATGTGGCGGCTGGTGCCGGCATTGGTACAGCAGATGGGCGCCGCCTACCCGGAGCTGGTGCGGGCCCAGCCGCTCGTCACCGAGACGCTCAAGCTTGAAGAGACCAATTTCAAGCAAACCCTCGACCGCGGCCTGCGGCTTTTGGAAGAAGAAACGGCCCAGCTCGGGCCGGGTGAGCCGTTCCCCGGCGAAACCGCTTTCCGGCTCTATGACACTTATGGTTTTCCGCTCGATCTGACCGAGGACGTGCTGCGCGCCCGCGGGCGCAAGGTCGAGCATCGAGGGCTTCGAGACGGCGATGGCGCACCAGCGCGAGGAAGCGCGCAAAAGCTGGGTCGGCTCGGGCGAGGCGGCGACCGAGGCGGTGTGGTTCGCGCTGCGCGAGGAATTGGGTGCCACCGAGTTTCTCGGCTATGAGACCGAAACCGCCGAAGGGGTGGTGCTCGCGATCCTGCGCGATGGCGCGCGCGTTGCTGAAGCCGCAGCCGGCGACCAGGTAGCGGTCATCGTCAATCAGACGCCATTTTATGCCGAGTTGGGCGGACAGGTCGGCGATACCGGGGTCATCTTTACATCAAATGGCGCAGAGCTGGCGGTCGACGACACCGTCAAAAAAGCCGGTGACCTGCACGTCCATTTGGGACGATTGACCCATGGTGTGCTGAAGCAGGGCGATGTGGTTGAAATGCGCGTCGATGGCACCCGCCGCCGGCGGCTGCGCGCCAATCATTCGGTCACCCATCTGTTGCACGAGGCGCTGCGGCGCAGGCTAGGTCCGCATGTGACGCAAAAGGGTTCGCTCGTCGCCCCCGACCGTTTGCGCTTCGATTTCAGCCATCCAAAACCGTTGACCGACGACGACATCCAGGCGATCGAGGCCGAGGTCAATGATCGTATCCGCGCTAATGCCGAGGTAGGCACCCGGTTGTTGACCCCCGAACGCGCGATGGCCGAAGGTGCCTTGGCGCTGTTCGGCGAGAAATATGGTGACGAGGTGCGCGTTGTGGCGATGGGCGGCGTCATAGACGGCGAAGATCGGCCGTTTTCGGTCGAGCTCTGCGGCGGCACCCATGTCCGCCGCACCGGCGATATTGGGCTGTTCAAGATCGTGTCCGAAACCGCGATTGCCTCGGGCGTGCGTCGCATCGAGGCTCTGACCGGTGCTGCGGCCGAAGCCTATCTCGCCGAGGAGGAGGGATTGTTGCGGCAGGCCGCAGCTGCATTGCGCACGAGCCCAGCGGAATTGCCGGCACGCATCGTCAGCCTGGTCGACGAGCGCCGCCGGCTCGAACGCGAACTGGCCGAGGCGCGGCGCGCGCTAGCGAGCACCGGACCCGCCGCAAAAACAACTGTCAAGCACATTGGCGAGGTGGCCTTTGACGGCCGGATCGTCGACGATGTGCCGGGACGCGAGCTGAAATCGCTCGCCGATGAATTGAAGCGGCGGCTCGGTTCGGGTGTTGTCGCAGTCGTGTCGCGGGCCGAGGGCAAGGCGGCGATCGTGGTCGCAGTGACACCCGATCTGACCGGCCGCTTTGATGCCGTCGAGCTCGTGCGGGCGGGAGCCACGGCGTTGGGCGGCAAGGGTGGTGGCGGGCGTCGCGACATGGCGCAGGCCGGTGGGCCCGAGGCGGCGGGGGCCGAGGCCGCGTTGGCGGCGGTCGAGAGTGCGGTCGCGGCAAAGGGCCGACCCGCCCCAGCGCTGGCGGCACCGGCCGCCGATTGAACCGCAAATTCGTCGGCCGGCGATTTCTGCGAAACCGCGCGTAGCGCCGTAACCTATTGCATCAACACGCCCCCTGAAGTCAGGACGAGCCCTTGACGAAAGCCAAATAATCGCTCGCGCGGGCGATTATTGATGGCTGACCTAAAATGGGCGGGCGTAACGCCAAAACACGTGGAACATTTCGCCGTTGGATAGCTCTGACAATTACCTCGGTACTTACAGTGCTCGGGGGTTGCCAGCCGTTTCCGGCGCATCTCGACCCGCTTAGCGTCAATGGCCGCGATGGGGGTGGCGCGCCCCCGACTTATGCGGCGCTGATGCGCATCGGCAACGCCGCGCGCGCCGGCGGCGATTACAGCAATGCGCTCTCGGTTTATCGGCGCGCGGCGGAGATCGAGACGCGCTTCCCCGAACCGTTTGTCGCAATCGGCGACACATTGCTAGCACTCCGCGACGTCAACGAGGCCATCATCGCCTTCAACTCGGCGCTCGCACGCGACGGCGCTTACGGCCCGGCATTACATGGCTTGGCAAAGGCGTATATCGAGACGGGTCGTCCCGAACTCGCACTGGCGCCGCTCAATAATGCGCTAGGATTGCGGCCGAACGATCCCAAGCTGCTGGTTCTGCTGGGTGTGATCGAGGATGTGGAAGGTCGGCATCAACCGGCCCAGTCTTATTATCAGCTGGGTCTCCGCTACGCTCCCGGCGATCCCGCGCTTTCGGTCGATCTGGCGCTGTCGCTGGCGCTGAGCGGCAATTACCCGAATGCGGTTGCAATCCTCCAACCAGTGGCGATGGCGTCTTCCGGCACCGCCCAGGAACGGCAGACCTTGGCGCTGATCTATGGGCTGGAAGGCAGCATCGCCGAGGCGGCCCGCATCGGACGGATGGACCTCGACGAGGCCGCCGTCGAGCATAACCTCGCCTATTACCGCACGCTGCGCGAATTGTCGCCCGAAGAGCGAGACCGGGCGGTTCGGTCCGCCGGGTTAATGAATCCCGCGCGGCCGAGCGCATCCTGACTGGAGCCGATGCTGCCGGAAAGGCGTCTGTTACTTTTTGCCGAAGGTATCCATGATGTTGATTCCCGCCGGACCGAGCAGCACGATGAACAAGGTCGGCAGGATGAACACAATCATCGGCACTGTCAGCATCGCCGGCAGCCTTGCGGCTTTCTCTTCAGCGCGGGTCAGCCGCGCGGCGCGTGATTCGGCCGACAGGATGCGCAACGACTGGGCCAGTGGCGTACCGAATTTAGCGGTCTGCTGCAGCGTATTGACGATGGCGCGAATGCCCTCGCAATCGGTGCGGCTGTTCAGATTATCAAAGGCGACGCGCCGGTCCGGCAGAAACGTCAACTCGGCGGCAGTGATCGCGAGCTCCTCCGCCAGTTCCGGAAAACTGCCGGCGAGTTCGCGTGAGACCCGAACCAGCGTGGCGTCGAGGCTGAGCCCGGCCTCGGCACAAATCACCATCAGATCGAGCCCATCCGGCAGCGCCAACTGCAACTTCTTGGCGCGTTTTGCGGCGGCATTCCTAAGATAAAGTTTCGGCGCATAAAAGCCGAGCAGAGCGGCGCCGACCGCCGGGACAAAGCGTAATTCGTGGGGTAGCGGCAGCACATCCAATATCGAGCTGTCGACCAGCACCGCAACGGCAAAGAGCATAGGCAGGCTCAAGCGGGCAAACAGGAACGCAATCATCGCGTCGGGCGAGCGCAGTCCGGCACGGGCCAACAACAGGCGAGCTTCGGTCGCATGTTGCGAGCGCAGCAGATTGAGCCGGGTAACGGCGGCGCGCATCAATCCGACGCTCCGAGGCAATTGTCGGCGTGTACGTGCGGCGACCGCTTGGCGGCGCATCCCCTCGCGGCTCTCGATAATCTGTGCCAGTCGCCGCTCGAATGCGTCTTTGGGGCGCAGCGCGTGCCACAACGCGAATATGGTGGCCAGGGTCGCCAGCGCAGCCAGTCCGGCAATCACGTCATCGAGCCCAATACCGGTCGGCAGCCAACGAGTAATCTCGAGATCCTGCGGCTGGATCGTGTTCATATTTCGAAACGCGCCATGCGGTTCATGATCGTCACACCGGTGACGAGCATTCCTACTGCGATGCCATCAAGGATGTATCCGCGGACGTCGTGAAACAGGGGCCGCAAATAATCGGGTGAGGTCAAGCCGAGCAGGCCGATGACGACGACCGGCAGTCCGCCGAGGATCATTGTCGTCGCCCGCGTTTCGCTCGACATTGCTCGCACCTTGGCCCGCATCTGCCGCCGCCGGCGCAGCGCTTCGGCAAGATTGCCAAGTGTCTCTGCAAGGTTGCCGCCGGTTTCGCGCTGCACGCTCATTGCGATGATAAAAAACCGGAATTCGGGTGCGTCGATCCGCTTGGCAATATCCCATAACAGCGTATCGAGATCGCGCCCGAGGCGCATCCCGCTCTCGATCAGCTGCATTTCGCAGCCAACCGGATCGGGGATCTCATGCCCGGCGTTGATGATCGCTTCACTGACGGGCAAGCCGGAGCGCAACGCTCGCACCATCAGATCGATGGCGTCCGGAAACAAATTGATGAATGCGGCAACTCGCCGGTTTCCCATTCGGCCAACGACACAATGCGGTACCCAGATGCCGAGCAGCACGCCAATCAGTGTACTGGGCGTAAGCCCGAGTGGCGTCAGATAGAACACGGCGAGTGCGCCGATTACTGCCAGCCCCACCATTGTAAGCGCATACTGCCCGATACTGATCGCTCGCCCAGTGCGCTCCAAGCGCGCGGCAAGGATTTCACGGCGCGGCAACCAACGTCGAGCGACACGGTCGATATTCGGGGTGGTGCTCTCGATGCGCGCCAGAGACTGCGCTGCGGCCGGAACAGCGCCGCCGCCGCTTTTGGCGCGATCGTATACGGTCTTCAGCCGCCGCTTGTACCGTCGTGCCGCGAGCTGGCTGAAAACAAGGACGATTGCCGCGAATACCAATAAGGCAACGATTGCTGACAATAGCAGCGTAGCTCGGTCGCCGGTGTCTAGTGTCATGGGCCTGCCGCCCGCCGGGTCCGCGAATGGCGAGCGCACCAAGGGTCGATTGCGCCCACCTCAGATAATTTCCAGCAGCGGGCGGTCGAGCCCGAAATATTCTGCGCGCGGCAAGAAATGCGGCCGCAAACCGCTCGATTTGAAGACACCGCGCAACCGGCCATCGGCGGTTTCTCCCTGGTACTGGTAACTGAACAGCTCTTGCGTGGTAATGACGTCACCTTCCATACCGACAATCTCAATGATTTCAACGACGCGCCGCATGCCATCGCGCATGCGGCTGACCTGAACGATCATGTTGACTGCGGCAGCGATCTGGGTGCGCACGGCATGCGAGGGCAGGTGTATGCCGGTCATGCCGACCATGTTTTCGAGCCGGGTGAGCGCCTCGCGAGGACGGTTCGCGTGGATCGTGCTCATCGAGCCGTCATGTCCGGTGTTCATTGCCTGCAATACGTCGAGCGCCTCGGCGCCGCGGATCTCGCCGAGGATGATGCGGTCGGGCCGCATCCGCAGGGCATTGCGCAATAAATCACGCATCGTGATCTCACCGGTGCCTTCGAGATTGGCCGGTCGGGTTTCGAGGCGCACGACATGCGGCTGCTGTAATTGCAATTCGGCCGCATCCTCGATCGTCACCGTGCGTTCGGCGGCGTCGATCAGGCGCGAGAGCGCGTTGAGCAGCGTGGTCTTGCCCGATCCGGTGCCCCCCGAAATCAGAATATTGAGACGGCAGCGGGCGGCGATTTTCAGCACGGTCGCCATTTCCGGCGAGATGTTGCCCTGCTGCGCCATCACATCGAGGGTGATGGTCTTCTTCGAGAATTTGCGGATCGAGATCGATGGACCATCGATCGCCAAAGGCGGGATGATGATGTTGACGCGGCTGCCATCGGGAAGCCGGGCATCGACAAGCGGCCGCGACTCGTCGACGCGCCGACCGATCCGCGTTACGATCTTGGTCGCCACGTTCATGACATGCTGGTCGTCGCGAAAGCTGATATCGGTTAGTTCGAGCTTGCCGCGGCGCTCGACATAGACCTGTTTCGGGCCGTTAACCATAATGTCGCTCACGCTTTCGTCTTCGATCAGCGGTTCGAGCGGGCCGAGCCCCAGCATGTCGGCGACGAGCGATTGCACGAGTTCGCGCTGCTCGCCAAGATTCAGCTGTATCTTGGTTTCGACGAGCAGCTCCTTGACCCAGCCGGCGAGTTGCGCCTCGAAGGTGGCGCGCGGCATGTCGGCGGCGGCGGCAACGTCCATGTGCTCGAGCACGAGCGGCTGTATTTGCGCTTTCGCGCCTTCGATCACCGCGCGGTTTGCACGCCGCTGCGCCGCGACAGGATCGGCATCGGGTTGCGGCCCCGACGGGTTTAGCAAACCCTGCATCAGATCTGTAACCATATCGCGCTGTTCGAGCGCGTTGGCATCGATCGCATGGCGCGCCAGATAGCTCTGCATCGCCGCATCGACGAGCTTGGCCAGCTCCCCACGACTAAGCAGCTGCCGCCGCTCAGGGCGGATCTCGTTTTGCAGCCTGATCAGCAGCTGGTCGCGCGCCGCGAGCAGACGATCCTCTTGCGAGACGAGATTGGCCGGCTCGACCTCTGGAACCGCAGCGGGCGGGCTTACCGGCGCGATCACCGGGGGTGGGCTCGGGACAAGGCCCCGGCGCGCGGTCAGCCCGGCGATGCGAGCGTCGAGCCCGCTCTCGGGTTCAGGACGTTTTAGAAATGCTACCATAACGAGCTGATTGCGAATTTGCGGCGCTTGGGAGTCACAGCTCCTGGACCGGCGAGCTGCTGGGTCAGCTGCCGCAATTCGCGGACCAATGGGCTGCGCGGCGCGGCGAGCGGCAGCGGCTGACCGGTGTTGACCGCAGCACCGGCCGATTTCGGATCGAACGACAGGGTGAAATCGAACGGCTTGCCAATTCCTTTCTCGAACTCGCTTTTGCCGATCAGGCAGCGTTGCCCGCTGGCGCCGGCCTCGACCAGCCAGACCTGGACTTGCGGTGCCTGTTCGCGCATCAGACTCTGCAGGCGGATCGTATCGCGCAGCCCGGCCAGGCTGCGCTCGCACAGCATGACGACATGGCTGGCACCAGCGAGGATCACCCGCTGTATCGGGGTCGCACCGCGCGGCAGATCAACGACGACGCGGTTGAATTTGCGGCGCAGCTCATAGAGCAGCATGTCGACGGCGCCGGCATCGACGATCAGATGCTGCGCCGCCGAGGCCTCGGCCGCGAGGATGCGCAGTTTCTCGGTCACCTTGACCATCGCGCGCTCGATAAACAGGCTGTCGATGCGCGAGGGTTGTTCGAGGGCTTCGCACAGGCCCCCACCGGGCTCGGTATCGAGCTTTAGCGCGATGGTCCCGAAGTGCAGGTCGAGGTCGAGCAGGCCGGTTCGCTCGCCATACTCCTCGGCGAGCAGCCAAGCGCAACCGACCGCCGCGGTCGTGGCTCCGACACCACCGCGGCTGCCAATAAAAGCGACGACCTGCCCGAGCCCGCTATCAGCGCCGCGCGACCCTGCCGGTCGAGGATCCAAGACTGCGGCAAGCGCATCGCGCGACGGCGGCTTGACCAGGTAGTCGTTGGCCCCGGCCGCGACCAAATCGCGATAAAGCCCGACATCGTTGACAGCACCAAGCGCCACCAGTTCGAGTTCGGCGCCGCCCGCGGCTCGTGCGGCACCAATCTCAGACATTGGCGCCGGCAAATCGGCGATGTCGAGCAGGGCAACACGCGGGGCCAAACCGCTGCGGATCCGCCGCAGCCCGGCGTCGAGCGTATCGGTGACGGCGAGCTCGTCATCCAATTGCAATTCGCGGATAACCCCTTGCAGCCGGTCGAGCGTCGCCTGGTCCCGCACCACCGCGAGGACACCTTTGCGCTCGACCTTGGCGGCAGCTTGGCGTGCTGATCTCACGATCCGCCTGCTCCGTTGGGTGGACCACCACCGGTTGGCGGTGGCGGTGGTGGCGCAGTTATCGGCCCGACAGCGGCTACGACCGGAGGCGTAACCTGGTCGGTTAGATAACGGGTGACAGCGGCCGCTGCCGGTTGTCCGGCGGCTGGGGCCAGCGTCTCGCCCGAAGCAAGATCGGCGGGACTAGCCATCAGGCCGAGATTGACCGCTGTGGCGCAGCCGAAATTGCTGGTCGTCGCATTGGTAAAATCGTTGGAGCGAGGCTGACTCCAATTGGGGCAAGGCGGCAGGGTGACGGCATAGCGGCCGACAGTCACGAGAGCGCGATCCCGCGGCACGTTTGGGAGCGGCTGCGCCTGGGCGACAATGTCCCAGCGCAATAGTTGGCGAGCGACTGCGGCTTCACGGGCTGCTGCGAGACCGGGTAGGCCGGCGGCGGCCACGGTAACGCGATCGGCTGGGCGGATCGCTCCCGTTGCGACGAGCGAGTCGAGCCGAGCCTCGGCGGCTGCAGCAAGACGGGCCGAGCCCGGCGCGAAAGCCACCTCGACCGTGCTCGTCGCACCCGCGACCTGCAGCCGGTTCGGCGCTTCGGCCTTGGTGTACTCGGCCGCGCCGGGCGCACAGCCGGCGACCGCCAACGCGATCGCGAGTGGACAGCAGTACCGAAGCATGAGCTGCCTCCGCTGATCTACGAGTGAAAGAACGTCACACCAAGCCAAAGAGTTGACCGTCATTCCCGCGAAAGCGGGAACCCAGAGCCTGCCCCTGGCATGAACAGGGGGCCAGCGACGTGCGGTCGCCCCTGGACCACCGCTTTCGAGGCTGTCAGGAAATTGAATTTTCGTTTGAAGGTGTTTTGTTTCGTCGTTCCCGCGCCCTCAAGTCCGGGAGGAACCCAGGGATATCAGTCGCTTTCTCTGGGCCCCCGCTTTCGCGGGGGCGACGATTTGAGGGGGCTGTGCGATTTGATTACAGCCTCGTTCGCGGGGGCGACGGTAAGGCATCGGAGTCATTCGCCTCATCTCGCGGCTCCCCTTAATCGAGCCGGAAACCGGCGGGTCCGATCAGACCGCTGCCGCCGGCGTCGAGCGGACCGCGCGCCGGCGCCGGCAAGCCGCGCCGCCACGTGTCGCCAAACAACACCTGCTGAGCGTCGTGCGGCGCCTCGAAGCCATCGGTCGGCGCGGCGGCCATGGCCTCCGGCGGCTGCACCAGGTATGGGGTGACGATGATGACCAGCTCGGTCTCGTTGTTCTGAAACTTGATCGAGCGAAACAGCGCGCCGAGGATCGGAATATCGCCGAGCCAAGGAACTTTATTGATGTCTCTGCGAAGTGTTGTGCATCAACAGTCCGGCCAACGCGAAGCTCTGGCCGCTGGCAAGGTCGACGGTGGTTTGTGCGCTGCGGATCGTCAGGGCAGGAATAGTAAACTCCGTTTTCCGTCACCGCATTCGAGTAATCGAGCTGGCTGACCTGCGGTGCCACTTTGAGACTGAGATGACGGGAGTCGATGATCGTCGGTGTGAACGCCAACTGGACGCCGTATTGTTTGTACTGAACCGTGACCGTCGGCGCGCCGGTCGAAACTGATTGGATGACGGGCACGGGGAATGAGCCGCCCGCGAGAAAATCCGCAGTCTGCCCCGACACCGCTGTCAAATTCGGCTCTGCCAAAATCGTGACAAAGCCTTCGGTCGCCATCGCCTCGATCGTGGCGCTCGTGGAAAAAGGAAACATCCCAATAGTTAAAAAGCTTGCGGTTGGAATCGCGCTCGTTATTGACGGGGGGGTTATTGTTACGACGCCGTTGGAGACCGTTGTCGAGCCCGGAGAGACCGAAGTTATATTGCGCGGACTCTGGTTGTTGAGCGTCTGGAATTTGTAATTGCCGTTGCTGCCGAACTTGGTCCAGTCGACGCCGATCTGCTTCAGGATGTTGCGATCCACCTCGGCGATGCGGACCTGCAGATTGACCTGGTTCGGAGTGACGACAGACATCCGGTTGATGACCTTGCTGCCCTTGATGCCGCCGACGAGCGCGGCGGCGAGCGCCTGCACTTTCTCCGCCTGACCTGCGTCGCCGACCTTGCCGCTCAGCACCAGATTGCTGCCGGCCGAATCGGCCGAAATCAGCCCGTCCGGGACGAGCTGTTGCAGCGAGCGGCGCAGTTCGGCGAGATCAAAGGCCACCCGCACCGGCGCGTTCAACAACACCTCATCATTTGCATCGACGGCATAAATGACGGTCGCACCCGGAGACTTCGCGACGATATAGACGAGTTCCGGCGATTTGACCTGAACGTCCGCGATATCGGGGTCGGCGACAAAAACCGTGTTCGCCGGCCGCGCCAGACGGACCAAAGTTCCCTTGTTGACCTCGAGTTCGATCGGTCGCCCGGTGGCGGGGATCAGCCGCGGCGCATCGGATCCCGGCGCAGGGTCTCGGTCCGGGGGTGAGCCGACCGCGGGTTGCCCCGCATGGCCGACCGCGGCAAAGCACAGTCCAAGAAATGTCCCAGAAAAAGCGAGGCGGAGCAACGGGTACATAAAAAAACCTCAACTTCCCGATTGCGATCCAGCCGATGTGCCAGAACTGCCGTTTCCGCGCAATATCGTGACTTTACTATCATGTGAGTTATGCTCGCTGCCGGGCTTTGGGACCAATTGACTGACTTCGCTGTCGAGGGTGAAGCTGCTCGAAGCGCGGCTGTCCGCCGAATTGGTGGCGGTAATGGCGGCCACGCCGCTGCCCGCGTCGGCAACCGAGACCGGATGGTCTCGGGCTGGCGCGACGAGACTGCGCAAGCTCAGCGACAGCTTGCCCATTTCATCGGCGAGTGCCACGACTTCGCTTTGTTTGGGGGTGACTTCGAGAGTGACAGTGCGGGCCACCACGGCTTGCCCGCTCTTGCTGTCGAGCTGCTGGTCGACGGCAATGACCCGGATGTCGTGCAAAACCGTCTGTGCCGCCTTGTGGACATAACCATTGCCGTTCTGCCCCTCAGCCGGCAGCGGCAAGGTGATCAATACGTCCACCCGGTCGCCGGGAAAAACGAAACCCGAGATATCCGAGGTCTGGGTGACCGCGATCGACACCGCGCGCATGCCCGGCTGCAATACGGCGGAGAGAAAGCCGCGGTCGCCGGGTGCGAGGATCTTGGCCCTGACGATCGGCTCGCCGGCGACGAACGGCTCGCGTGCCACCCATCCGGCAAACGATTTCTCCGATTGCCCGCCCGACAGGATGAATTCGGGGGCGATCGCATTATCGGGCCAGGGGCGCCATGCGAGGTCGGCGGGCTTCAGGATCTGCCCTCGGGCAATTGGCGCAGCGGTCACCAGGATTGTCTTTTGCGTTACCGGCGGCGCCGCTGGCGGGTTTGTCGCGACAACAGTTGCGCGCTGCATCAGTAGCGAACGCACCAGCATCGCCGTGCCACCGGCGAGCAGCGCGGCAATCACAAACAGGATTACGGTTCGGCCACGCATGTCTCGCCCTCAACCAAAATAGTGCGGGATCGTCACGATCAGCGCTGCGGCGGAAATCGCGACCCCGTAAGGGATGGGTGTACTGCCGGTACCCACCATCGCTGCGCCCGCTTGCGGGATGTGCCGCCCGGCGCCGCTCAATCGGCCAAGCGGGACCAGAAACATCAGCGCCAACGCGCCGCCACACAGCGCCGTCATCAGCAAGAGCCGCATCACGCCGCTGGGACCGGCCCAAAGGCTCGCCGCGGCGAGCAGCTTGACATCGCCGCCGCCGATGAGACCGTGGGTAAACAGAAAGGCACCGGTGGCAAGCACGGCAGCCGCGATGAAGATGCTTGCGGGAGTGGTCGCGAGCGAGACTGCACCGGTGGTCGCAATATGCAATGGCCACAGAGCACAAAGCGCCAGCACCAGCCAGTTCGGGATCATCAGCCGGCGGAAATCGCCAATGGCCGCCACGATCATCAGCGCGACAAAGCCGACAAGCAGCAAAAGATCGAGGCGAAGCGCCATCAGTCGACTAGCGCCCGCAAAGACCGCTTGCGATGTCTCGCCCGCGTGCCCTCGCGCCACAGCCCCCGAATTTCGAATGTCCAGATTGCTGTCCATCAGCCATGTCGGCTCCAAGGGCAATCGCCAGGATCGCGACCATCTTCGGACCGATTGGTAAAGGGACGATTAACAGGATCGCTGCGGATCAGCTGCCGAAGCCGTTACTTGGCCAAAGTTAATAGACGTGGATATTGATGAGCTATTAACGCCGTTTCCTTTACTGAGCTGGGCTTTGGCGGTTTTGGGTAAGCGACAGAGCTGCGTTCGCATGCATGAAGCTGGCCCCTATCAGCGTTTGAAGCGGACAGAACCCATTGCTCCGGTGAGCACGGCGGCTCGGGAGATGCCGATCGCGAAGCGCGGGTCCCGGGCAAGGGTGTCCCCCTGGGTGCGCCGCAAGGCGGGAGCCCTGGTGAATACCTGTTCCATCAGATCCGAGGTGACCGGCACGATGATGCGGGCGGTCATCGCGAAGCTTTCGGGCTGTAGAAGACGCGCGGCCATCTCCACCCCGCGTGGCGCGCTCTTTTCCATGGTCTCATCGACCAACCAGATCTCCCCGCCGCGCAGCAGGTCCCGCAGGATCAGGCCCGCAGTTTCGTGCCGCCGCTCGACACGCCAGAGGGAGAAACGGGCATGGCGCATCGCCTCGCGCACGATCGCTTCGTCGGAGTCCGCAGCGAACCGTGCTGTCCGGGCGTAGCGGTCGAGCGGGTGTGAGCGGCCCGGTCTGGGCAGGTAGGTGGCAAGATCCTCCACGAGCGTCATGTCATGCTCGCTTTCGAGTACCACCGTCCTACCCTGCGTCAGGCCGAGCCGCTTGGCCCAGTCCAGCACGACGTCCGGGGCGATGATGTCCAGGACAGCCTGGTGGTGTTCCTTGCTGATCTGACGTAGGCGCCGGTAGCGGGTCAGGATCTCGGTCCGGGTCATCAGTGGCGACTGTGGCGTTGACGAGGGAGGTGGCGGGTTGCCACCGCGAGAGCAGATGCGGAAAGCATCTGGGCAGGGCAAGCGGAGAAGCGGCACTGGCGATGCCCCGCCCCCATCCTCTCCCTGAAGACGAGATGACCTCGTGGGGGGGAGCGAGCCATGGCGCAGAGTGGTGAAACCGGCAGCGCCCGGGCGATGGACGGCACGTCGGACAAAGGGTTCAGTCGGTTCCATCGGTTCTTGTCGCGCGGGGCGTGGCCGGGTCTGACCGGTTCGAGGATCCTGCTTGGCTTGCTGCTGAAGGCGTTCGTGCCGGACGGCCCGCCGCTGGTGATTGGCGTGGACGATACCATCGAACGTCGGCGCGGCAGCAAGATCCGCGACAAAGGGATCGACCGTGATCCGGTGCGGTCAAGCCGCGGGTTCTTCGTCAAGGTCGAGGGTTTGCGCTGGTTGTCGTTGCAGGTGCTGGCCCGACCCGGTTTCGCGACGCGCACCTGGGGGTTGCCGTTCCTGACAGTGCTGTGCCGTTCGGAACGGGCCAATGCCAAGAGGCGGCGGCGACACCAGACGGTGCCGGAGAAGGCTGCCTGGGGGATGCGGCTGATGGCCCGCTGGTTTCCGCACCGGCGGCTGGTGATGGTGGGAGACGGCGCTTTCGCCAGCCTGGAGCTTTTCCGCACGCTGCGTTGCCATGCCCTGGGCGTGGCCCGCTGCCGGATGGACGCGCGGTTCTTCAATCCACCGCCAGCGCGCAAGACAGGACAGAAGGGGCGGCCGCGCGTTATCGGCACCCGTCAGCTGACGCCAAGGACCCGGTCGGTCAGGAAGGCCACCAAGTGGGTACGCATGACCATTCCGGGATGGCGGGCCGAGGATGCACGACAGATCGGCCAGTCGATGTGGCGACGGGAACGGCCCTGTGGAACGCGCACGGCATCACCGTGCCGGTGCGCTGGGTGCTGACCCGGGACCCGGCTGGGCGCGCCGAGACGCGCGTCGTCGTCTGCTCCGACCCGCAGAGGTCAGCGTCGGAGATCCTGACCTGGTACGCGATGCGATGGGCGGGTGAGGTGACCTTCGAAGAGGCCCGGCGCCATCTCGGGGTCGAGACACAGCGCCAATGGTCGGATCTGGCGATCCACCGAACCACGCCGCTCTTGTTCGCACTGTTCTCGCTGGTGATCCTGTGGGCCTCCGAACTGGCCGCGAAGACCGGGACGCTGTCGGTGCTCGGCGCGGCTTGGTCCAAGAAGTCGGACCCGACGTTCTCGGACTGCCTCGCCACCGTCCGGCGGATCCTTTGGGCCGAGGAGGCCGTGCGCCCGATCCTATGGCGGGTCGATTTTCCGACTTGGCGGTCGCGAGCACGAACCACCGAAAAACCCAGGCCTCTTCAGCAGCGTCTGGCGGAGCTTACCTCCTACGCCGCCTGACACCCTCCCAAACCGCCAAAGTCCAGCTGAGAATATCTCATCGAAATTTTAGGCCAGGGGTAGACAAGGCCGCGCGCAATCTGTTAAGGTTAAAATTAAAGTAGGGTGAGGGTTAACTCATGCTGCAAGATGGTCCAGATGGGCCATGCAGTCGAATAAGCCGGAGCTCGATGACGTTGTCGGCGGTTTCGGGTATTCTTCCTTCTTCGGCTTGGCTGTACCCAACGTTACAGCCCTGTTATCGAAATACCCGAAGGACGGTTGATCAGCGGGAATGGTAATGTGGCTACGACAACTTCAATGTCGGTGAATAGCAACGGTAACAACAATGAAAGTTTTACTTCACATAAGCAATAACAAACACCAGATGCCATTCGGTCCGACGGGGACAATCCCATACCACGGCAGCTCTAATCAAGTGGTACAAACCAGATAGTTGGTGACCATCTTTGCTTCCTCGGGGGCATGACGAAAAAAGCAGGCACCAAGCGCTCGCTTGTACCGCTAGGACGCGGGGGCGATTTCGAAAGCGGCGGCCATCAATGCCCGGGTGTAGGGGTGCTCCGGCTGCGTCATGATGCGCTCGGTTGGACCCCCTTCGACGATCCGGCCATCCTTCATGACGAGAATGGCGTGCGATAGGGCGCGGACCACGCGCAGATCGTGGCTGATAAAGAGATAGGCAAGACCGCGCCGGCTCTGCAATTCGCGCAGCAATTCGACAATTTGCGCCTGTACCGACATGTCGAGCGCCGAGGTCGGCTCGTCGAGAACGACAAGACGCGGCTTCAGCACCAGGGCGCGGGCAATCGCCACGCGCTGGCGCTGCCCGCCCGAAAATTCGTGCGGATAACGGTCGGCCGCCTGCGGGTCGAGCCCAACCTCGGCGAGCGCGTTTTCGATCAGCCGCCGCCGCTCGGCGGCAGTCGCCGCGAGGCGGTGAACACGCAACCCCTCCTCGACGATCTGCGCCACGGAGAGCCGCGGTGAGAGGCTCGAAAACGGGTCCTGAAAAACGACCTGCATCTCGCGCCGCAACGGCCGTAGCCGGCGCTCGGAGAGCCCGGTGATATCTTGCCCGGCAAAGCGGATCCACCCTTGCGACGCGATCAGCCGCAACAGCGCCAGCCCCAAGGTCGTCTTGCCCGAGCCGCTTTCGCCGACGATGCCAAGCGTGCTGCCGGCGCGCAGCTCGAGCGAAACGCCATCGACCGCCTTGATGTGCCCCCTGACCCGGCGCATCAACCCACGCCGGATCGGGAACCATACGCGGGTTGCCTCCGCCTCGATCAGCACTGGCGCGGCAGGATTTGCCGGTGCGGCAGTGGCCTTTGGGCTCGGCGGCGAGCAGACGCCGGGTGTAGGGATGGTGCGGTCGATCGAAGACCGCCGCGGTCGGACCTGCCTCGACGATCTCCCCCCGGGTCATCACGCATACTCGCTCGGCCATGGCGCGGACGATCGTCAGATCGTGGGTGATCAATAGCAGCGCCATGCCGAGCCGGTCGCGCAAGTCGCGCAGCAGGGCCAGAATATTCGCCTGGATCGTCACATCGAGGGCCGTTGTCGGCTCGTCGGCGATCAGGATGTCAGGCTGGTTGGCGATCGCCATCGCGATCATCACGCGCTGGCGCTGGCCACCAGACAGCTGATGCGGATACGCGCCGAGCCGGCTTTCCGCCTCAGGGAGCCGCACCATGTGAAGCAATTCAAGCACCCGCTCGCGCGCCGCGCGCGCCACCATGCGGCGATGAACGAGCAGGATCTCCCCCACTTGCCGCTCGATCGGGTGCAGCGGGTTGAGCGAGGTCATCGGCTCTTGAAAGATCATCCCGATCCGATCGCCGCGGACATTGCGCAGCGCCTCAGGCACCGCACCGATCAACTCCTGTCCGATAAACCGGATGCTGCTGCCCGGCTGATGAGCGGCGAGCGGGTAGGGCAAGAGCTGCAGGATCGAGAGTGCCGTCACACTTTTGCCGGAGCCGCTTTCGCCGACAAGCGCCAAGGTTTCGCCGCGATCAAGCGAAAACGACACGCCCTTGACCGCCTGTACCGGGGCCGCCCCACCGCGGCCGGCAAAGGTTACGCCGAGATCGCGGATTTCGAGCAGCGGCGCCGAACCCGCTTCGCTCAAAAGGTCACTTTGCGCGGATCGAATGCGTCGCGCACCGCCTCACCGATAAAAATCAACAGGCTCAGCATCAATGCCAATACGAAAAATGCGGTAAGTCCAAGCCACGGCGCCTGCAGATTGGCCTTGCCCTGGGCCAGCAACTCGCCGAGCGAGGCCGAGCCCGGCGGCAAGCCAAAGCCGAGAAAATCGAGTGAGGTCAAGGTCGTGATTGAACCATTCAGGATGAACGGCAAAAACGTGATCGTCGCCACTGTCGCATTCGGCAGAACGTGGCGCAGGATGATCGTGCGGTCGGGCACGCCGAGCGCGCGGGCCGCGCGGACATAATCGAAATTGCGCGCGCGCAGGAACTCGGCGCGTACGACATCGACAAGGCCCGTCCATGAGAATAGCAGCATCAAGCCGAGGAGCCACCAGAAATTGGGCTCGACAAAACTCGCCATGATGATCAGCAGATACAGGACCGGCAGGCCCGACCAGATCTCGATAAAGCGCTGAAATCCGAGATCGATCAAACCGCCGAAATAGCCTTGCACGGCACCGGCAGCGACCCCGATCAGCGACGACGCTACGGTCAAGGTCAGTCCGAACAGCACCGATATTCGAAAGCCGTAAATCAGGCGCGCCAGCACGTCGCGGCCCTGGTCGTCAGTGCCGAGCCAGTTGACGCGTGACGGCGGCGATGGTGCTGGACTCGGCAGATTGTAATTGATTGTGTTGTAGCTGAACGGGATCAGCGGCCAGACCATCCAGCCCTTGGCGTCGATCAGCTTTTGCACTTCCGGGTCGCGATAATCGGCTTCGGTCGGGAAGACCCCGCCAAACGCCGTCTCGGGATAATTCGTGACTATCGGAAAGTACCAGCTGCCGTCGAAATGAATAACGATCGGGCGATCGTTGGCGATGAATTCGGCGAACAGCGACAGCGTAAATAAGGCGAGAAAAATCCACAGCGACCAGAAACCGCGCCGGTTGGCGCGAAACGCGTCGAGCCGCCGCCGGGTCAAAGGCGAGATCGGCCGTCCCAAAAAACGATCGCCCCCACGGGGGGCGAGCATCGTGGGTGCCGCTTGCGCTGTCATACCACCCGCGTCCGAGCGGATTTGTCGCGTCGGGCGGCGATCCTGCGCGAACCGTCATTCCGGGGCGCAACAGGGCCGCGAGCCCGGAACCCCTGCACACCGGCCTCAGCGATAGTGAGACAGCCGTCGCGACAAGTTATCGAAGGTCCATGTTCATGGGTTCCGGGCCCGGCCCTCGCGGGCCGTCCCGGAATGACCCTTGCTTGGCGGCAATGGGATATCGTCGTCGCCGAGTCTTGGGGGCCGCAGTGCCGTATTACGTCTATCTCCTCGCCAGTCGAAGGCATGGAACCTTGTATCTCGGAGTTACCAGTGATCTCGTTCGCCGCGTAAGTGAGCACAAGACCAAGGCGGTATCGGGCTTCACGGCAAAATATGGCGTCAACCGTCTGGTCTGGTTTGAGGCCCATGACGATCCGACTGACGCTATCGCCCGCGAAAGAGCGCTTAAGAAGTGGCGACGAGACTGGAAGATCCGGTTGATCGAGGAACAGAACCCCGAGTGGTATGACCTGTTTCCAGGGATCGTCGGGTAAGTCATTCCGGGACGGCCCCGCGAGGGCCGAGCCCGGAACCCATGACCACGGACTTTGCAGATATCTAACAAGACGCCAACGCCAGCCTGGCCAAGCGAAGTGCGCATGGATCCCGGGGCTCGCGGCTGTGCCGTGCCCCGGAGTGACGGTGTTTGCAGAAAATTCGACGCCACTGCTTATCGAGGCTTACCACCTCATCCCGTCTTGCGGCGCAGCGGCGCGACATTCGACGGCGCCGCGCGCTTCCCGCCGAGATAATCGTTGGCGAGGATTTCGGCGATCTGTACCGCGTTCAATGCCGCACCTTTGCGCAGATTGTCGGCGACGACCCAAAAGCTCAGACCAAAAGGTACGGTCGGGTCGCGGCGGATGCGACTGACATAGACCTCGTCCTCGCCCGCCGCCTCGGCCGGGGTGACATAGCCTTCGTCGGTGCGGTGATCGACGACGGAAACGCCGGGAGCGCGGCGCAAGGCGGCGCGCGCCATCTCCTCGCTGAGCGGCCGTTCGAATTCGACATTGACCGCCTCGCCATGCCCGATAAAAACCGGGATGCGCACGCAGGTAGCCACAACGGCAATGCCGGGATCGAGGATCTTGCGCGTCTCGACGGCCATCTTCCATTCTTCCTTGGTCGAGCCGTCATCCATAAAGACATCGATGTGCGGGATCGCGTTGAACGCGATCTGCTTGGTGAACTGTTCGGGCTTGACCGGGTCGTTGACGTAAATCGCGCGCGTCTGGTTAAACAGTTCATCCATCGCCGCACGCCCGGCCCCCGAGGTCGCCTGATAGGTCGCCACGACCACCCGCTTGATATGGGCCAGATCGTGCAACGGCTTCAGCGCCACGACCATCTGGATCGTCGAGCAATTGGGGTTCGCGATGATGTTGCGTTTATGATAGTCAGCGATCGCTTGCGGGTTGACCTCGGGCACCACCAAGGGCACCTGCGGCTCCATGCGGAACTGCGAGGTGTTGTCGATGACCACGGCCCCGGCCTTGGCGGCACGCGGTGCGAATTGCGCCGACACCTTGGCGCCCGGCGACGACAGCACGATATCGGTGCCGCGGAAGTCGTACGTGTCGAGACCTTCGACTTTTAGGACATCGTCCTCGCCGAAGGATACCTCCCTGCCGAGCGAGCGCGAGGAGGCGAGTGCGACCACCCGATCGGCGGGAAAGTCGCGTTCGGATAATGTCGTCAAGATTTCGCGCCCGACATTGCCGGTGGCACCGACCACCGCCACTTTGAAACCCATTGATACGACTCCGCAGCCGAAAGCGATCACGAATGGCTGCTGACTTACGCTGCCGGCACGACCTTTACAAGCGCGGGCTGATCTTTCGCGATCCGCGAGCGCTCGCAATAGCGCGCGTAAGCGTCCACGACATTCTCCGGAGAGGGCGGGTGTGATATTCCGGTCCAGTACTTTGTGCGCGCAACCGGAGAACAGAGGAGGCCGGCATAGATGACATATCCCGAATTCTGGCGGCGCTATCTGGGCGCGCATCGAGACCGACGCACCCGAGGGCTGCATTATCTCGGTACATCCTTGGCCCTCGGCGCCCTCGGCGCCGCGGCCGCCACGCGCAATTGGCGCTGGCTCGTCGCCGCCCCGATCACCGGCTACTCCGTGGCGTGGCTCGGCCATCTCGTATTCGAGCATAACCGCCCCGAAACCTTCGGCCATCCGGTATGGTCCCTGGCCAGCGATTTCCGTATGCTCGGGCTGTTCGTCGCCGGGCGGCTCGACGGTGAACTGCAGAGCTTGGGTGAAAAGCAATGACGATGGTCCCGCTGATCGAATACGAGGACGCCAGCGCCGAGGTGCGCGCCGTCTATGACGACATCATGCGGACCCGCGGCACCAACTGGATCAATAATTTCTGGAAGGCGCTGGCCAACGATCCCGCGACCTTGCGGCGGATTTGGGACAGCATCAAGCAAGTCATGGCGCCGGGTGCGCTCGACTCGCTGACAAAGGAGCTCGTCTATCTCGCGATTAGCGCCAGCAATGGCTGCGCCTATTGCACAGCCTCGCATTCGGCGGCCGCCAAGAGACAGGGCATGACCCCGCAAATGCTGGCGGAGTTGTTGGCGGTCGTGGGCATGGCCAACGAGACCAACGCTCTTGCCAACGGCTACCGCGTGCCAGTAGACGAGAGGTTCGAAAAGCTGTTTTGATATGGGTGCATGGGGGCGGCAACGCGGCAAGCCGTGAGACGCGCGCCGTCACCCTACATACTGTCGATTACCGCACAGCCGGGCGGCCCGCCGCTGGCTGGCAATCGCTGGAGGTCAAAAAATGGCGCAACAAACCTACGACCGTACGGCCGAGGATATCGGCAACATCGTCGGGCTCGAACATGTCAATCTTAGAGTCCCCAATCAGGGGGCCGCTTCCGATTTTTATCTCGCCGGGCTCGGCTTCACCCGCGACCCCTACATGTTCCCTGGCACCAACAACATGTGGGTCAATGTCGGCAAGAGCCAGTTCCATCTACCGAAGGGCGATCCGAACGTGCTACGCGGCCATGTCGGCCTCGTCGTTCCGAGCCTCGAGGATCTGTGCGAGCGCCTTTCCAATGTGAAAGATCGCCTCGAGGGCAGCAAATTCGATTGCAAGCAGCACAACGCCTACGTTGAGGCGAGCTGCCCGTGGGGCAACCGCTTCCGTCTCTACGAGCCGCAACCCGAGAAATTCGGTCCGGTCAGCCTCGGCATGCCCTACGTCGAGTTCGAAGTGCCGGAAGGGACTGCCGACGGGATCGCCCGCTTCTATCGCGAGATCTTTTACGCGCCGAGCAAGGTCGAAGAAAACGGCGAGGGCAGCGCCGCCCGAGTCAGCGTCGGCCACGGCCAGTGCCTGATCTTCCGCGAGACCGATAAGCCGATCCCCGAATTCGACGGGCACCATCTTCAGGTTTATGTTCAGGAATTTTCGGGACCGCATGAGGAACTCGAAAAGCGCGGGCTGATCACCGAGGAAAGCAGCCAGTATCAGTACCGCTTTGAGGACATCGCTTGCCTCGATACCGGCAAGTGCTTGTTCAAGATCGAGCATGAAGTGCGCAGCATCACGCATCCGCTGTACAATCGCCGGCTCGTCAACCGCAACCCGAAGCAGAACCTGATGTATTACCAGATGGGGGCGGACGAGTGGGATTGGTCATTGCCGCGCGATAACGGCCGGATGCCAGCGGCCCCGACACCGGAGCCGGCGACGCCGCTGGCTCGGCGCCGCGCTGCTCGTATAGCGGCGATGTAAACAACACGGCGAGTGCAAACCGTCTGCCGCTGCCCCTCATCCTCCTCCCGGACTTGAATCCGAGGATTCGCGGGTACCTCTCTCCGCGCTAGCGGAGAGAGGGTTGGGGTGAGGGGTTGACGCGTACGCAGACTCTCGACCATGACCGGCCTTCTCGACGGCCGCATTGCTTTGATCACCGGCGCCGGTTCGGGCATCGGTGAAGCGATCGCCTATGGGATGGCGAAAGCCGGCGCCCGCGTTGTCGCGGTCGACATCGTCGGCGAAGCCGCTGCGCGTACCGCGACGGCGATCGGCGGCGTGGCGGCGAGCTACATTTGCGATGTTAGTGACCGCGCGCAATGTGACGCGCTCGCTGCTACAGTGCGACAGGACATTGGTCCGATCTCGATCCTGGTCAACAATGCCGGGATCATCCGCCGCGGACAAGTAACAGATACGAACGCACGGGCCGACTGGGACGCCACGCTTGGCGGTCAATCTCGACGGCCCGTACAACATGGTGACCGCCTTTCTCGACCAATTGCGCGAGACCAAGGCGGCGGTCATCAATATCGGCTCGATCCAGTCATTTGTCGCGTTGCCGAACTCGGCCGCTTACACGACCTCGAAGGGCGGCGTGCGGCTGTTGACAAAAGCATTGGCGATCGAACTGTCGCCGCTTGGCATTCGCGTCAATGCAATCGGTCCGGGCTTTGTCGCCACCCCATTAAACGCGCGGGCACGCGAAAACCCCGATTACATGGCGAATTTCACTGGCCGGATCCCGATGGGCCGGATCGGCTCGCCAGAAGACATCGCCGGCCCGGCGGTGTTTCTGGCCTCCGACATGGCGCGCTACATTACCGGTGTCACATTGCCGGTCGATGGCGGTTATCTCGCCCGCTGAACCCGGTTCGTTACCCCGCAGGATGGGTGTAACGCAGAGGCTGGGCAAGAATGCGCTGCATCGGGCGGCATGCGTGCTTCGAGACGCGCCCCGGCTGCGCCGGGTCGTTCCTCAGCATGACGTAAGCCTGTGATGGCATTGGGACGATCGTCGTCCTGAGGAGGCCGCCCACGGGTCCGCGCGATGCGCGGCCCGAGGATAAACTCCGCGGCCGTCTCGAAGGACGCACGGCATCAGTCCAGCTGTATTAGCATTCTTGCCCAGCCTCGCAGCGCAACCCACAATGGCGACCGCGGACCAGCGATGCTTAGCAGCGGCGAAATCATCTTACCCATTCCCACGCGCATCGGCGGGTGTCACCCGCCCTACGGCTTCACGTCTTTATGGAGGAATAACCCATGCTGAGTGGCGCCTATCGCTTTCCGCTGATGGAGAGCGTGATTTTTGGCAGGCCTTATGTCGAGGCGCTGGCCGGCGAGGTCGAGCGGCTTGAGGCGCGCGCAGTTTTTGTGCTGGCGAGCGCTACCTTGACGCGCGAGACCGATCTCATTGAGCGGCTGCGGCAAAGGCTCGGTAACCGCTTCGCCGGCCTCTGCGCCAAGATCGGCGCGCATACGCCGCGCACCGATGTCGTTGCTGCCGCCAATATGGCGCGCGAGGCAAATGCCGATTTGATCGTGACTTTAGGCGGCGGCTCGGTGACCGACGCAGCAAAAATGGTTGGGCTGTGCCTCGGCAATGATGTCACGACGCCCGAACAATTAGACAATTTCCGGGCGCGCATCGCCGCCGACGGCACGGCCGAGCGGCCCGCGGTCAACCCGCCCGGGGCGCGCATGATCGCCATCCCGACCACCCTCTCGGCGGGCGAATTCTCGGCCGGCGCCGGCTGCACCGACACCGAGCGCCACGTCAAGGAGAGCTTCAGCCATCCGCAGATGATCCCGCGCACGGTCATTCTCGACCCGACAGCGAGCGTGCCGACGCCCGAATGGCTGTTTTTATCGACCGGCATTCGCGCCGTCGATCACGCGGTCGAAGACATTTGCTCGATCAACGGACAGCCGCTGTCTGAGGGTGCCGCATTTCATGCGCTGCGGCTGCTCGGTAGCGGGCTGCCGGCAGTCAAGGCCGATGCCGCCGACCTCGATGCCCGGCTCGACTGTCAGATTGGCGCCTGGATGTCGATGGTCGGCTCACAAACCGGGGTCAGCAAAGGAGCGAGCCACGGCATCGGCCATGTCTTGGGTGGCACCGCCAATGTGCCGCATGGCTACACATCATGCATCATGCTGCCGCATGTCTTGCGGTTCAACTTGGAGGTAAACGCCAACAAGCAGGCGCGGGTCAGTGAGGCACTTGGCCATCCGGGCGCGCCCGCCGCCGATGTCGTCGCTGCGCTGATCTCTGGGCTCGGTCTGTCAACGCGATTGCGCGATGTCGGAGTCCGCGAGGAGCAGCTGGAGCTGATCGCGCAAAATTCGATGCACGACCGCTGGATTCACACCAACCCGCGCAAAATCGACGGACCCGCCGCGATCCGCACTCTGCTGGATGCGGCCTGGTAGGTAGCGCAAGCCGAACTTGGCGCCTTCTGTCTGCAGCTTTTGCGGTTGCGAAACCAGAGCGATTGCCGGAATGCGATCGGCCGCTCAGGAATCCAGAATGCGGCGGATCTTGAATGCCAGATCGGAATAGGTGAACGGCTTAAAGATGACCTCGACCCCGGGGTCCAGTCGGTCCTGATGAACAATCGCATTGCGAGCGTATCCCGTCGTAAAGAGCACCTTGAGGCCGGGGCGTCGGCGCAGCGCGTCGTCGGCGAGTCTGCGACCGTTCATACCCCCAGGCAGCCCAACATCGGTGAATAAAAGCTGCACCTCCCGGTTGGCATCCAGCATTCGCAGGGCAGTCGGACCATCTTCGGCGGCGAGCACCCGATAGCCAAGTTCGCCAACCATCTCTTGCGTATAGTCGCGCACATCGGGGTCGTCCTCGACGACGAGCACGGTTTCCGCGTTGCCGCGCGGCAACTCCCGGACTTGGGCGACTTGATCGTCAATCGACTCCGGCCCGCGATGGCGCGGCAGATACAGTTTGACGGTGGTTCCCTGACCTATTTCGCTGTAGATCTTGACATGCCCACCTGACTGTTTAACAAATCCATAGACTTGTGAAAGTCCGAGACCGGTGCCCTGACCGACGTCTTTCGTCGTAAAAAACGGTTCGAATGCTTGGGCTGCGATGTCCGGTGTCATGCCGACGCCGGTATCGGTAACAAAGATGCCGACATATTGACCGGGCTCGACTTCGCTGTGCATCGCCGCATAGGCTTCATCGAGATGAGCATTGGCGGTTTCGATCGGCAATTTGCCGCCTTCGGGCATCGCATCGCGGGCATTGACCGCGAGGTTTATCAGCGCGTTTTCGAGCTGATTGGCGTCAAGAAAGGCTGGCCATAGACCACCGGCTAAAACGGTCTCGATCTGGATCGCTTCGCCGATCGTACGACGCAACAAATCCGACATGCCGGCCACGAGGTTGTTGACCAAAACCACCTCGGGAACCAGCGGCTGCCGGCGCGCAAACGCGAGCATCTGCTGGGTCAGCATGGCGGCGCGCGAGGCTCCTCTCAGCGCCGCTGAGACGGGCCTCTTATACGATGGATTTTGCGGCAGGATTCGATTCAGATGATCGAGATTGCCGATGATAACAGTCAACAAATTGTTGAAGTCGTGCGCGACGCCGCCGGTTAATTGGCCAACGGCCTCGAGTTTCTGGGCCTGACGCAGCGCGTCCTCGGCCTCGCGGCGGCGTTCGATTTCTTCCCGGATGCGCTGTTCAAGGGTCTCGTTCAGGTTTTGCAGCTGTTGTTCGGCGCTTCGGCGCGCCGCAAGCTCGCGCTGGCTCGCCTCGTATAGTCGCGCATTGTCGATGGCGATTGCGGCCTGCCCAGCCACGCCGAGCATGATGCGCTCGGCGCGCTGCGTGAACATTCCCGGCATCGGGTGACCAAAGAACAATCCGCCGAGAACCTCGCCCGAACGCGACACCACCGGTACGGCGAGATAGCTGCGTACCGTGAGATGCCCTGTTAGCATGCCATAATGCAGCGGGTCTTGTCCATATCGCGGGTCGGCCAGGATGTCGTCGGAACGAACCGGCCCCAAACCCCGGAAAGTTGTTTCGAATAATGGCGTATTTCGGGGCATCGGGAACCCGGCGAAGGCGTCGCGCGGTGCACCTGACAGGGCGTAAAGAATATAGGATTCACCGGTTTCGTTGACTGTATTGTAAAAGAAGGCCCCAAATTGGGCGCCCGTCAATTCCACTCCAGAATCGGTGACGATCTGAACCAGGCGTTCAAGGCTCAATTCACTGGCAAGTGCGGCGCCGGTGCGGTTTAGGATTTCGAGGGTGCGGGCCTCTTCACGGATTTCGGCGAGGCGCGCTTCAAGCGTTTCGTTCAGCGCGAGTAATCGGGCCTCGAGCTGCTTGCGCTCGGTGATCTCGTAGTAGACGCCGGCGAGCCATCGCGCCTTGCCGGCCGTGCCGCGTGTCGCTTCCCCCTTGCCGGCGATCCAATGGACGGTGCGATCAGCGTGGCGGACGCGAAACTCGGTGTAATAGGCGCCGGTCTCGGCTGCGGCCTCCACCGCCAAATGCAGCTTTGGCACATCATCAACAAAGATCGCCGGCTCCCACTCGGCAAAACGCCGCCGCGGGGTCTTGGGGTCGAAACCGAAGAGTGCTGCGACATTGGGTGTCCATTCCAACTCGTCTGTCGCCAAATCCCATTCGAACCACCCGATGCCCCCGGCAGCCTGAGCGACCCGGAACCGCTCCTCGGTCGCGCGCAACCGGCGTTCGATCTGCTCTCGCTCCGATCGCTCGTCACTCACACCGCCAACCTTGCTTACCGAGAGATTGTCAAGGGACCCCGCCAAGAAGGGTCTTGGCCTCGGTCATTGCCCGCATTTTGCCAAACGCGATATGCCGCGGGAGATGGTTAAATCCACAAGTGCTGGTAATGATGGTCTGCTCGGGCGCAAGCCAAGCATGGGCGGCGATACGTTCTGCAACCAGCGCGCCGCTCTCGACATTGGGCGCCTGGACGTCAACAGCGCCGATGCCGAGTTGCTTATCTCCCAATAAACCCTGGAACTGGTCTGTCCGATCGTGTTCGATCAGCAATGCATCACACTCGATGCGAGATAGCAAATCGGCCTTATACCGCCCCGTATCGAAATAACGATGACCGATCTGTCCGTCGTAATCCGGGCCGACGGCATAATTGCCCTGGCATACGTGAACCGAAACATGGACGTCCTCGGGCAAGTCGGCAATCGTCAAATTGATTGCGTCAACCACCTGCCGCACCTCGTCATCGCTCGGCGGGGTCAGATATGGCTCGTCAATCTGCAGATGTTTGCACCCGGCCGCAGCCAAATTCATAAAATTGTTGCGCAGAAGTTTGGCTGCGTCGAACATCATTCGGATCGGATCGTTATAGTATTCGTCATAAGCGACCGCGGTCAGAAAGTGCGGGCCGGTCATTGTGATCTTGACCGGGCTGCGGGCAAAGGCGCTAACCGTCTGAAATTCGGCGACGAGGCCGAGATCGGTTGTGTCGGCGATTGGCCCTTTGCAGATCGCGGCCGGATGGGTGACGTTCGGATCGTATTCGGTAATCGGTTTTGGCCGGGTTATGCCCTGGAACGCGGGTATCTTCTGCCAAAAGTAGTTGAGCATGGCGTTTGGCGGCGAGTGCCGATTATGAGTGCGCCGATGTGCTTCGCCACCCGTTATCACGTCGATCCCGGCCGTTTCCTGGTCGAGGATGGCGGCCTGCATAACCCGAAATTGTACATCGCTCATATCCGCAGGCAATAATTGCCCCAAGGTTACCAGTCGATCGAGCGGCTCATACCATCGCGGCACGCTGTAAGCGCCGATAACCGTCGTCGTGTATTTAGGGTAATGCGGCATGCTCGTTCCTGTTCCATCAGCTTTTACTTTTTTGGCGGCCGGCTCTCGCCGGCAGAGGGTTTTTTCCAAAACCTGCGCCGCCTCGACTGCTCTCGGATAGATTTGCTTCGGCCCATGTCTGTTACAGATGTCGTATTTTAATCCGCGAGCTCAAATCCGATATCCCCAATTGTCGTTTCGATCTCATGGCTTTAACCAAGCGGCTGGCTGATCAGTTACGTGTATTAGACCGATTAACATAGGTTCAGGCAACTGCTCGCGGCGCAAATGGCCATGACGTTGGCTGTCTGATCAGCTTGCGTCGGCCCGGTTGTCGCCGCACAATAAAAAACGTTTGCGATGCCGTAGATCGGGTGGTGGGCCATGCAAGTCTCATATTTTGAAACTGCGCGTTATCAGGTGCCGCCGACGGTTCCGGCGGAGTGGCCGGTACCGCCTGGGGCTTATGATCCCGAGACCGGTGCCAAAGCCTATCAGGGCATGGTCGATCGGGTGCGCTATGTCGAGGAGTTGGGTTTCGATTGGGTCAGCTTGTCCGAGCACCATTACTCGCCACGGATTCTGACCCCCAATATCGCGGTTTCCGGATCGTACATTGCCGCCCAGTCGAAGAAAATAAAGATCGCGGTCTTGGGCCCGATTGTCTCGCAAAGCAACCCGGTGCAGGTTGCCGAGGAGATGGCGATGCTCGACACCCTGTCGAATGGACGCCTCGTTTTTGGGATGCTGCGCGGCACCACAAACGAATATTTGACTTTTGACCTCAACCCGGCGGAAGCGCGGGAGCGCACGACCGAGGCCATGGAGCTGGTGCTCAAAGCCTGGACCGAGCCGCAGCCTTTTGGTTGGCAGGGCCGCCATTTCCAGTTCCGGACCGTGTCGGTTTGGCCGCGGCCGCTGCAGCAGCCATTGCCGCCGACCTATTCCCTCGGCACCAGCCGCGAGTCCTGCGAATTTGCGGCACGCCATCATATCGGCCTCGGCGTTTCATTTGCGCCGTTCGAGGTCGTGGCCAAGTCGACGCGGTATTACCGTCAGGAATGCGCGCGCTATGGCTGGGAACCCACGCCCGAGCAGATGCTCTACCGCGCCAACATCCTCTTGGCCGAGACCGACGAGGAAGCGCATGACCTCCTCGAAAAGCAGCGCGGCGGACCCGCGGCCTTCCCGATGCGGGCGGGGGTGCGCGACGCGCTCCTGAAACTCGACCAGCGCAATGTCGCGGGCGAGGCGCGCACGCCCAATGTCGGCGGCTCCTTGCCAACCTCATTCTATGGCAGCCCCGATACGGTGGTCGAGCAGATCAAGCGCTGCCGCGAGGAAGTGGGTGTTGGCGTGCTCGATCTCGCCTTTCAGAACCCCGGCGCTCCCGATACCGGGCGCCTGATGCAGTCGCTCGAACTCTTTGCCGAGAAAGTGCTGCCGCGCATCCGCGACGTTTGACAGCGGTTTCCTGGGCGGGCATTAAGCATGAAAGTCTCCTATTTCGAAACCGCACGCTATCGTGCGCCGCACAAATTGCCTGCGGAATGGCCGGTGCCACCCGATGCCTATGACCGCGAAGCTGGCGCGGAATTGTACCGCGGCATGGTCGAACGGATGCAATTTGTCGAAGAATTGGGGTTCGACTGGATCAGCGTAGCCGAGCACCACTATTCTCCGAACCGTCTGACCCCAAACCCGGTGGTCTCGGCGGCCCATCTGGCCGCCTACGCGCGAAAGATCACGATCGCGGTATTGGGCCCGATCGTGTCGCAGAGCAACCCGGTAAAAATCGCCGAGGAATTGGCGATGCTCGACAATATGCTGCCGGGCCGGCTTGTGGTCGGGATGTTGCGCGGCATCACTGGCGAGTACCTGACCTATGGCCTCAATCCGGCCGAGGCGCGAGAGCGCACCACCGAGGCAATGGAACTGGTGTTGAAGGCCTGGACTGAGCCGCAACCGTTTGGCTGGCAAGGTCGCCACTTTCAGTTCCGTACGGTCGCGGTCTGGCCGCGTCCGCGGCAGCAGCCGCATCCGCCGACCTACGCCCTCGGCACCAGCCGCGAATCCTGCGAGTTTGCGGCAAGGCATCATCTCGGGCTCGGCGTCTCCTATGCGCCGTTCGACATCATTGCCAAAGCCACCCGGTACTACCGCGAACAATGCGCGGAGCATGGCTGGCAGCCGACGCCTGAACAGATCATCTATCGAGCCAACATCCTGATTGGCGAGACCGACGCCGAAGCCGAGGAATTGCGGGCAGCGCAACGGCGGGCGCGCCAGGCCTTCCCGTTGAGCGAAGGCGTGCGCGATGCCCTGCTGCAGCTCGATATCCGTAATGTGGCGGGCGAAGCGCGGACCCCGAATGTCGGCGGCGTGTTGCCGACGAACTTTGTCGGCGCGCCGGACACGATCATCGAACAGATCAGGCGCTGTCGCGAACAGAGCGGTGCTGGCGTCATCGATCTGATGTTCCAGATCCCGGGCTCGAATGATCTGAGCTTTCTGATGCGCTCGCTCGAACTCTTCGGTAAGAAAGTGTTGCCGCATATCCGCGAGGTTTGAGGCGCGCATTCTTGCAAAGGGGATGGTCGAGCGTGACACAGGCGGGAGAGGCTTTTCGCGAAGGCTATGTCGAGGCCGACGGCTTTCGCATTCGCTACATGGAGGCAGGGGAGGGGCCGGCCGTCGTGCATCTGCACGGTGCCGGCGGATTGCGGCTGACCCGCGGACATGATCTGTTGAGCCGCCAGTTTCGGGTCGTCGCCTTTGAGATGCCGGGCTTTGGCACCTCGCCGGAAAACGAGCGCACGCGCGATATGCCGGAGCTGGCGGCGACAATGGCGAAGGCGAGTCGCCGCGCTCGGCCTCGACCAATTCAACCTGATGGGAACATCCTTTGGCGGCAAGACCGCGCTATGGCTCGCGGCGCAGCAGCCGGAGCAAGTGCGAAGCCTGGTGCTCGAAGCGCCGGCGGCGATCCGCCCAGCGGGCAGCGAACCGCCGGCCGGCTCTCCCGAGGAGATGGCGCGCCGGCTTTATGCTCATCCCGAGCGGGTCTCGCCAATGCCGCCGCCCGATCCGGCAGTGCGCGAGAAACAGGCGCGGTTGGTCGCGCGGCTGCGCGGGCCCGACCGCGATCCCGAGCTTGAAGCGCGATTGCAGCACCTCGCCGTCCCGACCCTGGTCCTGTTCGGCACGGTCGACCGCGTGATCCCCCCGGATATGGGGCATTTCTACAAGGCGCTGATGCCGAACTGCAATCTGGTCTTTGTCTATGATGCCGGGCATGCGATCAGCACCGACCGCCCTGAGGCGTTTGCCGAGGTCGTCGCGGATTTCATCGAACGCCGCGAGGCCTTTGTGATCAGCCGCACCGAAACCGTGATCCACCCATAACGCTATTTCCCGGTGCTCCAAGCGGCACGACCATCCCAGGAAATCAACAACGGGCGGATCGCCACACCGGGAGGATCAGCCAGGGGGAAGATGGACAACAGGGTCGCGATGGTCGCGCGGCGGATATTCTGCAGCGTATATGGTGCTTCATCTCGTCCCAGAGGCGCTTATCGATATCCCATCATCTGTAATAGGCAGAAGATCCCAAGGCTGGGTGGTCCATAATTATTCGGTGAGGTACGGACGTCAGCAAAATTTTTTAGTTAAAAAGTGTGGAGTTCTTCTTATAGAAAAACTAAACTAGAGAATTGATCGCTAAGCTGGATATGACGAATACTGGGATGCGCGATAATTTTTTGCTTAGCCTTTTCCCATCGCCGGCGTCTCGTCGTGCAACCGTTCGTATCGGTGCACGAAGGTTAGGCTTGATGTAATAAAAAACCGCGGTTTACCTCGTAAAGGCCTTTTTTACGGCTGAGTTTCATGGCATATCTGTTCGAAAGTCTGCTTTGGACCAGTCACATGAACGCAAACCGAAACGATCCCTATCTCACAGCTAAGATTGTGGGCAAATACGTTGCTCATCATAAGCTGGCGTCGACCGAGCTTGCTCATCTGATCGCCACAGTTCATCGGGCGATCGGCCATTTAGGTGAACCGAGTGAACTGGAAGAGCTTTTAACCCCTGCTGTATCGATCCGACGATCTGTCCATCAGAATTACGTCGTGTGCTTGGATTGCGGCTTCAGGGCAGTGACCCTGCGCCGCCATATCAGGGTTCGGCACGGGTTAAGGCCTGACGAGTACCGGCAGCGCTGGGGGCTGAAGATTAATCATCCATTGACGGCTCCGGCCTATTCACAGCGCCGCGCGACCGTGGCAAAGGCAGCCGGACTTGGCCGCAAGCCTTCGCTCGAGACCGCTCCGATGCAGACGCCAACCGCAGCACCGATGCCAGTTGGCGCTGAGCCAAATGCTGAGCCTGCACCCAAGAAGGGAACCAGAACCCGTCGGCGAGGACGTGTCGATGAGAAGAACGAGGCCGAAGCAGCGCCGACGCCAAGGAGGAAGGGCAGAGCGCGTATCACTCGATTGGAAGAGAGCGCCTCGCCAACTGCTGAAGCTCAATTTCCCCCGGCTACATCTGAGCCTCCGGCAGAGGACTCATTCGCAGCGAGATCGGATCATGATGCTCGGAGGAGAAGTTGAAGAAGTCTGCGAAATCGAGCCTCACCATCCGCGCCAATAAGCGGAAAGGTAAGATTAAGGCGAAACGTCGCCGCCAGCGGATGCGCGCGACCGGTTAGACCACCAAGAAGGGCTCGGCTTTCAAAATTACGGGCAAATGGTTGGGCGGTATGCTATTTGACTTCAAAGCTGTACTCCGGCGCAAACGGCTGGCTGGCTGGTCGAGTGTGGCTATTTGCCTGCTCTACTGTCATTCCGGTACGCGGTCAGATCGGAAGGATCTGATTGTCCACAATGAAAGCTGAACTGCGCCGGCGTCACTGCCCTGCTCACGACCCGGCCATCGGAAGCCGCTCGCGATTGAGGAATAGAGCGTCGGTCTCGTCCGCCAGCACGGGCCCAAGGATTTCGCCGCGGTAGAACGGCGCGGCGGCGATCACAGCGCTTGCGGGTATCAAGATTTGATCAATGCCGAACTGACACAATTTCTCGATCGAGGTGCCATAAACAATACCGCTAATCCGCGCCCAAGCGAGCGCGGCCATGCACATCGGACAAGGCTCGCCGGTGGTGTACAGAATGACCTCTTCCCAACCCCGATTGCCGTGTCGCGCGACATAGTCGTTGATCGCGACGATTTCGCCGTCGAGCGTCGGATTGGCGTTCCCATTGTTGACACCCGTCGCCATTACCTGACGATCGGCTGCCCGCACAATTACGGCGCCGAACGGAAAAAACCGATTGGCGCGCGCCGCTGTGATCGCCAGCTGCATCGCTTGCTGGTGGAGGAGCAAGG
>CAWJXM010000037.1:0-24818 GCA_963846635.1 uncultured Alphaproteobacteria bacterium | reverse complement strand
GGAAAAATGCCAGCACCGCCGCATCGAATTTGTTGTGAAAAGCGACGCGGTTGAAGCCCGGCGCATCGCTGCACAGCTCGGGACGCGCCTTTGCCAAGGCCGGCGTGCAGGGCGCCAGGAAATCAAAATGTCCCGAGTTCGGCACAACCCGGTATTCGTGCCTCGCCGGCAGGTTTTGGTTCACCGCAGCGATGTCTTCGGGGCTTACTTCGTCGCCGCCGCGCGCCGAGGCCCACAGCTGGACCGGCACCTTGACTGCCGCAAAGCTCTGCGCCGTGAAGAAAGCACTAAACGGGTTGGCAATGACAGCGGCTTTGATCCTCGGGTCATGCACGAGGGGCTGGACCCGAAAGTCTTTTCGCAGAATTTGCTCACAGACAGAAACCGCCGATGATTGCCGGCAGAAGGCGATCGCCCAGTCGGGATTGGCGCCGATCACGACGAGCCCGGTGTAGCCGCCCATCGAGAAGCCAAAAAAGCCGATGCGCTGTGGATCGATGCTGGATGCCGCGGGTCCAGGACCGAGCATAAAATCGATCAGGCGCTTGATGTCGGTCGGGCGCTCGACCAATGCCGAAAGATCACCGACCCGATTGTCGAGGGCAGTCGAGCCCGGGTGATTAATGGCGGCGACGATGAAGCCAGCGTCGGCGAGCGTCTCGGCGGTATCGTGATGGCTGATGAAGGTGCCGCCCCGCCCGTGCGAGACGACGACGAGCGGCTGTTTCCCACCGCCGATCGGGCAATCCCTGACACTGGGCAAAACAACGTTGCCGAGATGGATCTCGCCCGGCGGTTTGAGGCACGGATACCAGATCGCTCCCTTGAGGGTCGGCCCGTCGACATCGCCAGGCACCTCGATCAACCGGAAACCGGCAGCCTGGGCAGGTGTCGTGGCAAGCCCGAGAATAACTGCCAGCAGTGCGAGTAAAAGCCGCGGCATTGAACAATTCGCCGATGCGGCACGGAGATTGGGAGGAATGAGATTTCTCCACGTCCCTCCGGGCCGCCGGGGTTAGCGTTTACGTCAGACGACCGGGGAGCGGCCGCCGTCGACGTTGATCGCACAGCCCGTGACATAAGAGGCGGCGTCGGAGGCGAGGAAGGTCGCGACATTGGCAAATTCCTCGGCGCGCCCCATGCGGCCCATCGGCACCGAGCGCCCGGCCTGCGCGACATACTGCTCGAAACTCACATTCGGGCGTTCACGATCGTAGCGGCGCTTGATCTGATCGCTGACGATGACGCCGACATGCAATGAATTGACCAGCACGTTGTGTGGCGCCCCCTCCTGCGACAACGCCTTGGTAAACGCCATCTGCGCTGCACGGCTGACCGAAGTCGGGGCGCTGTCGGCACCCGGCGCCTTGGCGCCGATGTTGAGAACGCTGATGATGCGGCCCCATTTGCGCTGTTTCATCTGCGGGAAGAGCAGTCGGCAAAAGCGGATCTGGGCGAACAATTTGAGGTCGAGATCGGCCTGCCACATCTCGTCGGTCAATTCCTCGGACGGGCCACGAGTTCGACTGGCCGGCATTGTTGACAAAGATGTCAATCTTGCCGAACTCTGACATCACTTGGTCGTAGGCCGCCTGGATCGGCGCCATTTTCGACACGTCGCAGCTGATCGCCGCGACCTTGCCCTTAGCACCTTGTTGGATCAGACCTTTGGCATCGGCCAAGGTTGCCGGGTCGCGCGCCAGGATCGCGACATCGGCGCCCGAGGCGGCGAATTCCTTGGCGATCGCCAGACCCAGCCCCTTACTGCCGCCGGTGACGATGGCGCTTCTTCCGTCCAGTCGCACTTCCATTACTCGGTCTCCTTCCCCAGAGGTTGCGGATTTATCGGGTCAGCTGATCGATCGCCTGCATCTCATCCGCCGTCAACCGCCATTGAGCGGCGGCCCGCACATTCGCCTCAACTTGCTCTGGCCGCGTCGCGCCGGCGATCACACTCGCCACGGCCGGGCGGCTCAGCAACCAGCCGAAGGCGAGATCGAGCAGACTGTGGCCATGCTCGGCGGCAAAGCCTTCCAGCCGTTCGACTGTGGTCCACACCCGATCGCCATAGCGTCCGGCGGCGTGCGGCGTCGAACCGAACCGGGTCCCGCGCGGCGGCGGCGTGCCGCGCTTGTATTTGCCGGTCAACAGCCCGCCGGCCAACGGCCGAAATGGGATTAGCCCCAAACCATAGGCTTCGAGCACCGGCATCATGTCGCTGTCGAGCCCGCGCGCCAACAAGCTGTACTCCTCCTGGCACGAGATGAAATGGTGCAACCCGCAATGGCGTGCGGTCCACTGTGCCTCGACCACCTGCCAGGCCGGCAGGGTCGAGCAGCCGATATACCGGATCTTGCCCTGGTGCACGAGATCGTCGAGGGCGCGCAGGGTTTCCTCGATTGGGGTCGCGGGATCGGGTTGATGCTGCTGATAGAGATCGATCCAATCGGTGTTGAGCCGCTTCAAGCTCGCTTCAACCTCGGCCATGATGTAGCGACGCGAGGCCCCCTCAAAGCGCCCCGAGTTATCCATCGGGCGGGCGAATTTGGTCGCGAGCACAATGTCCTTGCGCCGGTCGCCAAGGACCTGGCCGAAGTAAGTCTCGGAATTGCCGCGCGGAGCGCCGTAGGTGTCGGATTCGTCGAAAAAGGTGATGCCGAGATCGAGCGCTTTGTGGACGACCGCCCGCGTCGCCGCAAAATCTGTGCGGCCGCCAAAATTGTTGCAGCCGAGCCCGACTGCTGAGACCCGCAGTCCCGATTTCCCCAGATTGCGTTCTTCCACCGGACCCCTTTCGGCTGATTGCGCCGCTACCCCGCTGCTCGGCCGAGACTATCGGGCTTTGGCCAAAAACAAAAGAAGTGAGGCGTGTTGGCGAGGATGGTGCGGCTACAGCGGTGGTTGCAGTTTTCGCGCTTTTGAGGAACACTGAGCGCAGCTTACAGACCCCGCGTGCTGGACGCGGGGCAAAGGGAGTGCGCCGTGGAGCCAAAGCCGCCCGCCGAAGGGCCGTTTCGCCTGTGGCATCTGCTGCTCGTTTTACCCTTTCTCGCGATGTTCTGGGTGTCGAGCTACAACCGCGTCGAGCCCGCATGGGGCGGCATCCCGTTCTTTTATTGGTATCAGCTGTTGTGGATCCCGATCGGCGCCGCGCTGACCTTGATCGTCTATTTCGCCACCCGTCGACAGTCCTGACCTTTAGCTTGCCATGCCGATCAACTGGCCTGCTCTGATCATCTTCATCGTGCTGTTCGCGCTGATTACGGTGCTCGGCTTTCTCGCCGTGCATTGGCGGCGTGGCGATCTCGACTTGCTCCATGAGTGGGGCCTCGCCGGTGGCCGATTTGGCACGCTCGTGACCTGGTTTCTGCTCGGCGGCGATCTCTACACCGCCTACACCTTCATCGCCGTTCCGGCGCTGATGTTTGGCGCCGGCGCGCTCGGCTTTTTTGCCGTGCCATACACGATCATGGTCTATCCGTTTGTTTTTGTCGTGTTTCCGCGGCTGTGGTCGGTCGCGCGCCAACACGGCTACATCACTGCCGCCGATTTTGTGCGCGGTCGGCACGGCAACAAATGGCTGGCCTTGGCGGTCGCGGTGACCGGGATCGTCGCGACGATGCCATACATCGCCTTGCAATTGGTCGGCATCCAAGTGGTTATCGTCGCGCTCGGCATCTCGGGAACCGGACTCGCCGGCGATTTGCCGCTGATCATCGCATTTGTGATCCTTGCGGCCTTCACCTATACGAGCGGGCTGCGTGCCCCGGCCGCGATCGCGATCGTCAAGGACCTTCTGATCTGGATTACGGTCATCGTCGCGGTGGTCGTGATCCCGATCAAGCTGGGCGGCTACGCCAAGATCTTTGCCGCGGTGCCGACGGCGAAATTGTTGTTGCCCGCACCGCAAGGCCCCAGTCTTGGGCTCTACAGCGCCTATGCGACCCTGGCCTTCGGTTCGGCGCTCGCCTTGTTCCTCTACCCGCATTCGGTCACCGGCGTGCTGTCCGCCAGCAACCGGCGGGCGATCAGCCGCAACGCCGCTTTTCTGCCGGCCTATTCGTTCCTGTTGGCGTTGATCGCGCTGTTGGGCTTTATGGCGCTTGCCGCCGGGGTCGCCAAGGCGCCGCAGTTCGCTCCGTTGATCAAGCAATATGGGCCGAACGCGTCGGTGCCGGCTTTGATATTGGCAATGTTCCCGTCCTGGTTTGTCGGCATCGCCTTTGCCGCGATCGCGATCGGCGCCTTGGTGCCGGCGGCGATCATGTCGATTGCCGCATCGAATTTGTGGACGCGGAATATCTACCGCGAATTCCTGCGCCCCGACTGCAGCGCTGTACAAGAAGCGCAGATGGCCAAGATCGTTTCGCTGATCGTCAAATTCGGCGCGCTGGCGTTCATCCTCGGCCTACCGCTGCAATATGCGATCCAATTACAGCTTTTGGGCGGGGTGTGGATCATCCAGACTCTGCCGGCGGTGATCGGCGGGCTCTATACACGCTGGTTCCACGATCGCGCCTTGTTTCTCGGCTGGCTTGCCGGCATCGTCGCCGGCACCGCGATGGCCGCCTCGCAGCAGTTCAAACCGATCTATCCGCTGCACTTGGCCGGGGTCACCGTGCCGACCTATGCCGCCTTTGCCTCGCTGGTTCTGAATTTGATTGTCGTCATCGTCCTCACTCCGGTTTTTAACGCGATCAATGCCGAGCGCGGACAGGACCAAACCCAAGCCAGTCATTACGTCTGACCCCGCGCCGATGCCCGCTTTGCGGATCGGCCTCGGCGGACACCTGCTGGCCGTAGACGGGTATCCATCGGCGCCGCCACGGAGTAAAGTGTGTGGTCGGTTGGCTGGCAGGTCGTCAGCCAACCGCCATCACCTGGAGGATGCGTCGATGATCTATGAAGTCCGCACCTACACACTGCGCCCCGGGACCTTGGCCGAATTCGAAGAGCGCTATCAAAGACGCCTGCCATCGCGGGAGAGGCATTCGAAACTGGGTGCCTTCTGGCACACCGAGTTCGGCCCGCTCAATCAGGTCATTCACGTCTATCCTTACGACGATCTGCAGCATCGCACTCGGATACGCGCCGCGATGGCGCAAGACGCCGAGCGCAACGCGATGCCCGGCGGCGGAGAATTCATCGCGGAGCAGCAGGCCGAGATTGTGATCCCGGCGCCCTTTATGCGTCCGCTCGGCAGCCGCGATTACGGCACCGGCAACGTCTATGAGATGCGCACCTACACCTACGCTCCGGGCGACACCGCGAAGGTGCTCGAGGCGTGGGGCAAGGCGATCGAGGCGCGCGAGCGGTTCTCGCCATTGGCCGCGTGCTGGACCAGCGAACTCGGGGCACTGAACCGATTCACCCACATTTGGGTCTACAAGGATCTGAACGAGCGGGCTCGGATTCGTGAGGAATCGCGCCGGCCGGGCGGTGCCTGGCCACCGCAGGCCGGGGTACGGCCGGTCCGGCAGGAAAACAAATTGCTGATCCCAGCCTCGTTCTCGCCAGTGCGATAGCGGCGTGATCGCGTCCTTTGCTCGTAAAAACCTGACCCGTCTCCCCCGGATCGTGTTTCCGGGGGAGACTCCTCTCTCGCAATTACGGGAGAGGACGCTCAGCAGCCGACGTTTGGGGCGTAACGGCACCCGACGCTAAACCTGAGCGCAAATGTTTGTTAGATCTGATTTATCAGCAATTTTACGTAGGTAATTTCCCTAAGTAACAAACCGGATTTCGGCGGCCGCAGCCGAAGATGATGCTGCTCTCATCGAAACGGATGGAGGGGCATCATGTACAGGCAGCTCACCAATGCCGGCCATCTCAGCGGGATCATCGAACCAGAGCGCGGCGGCCTTGCTGTTACCCGCTCCGGCGAGCTCGATACGCTGGTGGCGCTGGAAGGCATCGGCACGCGTCTCGGCTTTTCGCGCAATCAGGAAATCTATACCGAAGGCGATGCCAGCGATTGCTGGTACAAGGTGGTGTCCGGCACAGTGCGCATTTGCAAACTGCTGGCCGATGGACGCCGTCATATCGCCGAGTTCTGCTTCAGCGGCGACTGCTTTGGCCTCGACAGCACCGGCAGCCGCGTTTTCTCGGCGGAGGCGGTCAGTGATGCGATCGTTCTGCGCCTGCCGTGCAAGGCTACCGAGCAGTTGATGGACCAGAACCCCGCTCTGGCGCGGCTGCTGCGCGAGACCATGCTGCGTGATCTCGCCAACGCGCATAGCCGAATGCTGCTGCTCGGGCGCATGACAGCCCCGGAGCGCGTTGCGGCATTCCTGCTCGAAATCTTCGAGCGCCGCGACGTGACGAGGATGTTGGACCTTCCGATGTCGCGCACCGACATCGCCGATTACCTCGGACTGACGGTCGAGACCGTATGCCGCACTTTATCGATGTTCAGGCACGAGCGGATGATCGCGATTCCCAACCCGCACCGGATCGAGCTGCTCGATCGAGCGGCCCTTGAGGCGATCGGCGAGGCACAGTGAGATTGGCGCTGGTTGATCCAAGTCAGTGCCCGGTGCGCCGCTGTCCGGTTCTTTATAGGGCATTCTCGCCCTCGAGGTCAGGATGCCGACTCCTCGGGAACAACACCCTCTCTGCCCAGCTCAGAAAGCGGTTTGTATAGTTGATGACGATGAGTTGGTCGCTGACTCGCTGAAGATATTGCTCGAAGCCTTCGGCTTCGCCGTGCAGTCATACAATTCCGGAAACCAATTTTTAGCCGATGAGCGGCGCCACACAGCGGGCTGTTTGGTGATCGACCAGCACATGCCGGGAATGAACGGTCTTGATGTGATCGACAATCTGCAAAGGGAGGAAAACAAAGTCGCAACGATACTGATCTCTGGCCGTCTCGACGCCAAGACGAGGGAGCGCGCGATCCGCCTGGGTGTTCGCGAGCTCCTCGAGAAGCCTTTTTCCGCTAGCCGCCTGATAGAACTCGTTCGGTGGATGCTCTCTGAAAGCAATTGATACTGCTTCTTTGGATCAAAAATTGAGCGTTGGGCTGTCGACAACTTGGTGAAAGAAATGACTGTAATTTTCTATAGAAATGCCAAGCTCTTTTCCTGGATGCCATTTTTCATTCTGAATTAATCGAGAAGGTCTGACAGGCCTTCAAGCACGACGGTAGTGGCGTGCTTCATGAAAGACTTCCCGGTTTACCCGACCCATACTGCGGATGCCGCTACTCGTTCACGGAAACGCTGTCGCCGTGTGTCGAGAGCGGCCACCGAAAGGGCGCGCTGGCTTGGCACCTCTCGCCAATCCAAAAACCGGCGAGGCGAAAAGGGTCAGGCGGCGTTGCGGTCGAGCAGCTCGATGTGGACGTTCTGCGGTCCGCGCAAAAAGGCGATGCGCACGCCCGGCCGGATGGTCTTTGGCTCGACGGTGAATTCGGCGCCCTTCTGCTTTAGCTCGGCGACGACCGCATCGATCCCCTCGACCCGCAGCCCGATATGCTCGAGCCCGAGGTAAGGCAGCTGCGGCGGCTCCCCAACGGCCTGCTCCGCCGGAACCTGCGCGATAAACACGGCGACGCCACCGAGATTGAGATCGATCCGCGACCTGCCGTCGGACTGGATCGAGCGGATGATCTCGGCCCCGAACATCCGCTCGTACCATTGAGCGGTTTCCTCGGCATTGGGGCTGCGCAAATGAATATGGTCATAGGCGAAAGCGGTCATCGCGTTTCTCCCTGGTCGAGCGATCCGGAGCAACTTTAGGCGGGCGCCACTGCGGAGGCCAGCGTAATCAAATCGGCGCCGACGGTCAGCCGGCGATCATGCTTGGCGTGATCGCCGAATTGCACGCTCGATCGCGTTCATATTACTGGTGTGCTCAAAGCGTGAGCCAAATACCCAAAAGGAAGGCGGCGATATGGCGGATTTACCGGCGGCCGGAATACGCATTGCCGCCTCTGCCCGCTTTCCCGACAGCGTCGAGAGCCGCTCGTCCTGGATCGCGGCGGTGTTGGCAATCGGGATATTATCAATCTCGTACGGTGCACCGCTGATTGTCGTGATCGGGCTGAAGCCAATCGCGGCGGCGCTCGACGCCGATCGGTCGGTTATCGCATTAGCCGCCGCCCTAGTCTGGGTCGGGACCGGGATCGGCGGCATTCTGATGGGCTGGGTCGCCGACCGGGTCGGTGTGCGGCGAACCGTCGTCTTCGGCGCGTTGATGACGGCTCTCGGTCTGGTGGTATCGGCGACCGGCCATGTCTCTGGGCTTTACGTTGGACATGCGCTGCTGATCGGCTTTTTGGGCGGCGGCGCGCTTTATCCGCCGCTCCTGATCTATATCAGCCGCTGGTTCGACCGTCGCCGCGGCACCGCCCTCGCCCTGATCTCGTCCGGTCAATATATCGCCGGGGTGGTCTGGCCGTCGGTGTTCGAGCGCGCGATCGTTTGGTTCGGCTGGCAGGGGGTGATGCTGGGTTTCGCCGCCGTGCTGTTGCTGATTGTGCCGATGGCGCTAATGCTCAGCCCGCCGCCGCAGCCAAGCCGCGCCACCGCGCTCGGTGCGGCGGCATTCCGCGGGACGACGGCGTTGCGGCTGCGCCCCAATACGGTGCAGGCCATGCTGTGCGCCGCGTCATTTCTCTGTTGCGTGCCGATGGCGATGCCGTCGAGCCACCTCGTCGCCTTTTGCAGCGATGTCGGGATCGCGCCGGCGCAGGGTGCGGCGATGCTGTCGGTATTGCTCGGCTGCGCTTTTGTCAGCCGGCAGTTCTGGGGCTGGGCCGCCGACCGGATCGGCGGTCTCGCCACGGTGTTTGCCGGATCGGCCTGCCAGGCATTGGCGATCGCCGCATTCTCGGTGACGCGCAACGAGGCCGGACTGTTCGCAATTTCTGCCGCATATGGGCTCGGCTTTAGCGGCATCGTCCCGGCCTATGTGATGGCGATCCGCGAACTGTTCCCATCGTCGGAGGCCACTTGGCGGGTCCCGACTTTGTTGTTCGCCGGCATGTCGGGGATGGCATTCGGCAGCTGGTTCGCGGGTGCGCTTTATGATTATTTTGGATTCTACGCACCCGCCTTTGCCGCCGGCGCCCTGTTCAATCTCGCCAATCTCGCGGTTATCGGTTTTCTTGTCCTCCGCCAAAACCACGGCAACCGCCTTGCCGAGCCGGCGCCGGCGTAGTCCAGCGCCCTCAGGCCGCAACTTTTTCGAGCTTTTGCAGGACGCGAATGCGCGCGGGTAACGCGCCCTGGGAAACCCGCGCCATGATCCGGCCGGACAGTTCGCCGACAAAGATGTTGCCGCGGCTGTCGACGGCGATGCCATGCGGCGAGGTGAAATGCCCGGGTTCGAGCCCGGCATGCATCTTTCCGAGCCGCGCCAATACTTCGCCCTTATGGCTGTGGATGCTGACGCGCGGACCGATATTGGGCCAATCGCGATTGATCTCGCCCTGCGGCCCGCCTTCGCCGATATAGACGAGCGGGTTCGGCCCCAGCGCCATGCACATGCCGTTTGGCCGGTGCAGATTGTTCCACTGGGTCTCGAATTTGCCGTTACCGTCGAAAATCTGCACCCGGTGGTTTTCGCGATCGGCGACATAGACCCAGCCGTCGGGATCGCAACAGATATTGTGCGGCACGTTGAACTGGCCGGGATCGGTGCCGGGTTCGCCCCACGACATCAGCAATTTGCCGTCGGGCGTAAATTTGTGGATGCGGGCGTTGCCGTAACCGTCCGAGACATAAAGATCACCGCGCGGCGACAATGCCGTATGCGTGCAGCGATGAAACGGCTCGCCACTCATATAGGGTTTGGGCTCGCCAGGGATGCCCAATGTCATCAGCACTTTGCCGTCGAGCGTGCAGTGCCGGACGGTGTGGTCGCCGTCATCGGTCAGATAGATCGTGTCGTCCGGCCCCATATGGACGCCATGCGGCCGGGTGAACACGCCCTCGCCCCAGGTGCGCAGCAGATTGCCCTCGGCATCGAACACCGCGACCGGGTGCTCGCCGCGATTGAAGGCATAAACCCGGTCATTGCGGTCGACGCCGACCGCCGCGACATCGCCGAGCGCAATTTCCTCGGGCAGCTTGGCCCAGGTGTCGCGCACCACGAAAGTGTATTTACCGCTGCCGAGCTCTACGGCCATGCGTCCTCTCCCGATCGGATGTCGTTGCGTTTGTGATCATAGGCTGGCTTTCCCATTGCCGGCGAGCGGATATCGGGCATGCGTGTTGCGCAACTCAGAAAAAAGGCAAATTCCTGCTTAGCTATGGCGCTGGCCGCGCCTCGATCGTAGGATGCGCGATCAAACGTTTGGTTCGACATCGATCGCGGAGGAGCAAGAGGAGCCGATATGCCCGAAAAACTGATCTCTGGCGACAATCACATCGACCTGACCTATCTGCCGCCCGATTTGTGGTTGTCGGAAGCGCCGAATAAATGGAAGCTGTCGGCGCCGCGCGTCGAGGAGATGGACGACGGGCTGCACTGGTTTGTCGAGGCCCAAGACAAGGGCATGTGGAACGGCGTCGGCCCCGGCTTTCAGCCCTACCAAAAGGGAATGTTCGGCCATATCGACGAGATGAAGGATCTCGGCTTCGAGTGGAGTTCGAAGCCCGGCGCCAAGCCGCGGCCGACGACGCCGGAATTGCGCCTCGCCGATCTCGACCGCGACGGGCAGGATGCCGAAATCATCTATGGCTGCCTGATGATCAACGATCTGATCGCCGACGCGCCGCTGCGCGCCTGGGCCGACAAGATCTACAACGACTGGGTCGCGGATTTCGCCAAGCGCGCCGATCCGAACCGCGTCTATCCGCTGGCGATCATCCCCAACACCGACCCGGAAGAGGCCGCCGCCGAAGTACGGCGCTGCGCCAAGATGGGGCTGCGCGGCGGCGATCTCGCCTTCAAGCGGATGACCCCGCCGCTCTATACCGATCTGTGGTTCCCACTGTGGGAGGCCGCGGCGGAGTGCCGTTTCCCGATCTCTTTCCATTCGACCGGATTTAAGGCGTTGCGCGCCCCCGACAACCCCGAACAGGAGCGGAAATATTTCACGCAGTGGCGGCTCGTGCGCTCGGCCTTGTTCCAGCTCGACACGATGGAGGTCTTGGTGTCGCTGCTGGCCTCGGGTGCCTGCGAGAAATACCCCGAGTTTAATTTCGTGCTCGGCGAGTTGGGGGTCACCTGGCTGCCCTATGTGTTCGACCGGCTCGACACCGAATATGCCGACCGGGCCCGCGATCTCGGGTTCAAGCTGAAGCCGAGCGATTATTTCCGTCGCCAGGGCTATGTCACCTATCAGCAGGACCAGTTCCTCGAACCGATCATCCCACTGATCGGCGAAGACAACATCATCTGGGGTGCCGACTACCCGCATCCCGACTGCATCTGGCCGGGCTCGCGCAAGACCCTCGATCGCAACATGGCCCACATCTCGCCCGCGGTGCGGTCCAAGATCACCAGCGAGAACGTCACGCGCCTCTATCAACTGCACCAGTAACCCCGCGCTAAAGGGCGACGCCGCTGCGCCGCCCTTTCAACGTCCCGCCGTTCGCGCGCAGTTTCACCTTGCGGCCCCAGGCCGATGGGTTACGCTTCGAGACTGGGCAAGAATGCCAATACGGCTGGACTGATGCCGTGCGTCCTTCGAGACGGCCGCGGAGTTTATCCTCGGGCCGCGCATCGCGCGGACCCGTGGACGGCCTCCTCAGGACGACGATCGTCGCCAATGCCATTATAGGCTTACGTCATGCTGAGGAGCGACCCGGCGCAGCCGGGGCGCGTCTCGAAGCACGCATGCAGCCTGATGCAGCGTATTCTTGCCCAGCCTCTTCGCTCACCCACCTACACGCTGTCCGACTGATACCACCGCACACGCCCTGAGATGTTCGTTATCTGACCTGTTTCACCTGTTTTATCAGGTCGAGATCAGGTGGCTGCCTTTCGTAATATTCCGAAGCCTGGTTTCGTCACCCAGCAAAGCGGTTTGGTAGCCGCAAAGCGTCCTCACCCCTTAGAGCCCGACCGATAATGAGTCCGCCAATTTCAATCATTTGTCGCCTCTCTCCGTCATTCCCGCGAAAGCGGGAATCTCGAGCTGGCAACGCGGCAGCAGTTTGCCCCCTGTTCAAGCCAGGGGCAGGCTCTGGACCCCCGCTTTCGCGGGGGTGACGATAACCCATTGGGAACTCGGCATTCATTTTAAGTCAGGCTCTTACCACTAAGCCTGCCTTTGGTGCTCTTGCCGCAAATCTGCAGCGAGATGTTCCTTCCTGGTGCAACTCTACGACCCCGAACAGCCAATCGGCGTCACAGTAAGACGCAAACATGGCAAATTGATAGTTGGTCATAGCCCCATAATACGGCCGCTCTGGAACGTGGAGCATTTCGGTCAGCGGCAATTGGCGGCCGACCTTCGACACCCGGCAGGGTGCAATCTGCAACCGCGGCTTGGAGGACTAGCACTGATGAGCCGCCCACCCATCAGAATAGCGATGGCCCCACCGCATCCGGGCATGTTCATCCGCGAGGAAATTCTCGACGAGTTCGGCTTGTCGGTGAGCGAGGCGGCGAAGGTGCTCGACGTGCGTCGCGCCACCCTCTCCGACCTCGTGAACGGCAACGCGGCATTGTCGGTGGAAATGGCGCTGCGGATCGAGAAGGCGTTCGGCGTTAAGATGGAAACCCTGCTGAACATGCAGGCATGACACGACGCCTACGCGATGCGCCAGCGCGAAGGTGAGATCGCTGTCAAACCCTACCGACCCTCCGCTCCCGACCCGTGCTGACCCGCCGCAATCGCGCAGACGAAGGCTTCTATCCCGAGTCGGTTCAGTAGTGTAGGCTAGGAAATCACAGCGCATTGCGCCGTTTTTTCGTCCGTTCCTTGGTCTCTTAGGGGGGTTTGCTGCCCACGGACGGCGTTGCGACAGTTAGCGGGGCTAAAACCAAGCCACGACTACGCGGCTCCGCTCGTGGGATCCCGATCGGCGCGGTAAGCCCGGATGCTTCGTTCACCGTATGCATAACCTGCTAGCTCCATGCGTCCTCGAACTCAATGCCGGATATGCTCGTGATGATATCGATACGGAAGGGAGAATTCTCGAGGATACTGACGGCGGACAAATGCATCATATTGGTGCCATAGCCCTGATCACCCACAACGTGTTGCTTGTTCAATTCGCGCGCGAGCCAGCAATCGGGGCGATCGCGAGCCGAAAGAAACATTGGCCGAGCAACAGACCGACGAACAGAACACTGGCGGCGGCGATCACCGGGTTCGCCGGGATCATCCCGACCGCCAGTGTAGAAAAAGCGCCATTGGCCATTTGCATAAAACCGTAAAGGCCAGACGCGGCGCCGATCATCTGCGGCTCGATCCTAATCGCTGCCGTGATCGCAACTGGTGAGGCAGCGCCGACGCCGATCGAAAACAGGATCATTGGCGCGAGCACGGTCAGAACAGTGAGCTTGCCGCTAACAGCCACGGCAAAAAACAGCACCGCGCCGAGCGACGTCAGCGCTTTTTTCGATGTCGAGGGCCGGGTGGCGCTGCGCATCCCGATGATGGCCTGGTCGGCTGCCCGCGGATTTCCGTCGCCGGCCGAGGACTATAGCGACCGGCCGCTCGATTTCAACGAGCTGCTGATCGAGCATCCGGCGGCGACCTTCGCCATCCGCATCGAGGGCGACAGCATGACCGGCGCCGGTATCTTCCCCGGCGACATCGCCGTTGTCGACCGCGCGCGCGAACCGGTGAATGGCAACATCGTGCTCGTACTGCTGACGGCGCCTTCACCGTCAAGCGCTACCGCGTCAAGGACGGTGCGGTCTGGCTGCAGGCCGAAAATCCCGCCTTCGCAGACTTGCAAGTTACAGAGGGACAGAGTTTCGAGGTGTGGGGCGTCATCACGCGCAGCATCCGCATGCTGTAGCCATGGCGGGCCCGTTCGCCCCGCCGACGCCAACAATTTTCACGTGTCGTGCGAGCGCGTGTTCTAGCTGAGGCTGCGCAGCCGCCCGGTCGTAGGGCTGTCGAACGATGACGGATGCGTGATCGCGCGCCGCAACGAAGCGAAGGCGCTCGGCATCGCCATGGGCGCGCCCTGGCATCTGCACAAGCATCGGTTCGCGGCCGCGGGCGTGATCGTGCGCTCGAGCAACTTCACGCTTTACGGCGATATGAGTGCCGGGTGATGAGCGCGCTCAGCCGCCTCACACCCGATCTCGAAATCTACTCGATCGATGAAGCCTTTCTCGGCCTGCAAGGCTTCGGCGAACGCCTTGAAAGCCATGCCCGGGCGCTGCGCGCTGCCGTGCTTCAATGGACCGCATTCCGGTGTCGGTCGGGATTGCGCCGACCAAGACACTGGCCAAGGTTGCCAATCACATTGCGAAAAAGGATGAGAACCATGGCGCGGCGGTGCTGCTGCTCGATGAGGCGGCGCAGGACGCGCGCCGCGGCAGCTTGCCAGGGGTGACCACCGGCTTGCGGCCACCTTTCGGGCCGCGGCCGCAGCCAGGCCGGCGCGGGTCCGCTCACGGATCAGGTCCCGCTCGAATTGCCCAAGCGCACCGGACACATGGAAGATCAGGCGCCCGGCGTCGTTGTGTCGATGGCCTCGGTGAGGGAGCGCCGGCCGATCCCGCGTTTGTCCAGGTCGCCGACGATGTCGATTAGAGATGAGACCAAAGCATTCTCGGGTCCGTTCCAGCATCGTCTTGGTTGCGACCACTTCGGCGGTCCAGCGCGCCGGCGTCGCTTCGACGTCGACGATGATCGCCCGCTGCAGATCGATCAGGTAATTGGTGCCATAGGCGAAGCCGATCTTCATCTGCCTTTTGTTGGTCCAGGCTGCTGCCGGATCGGTGAGCGAGGCGTATAGCGCCGGCCGGACAGTTCGAAAAATTTCGCCAAATGTGTGAGTTGCATCACGCTGTCTCAATTTTCCGTCAACCATCTTGTCGAACGTGCTCGACATCGTCGTGAGCACATCCCCGGCAAGCCTAGCCTTGGGGAATTTCAGTTGAGGAGCAGTGCAACCATGAAAATACAACGGCGATCGTCGAAGGACCGGTTGAAACAAATGGCGGGGGCAACTGCCGGTCTCGCCATCCTTGCTTACGGCGCTTACGGCGCCGCCGAACCGAAAGCGGCGCTGGCCGCTGACGGCGCGGTGCTCAGTGCCGCCGCCACCACGGCGCAGGCCGCTGCCACGCGGGCGTACTGGACGCCGGAGCGATTGGCGTCGGCCCAACCGAAGGACATGACAGCGTCGATAGCCTTCAGCCCATCCTCGGGATCCGCCCCGTCTACCGGCCCGACCACGGTCGTTCCGGGCGCACCGGCGAGCATCGCGTACGACAGCGCGTGGGCGGAAGAATTGCTTAGCCTCAGCAGTAGCAACAGCAATGAGGTGAGCCCGACAGCGGTCGGTTCCACCGGCCAGCTTTATCCATACACCATCGACCGGCTTTATCCCTGCGCGGGGTCGGGCTGCCCGCAATCGAGTGACAGCTACAGCGACATTTTCGACTTCTATCCCTACGCAATCGTCGGGCAACTATTTTTCACGGAGCCCAGCGGCAACTTTGTCTGTTCCGCATCGGTCATCCGCCTCAACGTCATCGCAACGGCTGGCCACTGCGTGTCCGACGGCAATGGCCACTTCTACAGCAATTGGCTCTTCATACCGGCTTATCACGCCGGAGTTGCGCCGTTTGGCAGGTGGACCTGGGCGCAGGTTGTCGTGGCCGGCCCCTGGTTTAACGGCGGCGGCGTCGTGCCCAATAAACAGGATGACGCCCTTATCGTGCTCCAGGAAAATTCCGGACAAAAAATCGGCCAAGTGACCGGCTATCTCGGTTATGAATTTAACGCGCCGTTGCCGACGCACCTGACCCAGCTCGGCTACCCTTGCAACCTCGACACCACTTTTGGCGACTGCGTGCAAAGCCTTCAATTCGGCCCAGTCCGGAACGACTCGCAAGTCTTCTCCGGCCCCACCAACAATTTCGAGTGGGGCTCGGCCGCGTTCGGCGGGGCCAGCGGCGGTCCGATAATCCAAGATTTCGGGCAGCAGCCGTTGCATCCCTCGGGCACCCCGCCCTTCGAAGCGTTCGGCGGCAACGTCCTGATCGCCTCGAACTCGTATGGCTATACCGATACGTCTGTCCAGGTTGACGGCGGCTCGATCCTTGCAGCTCCCGGCCAGTTCGGCGGCTCGCTAAACACCTTTGGCGACTTGATCAATTACGTCTGCGGCGAAGGGAACTGCTGAGGCGCGCGACCCGCTCCCCATCCCGGCGCGCGATGGGGAGCGCCTTAGGGAGATCTTCACGATGTCGCGGGCGTAAAACAGCTTCAGGTCTGCGACGTTTCATTTTCGGTGCGATGTCAACCAGGTGGTCCCGTTATGCGTATCAACATCCAGTGCTTCCGTGCGGGTTTGGGATCGGCAATCCTGTCGTTTGTGCCAACGCTCGTGCTGGTAATTTCCACCGTTGTAGTGGTGCGGCCGACATTGGCGCAGAATGGCGCTAGCCAGACCGCACCGCCATCGCAGGCAGGTTCCGGGTATTGGACCCCGGAGAGGATGCGGTCGGCCAAGCCGGCGATGCCGACGGTCCCGGGAACGCCGCAGAGCGGCTCCTGGACATCCGGCCCGAGCGGTCCGAGCGGCGGTGCGCCGGGCAAGGAGCCACAGGTTCAGCCCAATCCTGGCAATACCCGGTGAGGGGCTTTGCGATCTGGCAGCGATGATATCCGGCCATCGACCGGCGACGACATAAGGGCTGGCGCCAGGACATGGAACGGCGCGCACTGGAGCCCGCACCATCCGGCGCAAGCTCTCAGCACTGTTGTCGCTGTTTGATTACCTCTGCGAGAGGAATGCGGTCGCAGGCAACCCGGTCGATGGGGTCAAGCGGCCGATGGCCAATGGCAACGAAGGCACCACGCCGGCGCTTGGCGACCGTCAGGCTCGCAAGCTGCTCGAAGCGCCGCCGGCGGATACGCTCAAGGGGGTTCGCGATCGCGCCATTCTGGCCACCCTGCTCTATCACGGCATCCGCCGGGAAGAGCTTTGCGGCCTCAGGGTGAAAGACCTGCACAGCCGCCAGGGCGTCATGCATTTCCGGATCAAGGGCAAGCGCTAGATCCCTGCCGCTTTTTTGAGCAATCACACGCACAGGTATTTTGTCCGCAAGAGATTCGCTGGACGAGCGCGGGCCACGAGAGTTTTCCACCGCTGATCGGAGCCCAAATCCAGGAGTTTTCCGCGAAGGAGAATCCTAACTGAAGATACATAAGAAGGTGGCGGCGAGGGCAGCGAAGTTGCGCGGATTGTTGTGGAAGTGATGATCGATGCACAGGGACAGATCGACCATCTCCACGGCTTTGGCAACGACTTTGGTCCGGCGGCGGAAGCGCGCGAGAAAATGGCGGATGTCGCTGTTGTCCTGCGCGATGGAGAAGGTCAGGTCTTTGCCGGTGAAGAGCTGGTCTTCGGGGATGAGACGGTGAAAGCCGTCCCCGTTGTCGGCGAGGACGGTCTTGCCCTTGAGGCCGACTTTATCGAGGAGCCTTTGACAGAGCCTGCCCCCGCGAAGGCGGGGGTGGGTCATCACGGCCACCAAGCACCCCGGCGACGGGGCGGCGAGCGACAGCGTCATACGCGCGCCAAACCCAGAGCTTGCAAGTCTTTGTTTGAGAAAATGCCACATCTCGTTGAGCGTGATCATGACGGTCTCGGTCGTCACCGCCGGTTTGGGCCGCCGGCGGGCTTTGTCACCAACCCACTTGAGGACCGCGACATCGCTGACCCCGAGACGGCGAGCGATGCGGCAAAAGCTCATATTGCCCATGGCATAAAGCATCAGCGCCAGAGCCTTCATTCCCGGCGGCTTGCCACGCGGCGGCGTGTTTGTGAAATTGCATCCGCAGGTCTTGCATTGGTAGCGTTGCAGATTTCGAACCGTTCCCCGCTTGACGTAATCCGTCGCTTGACAGCGCTTGCAGACAATCCCGCCCATGGCTCCCCCTTTCGACGGCGAACCATGCCCTTCTCCACCAGATCCCTTACATGTATCTTAAGTTAGGACTCTTCCGCGAAGTTATCCGCAGTCCTTGGGGATACCGGTGCTCAATATCTTGTGCGCCAGGTGTGCTGACGCTGGCCGAGCATCAACCTGCGGCCCTCCTCGACTGAACTTGCCGGATCGGGCAAGAGCGAAGGTGAGGGTTAAGCTACCTTTTTATAGGTAGTTCGGTCGGCTTGCATTCAACGCTGTCATTTTGTATATTATGACAGCATGAATTAGATCGTGACAGCGATGGCGACCCTGACGATCCGCAATATCGATGCGGCGGTCAAAGAACGGTTGCGCATGCGCGCCGCCCGTCATGGCCGTTCGATGGAAGCCGAGGCACGGACGATCCTCAGCGACGCCGTGGCTGGCGATCGCGATCATCCGGAGCCGAATTTGGCCGAGGCCATTCGCCGACGCTTTGCGCCGCTCGGCGGCGTTGATCTCGAGCTACCGCCGTCTGAGTTTGTTGATGCGCCGCCTTCGTTCGATCCGTGATCGTCGTCGACACCAATGTGATCTCGAAGCTGATGCGCGGCGAACCACATCCGGCGGTACTGGCCTGGGTGGCGGCGCAACCTCGCGCTCAGCTTTACACGACTTATGTCAATCAGGCCGAAATCCTCTATGGCATTGGTGCTCTGCCGGAGGGTCGACGGCGGACGGCTTTGGCCGCAGCCGCCGAAGCCATGTTCGCCGAAGATTTTGCCGGCCGTATCCTGCCGTTCGAGGCGCGAGCGGCGGCGCGCTATCCCGAGATCGTGCTGGCGCGGCGCCCGGCCGGCAATCCGATCGAGAAATTTGACGCACTGATCGCCGCAACGGCACTGGCGGCCGGCGCCAGCATCGCCACACGCGACACCGGCGGATTTGCCGGTTGCGGCCTGACAGTGATTGATCCGTGGACGACATCATGAGTGCCGAGGCAGCGCTGCAGCAGCTGGACCTCCAATACCCTAATCTCAGCTCTTCGCGTGGATCGGGACATGCGCGATGCTTCAAACAGGTTTGTAACGGATAAACGCCGTGCGTGTTCGGATTGGGTATGTGCGCGGTGAAGAAATAGATGAGATGCAGTCTGGCGCGCTCGCCGGCAGTGCCAGGCAACTCTTTTGCAAAAGCCTTTCCGATCGGGTGAATTGATAGCCTGTATCGAAAGGGCTCTCGACGTCGTGATTGTTGGTGCCGCCCACGCAATGACAGGCGCTGCGGCTCTCATCCTTGGAAAGTAAAAACAGAAGCTTGGCATGACACAAAAGGGTCACGAGATTAATACCGCAAACGTGATAAATTTCTGCACCCCCTGGGTTGACCGGCATCGCGGCTCTGCTGGCCCGGGCAATTGGTGTTTAGGTGGCGAAGCTCTGATCAGGTCCTTTGGCCGACAAAATCGATGAGCTCTCTGCGCGTGGTTTCTCGCGCGACGAACAGGAAAATCGGCGCGAGCAGAAAGAACGAAAGAGCGAGTAGCGGGAGCGCCGCCGCGATCGAATGGGATGTCGCTATCCAACCGACGATCGCGGGCGAAAATGCGGCCGCGGCACTGCCGAAGGTGATGGCCGCGCCAACCGCGGTCCCGCGAATTTGCGTCGGAAACAGCTCGGTATTGTATCCAAGTCCAGCGCCAAAACTTCCCGTGATCAGAAAATTCAAGATCAATCCCACCCAGAATAGGCCCGAGGGATGGTCGAGATGTCCCATTACCACAAGCAGGATCCCGGCGGGGAGCACAAATCCCGGGATAACGTAACGTCGGCCGAAAATATCGCAGAGCCAGCCGCACAGGTAATAAGCGAAGATCGCGCAGAACATCCAGATCGACAGATAGCTCGCCGTTGTTTGAAACCCGAGATGCTTTTCATTGGCGAGAAATTGCGGCATCCACGCCGACCAACCCAGCCAGGTGAACAGATAAAAGAAATAAAGAAGGGTCGCGATTAGCATCTCACGCGGGTACTCGCGCACCGGGGACCAGATGTCGACATGCTTTCGCAGTCCTTGGGTGACCATAGCCGTGGTGACGCGCTCGAAACGCGGGCTCTCCTTGACGCCGAGCCTTACCCAAAGCACTAGAAGTGCCGGCACGATGCCGAGCCAATAAAGGCACCGCCATCCCCACAGTGGGACGACAACAAGTGCGGTCAAAGAGCACAGCATGTAGCCGAAAGGATAGCCTCCGACGAGCCCACCCAATGCGGTCGCGCGCCATTTTGTCGGGGCAGTTTCGCTGACCATGATCATGCCGACCGGCGTCTCGCCTTGCAGCGTTATGCGCGTGATCGAGGTAAAGATCAGCAGCTGCAATGGGCCTTGCGCGAAACCGGTGAGACCGGTGAACAGCGAATATCCGAGGATCGTCAAAATCAGGATCGGCCGACGGCCATAAAGGTCGGCCAGTGTCGGAAAAACGAAGATCCCGACGAGACCCACCCAGCGCGAGACTGTCGTGATATTTCCGATCGTCGCCGGCCTGATCCCCCACTCTTTGATCAATAGCGGCGTCGCCAGCTGCATAATGGTGCCTTCGTAGATGTCGAAGGCAAAACCCAGCATGCAGATCGCCCACACCGTGACGCTGTACGCGTTCCACCTATCGGTCGGCGTTTGCGGAATGGCGGCCTTGGCCGAAAACACACCAGCCATCGTTTCCCCCTCTGACGCATCCAGGTGCGGCGGTCAGCACCCCTGCGTCGGGCTGCCGAAGCCTTCAGATCCCTTTCATGGTAACCGCGTCTGTTGTGCGGTCGTCAATTGGGGATGGCTGGCGATTGGGCCAGTCTGATGCGCCGCGGCCGCAGACGCAATTTAGGCTGGCAGCTACTAGGGATCGTATAAAGCTAGCTCAATGCCTCTACTCCCGCAACCGCTTGCGCATGAACACGCGGTCATAGCCAGCCTCGGTGCCGCGTCCTGTCTCTTGATAGCCGATCGAGGCGTAGAGGCGCTGATTCTCAACCATCGTTTGGTGGGTGTAGAGCCGGATCTCGCGATAACTACGCCGCAGTGCCTCGGCCTCGGCAAAGGCGAGCAACCGACGGCCGAACCCTAAGCCCTGGCGCCCCGGTGTGACCGCGATATTGTCGAGGAGCAGACAATCCGGGGTTGGCAGAAGCACGATCAGGGCGGCGATCACCTCCGCCTCCTCAAGCACCCAGACCGCCCCTTCGGCGACACGCGCCGTATAGTTGTCGAGCATCGGCCCGGGCGGCATGCCTATGCGCGAAATGTAGTGCCGATATGCCTGATCCACGATTTCCGAAATGGCGCCGACATCGGCAGCGGTCGCGGCCCGAATATGAATTTCCTTCACGCCCAATCACCCCGTCACCGACCGATGAATGCACCGGTTCGGCGTCAAAGACTCGGCAGCATAAGTGTCTGTTGGCTCGCGCGGCCCCTCTCCAAATACCTTGTGCGACGCCGCCACATTCCTTTGCGCCGGCCCGTCCTCGCGCACTCGGAAGACCTTCCTGATTTGAGAGTCCTACGTAAAGATAGATAGAAAGACGGCGGCGAGTGCGGCGTAATTTTTCGGGTCGCGCAGATGGTGATGGAGCCGCAGCGAGAGATCGACCATCTTCGGGCATTTTGAAACGACCTTGGTGCGGCGGCGGAAGCGCGCGAGATAATGGCGGATGTTGCCGTTGTCCTGCTCGATGGGAAAGGTCAGATCCTTGCCGGTGAAGAGTTGGTCTTCGAGGATGAGACGATGAAAGCCTTCCCAGTTGTCGGTCAGGAAGGTGTGCCCCTTGATGCCGACTTTATCGCGAAGTTTTTGACAGAGCCTGCCCCCGCGAAGGCGCTAGGGAGTGTACATATCTTCGTTCCTTTCCCCGTCATGCCCGCGAAAGCGGGCACCCAGGGGCCACATATGAGGCTCTTAGCCGGGGTGCCCCTGGGTCCCCGCTTTCGCGGGGACGACGAATAATCTGCTGAAAACATTACTGTTTCTGAGATATGTACATACCCTAGCGCGAAGGCGGGGGTTGCATCATCACGCCGACCCAGAAGCCAGGGCAGAGTTCGCCGCTGGACAGGATCAAACGCTCGCCAAAGCCATATCTTGCTTGTCTTTTTTTGATAAAATGAGGCATCTCATCGAGATTGACGAGGTCGACATCGGCAGGCATCTCCGGCTCCGGCAACTCCAGCGCCGCCGCCCGCGCCCAGCGCAGCACGCTCACATCGCTGACCTTCAGCAAGCGGCCGATGCTGCAGAAACTCATATTGCCCATCGCATACAGCAACAGCGCCAGCGCCTTCATCGCCGCCGGTTTGCCGCGCGGTTTGGTCGCCGTGAAATTGCAGGAACACTTGTGGCAACGATAGCGTTGCAGTCCCCGCACGATCCCGTTCTTAACGTACTCCGTCGCCTGACAGCGTTTGCAGATAATCTCGGTCATGGTTCGCTCCACGGTTGGATAAACCATACCCTTCTGCGCCCCATATCTCTAAATCTATCTTGAGGTAGCACTCTCCGAAAAACTCAACGACGGAGGTAAGGAGATCATAAAGTTGATTTCTCGTGCATCCATCACTGGTATTAATCCCGAGCGTGCCTATGGCAATCATGCTGTCAAAGACCTACGCCGCACTCAAATCCGCGGGGGCGAGCGAGGAAGAAGCGCAGGCGGCAGCCGAAGAACTGGCCGATTACGAGAACCGGTTGGCATCTATCGACAACCGGCTGGCCCGCATTGAATCCGAACTGACTGGGTTGCGCTCGGAGATGCGGACCGAGATCCATAGTCTGCGATCCGAGATAGGGTCTGAGACAACCAGTCTGCGGTCAGAGATCAACAATCGTTTTACCGTACTGACTTGGGCGGTCGGCATCAACGCGGCGGCGACGATCGCCATCCTTGGAGCTCTGCTTCATGGGCTCCGATGAAATCCAACTCGAATCCACCGAGAGCGACACTTGCTGGTTGTCGCGATTTAAATAGGCATTCCAATGCAGTAGGAAGGCACGGCATTTTTGCTCCTTCCGACAAGCGGCAGTGGGCTGAAGGCCCACGGCAGCGTCGAAGGAACTGGGGGGATCCAGTACCGCAGGTCGTGCGGGTGGCACAGGGATGCCTGTGCATAGTTGGGAGGAGGGGGTGGATGTGGGTGAAATGGTCCTCTCCAGCACCTCGTCGGAGGCGATCGGCCGGTTGTAGATCTTACGTGCGTCGTCTCAGTTTGCCTTCGTGCAGGAGGTCCTGCGCAGCCCGTACAAGCACTGGACCCTCACTCTGTGTTTCTAGCTGACGATAAGGCCTTTGTGACCCTCAATGCGTTAAGTTTGCTTGTAATGTGTCCTGGCCGCGTCGCTTGGGTGGGGGAAATTTAAAGGTGGCGTAATCTCCTAATTCGCAACGCAAGACCCGGCGGTTGGCGCCACCGGAGGAGATCACGTCATGACAAATGATATCGCTATCGAGGCCGAGGTTCCATTGTTGGGTGCGGATTGGTTTGATCCGCTGGAGGCTGGGATTCGCCAGCGCATCCGGAGCTTCATTGAAAACATGCTTGAAGAAGAGCTTGCTGCGACTTTGGGGCGAGGCCGGTATGACCGCAGCGCCGAGGCAGCCGGGCATCGCAACGGCCACCGGGACCGCCAGTTGCTCGGCACGTTCGGGCCGATGACGGTGTCGGTTCCCCGAGCACGGGTGACCAACAGCGATGGCCAGCAAGCGGAGTGGCGCCGCACGGCGCTGCCGGCCTACAAGCGCCTGACGGTGCAGGCCGAACGGCTGATCGCCAGTGCCTATTTGGCGGGCACCAACACATGACGGGTCCGGCGCGCCTTGGCAGCACTGTTCGGCGGGGCGGTTGGCAAGCCGCCCGCGGGGACACCGTCAGCAGGGCCTGGCGCAAGGTGCAGTCCGACTGGGAGGCGTGGCAAAAGCGCGATCTTGCCGGGGACGACATCGTCCGCCTGATCCTCGACGGTACGGTTGTCCGGGTTCGCCTGGACAGGAAGGCGACCAGCCTTTCGCTGTTGGTTGCATTGGGCGTTCGTCGTGACGGCCAGAAGGTACTGCTCGCCTTGCGCAACATGGGCGGCGAAAGCGAGGCCGCTTGGCGGGCTCTCCTGGACGACCTGCTGGCCCGTGGCTTGGCCGCACCCGAGTTGGTGATCATCGATGGCGCGGCGGGGTTGGAGAAAGCCATCGCCGCGCTGTGGAATGACGTGCCGGTTCAGCGCTGCACGGTGCACAAGCATCGCACCCTGTTGGCTCACGCGCCGAAGAAGCTCTACGACGAGATCAGCGCCGACTACGCCGACATGATCTACGCCGAGACCGCCAAAGAGGTGGAGGCCAAGCGCAAGGCGTTCCTGCGCAAATGGCGGCTGCGCTGCTGCCCGGTCGCCGACAGCCTGGAAGAAGCGGGCGAAAAACTCTTCACCTTCCTGCGCTTCCCAAGCGACCAATGGAAGTCCATCCGCACCACCAACGCCATCGAGCGGCTGCATGAGGAGTTCAAGCGGCGCATCAAGACCCAATGCATGCTGCCCTGCGCGGATACCGCTTGCATGCTGTTCTGGGCGTTGTTGGCCAGCGGGCAGATCACGCTGCGCAAAGTCGACGGCTGGAGGACCCTGGATGTCGCCCCTGCCGAGCAAATCCTTGATCTGGTCGCATGAGCCGATAACATCACCGCCGGAGATGCCCGCCATCGGCAATTTCCACCAACTTCCAGACGCGACCCTTGGAATTTAAGTCGCCGGTCAGGCTTTCCGCGGTCCC
>CAWJXM010000036.1:0-25104 GCA_963846635.1 uncultured Alphaproteobacteria bacterium | reverse complement strand
CGCGACCACAAGCGTATAAAAGCCGATCGACAGCAGAGGGTGAATATTGCGGATCCAGCGCCCGCGTAGGCTCTGGACGTAAAACTGTTCGAACAGGCCGACGCCGGTCCCGACGAGTATCGCGTCCAGCACGCCAAAGACGGGAGGCCGGCCTCGGGCCAACGTCGCCAATCCGGCGAGCGAGGCAAAAATCGCCACCGCCAGCAGGATGGATGACCACTTCCTGCGGGTCGAGATCGACATTCGGCGAAAAGCTAGGGCCATCAACTAGCCGTAAAGATCAAGAGGCGAATTGGATGCAGTGGAAACGCTCAGAGACCAAACCGCCGCTTGATCTGGGGCATCAATCGGCTCACGCAAGGACCCGACCGATTCCGGCCGTTTGTTGATAAACACCTCAGACCGCGCGCTTGCTGTCGATTGATACCTAAGGGGAGAGCGATGCCCGGACAATTGCCTGGTCAGGCGGAGGTGTTTCTCGATCACGTAGCATATTTTGCCCCGGCGATGGCGCCGGCCGCGAGAGCGCTGGAGCGCTGCGGGTTCCGGCTGACGCCGTTTACCGTCCAGACGAATTGGGCAGACGGCCACCCGGTGCCGGCCGGGACCGGAAACCGCTGCGCGATGTTGCGCCGCGGCTATGTCGAGATCCTGGCTGCGACCGAGGATACGCCGCTCGCCCGCCAATTGCGGGATCGCCTGGAGCGGCATGTCGGCCTGCATCTCGCCGCCTTCAGCAGCGCGGACGCCGCCGGCGACCATCGACGGCTGGCCGCGGCCGAGTTCCCGGTATTGCCGCTTGTCGACATGCGCCGCCCGGTTGCGACCGAGACCGGCGAGCAGCATGCCCGCTTTACGATCGCCCGCATCGCCGGTAGCGCGATGCCCGAGGGGCGTATCCAATTTTTGACCCACCATAGTGAGAACCTGGTCTGGCGCGAACCTTATCTCGAGCACCCGAATGGCGCGCAGGCGCTGCTTGGTCTGTGGATTGCCGCCCAAAATCCCGCCGAACCAGCCGACCGTTTTGCCCGGTTTACCGGCCGTCCGGCACGGCGTGAGCGGGATGTCGCGACAATCCCGCTCGACCGCGGATATCTGCGGTTTGCTTCGCCAGAGTACCTGCATCAGCATTTCGGCATTGCTCCGGGCCCGCCATTACCCTATCTCGCGGCGGATGAGATAGCCGTCGCCGACTTCAATCGCCTCCGCCGCGTTCTCGGCGCCGCTGGGGTTGCGACCAGATCAATCCCCGGCGGGGTCGCGGTGACCCTTCCCGCTGCAATTGGCGGGACGATCCTGTTCCGCCCTGGGTCCGGCTGAGCCAATTCGTGGGATTGGCTCACCCCCGCGCGGGAGTGCTGGCGGTTGCAGGTTTTACTCGACGCAGATGGGTTCGGCCGGCGCAGATGGGTTCGGCAACATCGGGTGGAGCAATCGGTCATGAGATTGAGCATCGTCACCTTTATGCACCCGGGCCCGGAAGCGCGCGGAAGATCGCTCGAGCGCATCGCCAGTTACGCGCGGCGCGTCGAGGCCGCCGGGTTTCCCGGGATATGGGTTACCAACTCGCTCGGCCGCGGACGAGCCACCCTCGACCCGCTCACCGCGCTCGCGGCGTTTGCCACCGTCGCCCCGCGCATCGAGCTCGGGACCGCGGTGTTGCAGGTGTCGCTGCGCCATCCGGTCGACCTCGCGCATCGGGTGCAGTCAGTCCAGGCCTTGTCGGGCAACCGACTGCGGCTCGGCGTCGGCAGCGGCTCGACCCAGGCAGATTTCGACCTGTTCGGAGCCGATTACGGCCAGCGCTTTCGCACCTTGATGAGTTCGCTTGACATCATGCGGCGGACTTGGCGCGGCGAGCCGGTCAATGGCGGGGTCTTGATCCCATGGCCAGGCAGCGAAGGCGGACCCCCGGTGTTGCTTGGCGCGTGGCGCAATCCGCGCTGGATCACCTACGCTGCAAAGCAATGCCAGGGCTGGATCGCATCCGGACTCTATAGCAGTTGGGAAGATCTCGAACGCGGCATGCGCATCTATCGCGAGGCAGGCGGCACCAATGCCGTGCTCGCCAATGTCGTCGTCGATTTGCGGCATCGCCCGGAACCCGGAAGCCTTGCCGAGCGCGCCAAAATCTCGCTGGTTGGCACCCCCGAGGGTGCCCGTCAGCGGTTGAAGCGGATTGAGCAGATCGGTTTTGACGAGATTCTGGCAATGTCTCCGGGCGGTGCGCTGGACGAGATCGAGCGGGTGCGGGATTACCTTTAGCGGCTCACAGAACGAGTTGCGTCTGGGTCGTCAGCGCGATCAGCCGCCCGTCCTCGTTGGTGACGCGGGTTTGCCAGACCATTGTGCGCCTGCCGCGATGAACCGGTGTCGCCTCGCCGGTGACCTGCGCGCCGATGGGCGCCGAAGCCACAAAGTTTGTCTTGCTTTCGATCGTCGTCGTGCCCGCACCGTCCGGTAAATTCGCGATTGTGGCGGCAGCGCCGAGCGTGTCGGCAAAGGCCATGATTGCGCCGCCATGTAGCACGGCCGGATCGGTGCAAAGCTCGCTGCGCACCCTCATGCGGGCGACGATTCGATCTGGCGAGGCGCTGACGAATTCGATGCCGAGCAGCTCGGCAAAAGGCAATGGCCGCGTGGTAAGTCGCGCGAGCGTGTCCATCCTGTGCTCCTCAGCCGTGATGATCTGCCGCGATAACCGATGCTGACAACCATGGTAATGCCATCATTGCTCGGCTAGGCTCAACGATCGATGATCGGGTTGGTCTGTCGGCAGGATGAGCTGCCACCGGTGGTATATCCCCCGCTGAGGGCTGTATGGAGGGCGGTACGGGTGCGTAAACTGGCTATGGCTTTGTTGGTAACGGCGTCGATTGCACCGACTGCCGCCTTCGCCCAGCAACAACCAACACCACAGGGCGGCAAGGACGCCGTCTATGACGAACTTAACCTGTTCGATGAAGCATTCGAGCGAATTCGACAGGAACTCGGTCGATCCGGTCAGCGACAGCAAGCTTGTCGGCGCGGCCATCACCGGGATGCTGACGGGCCTCGACCCGCACGCCGCTTATATTGATCCGGCTGCGCTGAAGGCAATGAATGGGACGGCGGCGAGCGGCGAGGCGGGGATCGGCGCCGCCCTGACCTTGGTCAAGGGTGAGGTCAAGGTGATCTCGCCGCGCGACGGCTCGCCAGCCGCGGAGGCCGGGGTCAAGCCTGGCGATCTGATCCTGGCGATCGACAAGGAACCGACCTTCGAGCTGACCTTGGCGGAAGTCGAGCAGAAATTGCGCGGTCCCGCCGGCAGCAGCGTCAAACTTACCCTCGAACGCACGGGCGAGAAGGCGCCGCTCAAGCTTACGCTCAAGCGCGCGGCCGATCATTTGCAAACCGTGTCGACCCACGTCATCGATGGGGATATAGGCTATTTGCGGCTGGCCGGGTTTGACCCCGGCACTCCGGCCGCACTTGCAGCGGCGGCTCAGGATCTGCGCCAGCAGACGGGCGGCAAGCTGGCCGGCGTCGTCGTTGACCTGCGCAACAATCCAGGCGGCGATTTCCAGGACGCGGTCGCCGCCGCGAACGACTTTCTCGATAAAGGCGAGGTTGCGGTTGTCAAGGGCCGCAACGATGGCAATGTCAAGCACATTGCCGCCACCCCAAACGATCTCGTCAAGAGCTTGCCGATCGTCGTTCTTGTCAATGGCGGGACGGCCGACGAAGCCGAATTGATGGCAGCGGCGTTGCAAGACAACCACCGCGCCCTGTTGGTCGGCACCAAAACCTTTGGCGAGAGTGCCATCGAAACCCTGATCCCGCTCGCCAGCGGTGGCGCCATCCGCCTCACGACCGCCCATTTCGCGAGCCCCGAGGGCAGAGAGATCGATGGCAAGGGCCTCGACCCCGATCTCATCGTATCGCCGCTCAAGCTCGAAAAGCTGGCCAGGGAGGAGGGGTTGCATGAGGCGGATCTGCCCGGCGCGTTGAAGAACCCGGATCTGCCCGCAGCCCCAACCCCCAATCCGGCAGCGCCATCCCCTCAAGGGGGCAAGACCGGACCCGGCCCGGTCTCGGGCATGAGCCCGACCAACAGGTCTTTGGACGCCGCCACAAAGCGGGCCCCGTCAGTCGCCAATAAGACAGCGCCATCGGTAGCGAACGAGGATATCGGCGGGGTGAATGACGAGCAACTGACCCAGGCGGTCGACATATTGCGCGGGCTTGCCGTGTTCAACCGCCACGCATCTGGTTGAGCTAAGCGATATCGGCTGAGTGCGTCGGGCCGACGGCAAGCCGCGCGTGGTCTTTGGCGCAAATTTCCCGTCGAACCGGGTATCAACCGGGTAAATTGCAGTTGTAGCACTTGGCCTGCTGCAATTGTTGTCTATATCTCAAGATGTTGCGGTTCCGGGTGTCGCATTTCAGGACACGCGAACTGGGAAATTGTTCGCCGCGAAGTGGGAAACGCAAGGCTCGAAGCGGGAAATCAACGGAAACTCTAGTTGTTGTTGTATTGATAATTCATGCTATATGAGCTATAAGTGCGGCGAATTTGAGGTCGCGTTTCGAAGCGGGACCAGGAATGGAGCGGGCGATTGGCGAGTGACGGGCCGAGAGACTACGAAGTGGGTTATGGCAAGCCGCCGATCGCGACCCGCTTCAAAAAGATCCTATGCGGGTGGACGGTCGCCTGAGTTGGTAGGCTGAGCTTCCACACACCAGCATGGAGGCCCCCGATGCAGACCGAGACCCCCGCAACCATTGTCGAGACTACCGTCCGAGATCACTCTAACACGCTGTTCGCCTCGCTCGAATTGAGCAAAGCGAAGTGGCTGGTGACCGCCAACAGTCCGGGTGAGGAGAAGTTTTCCCAGCATATCGTTGCCGGCGGTGACGGCGGTTCGCTGCTCATCCTTCTTGCGCGCTTGAAAGCGAAAGCCGAGCAGCGCCGCGGCGTCGCGGTGAAGGTTGTGGTCATTCAGGAGGCCGGACTGGACGGCTTTTGAATTCATCGCCTGCTTGTCCAAAACGGGATCGAGAGCCATGTCGTCGACGCGGCCTCGATTGCGGTTGCCCGGCGCCATCGGCGCGCCAAGACGGATGCGATCGACGGCGTGAGCCTGTTACGGACGCTGATGGCCTGGGCGCGCGGGGAGCGGCGGGTCTGCTCCATGGTTCGGCCGCCAAGTCCGGAAGAGGAAGATCAGCGGCGCCTGTCACGGGAGCGCGGCACCTTGCTCAAGGAGCGTATCCAGCACACCAATCGGATCAAAGGACTGCTCAGCGGGCAGGGCATCCGGGGATACGATCCATTGAAGCCCGATCGTCTCGATCGTCTCGATGCGCTGCGGACCGGCGATGGGCGCCCGCTGCCGGAACGGCTCAAAGCCGAAATCCGCCGGGAGCTGGCCCGGATCGACGTGGTGGCGACCCAGCTCGCCACCGTCGAGCGGGCACGTGACGCATTGGTGCGCACGCAGACGACGGAACGGACAAACCCGAGCACGCTGCTGATCAAGCTCAAGGGCGTGGGGATCGAATTCGCCTCGCTTGTCTGGCTCGAGGGGTTGTTCCGCAGCTTCACCAACCGGCGCCAAGTAGCCGCTTACGCCGGACTGGCGCCGAGCCCTTGGCAGAGCGGCGGGACCGACCGGGACCAGGGCATCTCCAAGGCCGGCAATCACCGCTTGCGGCGCGTCATGATCGAAATCGCCTGGTTTTGGCTGCGTCATCAGCCGAACTCGGCCTTGAGCCGCTGGTTCCACAATCGGGTCGGCACCGCGAAGGGACGGGTCCGGCGCATCGCTATCGTGGCCTTGGCCCGCAAGCTGCTCGTCGCCCTGTGGCGCTATGTTACGCAAGGCATCGTTCCGGAGGGCGCCACCCTCAAGGCGGCGTGATCCGATAACCCAAATTGCCATCCCGCGAAGCTGAACGCGACGGCTTCGCCGGATCCGGGCGGGCGGTGACCGAGACTTGCCCCATGGCCGCAAAATGCCGCGAAAAAGGATGGTCCCGCCACCCCGAGCCCGATGCCCTCGAGCATGAGGGATTATGGTCCGAGCCCGACCGCTCGACCGGATGTGAGGTGATGCGGTCACCGGGACCGCATGGCAAAGACGGGCTCACGCTCTGGATCCAAGCGGCAAAGAGAAAGCACTATGCTGAAATAACAGGCCTTGACCTCAAACACCCCATGTGAGGGCAACAGAGCCAACCCGCGCGGTTCGAGCAGTCTCGCCGGGATATTGCAGCGCGCCCTCGACGCGCCCGCGGTCGGTGCCGACGGTAAGCGCCGCCGGCTGACCAAGCGCGAATTGATGGTCCGCAGCCTTGTCGAGCGCTCGACCGGGGCCGATCTCGCCGCGACCAAATTGTTGTTCGAATTGTTGCGGAAAGCCGATCCGCGAGCCGTCGCCCCCGACCCTGAAGAAACCGATCCGATGAGCGAGGACGCGCTGAGGCTGCTAAAGGAGCGCCTCGCGCGTCTCGCCAGCGCCCAGATGGCTGACGCGGCCGCCGGCGCGCCGGCCGATGCTGACGCTGTTTCGCTGGATCCCGCCGATCAGGGCGGCGCGACCGATCCAGCGGACGTGCGATAATGCCCCCTGCTGATTGTTGGTCGGGAAGTTTCGTCAGGGCGCCCCCTCCAGCTTCTCCCCGCAACGGGGGAGCTGGGGGGTGAACCAAGCGCAGGCCATTAGCGCGGTTCGAGCCGCAGCGTGGTCGAAAGGATTTCGGACTTCACCATCGCCTGCGCATAGGGGCTCGGCTGGTACTTCCTCAGGTATTCGCGGCTGGCCCGGGCGAGCGCAGCGGGGTCGCTTACCGGGATCGCCTGCACCGCCAGCCGGCGGCCGGCAAATTCCAGCGTGGCGGGCCCGCCCGCCGCGAGGTCCCTGTACCAACGCCCCCTGGCGCCATACACCGAACGCACCAAGACCTCGTCGTCGGCCACCACCACCCAGATCACCACCGCGCTGTTGGGGTGCTTCTCGGTCCGGATCGCGATCTCCTGCGCATCGCGCAATTCGCGCAGGGCGTCGGCATCGAAATTCGCCATGGCCTAACCTCCCGTAGCCTCGCAGGCCCGCCGCGCTGCGGTGGCCGCCTGGGCATGACTTAGCGCATCTCTGTCGCGATTAGCCCTAAATTCGAATGGACTTATGAGCGGGCCTTCCTGGCTGTAGGGCAAGAGCACAGTTTCACGAGGGCTGCCGTGAGGCTGGGCGTTTCCCGGTCCGCGCTCAGCCACACCATTCGCGGAAGAACAGCTCGACCACCGGCTGCTGACCCACACCAACGTGCTGTCGTTTGCGACCGCACCCCTCGACCGCGATATCGAATCGTCGGGCCGGTCACAGCCCGCCTGTGGGTCGCGTCCGATTGCCCCGACATCGATTTCACCGCGAAGCTCGTCGACCTGCATCCGCCGAGCCGTGATTACCCGGACGGGTTTGCGATGAACCTCTGTGAGTGTCTGTTGCGGGTACGCTACTGTGACAGCTGGGAGCAGCCCGCACCGATGACACCGGGTCAGGTGTACGCGATCACAATCGAGCTGTTCCCGATCGGGAAGCTGTTCCTGTACGGGCATCGGCTACGTCTCGACATTTCGAGCAGCAACTTTCCGCATTTCGACGTGAACCCGAATTCCTACGAACCCGAAGGCGCGATGGTGCGTCCGCGCATTGCCGAAAACCGGGTTTTTGTTGATCGCGACCGACCCTCCCATATCATCTTGCCGGTCATCCCTTAAGCAGGAACCTGCTCGCTCCACTCACATTGCGGCGGCGCCCGGCCCCCGGTAATTTCCGCCCAAACTCGGCGAGAGGTGGGGAATGCGGGGGCAGGGACGCATCGTGCTCCTTACGGCTATGCTGGTCCTGGCAAGTGCAGTTTGCATGGTCGCCGGCGCGGCGGGCTCGGGCAACCCGACCAACGACCGCTTGCTGGCCATGCCGGAACCGCAGCAGGCTGAGCTCCTGGCCAAGAGCTTCCGCCATGGCTGCATTGGGGTCGAAGCCTTTCCAATGGGTGTGACGACAACCGGGCGCGCCAAGGGCTATGCCTATTGGAGCGTGCGCTGCAAGAACGGCAAAAGTTATGCGGTACAGATCGCTCCCAATCCGAGGGGCACGGCCGTCGTCGTCGATTGTAAAGCTCTCGAGGGCACCGGCCGCGAATGCTTCAAGAAATTCTGAGAATTGTGTTCGGCCACTTCACCAATCAATCGACTGGCGGCATACCGAATACCACAGACCGAGATTTTTGTCCTTCCACTGCGGGTCGGCACAGTTCTTACGGACCATCTCCGCCAATTCGGTGGCGCTCGCCGGAGCCACTGGCGTCGAATCGGAACAGGCGACAAGAAATATCGTCAGCAAGACCAGAACACCCAATTTCATCGACGTCTCTCTTTGTATCGAAGGCCGGACCGGACCATGGGCGCTCCCTAATCGGCTGACGCGGGGTCTGGGCGGCCGCGCATTGTCGCGCTAAAAGCTGCGCGATGCCGAGCGTTTCGGCGCACCGCGCGCCAAAGGGCATGGTAGAGGGCTGCATATGAAAAACGATGACCGGCCGCGCAATTACCGCAAGGACACGCTCCTCACCCATCTCGGCCGTCATCCCGAGGCGCATCACGGCGCCGTCAATCCGCCGGTCTATCATGCCTCGACAATTCTGTCGGCCAATATGGCGGAGTGGGAAGCCAAGCGCGCCGCAGGCCGGCGTTTTGATGTCGTCCGTTACGGCCTTCTTGGCACGCCGACGACCTTTGCGCTCGAAGAGGCGGTGGCGGCGATCGAGGGCGGCTATCGCGCAATGCTGATGTCCTCCGGGCTCGCGGCCGTGACCGCACCCTTGCAGGCTTGTCTGAAGAACGGCGACCATCTGTTGATGGTCAACTCGGTCTATGGGCCGGCGCGCAATTTCTGTGACAAGGTGCTGACCCGCTGCGGCATCGAAACGACCTATTACGACTCGCTGATCGGCGAGGGCATCGCTCGGCTGATCCGCCCCAATACCCGGGTCGTCTATGTCGAATCGCCGGGCTCGCTGACCTTCGAGGTGCAGGACGTGCCGGCGATCGCCGCCGCCGCTCATGCTGCCGGCGCCAAAGTGCTGATGGACAATACCTGGGCCTCGCCGTGGCTGTTTCCGTCGTTTGAGCGCGGTGTTGACGTGTCGATCCATGCCGCCACCAAATACATCGTCGGCCATTCCGATGTGATGCTCGGCGCGGTCATCACGACCAAGGAGATGTACGACCCGGTGCGTACGATGGCGGCTGATATCGGCCATTGCGCAGGACCCGACGACGTCTATCTCGCCTTGCGCGGTCTGCGCACCTTGAGCGTGCGGCTCGAACGCCATCAGAAGAACGCGCTCGCCGTAGCACACTGGCTGCAGACTCGCCCCGAAGTCGCGCGCGTGCTCTATCCCGCACTGCCCGAAGACCCCGGCTACGCGCTGTGGCAGCGCGATTTTCTTGGCGCCAGCGGCTTGTTCGGGGTGGTGCTGAAGCCGGCGCCCCAAAAGGCTGTCTACGCCATGATCGACGCGCTCGATCTGTTCGGGATCGGCGCCAGCTGGGGCGGGTTCGAGAGCCTGATCCAGCCGACAACCCCGGCGCGCATCCGCAGCGCCACGCACTGGCAGCCTGGAGGCCCGACATTGCGCCTGCATATCGGTCTCGAAGACCCGCAGGATCTGATCGAGGACCTCGACCACGGTTTTCACGCGCTGCGCACCATCCTTGGGTAAGCGGATATCGCGCCGTTTCGCTGCTTCTGCAGCAAATCTGCAACGACACACATCATCATTAAACACCGCGCCCGGCTGCGCGGGTGCCGAACCGGCTCCAAGCTATCCGGTGCCGATCTCGCGTTCTTGTTCGGCCTGTTTTATCGGGTCGAGATCAGGCTATGCGACCAGTCCAAGGCTTTTTCGCTCCCGTTCAACCGCCCAATCGCCCGAAACCATACGAGCCAAAAACGGCTATTGCATGGTTGCGCTCGCCTGCCGGTCGGCGGTGATTTCGGCCAATTCTGACAGCCAATCGGGTCGAACCGGCGTTCAGTGCGACATCAGCACCGGTACCGTCATGTGATCGAGGAGGCCGCGACTGACCCCACCAAAGACGCTCTCGCGCAATGGCGAATGGTGATACGCCCCCGCCACGATCATATCGGCGGCGAGGTCGGCGGCGCGCGACAACAACGCATCCTGGACCGACAATGCCGGGTGCAAACTCTCTTCGGGCTGCGCATTGATCCCGTGCCGGGCCAGATGATGGATGATGCGTTCGAGCCAGGGTCGATCCCGGTCGAGATCGGCCTGCTGCGCTCCGACATGCATGACGGTGACCCTCTCGGCGTCGCCGAGCAACGGTAAAGCGTCATGCAGCGCCCGGTTGGCCTCACGCGTCCCGTCCCAGGCGATCAGCACGCGTTTGCCGACACGCTCGAAGCTGCCGATTTCGGGTACGATCAGAACCGGCCTGCCGACCTCGATCATGAGGTCATCCGGCTGCAGCCACACCAGGCCCTCGGTTTCGTTCGCCGGATGCTGCCCGAGAATCACCAGATCCGCCGATTTGGCGAGCTGGATCAGCTCCGGGAGATCGTCTCGATTTAGTGAGCACCATTCGCCGTCGAGCTCGCGCAGCGGCAGTCCTTGGCGGAAGCGCTGTTCCGCGGCCGCGGCCCGTTCGGCCTCGGCAAGAACCGGCATCGCCGATATCGGCACCGGTGCGGGCTCCCCGCCGATGGCGCTGGCGCCGTCGGGCGACACCGGCCCGAGAATGGTCGGCGGCAGGCCTGCGCCGGCCGGCAATGGCGGCGGCGCATGCAGCTCCGGCACGCAATAGACGGCGGTCAGATGCGCTTTACTCGCCTGCGCCAGATTGAGCCCCAGCTCGAGCCGCCCTTCGCCCGCGGGGGTACCATCGAGGCAAATCATAATATCGCGAAGCACCATTTCGATCTCCGTTTCATCCCGCTGCGCGGCCCCGAAATAAACCTGCCGCAAGACGCCTGGGCTGGCTGCTGTGTCGCGCACACTCCACGGCAATCTAAAGCGCGGATCTCCCCCTGGGTGGAAAACAGCGTGGAAGCGGGGTTCATCCGCATTTTCGGTGCAGGCTGGTGACGGTAGCCGAGGGAAGGGACATATAAAGGAGAGCTGCTTCCTTCCCGTGACCCATCCTGTTTTCAAGATCGCTGTTGTCGCTGGTCCCGTCCGGTCTGACGGTTGATCGGCTTCGGCCTGCGCCTGAACACATCATTCTGATCACCCGGTCAAACAGGGACCGCGCCGCGTGCCCGCTGTGCCATCAGCCGCGTGCCCGTGTCGACAGTTCCTATTCGCGCCGTCTTGCAGACTTGCCCCGGCAAGGGCGTATCCTCTACCTGCACCTCCGCGTCCGGCGCTTCCGCTGCACGAACCGCGATTGCCGGCGCCGCATCTTCGCCGAGCGCCTGGCCCTTACGCAGCCCAAAGCGAGGCGCACTCTGCGGCGGCGCGAGATCCAGCAGCAGATTGGCCGCGCCCTCGGCGGCGAGCCGGGCTCGCGCCTGGCCGGAAGGCTGGCGATGCCGGTCAGCGGTGATACCCTGCGGCGGCTGATCCGCGCGCGCGGCGGCGAGATCGCATCGCCGCCCCGCATCATCGCGGGGGATGACTGGGCATGGCGGCGTGGTCACCGCTACGGCACCATCATTTGCGACCTCGAGCGCCACCGTGTCATCGACCGGCTGCCCGACCGCACCGGCGAGACACTGGCCTCCTGGTTGCGGCAGCACGGGGAGGGCGTTGCTGTTGTCAGCCGCGACCGCGCGGGCGCTTACGCCGAGGGCATTCGCGCCGGCGCGCCGCCGGCGGTGCAGATCGCCGACCGCTGGCATCTCATGGTGAATGCGTCCGACGCGCGGCGCCAAATGCTCGACCGGCACCCCCGCGAGCGGCGCGAAGCCGCCCGGCGCTGCATGCTGCCCGCCGGCGCGCCGCGATCGGCGACAGGCGGGCAACGGGCTGCGATGCCAAGCAAACGGCACCGCGCGGCGCGAGCGGCGGCAGGCGCGCTATGACGAGATGGCGCGCCGGCGGCGCGAGGGTGTGCCGATCCGCCGCATCGCGCGGCGCCTCGGGATGGCGCGCAACGCGGGGCGCCGCTGGTTGCGCGCCGGTGCGGCACCGGTGTACCGCCGCGCGCCGGGGTCGAGTGCGCTCGACCGGCATCGCGCGTATGGGGAGCGGCGCTGGGCCGAGGGGTGCCGCAACAGCGCCCAGCTGTGGCGCGAATTGCGCGATCGCGGGTTCGCGGGCGGGTACGGCATCGTCCGGCGGGGGGCCATCCGGCGCCGCGGCCGCGACGCCGCCGCCGGCGACCGAGAATGCCCGCTGCCGTCGTGGCGCGTGCCGTCGAGCCGACGCGCCGCGCGCCTTCTGACGACGCCCGACGCGACGCTGACGCGAGCCGACCGCCAGGTTGTCGACACGCTCACCGCTCTCTCGTCCGAGATCCGCACCGCAGCGGAAGCCGTCAATGAGTTCGATCGGATCTTGCGCGAGCGCGATGCGGCAGCGTTCGATCTCTGGCTGGCGACTACCCAAGCCACCGCGTTGCGCGGCTTTGCCACCGGGATCATCAACGACATCGCGGCGGTTCGGGTCGCCCTGTCGCAGCCCGGGAGCAACGGTCCTGTTGAGGGACAGGTCAACCGGCTGAAGATGCTGAAACGGCAGATGTACGGGCGTGCCAAATTCGATCTTCTTCGCAGCCGCGTTCTTCACGCGGCGTGATCACAGAGCCCCAAACCCGGACAAGCTCTGATGGCGCCCCGCCTGCACCGAAAATGCGGATGAACCCCGCTTCCGCGCTGATTGACACGAGGCCTGACGATGAGCCGGGCACTGGGCGCCTAGTGCGGCTCTCCGCTCGTCCGCATGTGCGGAGACGGCTTCAGGCTTCGTCCGATTTTTCCAGACGTATCCAGGGCGGCCGTTCGGGGGTGACGATGGCTTCACCAGCTGTCAGCGGGACCTCGTCGAGAGCGGTGTCGATTCGCAGCAACGCCAAACCGTGCCCGTCGCGGCTCGACCGCATTTCCCCGACTTCGTGCCCGTCGGCGAGAATCACCGTTCCCGGCGGCGGGAGCGGGCCCGAAATCGCCACCGGCATCAGACGACGCTTGATCAGGCCGCGATATTTGGTACGCGCAGTCAATTCCTGGCCGATATAGCAACCTTTGTTCCAGTCGACCCCGTTCAGCTCGTCGAATCCTGCTTCGAGCAGAATTGATTTTTCGAGCACAAGGTCGCGGCTGCCATCGGCGACGCCAAGACTGAGGCGCAGCCGGTCATACGCTTCAAACTCGGTTTCGGTCAGGCCGCTGGCCGTCAGCGCAGAGACCGCCGTCGCGCGCGGCAGGATGCAGCGCGCCCCGAGTTCGGCGAGCCGCGGATCGACAAACACAACCCCGCCGGCGAATTCACGGGCGACACCAAGTTCGGCCGGCAGATCGAGGGCGGCAAGCGCCTGTTCTCCGAACACCGCGGCGACGGCGAGATCGGGCCGCTCCTCGAGGGTCACCTTGGCGCGCAGCCGATAGATTGACAGCCGCCGCTTGAGATCCCCAAGCCGGGCTCCCTCGCCGTCGAGCAGCAGCGCCTCGTCAAGCTCGACCATCATAAAATCGTGCAAATACTTGCCCTGAGCGGTCAGCAGTGCGGCATACCGCGCCTGCGTCGAGCTGACCTCGCCGACGTCGTTCGACACGAGCCCTTGCAGAAAACTACGCCGATCGGGTCCGCTGACGGCGAGAGCGCCGCGATCATCGAGCTGCACAAAATAGGCTTCGGCCATGGTAAGGCGAATTCGATGGTTAGGCGTTAGAAGTGGGCCGGGACTGGCGGCTTGGCAAGTCGAGGGTACCGCGGATATAAGGCGCTGGTATCGGCGAGAGATGGATATCCTGTTTGTAACCGCGACGCGCATCGGCGATGCCGTGCTGTCGACCGGTCTCCTCCAATACCTGATCGAGCGCTATCCGAGTGCCCGGCTGACGATCGCGGCGGGGCCGATCGCGGCACCATTATTCGAAGCCGTGCCTCGGCTCGAGCGGCTGATCGTCGTTGAAAAGCGGCGCTGGGCATCGCACTGGCTGCCGCTCTACGCCGCGGTGGGGACGCGGCGCTGGGGTCTTGTGGTCGATCTGCGCGGCTCGGCTTTGGCGTGGCTGCTGCGTACGGGTGCCCGCAAAGTCATCGCCAAAGGCAATGACCGCGAACACCGCGTCCGCCAGCTCGGGCGGCTGTTCGATCTCGATCCGCCGCCCGGCCCGCGGCTGTGGACGGCGCCGAGCCATGAGCGGCAAGCGCAGGCGCTGCTGCCCGCCGGCCCGCCGATGCTGGCGATCGGACCGGCGGCCAATTGGCGCGGCAAGCAGTGGCGAGGTAACCGCTTTGCCGAGCTGGCTCGGCGGCTGACGGCAACCGGCGGGTTGTTGCCCGGCGCCCGCGTCGCGGTGTTGGCCGGCGCGCATGAGCGCGGGCAGGCGCTGCCGCTGCTCGATGCCATACCCGGCGAGCGGGTGATCGATCTCGTCGGTCGTGTCGATCTGTTGACCGCGGCCGCGGTTCTACGCCGCTGCGCATTGTTCATCGGCAACGATACCGGGCTGATGCATATCGCCGCCGCGATCGGCGCCCCGACCTTGGGGCTGTTCGGCCCCAGTCCAATCGAGAAATACGCACCCTGGGGACCGTGTACCGCAGTGGTCCGCACTGAGGACCCGCCCGAAAGCATGTTCGGGCCGGGGTTCAATCATCTGACGACTGATACGTTGATGGATAGCCTCTCGGTTGACGCCGCCGAAGCCGCCGCACACCAGCTGTGGCGCCGGGTAGCGAGCGCTGTGGCATGACCGCGGAACGAGCCGAAGACGATCATCCCCCGCGGGGCGGGCGCGTACCTACCGTCTCCGCCGTCGTCGTCGCGCATAACGAGGAGGCGCAGCTTGAGGCGTGCCTTGCGACCCTCGCCTTTGCCGACGAAATTGTCGTGCTGCTCGACCGCTGTACCGACCATTCGCGCGAAATCGCGAGCCGGTTCGCCGATCGCATCCTCGAAGGCGAGTGGGCGCGAGAAGCCGCTCGCCGCACCGCCGCGGTCGCCGCCTGCACCGGCGACTGGATCTTCGATGCCGATGCCGATGAGCGCGTGAGCCTGGCTCTGGCGACCGAAATCCGCTCGGTCGTGGCGCACTCGGCAGCGTCGTGGCACCTCGTGCCGGTCGACAATTACATCGGTGACCGGTTGGTTCGTTGGGGGTGGGGCGCCTTTTTTGGCCGATCAGCGCATGCGGCACTCTATCGCCGCGGCGTCAAATCCTGGCGCGATGACCGGGTGCTGCACGCCAGCATCACCCTCTGCGGCCCGCAAGGACCAAATCTCGAAGAGCGGCTCGCGCATTATGTCGATCGCAATATTTCCGATATGCTGCTACGGCTCGACCGCTATACGAGCTTAAGGGCGCAGGATTTACGGGAGAGCGGCGACATCGGCAGCTTTGCCCATAATCTGCGACGCATCGCATCGCGGTTTTGGAAATGCTATGTCGGCCGCCGCGGCTATCGTGAGGGACCGTATGGGTTTCTAATTGCGCTGTGCGCGGCGCTTTACCCAATCCTATCCTATTTGAAAGCGCGCCTCGAACCGGGCGAATCGGCGAGCGGCGCCGCCCTTGCTGGGGCCGCCCCGGCGGCGGCGAACGAGGTCGATGCGCAGCGGGATCGGACCACCACCCTCGCCTGCCGGCAAAGCGAGCGCGTTGCCGAATAATGGCCCAGGTGGTTATGGCCGATGACAGTGTTGCGTTCGCTAGCGCGATCGCCAAAGGCGGCCCGCTCGGCGGCGCCGAAACAGCCTTTGTCGCATTGGCCGAGGCGCTGGCGGCGCGGGGGCATTCGGTCGAGGTCCGCAATGGTTGCGAAGCGGCGCTGACCCACAACGGTGTACGCTGGGTGCCGCTGACGCACGACATGCCCCGTAACTGCGATCTTTACATCGGCAATCGCGGCCATCGGGTGATCGGGCTCGTTCGCCATGCGAGGCGCCGGCTGTTTTGGCTGCACAACCCAGCGCGTTATCTACGAAAGCCGCGCAATGTTTGGCGGCTCGCCTGTTATCGCCCGACCTTGGTCGTGACCGGGGACTATCACGCAAAGACAGTCCCTTCATGGCTGGTGCATGGCGGCTGCGAGATGATCCCCTACGGCGTTCTCGACCAGTTTCGCACGGCCCGGCGGCGCGAGCCGCCGCCGCCACACGCGATTTTTACGTCGAACCCGCTACGCGGGCTCGACTGGCTGCTCGATCTGTGGACCCGGCGAATCAAGCCGGCTATTCCCGAGGCCGAGTTGCACATCTACGCCGGGCCAGCGGTCTATGGAGCGCTTGGAGAACGGCGTGCGAGCGACATGGAAGCCGTGCTTGCGCGGGCCGATGCCCTCGCGAGCTGTGGTGTACGCCGGTTCGCTCCAGTCGGGCGACAAGCGCTGGCGGGAGTCCTCGCAGGTGCGCGGGTCGCGTTGTATCGCGGCGACCCCGGTGAGACCTTCTGTCTGGCGCTCGCCGAGGCGCAGGCAATGGGCGTGCCCGCGATCGTGACACCACTCGGCGCTGTTGCCGAGCGCATCATCGACGGCATCAGCGGGCATGTGGCGACGAGCGACGAAGATTTCGTCGCGACAGCAATCGCCGTATTGCGCGACGACGATTTATGGCGGCGCTGGCATCGGGGAGCGCTTGACCATCAGCGTGGCCTAAGCTGGGACATGGTCGCCGCTCGGTTTGAAGCAGTGATGCGATGAGCCGGCGCCTGTTGCAGGCGATTGCCGGCGCGCGACACGGCGGGGCGGAGACTTTCTTTGTTCGGCTCGCCGCCGCCTTGCAGCGAGCGGGTGAAACGCAACGGGTGCTGATTCGGCGCGACGCCGACCGTGCCCAACGACTGCGCGCCGCTGGGGTCGAGGTCGACGCGTTGGACTTCGGTGGCCCACTCGATGTCGCGACCCGATGGCGCTTTCAGCGCGCGATCACGGCGTGGCGCCCGGATATCGTGCTGACCTGGATGAACCGGGCGACGCGACTTTGCCCAAAGGGAGACTTCGTGCATGTTGCCCGGCTCGGAGGGTATTACGATTTGAAATATTATCGCCGGTGCGATCATTTGATCGCCAATACCCGCGCCATCGTCGATTACACCGTGGCCAAGGGTTGGCCAGCCGATCGCATCGATTACCTGCCGAACTTCGTTCCGGATATCGGCGCGGTGAAGCAATTCCGGCGTTCGTCCGGCGCGGCGCGACGCGTCCTTGCGGTCGGCCGCCTGCATCCCAACAAGGGCTTTGCCTTGCTGCTCGAAGCGGTGGCGTTGACGCCCGAGGTTCGATTGACGATCGCCGGCGACGGTCCGTTGCGCGGCGAACTCGAACAGCAAATGCACGACCTCGGGATTGCCGACCGGGTCCGGTTCCTCGGCTGGTCCGACGATACCCCGGCCCTCTTCGCCGAAGCGGATTTGTTTGTCTGCCCCTCATTGCATGAACCGCTCGGCAATGTCGTGATCGAGGCTTGGTCGGCTGGACTGCCGGTCATTGCCACCGCCAGCGATGGACCGGCTGCATTGATTGAGGACGAGGTCAACGGGTTGCTGGTGCCGTTGCCCGGGCAGCCCGGCGGTGGCCCGGCAGCACTCGCTGCGGCGATCGAGCGGATGTGCCGGAGCCCCGAATTGCGACTGCAACTGGCGGGGGGCGGGCGGCGCGCGTACGAGTTTGCATACACCGAAGCCGCAGTCGTTGCCGGCTATCGCAGCCTTTTCGACCGGTTGGCGCCGGCATGCGCGGCGAACTGAATGGCTGACGACCGATCAACGGCTGCCGATATCCGCGGCGGCGCAGACGACAGGTCAGGCTGCACAGTCCCGGCATTGGCGCAGCCGAGTGAAATCAGGAACCCGCCTCCCCTCCCCTCCCTTGCCCGCTTCGGATGGCGAATGGAGGCAGCAGGGGCCGGTCCTGGGTTCGCGCTCGGCCGCTGCGATCGAGCGATTTCCCGAGCGGGACACCGCTCGATCACTTCTTTGCGTGGAATGAAGCCGCCCGACGGCGCGACCGGCGCTACACGATTGCCTGCGATCTTTATCGTCTGATCAGCGCGTTTGGGGATACCCCGATCATTCGTCAAGCGGCGGTTGCGCATTTGTGTTCGCGACCGGTGATCAGCGCACGGAGCGAAGCGCATATTTTCGTTCCGAATGAACCCTATGCGAAAGCGAGTGGCCGCCCCGACGATATCAGTGTGACCGCATTCGCGGCCGCACAGCAAACCGTCGAAACGCTGATGGCCAGCGTCGGGTCTTCCGACATCGATCTTCAGGCCGGCTTTTTCGTCGCCTTCGAGCGGCTTGCGAACGAAATCGATCTCGACGCTTTGGCACAGCGGCGGCCGCGGGTTGAACCCTCACGGCGGCAGCCCTCACCTCGTCGTATTCTGATCCTGCGGCTCAGCGCGCTCGGCGATTTCGTCCAGGCGCTCGGGCCTGCGGCGGCCATTCGCCGTCACCACAAAGCCGATCACATCACCTTGCTGACGACCGCGCCCTTTGCCGCTTTTGCCAGTCAGCTCGGCTTTTTCGATCACGTGATGGTCGACCGCCGGCCGGCACCCTTCGACATTAAAGGGTGGCTGGCGCTGCGCCGCCGTCTGCTGACGGGCTGTTTCGACCGCGTTTACGATCTTCAGACTTCACAGCGGTCGGCCGGCTATGCGCGCCTGTTTCGTCCCGGTCCACTGCCGGAGTGGTCAGGGATTGCTGCGGGGTGCTCGCACCCCCACGCCAATCTCGCCCGCGACCGTCAGCATACGATCGATAAGCAGGCCGAGCAGCTGCTAATGGCCGGAATCCATCCGACCCCCCTTCCCGCACTGCCCTCTATCGCCGTCGAATTGCCGCAAAGCCTTGCCGAGCGGCAGTTCGTGCTGCTGCTGCCTGGCGCCTCGCCGCGCCACCCGGCGAAACGATGGCCCGCAAGCCGATATGGTCTTTTGGCCAAGACTTTGCTCGATCGCGGCTACGCCCCGGTCGTTATCGGGTCAGACGGTGAGCAGGCGCTCGCGGCCGCCATTCGCGAAATCTGTCCACAGGCCATTGATCTCGTTGGACGTACCGATCTTGTGTCGGTGGCCGGTCTCGCTGAAAGAGCCGCGCTTGCCATTGGCAACGATACCGGCGTCACCCACCTCGCGGCAGCAGCCGGCTGCCCGATCGTCGTCCTGTTCTCGGCTGCCTCGGATCCGGCGTGGTGCGCACCGCGTGGCTCAGTGGTTCGGGTGTTGACTGCCTCCGACCTCGAGGCCCTCGAAGTCAATCGGGTTCTGGCCGAAGCCGTTGCAATCATCGATCGGGCGGCGGCAATACCCGGGAGGGGCGAGCAGGCCTCAGATGCGTTCGGCCAAAACGGAGCCCGGATCTGATGTGCGGTATCGCCGGGCTGATGACGCGCGACGGCGCGCCACCCTCGTCGGCGCCGCTGCGTGCGATGGAAGCGGCATTGCGCCACCGCGGGCCGGATGGTGTCGGCCACTACCGCTCGGCCGATCTCGCGATGATCCAGACCCGGCTGGCGATCATCGATCTTGAAACCGGCGCGCAGCCGCTTTACGAGCCCTCTGGGGCTGCACTGATCGCCAATGCCGAGATCTACAATTACATCGAGCTTCGCGACAAGCTGAGCCGCAGCCCCCGTCCGATCGCATTTTCGACCCAATCGGATTGCGAGGCGCCGCTCCACCTCTATCGCCGCTATGGGCTCGATTTCACCCAGCATCTGCGCGGCATGTACGCGATTGCGCTGCACGATCCCGCCGCTCGCCGGCTCGTCTTGACGCGCGACCCGTTCGGCATCAAACCACTTTACTATGCCGATACGGCCACGGGGTTTGCTTTTGCGTCGGAGCCGAACGCGCTGATCGAGGCCGGCATCGTCGCTCCCCAGCTCCTGCGCAGCGCTCGCGACGAACTCGTGCAGATGCAATTTACCACCGGGCGCGAGACCATCTTTGCCGGGATCAACCGCGTGCTACCGGGCGAAACCGTGGTTGTGCGCCAAGGGCGGATCGTCGATCGGCAGCGGCACGCGGCATTGGCCGAATACGGTCCGATCGATCTTGGCGAGGACGAGGCCCTTTCGCGCCTCGATGCCGCACTCGTCGACAGCGTGCGCCTCCATCAACGCTCGGATGTGCCGTTCGGCATGTTCTTATCGGGCGGCATCGATTCGACCGCGGTGCTGGCGATGATGGCGCGGCTCGCCGAGCGCCCAGTCAAGGCTTTTACGATCGGCTTTGCCGATGGCGAGGCCGACGAACGGCCGGCAGCACGGGCAGCAGCCAAGGCGGTCGGCGCCGAGCATGTTGAGGTCGAGTTCAGCGAAGCGGATTTCTGGCGGTCACTGCCCGAAATCGTGTCCGGCGTCGACGACCCGACGGCCGATTACGCGATCCTGCCGACCTGGGCATTGGCCAGCACCGCGCGCGCCGCGGACATTAAGGTTATCTTATCGGGCGAAGGCGGCGACGAGTTGTTCGCCGGCTATGGGCGATACCGCAGCATTCTGCGGCCGTGGTGGGCCGGCGGCCGGCGCCCGCGCGCCCGCGGCATGCTCGACGATCTCGGCATTTTGCGCGGCGCCATCACTGGCTGGCGCGACGGCATTGCCGCGGCCGAGGCGCTGGCCGGCAGTCACACGGGCACCCGGCTCCAGGCGGCGCAGGCGGTGGATTGCGCCGATTGGCTGCCGAACGATCTTTTGACCAAACTCGATCGCTGTTTGATGGCGCATGGCACCGAGGGCCGGACGCCTTACCTCGATAGCGAATTGGCGGGTCTCGCATTCCGTTTGCCGGACGACCTGAAAATCCGCCGCGGTCTCGGCAAATGGCTATTACGGCGCTGGCTGTCCGCGCATCTGCCGCAGGCCCAGCCGCTCGCCCGCAAACGCGGATTTACTGTGCCGGTCGCACGCTGGATCGCGCGGCGCGCCGAAACGATCGGTCCGCTCGTCGCACATTCGCCCGCGGTGCGCGAGATCTGCCGCCCGGACGCGGTCGAGAACATGTTTGCTGCCGCGGGTCAAAGACGCGCCGGGCGCGCAGCCTGGACTTTGCTGTTCTATGCGCTCTGGCATCGTCGCAATATCGAGCGCCGGATACTACCGCCCGATACATTCGCCGCTCTCGCCGACTGAAGCGCAAGATCGCTGCTTACCCGGTGCCGTCTTTGTCTTGTAACCTCACGAATTGTGCGTGAAGTATTCAAGATCCTCGGGGCGCGGCTGCCAATTGGGGTTGCTCGGCCATTCCTTGGTGCGGCCTGACATGCCGTCGCCATAGCGCACCCGAAACAGCAAGGTGCGTTGCGGGCCATTCACGTATTCGTGCAGTTCGCCGCGCGGATGCACGACAAACAATCCCGGCACGATGTCGATCGTCTCGGTCGGCGTGCGCATCCTGCCGCCACCCTCGAAGCAGAAATAGATTTCGGTCGCATCGGGATGGCAGTGATAGGGGCTCGTCTGTCCCGGCTCCCAGCAGGCGACCGTGACATCGCCCTCGCCTGTCCGGCCGAGGACCTTTTCGATATGCTTTTTCGGATCGAACGCCTGCTCGGCTTTCAAATTAAAGCTGTACATCGGCTACTCTCGTCATTCGGCCAAAATCAGTAGAACCCCGCGAACACGCCGCTCAGTGCGCGTGATAACCGCGACTTCGCGCATTTGCGGCAGGCCGGCGGCCGCGCTGATCGCGGAGCAAGGCGTTACACGACGCCGCGAGAACGCAGGCCGGCGATCGCGGCGGCGTCAAAGCCGAGTTCACCGAGAACTGCGTCAGTATGCTGACCCTGGTCGGGGGTCGGGCATAGCGTGTCGGGTTGCGGAAACGCGCTCAGATGGATCGGCTGGCCGACGACCTTTTGCAGACCAAGCTTTGGGTGATCGATCGGCTTGGCGATACCGAGATGCCGCACCTGCGGGTCGGCAAACGTCTGGTCGATCGTGTTGATCGGCCCGCACGGCACGCCGACCTTGTTCAACAACTCGACCCAGTAGGCGTTCGGGTGGCGGCGCATGATCTCATTCAGATGCGCGATCAGCGCTTGGCGGTTTTTCGCGCGAGAAACGACCGTCGCGAAATCGGGATTTTCCAACAGATCGCGCGCGCCCGCGGCCTCGCAGAAGCGCCGCCATAGATTATCGCCGGAAGCCGCGATGTTGATGTAGCCATCGGCGGTCTCGAACATGCCCGTGCCGGAGGAGGTCGGGTGAAAATTGCCCTCCTGGCCCGCGATTTCGCCCTTCATCAGATAACGCGCCGCCTGGAAATCGAGCATATAGATCTGCGCTTCGAGCAGCGAAGTATGGATCCATTGTCCTTCGCCGGTGCGCTCCCGCGCGAGCAGCGCCAAGACGATGCCATAGGACAATAAGAGTCCGGCCGAGGTGTCGTTGATCGCGATGCCGACCCGCACCGGTCCTTGTCCCGGATGTCCGGTGATCGACATCAACCCGCCCATCCCTTGCGCGATCTGGTCGACGCCGGCCCGACCGGCATAAGGCCCGTCTTGGCCAAACCCGGAGATGCTGCCATAGACGACGCGCGGATTGATCTTTTTGACCGCCTCGTAATCGATGCCGAGCCGGTGCTTAACATCCGATTTATAGTTCTCGACGATGACATCGGCGCGCCGCGCCAGCTGAAAGAAGATGTCGAGACCCTCCTTGCTCTTGAGGTTCAGGGTCATCGACCACTTATTGCGATGCAGGTTCTGAAAATCGGGGCCATCGCGGCGGCTGCCGGTGGCATCGACCTGCTCGCCGGGCGGCTCGATTTTGATGACCTCGGCTCCCCAATCGGCAAGCTGGCGCACGGCGGTTGGGCCAGCGCGATGCGCCGTCAGGTCGATTACGAAAAAACCATTGAGCGGCAATGGCGGGGTCATAAGTCATCTTCCTCGACCGGAAACGAACAAAGCTATTTGTGTCATGTCTGGCGCGGAGAGAAAACCCCGAGCTCGTCCGGGGTCATATGACAGATCAAGGGACACCCGCGGCATGCGTCAGTCGGTTGCAAGCCCGCATTAAGGCCGGGCAACGCGCCGAGCAGAGGAGTACCCGGCGCGGAATCGGCTCACTTGCTATTTTTGGCGGCGGCGTGTTCGGCTTTCGACATTGTCAACTTTTCAGGATGAATGATGGTCTTGTTGGCGGCGGCACGGGCGGCGCCGAGGTTCGGAAATTCGGTCTCACCGCCCTCGCGCTGCAGCACATAGGCCATCGACATCGGCTTTCTGCTCTTCTGATCGGCGACCGTTCGCTTGACGATCGTCCAGTGGACGCGGCGGCTGCCGCTTTCCTCGGCCTCGTCCGGAACATCTTCAAAGCCGCGATCGACCATCGATTCGAGTGCATAGAGCTTTTGCTCGACCCGTCGCGGTGCTGACTCGCGTCCCCGGCCGCGCTGACCTTCGCGCCCACCACCCGGTCCGCGGCCGCGCGCGGCGCGGTCGTCCCGCTCGCGACGACCGGGACCGCCGGCTTCGCGGTCACGCGGCCCGCGATCGGAGCCGCGACGTTGCGCTTGGCTATCTCGGGCGCGGTCCGGTTGAGCTGCCCCCGATCGGTGATCGCCGGGGCGGCGATCAGGTCCGCGGGGCGGCCGCCCGAACTGCTGCGAGGCTTCAAGCGATTGCGTTTCGCCTGCCGGCGCGGCACCCGGAGGACGCGGCCCTGTCCGCCTTCGCCGCCGGCGCCGCGGCACCTCGCCCTCGGGACGCGGCGTGCCAGATGGGGCTTCGCCCCCAGGCGCGGCGACCAACCCTTCGCCCTCGGCCGCGGCGCGCGCCGCCGGCATGTTCTCCGCTGCTCCGGGTTGCAGACCGGGTGGACGCGGCAATTGGCGCCGACCACGCACCGGCCGCCGGAAATGAAGTGCCGGCCGCTCGGACCGTCCCTCGCTTGCAAGACCAGCCGTATCTTCGGTGCCACCCTCCGGGGTTGCGGCATCGCTAATACCAGACTCTGGCGCGGCATCGAGCGGCGGCAGCGCCGATCCCAATGCTGCGGGCGCCGATCCCAAGACCGCGGGCGGTGGCCGCCGCCGCCGGCGACGTCGGCGGTGCGGGCGATCGCTTGTCGGTGCAGCCGCAGCTGATGCCAAGTTGGTCTCCGCAGCCGCCTCATTGGGACGCGGATCGGCACTTTCGGCGATGCTGTCGGGCGAGACCTCGGCAGCGGCTGGTCCTGTAGGTCCAGAGGTGGCGGCTGGGTCAATCGGCAGGCGGCGTCTGCGGCGGCGCCGACGGTGCGGTCCTGCGGACTCGCCCGGCGCCGCCGGCTCGGCCGCATCACCCGCGTGGCTCGGGGCCGTATCGTCAAATGAGCCCGCGGACGGGGAATCGCGGAGGTCGGCGCTGACCCGGTCGTTTTGCGGATCGTCGGCGGCTGGCGGCATCACGGCGTTTCCTCGTCAGAATCTTGGTGCTCACGACGTCAACGCGAGCCGCCATATTATCGGTCGATGATCGATCAGGAGAAAGAGTGGTGATGTCAAGCGTGATCGGCGGGGTGATGCTGCCCATGCCCCACAGTTCTTTACGATGCCGGATACGGAAGATCGCGGCACGGTCGAGCGGGTCAGGGAGATGGCGGCTGAAATAGGTGCTCGGCTGAAATAGGTGCTCGGCTGAAGGCGCTCAACCCAGAGCTGTGGATCATCTTCGCCAACGACCACGCCGAGCAGTTCTTTCACACGGCGGCCCCGCCATTCACGGTCCATGTCGGAAGCGAAGCCAACGGGGCCTTTGCCGGCCGCCAATTCCACTGGCGAGTGCCGGGCGAGATCGGCTTTGAGATCGTGCGTCAGATGTACGCCCAGGGTTTCGACCCGGCCTTTACCAGCATTGCCAAAATCGATTATGCGCTCGGGATCCCATTGACACATCTCGGCGTCACCAACCCGGTGCTGCCGAT
>CAWJXM010000035.1:0-123197 GCA_963846635.1 uncultured Alphaproteobacteria bacterium | reverse complement strand
CGCGACGTTGCCAACCGGGTCGTATTGCCGAATTTGCACGGCGCCGAGGGCGCGGGCGACATCGGCGGGTTGCATGCTTTCCAAGTCGGTGTGGCAGATGCTTGCGGTCAGCATCCAGACAAAGCCCCCTTGCCAGCGCGGGCCGGGCCGGCGAATGGCGATACACTTGTACGACCCATAAGAAAATTCGATCGATTTCGTCTCGCAAGCGGCGCGCAAGTCAGACCATTTGCAGGTCTCGCCGCGGAGATCGTGCCAATCGGTGCCGCTGCGTGTTATCCGGTTCATGTCCTGAAAATCTTCCTGATCATAGCCGGTATAGCCGGCAACATAGCAATCCCGGTCCGGAAACCCGGTACCCGTCAATTTGTATGGATCGAAAACAAGAACATCCGCTTCGACCGAGAGATCGCCGACATTATAGATCGTCACGTCGTGATCGATCTCGCAGTGTGTGATGCTTGTGTCGCCCCTCCCGTTGGACACGTGTACGGATGCTGGTACCAACCGATAGCCCTGCAGACAGGTGCGGTCGGAAGCGCCGGCCGAAGCGGGGTCGATACGGAACCCGCTGCACTGCACCGGCGCAAAGTTGTCCTCCTCGACCCGGTTGTTCCCGAAATAGGGGTTCCTCTCGAACGCCTTCACCCCATTACCGGGGCGCATATAGAGCGGCACAAATGGTGGAGCGGTCACGGTTACCTGCGGAAGCGTCATTTGGTCCGGCTGCTGGGCGAAAGCGGCGGAGGTGAATAACGCCGCGGCGACCGCAATCAGAACGACGAGGCAGATCGGCCGACAACGCGAGCGTTGCCGAAGGTATCTCTTCATTGCTCTGGCCTCCCCAGCCGATCCTGCATGACGGTCCCCGAGGGCCGTCCTGGTCGGCGCCGAACGGCTCAGTTGGGACTGTACCGACCGGCGCGACGAAAAGGAGACGGACTCCCCTAAATGTTATCGAATTGGCGGGCTCATGTCCGCTTTCAATTGAACACTAAATGTGTGTGGGCTGCAGCCCATTGCGGGTCAGTTGCGGCCAGCTTCGTAATCGGCGCGGATGCGGTTTCGCATGTTGGCGAGACCGGCGGCGATATAGCCGCCGTCGATCGCAATTTCAGCGCCGCTGATAAAGCGCGATTTGTCGGAGACTAAAAACAACACCAGCTCGGCGCATTCCTGCGGTGTGCCCTGGCGCTGCATCGGGATCGCGGTGCGCGCCGCATGGGCAAACGCCTCGCCGCCGCTCTGGAAAAAGCCGGTATCGGCAATCTGCCCCGGATGGATCGAATTGACCCGGATGTTCCACGGTGCAAATTGCAGCACTGCGGTCTTGGTCAAGCCGCGCAGCCCCCATTTGCTCGCGGTATAGGCGGCGTCGTCATGCGCGGTCAGCCCGGCGGTCGAGGAGATGTTGACAATGGCACCCCCACCGCCATCGCGGATCGCCGGCGCGCAGTGCTTCATGCCGAGCATCGCACCGGTGAGGTTGACAGCCATCGTGCGGTTCCACGCCTCGACGGTTGTATCGACGATGCCCTGGCGCGCGATTGTGCCGGCATTATTGACAAGAATGTGGAGCTTGCCAAAGCGAGCCCGTGCGGCGGCGACCACCTGACGCCACGACGCCTCATCGGCCACATCCTGGCGCAAAAACAGCGCCGCTCCACCCTGCCCTTCGATCTGCCGCGCCAGCGCCTCGCCCGCGGCAACATCGATGTCGGTCAAGACCAGCGCCGCACCTTCGCGTGCGAAGAGTTCCGCCTCGGCACTCCCCTGCCCGCCCGCCGCCCCGGTGATCAATGCCACCTTGTCCGTCAGCCTCGCCATCTCCTCCCCCATTGCCTGATCTGGGCGGTGCCGCGCGTTGACCGCCGCCCGCCGCAATCCTAGCATCGACGGCCAACCGCGCTCAAAAAACGCAGACGCGGCCCACCTGATGCAGGGAGACCAGACGAAATGGCGACATCGCTCCCCTATACCGGCCAGGAATTTCTAGAGAGTCTCGACGATGGCAGGGAGGTGTGGATCTACGGCGAGCGGGTCAAAAACATCGCCGTGCATCCCGCGTTCCGCAATACAGCGCGAATGATCGCTCGGCTCTACGACGCGCTGTATCGCGATCATACCAAAGAGAAGAATGTCTTGACGTGCCCGACCGAATGGGGCGGGTTCACCCATCGCTATTTTGTGGCGTCGCGCTCGGCAGAGGAGTTGACCGCGGCGCGCGACGCGATCGCGGCGTGGTCGCGGCTCAATTACGGTTGGCTGGGGCGCTCACCCGACTACAAGGCTGCCTTTCTCGCAACCCTGGGCGCCAATGCCGGGTTTTACGCGCCCTACGACGAAAATGCGCGCCGCTGGTACCGCTATGCCCAAGAACGGGTACCATTCGTCAATCACGCAATCGTGCACCCGCCGGTCGACCGCGACATGGCGCCAGGGGCCTCGGGCGGTCCGACCGATATCTATGCGCATGTGACAAAGGAGACCGACGCCGGGATTTACGTCACTGGCGCCAAGGTCGTCGCCACCGGGTCGGCGCTGACCCACTTCACCTTTGTCGCGCATCACGGACTGATCCCGGTGCAGGACAAAAACTTTGCGATCGTCTTTCTTGTGCCGAGCAATGCCAAAGGCGTCAAATTCATCTGCCGCGTCTCCAATGAGCAACGCGCCGCCGTGCTCGGCAGCCCCTTTGATTACCCGCTGTCGAGCCGGCTCGATGAAAACGATGCGATCTTTATCATGGATGAGGTCTTCGTGCCGTGGGAGGATGTGTTCGTCTATGCCGATATCGACACGGCCAACAATTTTTTCCCGCGCACCGGATTCCTGCCCCGCGCGCTGCTGCATGGCTGCACGCGGCTGGCGGTCAAGCTCGACTTCATCACCGGGCTATTGATCAAGGCGACCGAGATGGCGGGCACCCGCGGGTTTCGCGGAGTCGAAGCCAATATCGGTGAGGTCATCACCTGGCGCAACGTGATGTGGGCATTGTCCGACGCAATGGCGAAAAGCCCGGATCCCTGGACCGGCGGTCATGTGCTGCCCGGCGCCGAGCCCGCCTCGGCCTATCAGGTGCTGGCACCGGAGGCTTATGTACAGGTCAAGCATCAGATCGAAAAGACTGTCGCCAGTAGCCTGATCTACCTCAACTCACACGCCAGCGACTTCAAGGCACCGGAGATCCGCAAATATCTCGATGTTTATGTCCGCGGCTCGGGCGGGGCTTCCGCGGTCGAGCGCGTCAAGCTTATGAAACTGCTATGGGATTCGATCGGCACTGAGTTTGGCGCCCGCCACGAGCTGTACGAGGTCAACTACGCCGGCAGCCATGAGGAAATCCGCCGCTACGCGTTGTTCGGGGCGCTCGCCTCGGGCCAATACGATCGCTGGAAGAGCTTTGCCGATACTTGCATGGCCGAATACGATCTCGACGGCTGGACCGCTCCCGATCTGATCAACCCGGATGATGTCAGCGTACTCGGCCGCGAGTAAATCACGGTCCAAGAGCCTGGACCGGGATGCAGCGGTTTTGGTCTAGGGCTCACGAAAAATTGTTCGCGTCCGGATGGTACCATATGGTACCAAAAGGGCGAGATCAGTAGATGAGCTGAAGGCGCCCAAATGACCGAAAATGCCGCGAGCACACGGAAGCCCGAGACCGTGGCCCCGCCTGCGCTACCGCGGCCTTTGCGGACGATCGCCGTCGACGTGCTGCTGCCCTGGCTTGCAGTGCAGCTGCTATTGCGGTTCGGGCATTTCTCGATCGTGCCGGCGCTGGCGATTGCCGCGGTGTTTCCGGCAGCATCGATGGTCCGTTCGTGGATCAGGCAGCGCCACATCGATTTCATCGGGCTCGCCGTTTTTGTGACGATCCTCGGCGGCATCGCCGTCGCTCTCCTGGTCGACGACCCGCGCTTTGCGGTGCTCAAAGGCGCACCCGGCTTTGCTCTGTTCGGCATTGCTTGCCTGATATCGCTCACTCGAAAGCGGCCGTTAATGTTCTATGTTGCCCGACAATTCAACGCGGCCGGCGACAAAGCCAAATCCGCGGCGTGGACGGCACGGCTCGAAAATCCCCGCTTTCGCCAGGCGATGCGGCTCCTGACCTTGGTCTGGGGTGTGGCATTGCTCGTCGAGGCGCCATTTGGCATTGCCGCCGCCTTTTTGCTGCCGCCGACGGCCGCAATAGTGGTCGAGCCGATTTTTTACCCTCTTTTCTCCAAAGAACTAATGTCCCTACCGATAGTGCGCAGTGTAACCTCCATCGGGATCAGGAGATATAATTATCCGAGATGTACTGCATAGATTAAACCCATTATCCCATGTCAGTGTCTGACCGTTGCTCAGACGAACCAAAAGTTGTTGCTCGCACGGAAGTCCAGGCTTAAAGCTAATATGGTCTGAATCTCCTGGTTCGATTTGATCTCCTGATAATGGAAACCACCTATTGTCGTTAGGAGTTGAAATAGCAATTACGACAATTGTATATGGTGTATAATTGTATAGATCAAAATCGCCTGTAGACCCCGCAAGGGTCGGAGTTGGTGTTAGGAATAAAATAAGAGTTAAGTAGGCAAGGCTCATATGGATACGTTTTACTATACTTATATTAGTGTTCAGGTTTGAACAGCGTCTTCCAAACCTTGATTGAACAATACATGCTAGAATTGAAGGCCCGTACCGCTTCGTGGTTAACCCGTTGCTGCCGTCCTCATCAATACGCAGCATTTTCCGCTTTGCTAGATGATCCATGTTCATGGTGCTTCGGTGACTGGCGAATCGTCCGAGCTTGGCCGGCACTTCTGCGTAAGTCTGAGTTTCCGTGGATGCGATCCTGATCGAATTGATAATGCGATCCTGGACTTCTAAGGGCGTCGGCGACGACATAACCCGATTTCCTGCAACGAGATGGAGCTATATAATTCATGTACCACCAATAGTTGCGTTTTGGTTTATTTCCAATGGGGCAATCAACATCGTATATTCCAACATAAGGGAGGAACGACGATGCCAACATTTCCGATTTCAGCAGACGCTCGGCTGCATTACGAGGTTGACGACTTCACCGATCCGTGGCGTGAGCCTGCGACGGTATTGATGCTGCACGGCAATGCCGAGAGCGGGCTTGCCTGGTATGGCTGGGTCCCGAGTTTGTCGCGGCATTACAAGATCGTTCGTCCGGACATGCGCGGCTTTGGCGCCTCGACACCGATGCCGCGCGATTTCCCATGGACCCTCGACATCATTATCGATGATTACGCGCGCCTGATGGACAGCCTCGGTATCGAGCGATTTCATCTTGTCGGCGCCAAGATCGGCGGCACGATCGCCAGAGCCTTTGCCGCGCGTCGGCCCGAGCGCGTCATGACATTGACCGTTATTGGAACACCGCCGCCGTTGCGCGCGGGGGCCGCCGAGCGCGTCCCCGAATTGACCGCGGCGTTTGAGCGCGAGGGTGTCGAGCCGTGGGCGCGCGAGACCATGGGCGGCCGCCTCGGCAGTGCGTTTCCGGCCGCTGGGGTCGAGTGGTGGATCCGATATATGGGCCGCACCGCGGTCTCGACCCAAATCGGCTTTATGAAGACGATCGCCTGCGCCGATATTCGCGCTGATGTACCAAAGATCCGCTGTCCGACGCTGGTTATCACGACCGATGGGAGCGGGCTCGCCTCGGTCGACGAGACGCGGGCTTGGCAGCGGCAGATCCCGAATTCGACACTGGTCGTGTTGCCCGGCAACTCGTATCACGTCGCCGCCACGCACGCCGAGCGATGCGCTGCGGAAACCCTCGATTTTCTGGCCCAGAACAAGGCTACTGAGGCCGCTTAGTACGGTTTTATACCAAATCCTGATGATAAGGACCCATGCTCACCCCTATCATTGCGAGTTTGCCACCGCCCTGCGGCCGACCCGCCCTGGATGAACCCGGCTCGTTGCGGAGTTGGGCTAACATGATATGGCCGCCGGATAGAGGTCGATGCTCCTTGGCGCTGGAGAGCCCGCTTGCGAGTTGGACCCGCGGAGCCTTGCAGACCCCCACTGGTGCCAAGGGCAACGCCCGGGAGCACGCTTGTTAGATTTCGTGTTGTTGGAGGCCCCCACCCCGGCGGGGCAGGTGTGGAGGAGACGGTATGGAGGTCATGCACAAACGAGGCGCCGGTCTCGACGTCCATAAGGCGACGGTCGTGGCCGGCGGGCGGTGAGGGTTGGCCGCAAGCCAACGCGGGAAGGCCGCCCCTTTGCGACGACAACCCAGGGCCTGGTGGCCCTGCTGGCGTGGTTGACCGAGAGCCGGGTCACGCATGTCGCGATGGAGGCGACTGGGGTGTACTGGAAACCGGTGTGGACCATCCTGAGCGACGGGCGCTTGGTGCTGATGGTGGCCAATGCGGCGCATATCAAGAACATGCCCGGGCGCAAGAGCGCCATGAACGATGCGATGTGGATCGCCGATCGGCTCGCCTGCGGGCTGATCGGGGCGAGTTTTGTGCCGGAGGACGACATCCAAGAGCGGCGCGCCCTGATGCGCCCCGCAAGCAATTGGTGCGCGAGCAGACGCGGCATGTTCAGCGCCTCGAGACGACGCTTGAAGAGGCCAACATCAAGCGCGGTGCGGTGATCAGCGACCTGATGGGGGTGAGGGGTCGGCGGATGATCGCGGCCATGATCCCCACGGGACCAGCCCGTGGGCTGAAGGCCCACGGCCAGCGCAAATCCACGCGCCTGCGCCGCGGGGCGCCGTGGCTGAAAACCAGGCTCGTGCAATGCGCCTGGGCCGCCAAACGCGCCAAAGACAGCTCCGACCGGGCGCCGTTCTTTCGGCTGCAAAGCCGACACGGGCCGCAAACCGCAATCTGCGCCGGCACCGCTTCGATCCTGACCGCGATTTATCACATGCTCAAATCCGGTCTGCCGCATCGCGATCTCGGCGCCAACTCCTGCGATCGACGCTCGCCGGAAGCCAAGGCCAGACGCCTGGTCAGCCAGCTCGCCAAGCTCGGCTTTGCCGCCCAACTCCAACCCCCCGCCGATGCCACCTGATGCTCCCACAGCGCTGGCCCTATCAAAGGTTTCTGGTTAGGAGCCTGAAAGGCGACGAAGCAATCCCGTCCCGATCCGAGTGCGCACTGTCCGGCGAGATTGCTTCGCTGCGCTCGCAATGACAACCACAGCATAGGTTCTGATCAGAGGATTTGAGTAGAGACTATTGAATTACAAAATTGGCCGGGGAGGTCTATGAGTTCTTGCGGCGGATCAGAAGACCGGCAAACCGCCGCCCTTCTTGGGATCCCATTCCTTTCGTACTTGCTCTTCGACCGAAGTACCGCTCTCGGTGGTTGGCGACTGCTGATGTTTCTCTGCGCCCTCGGGATCGAAGACCTTATCGACCAAATGATCGATCGTAGCCTTTTCGCGTTTATGGCGCCTGAGATCGGGGTTGTCAGAAGAGGATTTTGTCATGTTTCTCCTCCCTATGATGCAGGAAGCGGTGTTTTGCATACAATCGCGATAAGGAGTGGGTTCCCGATCATCGATCGCATATTATTGATTTTGGGTGTGCCGAACGCTTGGCGAACGCGGGAAAAGCTTGGCCCAGTCTTTGCCATGAGAGGGTCGTATCTTTGATACTGGTCCGCCCGGATGTATCGGATTCTCCGATCACGCGGATTTGCGACCGCGCAGCTGGGATCGATCGCGTCGGAAACGCTCAGTGGGGCACATCCGCTCCGGCAGTGCGTTGCAATTCGCACAAGACCGCTTGATTGGCATCCCGCGCCGCTGTGATGAGACCCTGATAAGGCAGATCGGCGACGCTAACAAAGCCGATATGACCATTTTCGCCATCGAGCGTGCGCCCGGTCAGCGGCTCGTCGATATAGTCGAACCAATGGGCGCCGACAAAATCGGGATTGGCGGCAACGGCGCGCAGATAGCGGGTATAGGCGGGACCGCGCTCATTCTCCGCACCGGCACCGACAAGCCCTTCCCAGAACAGGCCGCGATCGGTCGAACCGAAATGGAATTCGCCAATTATTGCCGGTTTGCCGAGGGCGTGGAAATGCGCCCACCCCTCGCGATCATCGGCGATCGATCGCTTATACAGGTTGAAGCTCACGACATCGCACCATCGGGCACAGGCCTCGACTGCTTCCGGAGTCTGCCACGCAAAGCGGCTACCCAGGTAAAGATGATGAGGATCGTGGCGTCGCAAGGCCTCGGACACGGTCCGAAAATAGGCTTCGGCAAAGAGGCGAGTGAAGGCGGCAAGGTCGCCGACGACAGTCGGCTTGCCTAAACTCGCATCAGATAACGCAAATCCGTTGCGACGCAGCTCGTTCCACGAGGAGCGCGGGATCTTCCAGGCTTGTGCGAGCTTGTCCGGTTCGTGATAGGTTCGAGCGAGCTGTGCAATAAAAGCGGATTTGGCCGGGCTTTCGGAACCCGCGGCAAGCGCACCGAGCGCGATGCTATAGCGAGCCCGCGGATCCTTCGACCATCCCTGCCCCCAATTGAGCTCGTTGTCGACAAAATAGCCGATCAGATAGGGGTCATTGCCGAATTGCGCTGCGGCATTCCGCGCCATACGATCGGCAGCGGCGGCAAAACGCGGATCAAAGGGGTCGGGCATTGGGCCCCACCAATCCTCACCGGAGCTGACCTTGGCGTAATCGCCCTGCGGCGACAGCGGGACTGTGTAGGGCAGCCTGTGCATTGCCCACAATTCCGGCTCGCTCCAGTTACCAATCGTGTTGAAACCCCAGGCTTCGAGCCGTGCCAGCGATTCCTCGCGCCAAAGCCTGTGCCAATCGGCGCCGAATTTGCGTTCGAGATTGGCCGTGTAGAAATCGAAGGCGTAGCCGTGATCGAAGAAGCGGCCGCGCTGTGCCCCCAAACCCCGGCGGGCGTCCTTTTCGCTCCAATGCGCTCCGAGCGCTCCAGCGCTCCATTGCGCATTGGAATGTCATGAAACATAAACTCGCGCCCCTCGACAAAAGTCGCTCCCGACGGCTGGACGACATCCATGCCGATCGAGAAGAATGCGTTGCCATCGGGCGTGACGAGCCACCATCTGCCGTGGCGCCGCTCGGTTCGAAAAAAGCCGGTCGCAGTGAACCGGCCGACGCCGGGCAGCCCGCCAAAATGGTCGCGATTTGGCGAGGCCATACGCCATTTTGCCAAAATTGCAGCTTCCTCGGCACCTTTGGCGCGCAGCATCGCAACCGAATTGACTTTTTCGGGCCAGGCTTCCCGGGCGATATTGGCCAAAGCTGTCGACAATGCCGTTATAGGCGCTGGTTTCCGCGCGGCTCGGCGGTTCGACTTGCAATGGACCGACGGCCAACATCCGCGGAACGGTGGGTCGCGATATCCCAAAGCGGACCGATGTTATACGCGCGGGATTGACTGAACCTTTTGACGCTGTTAGCGGAAGGATCTCGGGTTCCAGTCCGGCAACCGCGAGTGCGGGCCCCGCCGTCATACCCATGGTTCGAGGCGGTGGCGCCGCCAGCCATAGAGCGAGCTGGCGGCCGCTTTTTGGGGCGATGGCCGTCTCGCCGCTCAATGTTTTGATGGTCGCGGGATCGGCGCCGACACTCTCGACGCGGATCCGCAAGGTCATGCGGCTCATCACCGCGGTTTTGAACGGGAATGACAAGCTTGCTGGTCCTGGACCAGTCCCAGACCTGGTGAGTTGGTTTGAAGGTGAGACCTGGTTCGCCCTCGGCCGCAAATACGATCAGCAGCCGCTGCTCTTCCGTTTTCTCGATTGTTGCATGCAACAGCTCGACAATCGCAGAAACCCCAGCAGCTCGGCCTGTGGCTACCGGCAATAAGAGCGCAATCGTCGATACAACCAGCAATAACCATTTCATTGCGGCTTGGCGGCGACCGCGATTGCACCCCGATCGAAAAAGCCTACCAATCGCGCGACTACCCACGCCACCTCTGAGACCGTCTGAATTTCCTGCTTCTCCTGGGCAGTCGCTGCACATTGCCCACTGACGGGCGGCAATCAGCGGAGCACAATTAATTTTCGTGGCCGCGATCTCAGTTGGAGCGGAATCAAGATTAGCAGCAATGATGCCCGCAATGTCCCAGCTAATCCGTGCCACTCGCGCTACGGGCGGAAAGCGCAAACGCGTCAATGGCAGTCGAGGCGGTCTTTTGATGGGTTTGCAAATTGGACGAGGCGGCCGCGTCAATCCATGGGACTGTCCCCTCTATTGGTGCGCGCGGCCGACCCCGGCCGATGATCTCGCGCCTATTCCGCTTTGAAGCAGTAAGCAGCGAGTTTGTTACCGTCGAGATCGCGGACGTAGCCGGCATAGGCGTTCGGCTTCCAGCTCCGCGGGCCGACCGCACCTTCGTCTTTGCCGCCTGCGGCAAGAGCAGCACGGTGAAACGCGGCAACTGCGGCCCGGCTAGGGGCGACAAAGCTGATCGTCCCGCCATTGGCATGAGTTGCCGGTTGGCCGTTAGCCGGCTTCAGCACAAAAAATTCCGGATCGCTTTCGCCCCAGATCGATCCGTTGTCGCCGAGATCCGTCAGGCGCTTTAACCCCAGTGGCGCCAGCACGCTGTCGTAAAAGGCACGAGCCTTTGCGAGGTCGTTCGTGCCGACGGTGACGTGGGTAAATATGGCCATCCGATCCTCCCCTCAATTGTTAGCTTCGATGGACCCGGCTTCAGCCGCGACTCGTTCAGCGCAAGCATCGCCGTATACAACGCATCCGCAGCCGGTTTGCCGGATGGGAAACAGATACCAGCATCGGCCCGGCGAACCAAGAGGCGATTAACTACCACGCGGGCGACCTGACATCACCTTAGCCGGGAGATTAGGGTTGTTGATTGACAGGGGGAGGCGGCCGACTTAGCCTCGCATTGGTAAACAGGGGATTGGAGGAATTGCCATGAAGTGGAAGACACCGGTTATCGTCGAGATTGCGGTCGGAATGGAGATCAACTGCTACGCTTGCGCGGAGGTTTAACCCGCGCTTCCTAGCGCTAATGCTGGCCGACGTCGCCGGGGGATCCGATGTTGCACGCGGTTGTCCTTGGAGCCGCGGCCGGCGGTGGGTTCCCGCAATGGAACTCGAATGCGCCGGCGTGTCGTGAAGCGCGGCGAGGTACTCCGCGGGCCCGCGTCCGCTCGCAAGCCTCGCTCGCGGTGTCAGCCAATGACCACGACTGGTTTCTGCTGAACGCGTCACCTGATCTGCGTCTGCAAATCGAGGCGACACCTGCATTGCACCCACGCGAAGGGCTACGCTCCTCGCCGATTGCGGGCGTGGTCGTGACCGGCGGTGATGTCGATGCCATTGCCGGTCTGTTGCATTTGCGTGAGCGTCACCGGTTCACGCTGTACGCACCGCGGCCGGTACTCGAAGTGATCGCCACAAACCCGATCTTTGGGGTCCTTGCGCCCGACTATGTCGAGCGGCGTGAGTTGTTGCTCGGCGAAACCTGCGAACTTGCCGGCGCATCCGGGGCTTCGGGTCTTGCGGTGCGTGGCTTCGCGGTACCCGGCAAGGTGCCGCTCTATCTCGAAGAGGGCGGGCGCGATCCGGGGGTGAGCGAAGCCGGAGACGCGATTGGGCTCGAACTCATCGATACGGCCGATGGCGGCCGATTTTTCTTTATTCCCGGCTGTGCCCGGATGGCCGAGCCGTTGCAGCAAAGGCTCGCCGGCAGCTCCCTCGTGTTTTTCGATGGCACATTGTGGCAGGATGACGAGATGATCCGCATGGGCATCGGCGAAAAGACCGGGCAGCGCATGGGTCATATCAGCATGTCAGGCAACGAGGGAGCGATCGCGGCATTCCGCGACCTCGACGTGCAGCGGCGGATCTTTATCCACATCAACAATTCGAACCCGGTCCTCCTCGAAGATTCGCCCGAGCGGCGTATCGCCGAGGCAGCCGGATGGGAGATCGCCTATGACGGGATGGAGGTGAGGTTGTGAGCCCGACTGCTACGGCCCCCGCAACCCTGCTGACCCCCGACCAGCTCGAAGCCGAATTGCGCGCGATTGGCGCCGAGCGCTACCACGACCAACACCCATTCCATCACATGATGCGGGATGGCAAGCTGACCCGCGGCCAGCTGCAGGCCTGGGCGCTTGAACCGGTATTATTACCAAGCCCGAATCCCGGCCAAGGACGCCTACCTGATCGCCCGCTTGCCGACCCCGGCGTTACGGCGCGAATGGCGCCGCCGCATCCTCGATCACGATGGCGACGACGAGAACACCGGCGGCATCGCCCGCTGGCTGAAATTGACCGAGGGGCTCGGTCTCGACCGCGATTATGTAATTTCGACCCGCGGGCTATTGCCGGCAACGCGATTTGCGGTCGATGCTTATGTCAATTTCGTGCGCGACCGATCATTATTGGAGGCGGTCGCCTCATGCCTGACCGAGTTGTTCTCGCCGCAGATCATCCATGAGCGGGTCGAGGGCATGTTGCGCAATTACGATTTTATCAGCCCCGACACGCTCGCTTACTTCACGCCGCGCCTCACCCAGGCGCCGACTGATGTGGCGTTCGCATTGTCTTATGTCAAAGAGCACGCCGACACGCCGGAAAAACAGGCCCAAATCCTCGATACCCTGCGCTTCAAATGCGACGTGCTATGGGTGCAGCTCGACGCGCTTTATCTTGCCTATGTCGCGCCCGGGATGATTCCGCCGGGCGCGTTCGTCCCAGGACCCTAGCGGTGACGGGCAGCACCGTGGTCGCCGGCGGCAGCGTGCTGCGCTTTGCCGCCCACGCCAGATTTCGTTTCGACGAGACGAGACAGGCCTGGGTTGTGCTGGCGCCGGAGCGGCTGCTATTGCCTGACGAGCAGGCGGTCGCGGTGCTCAAGCTCGTCGACGGGGTGCGCGACGCCGATGCCATCATTGACCAGCTCGGCCGCGAATACCAAGCGCCGCGCGAGGTGATCGCCGGCGATGTGCTGGCAATGCTGCAGGATCTGGTCGACAAAAAAGTGTTGCGCCAATGATCGCGGCGTCAACTGCGGTCGAGCCGCCGTTAGCGCTGCTTGCCGAGCTGACCCATCGCTGCCCATTGCGCTGCCCGTATTGCTCGAACCCATTGGCGCTGGAGCGGGCGGGAGTCGAGCTCGACACCGCGGCCTGGCAACGGGTGCTGAGCGAGGCGGCGGCACTCGGTGTTCTGCAAGTGCATTTCTCCGGTGGCGAGCCGCTGGTTCGCCGCGATCTCGTCAGCCTCGTCGCTCATGCTGCTCAAGCCGGCCTTTATGGCAATCTGATCACCTCCGGTATCGGGCTCGACGCTGCGCGAATGGCGGCTCTCGCCGAGGCGGGTCTCGAACATGTCCAACTTAGCCTGCAAGATTCCGATCCCGGGCAGGGCGATCGGGTCGCCGGGCTAGCCGGCGCACAAGCCCAAAAGCACCGCGCGGCGCAGCTGGTGCGCGATGCCGGACTGCCATTGACGGTCAATGCGGTCGTCCACCGGCAAAATCTCGACCGGCTCCAAGACATGATCGAATTGGCGCTGCGGCTTGGCGCCGACCGGCTCGAAATCGCCCATGTGCAATATTACGGCTGGGCGTTGCAGAACCGCGCTGCGCTGTTGCCCAGCCGCGAACAACTCGAACAGGCGACGACGCTCGTCGAGGCCGCTCGCGTCCGACTCAAAAGTGTGATGGCGATCGATTACGTCGTGCCCGATTACTACGCCCGCCGCCCGAAGGCGTGCATGGGCGGTTGGGGCAGACGCTTTCTGAACGTCACCCCATCGGGCACGGTGCTGCCGTGTCATGCCGCCGAAACCCTGTCCGGACTGCGCTTTCCCAATGTCGGCGCCGCCAGCCTCGCCGAGATTTGGCGCAATGACCCGGCCTTTGCCCGTTTTCGCGGTACTGATTGGATGCCCAAACCTTGCCGCGGCTGCGAAAGGCGCGAGATCGACTGGGGCGGCTGCCGCTGCCAGGCTTTCGCCTTGACCGGCGATGCAGCGCGAACCGACCCCGCTTGCGCCCTCTCCCCCGACCACGAATTACTAGCCGCGGCCCGCACCGAAACCGCCCTCCCCGCCCCCGAATTCGTCTATCGCCAGCATTCTAATGCGCCATTGCCGCTAGGTCAGGTTGCTCCACCACGGGCCTGATCCGCGAAGCCGGGATTTGTGTCGAACCCTCATGGGTCAGCAAATCGGAGAGTCCTAACTGAAGATACATAAGAAGGTGGCGGCGAGGGCAGCGAAGTTGCGCGGATTGTCGTGGAAGTGATTAGATGCGCAGGGACAGATCAACCCATTTCCACGGCTTTGGCAACGACTTTGATCCGGCGGCGGCAAGCGCGCGAGAAAATCGCGGATGTTGCTGTTGTCCTGCTCGATGGAGAAGGTCAGGTCTTTGCCGGTGAAGAGCTGGTCTTCGGGGATGAGACGGTGAAAGCCGTCCCCGTCGTCGGCGAGGACGGTCTTGCCCTTGAGGCCGACTTTATCGAGGAGCTTTTGACAGAGCCTGCCCCCGCGAAGGCGGGGGTGGCGTCATCACGGCCACCAAGCACCCCGGCGACGGGGCGGCGAGCGACAGCGTCATACGCGCGGCAAACCCAGAGCTTGTAAGTCTTTGTTTGAGAAAATGCCACATCTCGTCGAGCGTGATCATGACGGTCTCGGTCGTCACCGCCGGTTTGGGCCGCCGGCGGGCTTTGTCACCAACCCACTTGAGGACCGCGACATCGCTGACCCCGAGACGGCGAGCGATGCGGCAAAAGCTCATATTGCCCATGGCATAAAGCATCAGCGCCAGAGCCTTCATTCCCGGCGGCTTGCCGCGCGGCGGCGTGTTTGTGAAATTGCATCCGCAGGTCTTGCATTGGTAGCGTTGCAGATTTCGAACCGTTCCCCTCTTGACGTAATCCGTCGCTTGACAGCGCTTGCAGACAATCCCGCCCATGGCTCCCCCTTTCGACGGCGAACCATGCCCTTCTCCACCAGATCCCTTACATGTATCTTAAGTTAGGACTCTCGCAAATCGAAGCGTGACGTAAAAAAGTTAGTGTGAAAAGGCTCACACGCGGCACTATCAATTCGTTTCACAGTATTCTCATGGCCCAGGACTGAGGAGAGGTCCATGAAGAGCGTCTATATCTCATCGCCTTATGAAGATCTGAAGGATTACCGACAGGCGGTAGCCGATGCGCTGCGTAGTTGTGGCTATAGCGTGGAGGCGATGGAAAAGTATCCCGCTCGCGACGACAGACCTAGAGTCGTTTGTGAGACGGACGCTGCAAATTCCGATCTCTACGTCGGCATCCTCGCTTGGAGATATGGGTACATTCCTATCGAGGATAATCCGGAAGGCCAGTCCATTACGGAACTAGAATATCTCGCAGCAGGACGGGCAGAGAAGCCGCGCCTAATCTTTTTGTTAGCCGACGATGTCCCCTGGCCTGCCACTCTGAGGGACGCCGAGCAAGAGAAGGATAACGGAAAGCGCATTCGTGAGCTGCGCACCCGGCTGAAGTCGGAAAAGTGGGTAGCGTTTTTTCGCAATCCCGACAACCTCGCAAAGCGAGCGTTAGTCTCGGTATTACAGTACGAGTCGACCAAGCGGGTCGAAAGTTTGGCGGCGATCGAACAGATCAGCACCGCCACCGAGTTAGGTCCCTCTTATCTCCCGAACATCCAACAGCAGATCGAGCAATTGGGTTCGGCCGAGTTTGTGGCCATACGCCTTGGTCCCACGCCCTGGTGGAACACGAGGTTGCACCTCGCCGCCGCACTGGCGTCCGACTTTACCGAGATCCGCCAGTTTTTGCTGCTGGATATGGACGGTCGGTTCCTTCTCCTGGCGTCACCCACTGAAATCCGACGCGCACTCGCCAAGGCCGTCCCGAAGTTGGAAATGGTGTATCTCCAGAGCCGGGAACTCGCGCGTGGCCAATATGGTGGTGAAATAGACCTGGTGCTTTCCTACTACTCGGGCGCGATGATTACGTCGTTCGGGCTGCCGGAAACCAACATTAAGCAGGTTATCACGCCGGCAAGCCTGCGCGAGTTGGGAATCAGACAGGAGGGTGAGGTGTTGGAGGAATCCGGCGCCGAGCGCGGGCCACTATCGAAATCTGCCATCCTGCGCGGCCGCGCACCCTATCTGGTCTTGATAAGGGAGGGGAACCTCGAAGGCGTCATTGACCGCATGGAGCTAGCCGCCAGGATTGCAAGTACCGCGCTGCAGTGATCGTGGGGACAGGCGACAAAGGACGCTCATCCACTTGGTTCGCGAGTTCCCAAATGAATGCATTTGTTGCGGTGATCCTGACTTGCCTTAATGCGGTGCCGCCCGACGCGTACAACGAGACGACCGCGGCTGACGTCCTGTCGAATGGTGTGGAGAGCGAGCTGGCTTGCGTCATGGGCTGGCAGGATGTCGTCGCCCGCTCTGCGCTGGCGCACGAGATTGGCAAGACCGCCTATGTCAAAACAATTGCCGGCACCGCCCCGGCGAAACCGTCTAGCCGGCATCGCTGCACTGGCCGGAACCAGCCCGCGCGTTCACTGTTGGCGTGAGTATCCCTAACAATGCTCTCGGGAGAAAACGCATGCTCAGCAAGGCGCTCGCAATCGCCGCAACATTACTGCTTTCAACCCAGGTTTATGCTCAGACCAATCAAACAGGCAGCCCGGGCCCGGCTCAAGGTGTCACCTCGGGTCCGGCCGTGGGGTCGCCGGCGACCATGAAGTCTCCGCAAGCCGGACCGCTCGCGACAAAACATCAGCGAAATGTTCTTCGCCATCACGGTCAATCGGTCAGCAACAAGAGCCCAGGCGCTGGCGGACAGCGCAACGACGAAACCAACTCGACCGGGTCGAGTTCGCCGACCTACGCCCCGCCACCCCGATAATTTCGAAGGCGCTAAGGCCGAGGCGAGTCAAGCCAGTGTAACTCGCCCGTTGCTTGACTTACATTCGCGCCCAAGGAGGCGGGAATGAGCGCACAGTCAGCAAGCTCCGGCCGGGTCAAGCGGCGTGGCATCGGCGATTTCGTCAAAGGTGGGCTCCCGATCGTCGGATTGACCGCCTACACCGCACCAATCGCCCGGCTGCTCGACGATCATGTCGATTTCATGCTGGTCGGCGATTCACTCGGTATGGTCGTTTACGGGTTCGACAGCACCCTACCGGTCACGGTCGACATGATGATCGCGCATGGCGGCGCCGTGATGCGCAGTTCGGCGCACGCGATGATCGTTGTCGATCTGCCGTTTGGCGCCTATCAGGAATCGGCGCGCCAGGCGTTTCGCAATGCGGCGCGGATTATGGCTGAAACCGGCTGTGCCGCGGTCAAGCTCGAAGGCGGTACCGAAATGGCCGAGACGGTGCAATTTTTAACCCGACGTGGCGTGCCAGTCATGGGGCATGTCGGGTTGATGCCGCAGTCGGTCAACACCGCCGGCGGGTTCAGGGTGCAGGGTCGCGGCCGTGAACAGGCCGAACGCGTCATGGCCGATGCTGTCGCGATTGCCGAGGCCGGTGCCTTTTCGATCGTCATCGAAGGCACCCTGGAGCCGGTCGCCCGCGCGATTACCGAGCGGGTGCCGGTGCCGACCATCGGCATCGGCGCCTCGCCCGCCTGCGATGGTCAGATCCTCGTCACCGACGATTTGCTCGGCATCTTCACCGAATTTACCCCGCGCTTTGTCAAGCGCTATGCCGAATTGGCGCCGCTGATCGCGGCCGCGGCCGCGGCCTATGCCGCGGATGTCCGGGCCCGCCGCTTTCCCGGCAATGAACATTGCTTTGGCGCCGGTTGAACTGGATTTGGCCGCAGCAACACCGACCTGCCGGCCCAGAGCCGCTGGTCTGCTGCAGGCCCGCTAGGCGATGTCGAGGCCGAGATCGAGGATCGGGGCGCTGTGCGTTATCCAGCCTGAGGAAATCAGATCGACGCCGGTGGCCGCGACCTCGGCGACGGTGTCCGGACTAATCCGTCCCGGAGGCCTCGGTTATCGGCGCGGCCTTCGACCATGGCTACCGCGCGGCGCAAGGTCGGCGGGCTCATATTGTCGAGCAGGACTGCGTCAACTCCAACCGCAAGCGCTTCGGCGAGTTGATCGAGCGTGTCGACCTCGAGCTCGATCTTGACGAGATGTCCGGCATGCGCGCGAGCACGCTCGAGCGCCGGCCTCACCCCGCCCGCCAACGCCAAGTGATTGTCCTTGATCAGCATCGCGTCGTCGAGACCAAAGCGATGGTTGGCGCCGCCGCCGAGCCGCACCGCCTCCTTTTCCAAGGTGCGCAGACCGGGCGTGGTCTTGCGGGTGCAGACGATCTTAGCCTTCGAGCCGGCGATTGCATCGGCCAAGGCGCGCGTCGCCGTCGCGACCCCGGACATCCGGCTCACGAGGTTGAGTGCTGTCCGCTCGGCGGCGAGAACCCCGCGCGCCGGTCCGGCGATGCGGGCAACGAGGTCGCCGCGAGCGACACGGGCGCCATCGGCACGCAGAGCGCTCGATACGAAGGGCCGGCTCGGCCAATTCGAAGGCGAGCAGAGCGGCTTCGAGCCCCGCGATGATCCCTGGCTGACGCGCCGCAATCGCCGCCTCGACCTGCGCCTCTGCGGGTACGATCGCGTCACTGGTGATGTCACCGGCGCGGCCCAAATCCTCCAACAGCGCCGCACGGACAATCGGTTCGATGATCAGCCGCATCGCCATCGCCAAGCTCTTTCCACGGCATGCGTTTGGGAAGAGGCCGACCAAGCCTGCTGACCTCTTGGCCGGGCTTGACCCGGCCATCCACGACTTTCGGTCGCCCGGCCGATCCAGCGAAGACGTGGATGCCCGGCGCAAGGCCGGGCAAGGGGCGCCGTAAGCTGCTCGGACAGCTCCTGGTCTCCCGCAGCGCCGGTTCCGCGTATCCTCTGAAGTGTTGCCGACCGCATCGCCATTTGCGGCTTCCCGCGGTGTCAGCCGAACGCCATCATGCGCTCGACCGCCCGACGCGCGCGGACAGCTATCTCCGGATCGACCGTAACCTCGTGCGTCATCGTCTCGAGCGCCCGCCTAATCTTTGGCAAGGTGATACGCTTCATGTGCGGACACAGATTGCATGGCCGCACAAACTCGAGTTCGGGGTATTGCAGCGCCACATTGTCGCTCATCGAGCATTCGGTCAGCAGCACGACGCGCGCGGGGCGTTGTTTGCCGACATAATCGGCCATCGCCGCGGTCGAGCCGGTGAAGTCGCATTCCGCGACGACATCGGGCGGGCATTCGGGATGCGCAAGCACCACGACCCCCGGATGGCTTTCGCGCACACTCCTGACGTCCTCGGCGGTGAAGCGCTCATGCACCTCGCAATGTCCCTTCCAGGCGATGATCTCGACCTTGGTCTGGGCCGCGGTGTTGCGCGCTAGATACTCGTCGGGAAGCATGATGACGCGGGGCGCGCCAAGTCCTTCGACGATTTTTTTGGCGTTCGCCGACGTACAGCAGATGTCGGATTCGGCTTTTACCGCAGCCGATGTATTGACATAGCTGACAATCGGCACCCCCGGATGGCGCTCGCGCATCAGCCGGATGTCGGCTGCGGTGATCGACGCCGCGAGCGAGCAGCCGGCCTTGAGATCGGGGATCAGCACGGTTTTTCCAGGGTTCAGCAATTTAGCCGTCTCGGCCATGAAATGGACCCCGGCCAGCACGATCACATCGGCATCGGTGCGCGCGGCCTCGCGGGCCAGCGCCAGACTGTCGCCGACAATGTCGGCCACAGTGTGGAAGATGTCGGGGGTCTGGTAGTTGTGCGCCAGGACGACCGCGTTGCGCTGGCGTTTCAACTGCAGAATTTCGCTGATGTCATCGGCCAGGATCGGCCATTCGAAGGCGGGAATGTGCCGCTCGACGCGCGCATAGATTTCGGGCAGCGGCAGCGCGGATGCGGGGCTTTGGGTCGCGGTCTCCAGCACGTCTTTCTCCTTATGCTCAAAGTGAGCATTTTTGAATCCAGGAAAAGCCGGGCGAAACTGCCCGGCCACCGGTTATGCCGAATATGAGGATAAGTGCGGTAATCAAAGTGTCAAGACCGGGTCGTCGGATCTCCTCTGAACCGTCACTTCCGGTACCGGCGCCAAGGTTTGGAAACGCACGCGGCCGCCGGCTTCGGTAACGGATGGCTCCCTCGTGGTGTTGGTCTCGCAACAGCGACGCCCGCTTGGGTCGCTCGCGAACCCCCAACACATGGATCGATTGATGGCAGGGACGATCAGCCCCCCTGAAGAAAACGATCGCGCCGAGGCTTCCGAGGAGGAACTGCCGCCCGGCGTCACCGAACGCGAAATCGAAGACATCGAGGATCGGGCGCGCCTGCGCACGCCGGTCATTTACGAGATCGTTCGCCGCGAAGGCGAAACCGAAATGGAGCGCCCGATCATCTCGCTATGGTGGTCGGGTGTTGCGGCCGGATTGTCGATCAGTTTTTCGTTGTTGGCCGAGGCGGTGCTTTGGCTCCGTCTGCCGGCGGTATCGTGGCGTCCGCTGGTCAGCGGCTTCGGTTATTCGGTCGGCTTCCTAATCGTCGTCCTGGCGCGCCAGCAGCTCTTTACCGAAAACACGGTCACCGTCGTGCTACCCGTCGTCGCCCAGTTCACGGCGGACAACTTGCGGCGACTGGCACGGATGTGGAGTGTCGTGTTTGTCGCCAACATGACCGGCACCTTTTCGCCGCCCTATTTTGGACGATAACGCCGGCGGTGTCGCCAGAGTTGCGCGCTGCCATGATCGAGCTCAGCCGTTCGATGATGGCGCTCGCTTGGGTCGAGATGCTGTGCCGCGGGATCGGCGCCGGGTTTCTGATCGCCGGGATGGTTTGGCTGATCCCGAGCGCCGAGGGTGCCCAGTTCTTTGTGATTACGATGAACACCTACCTGATCGCGATCTTTGGCTTCACCCATATCGTGGCGGGTAGCGTCGAGGGCTTTCTGTTGGTCCTGAACGGCCAGCTCGGCTTTGGCCAGATGCTCGCCGATTTCACCGCTCCGGTCCTGCTCGGCAACATCATCGGAGGTACGGCGTTGTTTGCTGTTATCTCCTATGCGCAGGTTATGAAGGAAATGTGACAGTGGCCATCCTGCGCGGCCAGGTGCGGGGAAATGGAGGCGCCGATCGCGATGCCCGAACATCTCGGATGGGGGATGATCGCGGTTCGCTTGGCGTTGACGATGATCGCCGGCGGCCTGATCGGTCTCAATCGCGGCAAGCGACAGCAGCGGGTCGGTTTGCGCACGACCTTGCTGGTCTGCCTCGCGGCTTCGATAACAATGATCCTCGTCAATCTGCTAATGCCTGCCATGAACAGGTCGGAAGGCCTGATGCGGTTGCCGCAAGGCATATTTGCCGGGATAGGCTTTATCGGTGCCGGCGCAATCGTCCGGCGTGGAAAGCTCGTAGAAGGCGTCACGACCGCCGCGACGCTTTGGTTCGTCACGGTTATGGGAATGTGCTTTGGCGCAGGCTACCTCGCGCTCGGGGTGGTTGCGTTTGGTCTCGCCGGATTTGTGTTGTGGTGCCTGAAATGGGCCGAGCACCGCATCGGCATCCCGCGCCGGGCTCGCCTTGTCGTCTCGTTCGACACCGGCGCCGAGATCGAACAGCGCGTCCTCGCTGCCCTTGCCCATGCCGGCTACAAGGTTGCCGGCGAGTTGCGCGTCTTCACCGACAGACGGCAAATGCTGCGAGATTCGCTATCAATTGCGTTGGCACGATGATGGTCGCGCCGCCTTCACCCCCGGTTTCGCCGACGATCTGGCGCGCGAAAGCGGCCTGCACCGGCTCGAATGGCGACAGGCCGCCGCCGAATGATCGGGCTCTGTAGTACCAAGACCAAGTCGCTCAGTTGCGGATCCACTCGCGCATAAAGCGGGCGTGGCAGTCGCGTTCGCCCGGCATTTTGGTCCAGCCGGCCAATAGCCGCGGCGTCGCCAGCAGCAGCCGATCGCGCAAATGCGTTGAATTATGCCCGTATTCTTCAAAAGTGGAGACCGTGATCTTCTGGTTGTGCGGATCGTCCTGAAAGCGGCAGGCGCACAGCGCAACGGTCTCCAGGTAAGGCCGGCGATCGGCGCCCGATTGGAGATAGGCGTTGGCAACAGCCGTGGCACGCGGGAAGTCGAGCGCCATGATCGCGTCATCGAGTTCGCCGAGCAGCGCCTGCGGCGTGCGGCCGGCAGCGTCATATCCAGCCAGTTCCTGCTCGATGACCGAGCTGTAGAGCTTATTCTCGTGGGCCACATCGTTGATGAAGCTTGCCATCAAGTACAGGATGCGCGCCTGGTATGGATTGTTGCGGCTGCGGATCCAATTGTTCGCAACATTGCAATAGTCGAATGGGTGCTGGCCGTTGCTGAACTGCCGCGGCACGGTTGTGCGCAGAATCAATTCGGCAGCGCCGAGCTGGATCGCGTCGCCAAGACTGCGGATCGACTTGCCGTTTTTGAGATGCCCGGTCAATAGGCCCCAGACGGTGCCGCTGTCCGCGGTCATCAGCTGCTCGACGATCGCTTCGACCTCAGCCGGGCTCAACGGCGTTTTGTTCGTGTGTACCAGGCTTTTGCCGGCATCCTCAGGGAACTCGGCCGCAAGCCTTACGCATACTGCATCATAGAGCGAGTAATAGAGCGGGCCGACCGCCATGTCGGGTACGCCCATATAGTAGACACCGTGCGCGTCGTCCCAGCCGACGACATCGGCAAGATCGGTAATCGCGCGCGCCCTGATCGCCTTATGCCCGGTGTTGCGCGCCTTGCGGCCAATAACCGTGTCCTGCAGGTCGATCAGGCCGAGAAATTCGAGCTGTTCGCGCAGCATCGGGCGTAATTGTTCGTCCTCCGCCAATCCCAGGAAAAGGCCATAGGACCGCCGCGCGTCGCCGCTGACGGTGGCGATCATATGCGAATGCAGCCGCTCCTCAACCGAGCCTTGTTCGCGCAGCGGTTCATGGTCCTCGTGCCAGACGACCGGTCCGTAATCCGGCGGCGGCACATTGATCCCCTTCATTGTCGCGTAGCGGCCGGGATATTTGCCGAGCAGCTGGTTCCAAATATCGAGCCCGGCCGGGATGTACCACACGCTCTGCAATAACGGCAGCAGCCGGTAGGTCTCGGGCAAGTATGGCATCAACGCCGCCGCGGCACGCAAGCCGAGGATCGTATGGTCGTTGTTGATCAGCGAGACCTGGCCGTCCTTGATGTTGATATGGGAGGGAACCTGGACGTAGGGCGCTTCAGCCGCCGTTACGACCGCGAGCGCATCACCGATCGAGCGGCCCTCTTTCGCCACCATCTTGAAAAACAGATCGGCTGTCCGCGGCTGATCGCGTTCGAGAATTGCTTCGGTCAAGGGACCGAAATACTTGGCTTTTGTAATTTCTGTTCGGCTGCGTAGCATCGCGGCGCTCCGTTGCTTTCGGCGCATTTCAGCGATGGAGTGTACGGCGCAGCCCACTGCCTTCGAAACCCGCAATGCGGTATTGGTGCTATGCCCGCAACGGCATATTGACCACGGCGACAGCCGGCAGGCCCCCCTCTGCGCTTCCTACGCGAGCGAGCAGTGCTGCAGCCATTCGTGGTCGCGACGCGACGTCCGCCGTGCCAAACGCGCGCAGCAGCGCCGCCGCCTCGCCGCATTGCCACCTCCCGTTTTGTCCAGAATCAGGCCGGCGAACAACGGCGTTGCCACCATGATCCGTCCGGCTTTATCTCATCTCCTCGGTGGCAACCGCAGAGCCACGGGAAACGCTAGCCACCGGCGCAGCGAAGCCGGCGGCGTACCGGCGCGCCAGCGAGGCGCCGACCAGCAGCTGCAATAGGTGATAAATCATTATCGGGAGCACGATGAACCCCGCTACCGGGCCGGCAAACAGCAAGTGCGCCATCGGCACCCCGGTGACGACGGATTTCTGCGAGCCGCAAAAGACCATCGCGACCTCGTCCTTGCGTGGCATTGCGACGAGGTAGCTACCAAGCTTTATCACCGCCAATACCGCGGCGAGCAGAAGCGCGTCAAACAGCACCAGCTTTTCCAACATGATCGCTGGCAGCTGATGCCAGATGCCGTTGACAACGGCGGCGCTGAAGGCAGTGTACACGACGATAAGAATCGAACCGCGATCGGTGATCGCGAGAATTGCCCGATTGCGGTCCGCCCATTGACCGATCCAAGGACGCATCGCGTGGCCGGCGATGAACGGCGCCAGCAGCTCTAGCAGGATCTTCCAGAGGCCGTTCAGATCCATCGACCCGCCACGCGTGTGCAGCAACAATGCCAGCAGTATCGGCGACAGCACGATGCCAATGAGGTTCGATCCGGTCGCCGCGCAGATCGCTCCCGCGACCTCGCCGCGGGCGATCGAGGTCAGTGCAATAGAAGATTGCACTGTCGACGGCAGCACGCACACAAATAAGAGCCCAATACTGAGCGGCGGGGTCAGCGCCGCGGGAAACAGCGCGAGGAGAGCCGAGCCGAGCACCGGAAATAGCACGAACGTCGTCGATGTTATGCCGAGGTGAAGGCGCCAATTCTTGATGCCCGCGGCAACGGCATCGCGGGAGAGCCGCGCTCCCTGGAGGAAAAACAGCGACGCAATGGCCAGCACTGCAAGTGCATCGAAGGCGCGGGCGCCGCTGCCGCGACAAGGTAAAAAGCTGGCTGCGACGACCACGCCGACCAGAGCCGGCACGAACCACTCTCGCGGTACCGCAGTCGGCGAACTGCGCGCCGGTAATCTCTTCAACAAGACCATTGTGGGCGGGCTCCGGTTAATTGGCCAATCTCAGGGGTCGGCCGGATCGGCCACCTGACGGCCGAGTTAATCAATGTCTGTCGGCACGATTATCGTCTCCAACGGTCAACGCGGATGTGAAGCGGCTCACATTCGAGAACAGGAATTGCCGAGAACAGGAATTGCCGAGAACAGGAATTGCGCCGACCATTATCCCGGCATCAGCGCGGCGAGAAATCAGCCGGCCCCGGCAAGCGCACCTTTCGCCAACAGCCACAGGGTGAGATCGAGACCGGTCAGCGAGAAGAAGACGACCAGCGCCAGCTCGTCCCCGAGTTGCGCTGTCGCGTATCGACGCCTGAGCTTGTCCATTGCAGGCATGCTGTGCTTACAGCTGTTGGGCAATCAGCCGCGGTCTTGGTTATCATCTTCGCCGGGCGCGGCGAGCTGGCGCCATTGCGAGCTCGCTGTCCGCCAGGGCCGGCGGCGCAGCACCCGCAGAACCGCCGCGCCCCAGTCGCGCCGATCGGTTTTGCCCGAGGCATCTCTCGCCGTTTGCCCTGGCAGCCATTCCGCGGTTATCACCTCAAGCGCCGTCGGCCACTGATCCGCATGTGACATCTGTTGCCTCCCGATGTCGGGCGAGCAGTGACGAAGCCCACTCTGCCGATCTAGCAAGGTGCGGATTGTCATGATTGCCTTGGCTCGTAGTGCCACCCTGCGCGAATGATTGGCGCGATCGGACGGCTCGCCTTGTCCCATTTGGGACAGAGCGGATTGTATCCGCCCCACGCCTGACTGGCGGTCGTCAGGCACTGCGGTGCAGGACCTCCTGCATCGCTGGAAATTCGGCTTTGTTGAGCCGCGCGATGAGCCACTTTGTCAGTGCCGGCGCCGTGTATTTAGCGACCATGCCGACGCCGAAGAACACGTTGGCCAATGGCAAGATACTCGTGCCGAGCACAACCCACGCCAAGGTGATTGTGCGCGTCCCACTGATTAATCCGGCAGTAAGCGCGGCATTTCTTGCCGAACGCCAAAATATGAGCGTCCCGGCGCACTGGAACCCAAGATTTCAAGGCATAGGCTAGGGCAAGGAGTTCCAATGTGACGACCGGCCGGGCAAAGAAATAGCTTTGCATCCCTGCCATTGAGCCGGTTCCGGCGAGCACCAGGGAAAATACCGAAAATCCCGTCATCGCATCGGGGTTGTCGCGCACAAACCCTGCGGCAAACCGCTTGACGAGATAGGCGGCAAGCGCCGAGCCGCCAATGAGCAATAGCAGATGCACGCTCATCGCCGCCGGATTGATGGCAAGGTGATAGCCCCCCAGACCAGCGGCTAACCACGGCATATAGAACGGCGACGCTGCGGTCGCCGCAACAGTTGCGAGCAGGGCGAGCGGTGTACTGAGTCCGAGTATCGCAGAAAAGGCGACACAGGCCGGGCTCGTTGGAACCAACAACCAAAACAACAACCCCTCTGTGAGACCGGGACTGGGCTTGAACAGCCAAATGATTGCAGAAACGACCAGCGGCACCCCGAATGTTGCCCACAGCACCATGGGAACAGCAGCGCGAGTTTGCATCACCTGCTGCCGGAACGATTTGCTGTCTAGTTTCAGAAACGAGCCGAAAGTAAACAGAAAGATCGCAACGGCCAAATAGGGTCTCGCAAAATTGGAGACTATCGGTATGCTGAAACCGACAACGATTCCGGCGACGACGACCCAAGCACCATTTTTGCCGGCAAACCGAAGTAGGCTCGTCATGGTATTCTCCTAACAAGAAATGCGGGCGATTATTAGAATCGATATCGCGACGCGGAACGATCCGGTGCCACCGGCAAGACTATTCCAACGGGGCTTGTGGTGCCGGCGCGGTGATCGCTCCATCGCGTCCGGTCTAGCGGCCGTCCTCCTCCACTAGACGCCATTGTCGTCTCCACGGCTGCCGTGGCCAGCGGCGTAGTTCCCGGTGACCAAGTCGGCCAGCAGATCGGGGGCGATAGCCCAGCCCAACATAACATCAGTGGTTCATCCGGCCCTCGGATGCGTTTTCGCCATTGCCGTGGTCGGAAGGACCACTCACGACAGCGAAGCAGCGCTGCAGCGATAATGCCCGGATAGGCGATTCGAACGCTTTGCGGTCCACCTGATTTCTTGTTAAGATCATCGTGTCTTTTTATTAAGAACAGGTTGTCAAGAACCCGCTGTGTTAAGAACACGTGTCGTCAAGAACACGGGCGCGGCCTGCTTTTGGAGGACCGGAAGTGGCATTCGCGTTTGGTAAACACGTTCTAGACATAAAGCGACGCGAGCTGCGATGCGGCGGTGAGCTATTAAAGCTGGAACCGCAGGTTTTCGACCTTTTGGTCTATCTGGTGCAGCACCGTGACCGGGTTGTCGCAAGGGACGATCTGTTGCAGGCGGTCTGGGGTGGGCGGATCGTCTCCGATTCGGCGCTGACAACCCGGATCAATGCGGCACGCCGGGCTCTCGGCGACAATGGCGAGGTGCAGCGTCTGATCCGCACCTTGCCGCGCAAAGGCCTACGCTTTATCGCCGAGGTCGAGGACGCGCCGGACGGCGCGGGCTCGGTTCTCGCCGGCGCAATTGGGATCGGGGCGAGCCAGATGCTGCCCGACAAGCCGTCGATCGCGGTGCTGCCGTTGGCCAATATCGGCGGCGACGCGGAGCAGGAATCCCTGGCCGAGGGCATGGTCGAGGAGATCGTCACCGCGCTGTCCAAGATCCGCTGGCTGGCTGTGATCGCACGCAGTTCCAGTTTCGGCTACAAGGGGCAGATGGTGGACGCAAAGCGCGTCGGCCGTGAATTGGGGGTCCGCTATATCCTTGACGGCTCGGTGCGCAAGAGCCGTGATCGGGTGCGGATGACGGCGCAATTGATCGATGCGGAAACAGCCGCACATCTGTGGGCCGACCGGTTCGATGGCATGCTCGATGACGTTTTCGAGCTTCAGGACCGGATAGCAACCAGGATCGCGGGCGTTGTCGAGCCGATGATCGAGGCGCTCGAAATGCGCCGGTCGGCTGGGGGAACAACAAGCGATCTTACTTCATACGATTTCTATCGACGGGCGCTCCCGGGTTGCTATTCCTACAGCGCTCAACCGCTTCTGCAAGCGCACGATCTGCTTGAGCGGGTCATCGAGTGTGATCCCGGCTTTGGCCCCGCGCTCGCCACTGCGGCCGGTTGCCGCCAGTTCCTCGGAGCTACCGGATGGGCCGACGATGCGCAGGAGAACCGGCGCCAAGCAGTCGAGCTCGCGCACCAGGCTCTTCAGGCGGACGGCGATGACCCCGCCGTATTGGCGGAGGCGGCCCGCGTGCTGGCGTATTTTACCGAGGATATCGACTGCGCCATCGCCATGATCGAACGGGCCCTTGTGCTCAACCCGAGCTACGCACGCGGCTGGTTTTGGAACGGCTGGATCAGGATGCTCGCCGGGCAGCCCGACCTCGCGATCGGGCATTTGCAGACTGCTTCGCGGCTCAACCCGCGCCACAGAGCATACAGCAGCAGTATCGGTATGGCACACTTCCTTGCCCGACGCTATCGCGACGCAACAATCGCGCTGACTGCCTCGCTTCATGAGCGCCCCGGCTGGCCGACAACGCTCCGATTTCTCGCCGCCTCGTATGCCCATCTGGGAGAAGTCGGAAAAGCCCGCGACATCGCCGATCGGCTACGGGCGATCACGCCGGCTGTGGTCCCGCGGGCCGAGTGCGCGGGGAACTCGCCTTTCCGCGACCGAGAACAGTCGGCGCTCTATGCCGAGGGCTTGCGCCTAGCGGTCGGAGTGGCCTGACAGCCGCGGAGTGGCTACCGGGCGGCGCGGCGGTGGCGGCCCCTGACGGGGGTCTGCCAAATGCGTTTCTCGTTGAAGAAACTGGCGATACGCTATTGGCGCTCTACTCGCAACCCGCACGCTGGTGTGGACGAGGGCCGATCCGTCAGTTCTGCGCTTCTAAGATGGCGAGCAACGCTGCAGCCATTCCCGGTCACGACGCGACGGCCGCCGCGCCAAGCGCGCGCGCAACAGCGAAACGGCCTCGTCGCGTCGCCCCGCCCGGATGCGCGCGACGATCAGCATATCCTCGAACACCTCGCGCTGCGCGTGACTGCCGCCGATGCGCGGCAGATCAGGGCGAGCGCCTTCAAGGATGCGGGCGGCTTCATCGGGATTGCCTCGTGCGAACGCGGCGACGGCAGCACACAAAGCCGGGGCCATCTCGCCTGATGGGAGCCGTCCCGCGCCTGCCAAATCCCGTAACCCGGCGATCCGGTCTTGCAAAGCCCGATCGTCGCCGACCGCCGCCTCGGCCAATGCGGCATGCACATCGGCAAAGGCGAGGCTCGCACGCGGAAAATGCCGGCGGGCATGGGCCGTGACTTCGGTCCATTCCTCGCCAAGCGCAGGGCTCGCCTCATAAATCTGCCAGCGCCACAAGAAGGATGCAGAGTCCGCCAGACTCAGCATCGGCGCCGAGAGTGCGACGCTTGGTCGGATCGCGTCGCGGTAGACCGCTGCCGCATGCCGGCTATTGCCGCGCGCCAGTTCGAACAACGCCAAATGCCACGACAGATGACAATGCAGATGGCCGGCGCGCTCGTAGCCCGGCAGCCAGCCCGCCAGAAACTCGGCGCCGCCCGCGGCATCGCCAGCTTCGAAAAAACCGTGCGCACGCTGATGCGCGCCATGGGCGTTGCGCGGATTTAGCATCAGCGAGCGCTCGACGAGCCGGGTGCCTTCCGTTACGGCTCCGGTTTCGATCCGGGCCCAGCCGAGATATCCCAAAAACCACCAATCCTCGGGCCAATGCGGCGCCAGCTCTTCGAGCAGGGCCAGTTGCGCCTCATGATGGTCGCGCTGTCCGCTGAACCCGAGCAGCCCGAAGACGCCAAGCGCCAGCGACAATGGCAGCGCGTCCCGCGGAAATTCAGCCGCGTGCTCGCGAACCAGCGACAATGCGGTGCCCGCCTCGCCGCGGATCGCGCAGGCGATCGCCGCGATGTGCCGACGCTCGCGGGCCGAACTGTGCTTCGCCAGCCGCTCGGCGCGCTCGGCCAAGGCCCGCGCTTCCGGTATTCGCGCCTGCAATTGCAAGAGCCTGGCGCGCGCGATCTGGGCCAGCGCGAAATCAGGATCGGCGGCGACCGCCCGCTCGAGCCGAGCATCGGCCGCGACATTGGCCGACAGAAGCAGATCGATGGCGGCTATGTATTCGGCCACCGCCTCGGCCGAGGCCGCCGTCACAGGAAGATCAAAGCGATCGGTCATCGCCATCTGTTGGTCTCCTTGTCGGCCCTGCGAGCCCGCGAGCGGTGCGCCGCAACAATGGGGCTTTTGCATGGCGCCTGTCGCTTCGTGCGTCAACCATGCTAGGCTACCGCGAAACGGAGCGAATCGCCTATGAACGATAGTGGCTTTGCAATTCCAGCCATCGCCGAATTGCGTTCCCGGATAGCCTCGCCGCGGGAGATTGAGGTATGGCGGGTGCTATGCGCCGAGGCCATGCGCGCGGCCGCGGGCGAGGATATTTTGGCGCGCATGGTCGACCGCATGGTGCTGTGCCACGACGCCTTCGCCGCGGCACTCGGTGCCTTGCTCGCCCATAAGCTCGCCGATCCGGTGGTACCGGCCGAGCGTCTTGCGGAACTCGTCGGGGCAGCGATGGCCGACGAACCGACGATCGTCGCCGCAGCCGTCGTCGATCTCGCCGCGATCCGCACCCGCGACCCGGCGGCCGAAAGCTATTTGACGCCATTTCTTTACTACAAGGGCTTTCACGCACTCGAATGGCACCGCATCGGTCATTGGCTGTGGCGCTGCGGCCGCCGCGAGCTCGCGCATTTTCTGCAAAGCCGGGTATCCGAGGTGTTCGCGGTCGACATTCATCCCGCCGTCCCGATCGGCAACGGGGTATTCATCGACCATGCCACCAGTCTTGTCGTGGGCGAGACCGCTGTGATCGGCAATGACGTGTCGATCCTGCACGAGGTGACGTTGGGCGGCACCGGCAAGGAGCGCGGCGACCGCCACCCGAAGGTACGCGACGGGGTGCTGCTGTGCGCCGGCGCCAAGGTGCTGGGCAATGTCGAGATCGGGCGCGAGGCCAAGGTCGGGGCCGGCAGCGTCGTATTGAGTAATGTGCCGCCACGGGCGACTGTCGCCGGCGTGCCGGCTCGCATCGTCGCTTGGTCACATGGAAGGGTGCCGGCATTGGAGATGGATCAGAGCCTGCCGGACTATGTGATCTGACCGATCCGCGCCTTGTCGGAAGCATATCGTGCTGCCCGAGCGCTTGGAGACCGAGCGGCTGATCCTGCGTCCGATCAGCCGCAGCGATGCGCCCGCGATCTTTGTCGGCTACGCCCAGGACCCGGAGGTCGTGCGCTATGTCAGCTGGCGCCCGCATGAGAGGCTCTCCGACACCGAGACCTATATCGCTCGCTGCCTTGCCGCGCCGCCCGACCTCGCACGCACCTATGCGCTCGTCGGCCGCGCCGAGGGCCGACTGTTGGGTGCCTTTCATTTGCGCCGCCCTGAGCCGCACCGAATCGATTGCGGCTATGTCTTGGCCCGCCCGTTGTGGCGCCGCGGGCTGATGACCGAGGCTTTGGCAGCGGCGGCGCGCTGGGCCATCAGCGAGCCGGACATCTGGCGGATCGGGGCAGTCTGCGATACCGAAAATCTTGCCTCGGCGCGAGTCATGGAAAAGGCCGGTCTCGCTCGCGAGGGCATTCTGCGGCGCTGGCTGGTCCACCCCAATGTCAGCCCCGAGCCGCGCGACTGCTTCAGCTACGCCCTGACCCGCTAGCGTTTTGGGCCGGATCAGCCGCAGGCGAGGCGGGAACTCCTGGTCCCACTATCGGGCTTGCTGGGTGCCAAGGCGAACATTTGATGACCCAGCCACAGTCGTGGTATGGGGTGTGGTGCCGCGGTTTCGATGGATCAGAATATCAGCATATCCTTCAATGTCGTGGGAATAGACTTTTAGAAACCGACTTCTTTAAGAAAAGAATCCCAAAGGCGCACTCGCATTCGCGGCCGCGAAATTGCTGGCACTGTGATCGTCGTATCTCGCCCGAGAATAAAGCTGTCTTACGATGACGGCACCCATCAACAAAATCCGCCAGATCCTCGACTCGAGGTGACAGTGTTGGCGCTACCAGTCAGCGCCAGAGCCACGGTGCTCTTTTGCAAATGATCCCTCGGGCTCAATCGCTGAGGCTGACAGGGCTGGCGGAGCGGCCGGCGGCAAGTGTCAGGGCAAGCTTGTCGGCGAGGTCACCGAGGGTAAAGGGCTTGCCGATGATCTCGGCCTTGCCGACGCCGACCAACGCGGCGTGGTCGACAAAACCGGTGATGAACAGGATCGGCAAGGCCGGGCGCAGCTGTCTGAGGCGGCGCGCCAATTCGATGCCGTTTATGCCCGGCATCGCGAAGTCGACAATCGCCAGATCGATATGGCGGTCGCGTTCGAGCAGGTCGAGGGCGGCGCCGGCGCTGCCGGCCTCGATGACCGAATAACCAAGTTCTCTCAACATCGCGGCGGTTATCTCGCGCACTGCACCGTCATCATCGACTAGCAGCAAGTGGCGACTGGCGGCGCCGCGATCCGCGCCCTTGCGCTGCGTCGGCCGGTTGCGTCGCACCTTTTTGGCGGCGGCGCGCGGCAGATAGATGTGAACGGCGGTCCCTTGGCCGAGGCGTGACTCGACCCGCACACCGCCCTTCGATTGCTGCGCGAAGCCCAGTACTTGGCTCAGGCCAAGGCCGGACCCCTTGCCTACCTCTTTGGTCGTAAAAAAAGGCTCGAAAACCTTCCGACGTACCTCCTCGCTCATGCCTGTGCCAGTGTCGGAGACGCAGACCTCGACATAATCCCCAGCGGCCGGCTCCTCCGGATAGAGTGGAGGTCCGAGCGTAACATTGCCGGTCATAAGCCTAAGCCGGCCGCCAACCTCCATCGCGTCGCGGGCGTTGAGCGCGAGGTTCAATACCGCCAGTTCGAGCTGCGCCGGGTCGGCCAAAGCCGGCCACAGCCCGGGCTGAAATCCCGTCTCGATCTCAATGCTGCCGCCGATCGTGCTCTGCAGCAAATCGCGCATGCCGGTCAATGTCTCGTTGAGGTCGAGCGGGCGCGGCTGCAACCGCTGTCGGCGCGAGAACGACAGCAAGTGATCGGTGAGTTTGGCGCCGCGCTCAGCTGCCGTGCGAATGGCGGACAGCCGTTGCGCCAGCTTGCCATCGATCGTCGCGACGGCAAGCTCCTCCTCGATCAGCATCAGATTGCCGAGCACTACGGTCAACAGATTGTTAAAATCATGTGCGACACCCGAGGTCAGCTGGCCCACCGCCTCGAGCCGCTGCATTTGACGCAGGGTCGCCTCGACCCGCTCGCGCTCTTCGATCTGTCCCAACAGCTGGCGATTGGCGGCGGCGAGTTCGCGGGTGCGCTCGGCGACGCGAGATTCAAGCTCGTCATTGAGCCGCTTGCACTCGTATTGCCGCCGACGGCTGCGCAGACTGGTGTCTACGACACTGACCAGGGTCGTCGGGTGAAATGGGCGCTCGAGAAATGTGACATTGCCGAGCGCTTTGGTCAGTTGCGCCGCACCAGGGTTGCGCTCGAGCCCGCCCCCATGCATCGTCAGGATGATAAAAGGAAAATCCGACCATGGCGGCTGGGCGGCAACCCACTCGGTCAAGGCGCGGATATCGCCATTTCGGGTCGCTTCCTCGGTGATGATCGCGGCGTCGGCGCCGCAATCGATCTGGTGGACAAGCTCGGCCATGTCGACACAGATCGTGGATTGCAATTGGGCATCGCACAGGATGCTCTTGGCAACCGCGGCATCGCGCCCGCGCGGCGCCAGGATCAGGGTGCGTTCGAGCGATCCTGGCCCCCGCTCTCTCATCGGAGACTCCGCAACAGCGGGGCGCCCGGCCCGATATAGGTTGGCACACCGGTCAGCACGCCCTCAAATTCTTCGTCGCGCAATTCGGTCGCGGTTTCGGCAAGGCTCACATACATGCCGGTTTCGCCTTGCGCCGCTCCGGCAAACAGGAATTGCAAGGCAATCGTGGTTTTGCCAGTTCCGGGGCTGCCTTCAACGAGATGCAGGCGATCGCGGGCAAAGCCGCCGCCGAGCACCTCGTCAAGGCCGGCGATCCCGGTCGAGGCTCTCAGGAGAAGCTGTGACTGCGGGTCCATGACGAGTTAGAGAAAACGGATTCAGGATGGGCTGGTTCGCCGACGAATGAGCCGTTTGGCCTCGCCAGACCCCAGCCTGGCGCCAATCCAAACACGGCTGGCAGCGCTTCAGTTCCGCTGCCGCCATTCCGAGACCGCTACTGTCGCTGAGCGCAGGCGAGGATTGACCCTGGCGCCGCGCCAGCTGCCCTGACAGGATTGGATCAGACGATCTGAGACGCACCCGCCGACCAACTTAGCAAGCGGGCAGCGGCCGGGCAGGGAGAACCATTCCCAGGCGACCGCTTTCACCAGCCTCGAACAGTTACGGCAGCGCTATCGCTCAGCCGGCAAATACCCCCTTCGACGGCATCCCGAGAATGAGGCAACCGCGGCAGCGTCACCGACTCGCGGGTCTACTCGAGCGCGAACACCCAAATCGCACCACCTTGCGGGACATCCGGGAACTGGAACGGCCGGACGAGGTTCAGACGGGCTTGCATACGTGCCGAGTTGACACCCCAGCCCGATTGCACGGCGACATATTGCTTGCCATCGACCGCGAACGATACCGGCACCCCGATCACCCCCGAGCCAGTGCGGAATTGCCATAGGATCTTGCCGTTCGACGCGTCGAAAGCGCGAAAGTAGCGGTCGTTGGTGCCGCCCATAAAGACAAGCCCGCCGCCAGTCGCCAATACCGGACCCCACAGCTGCGAGTTTGTAAAGGGATGGCTCCACACCTTCTTGCCGGTATCGAGGTTCCAGGCTTGCAATTCGCCGATGTGATCCGCACCGGGGGCGATATAGAGCGTTGTCGTCAGCCCCGACATAGCGATCTCCCGGTGAATAGCTGACTTTTTCGTCCAATCGAGGTGCCGCACAGATTTTCGTTTGCCGGAATATAAAGTAATCGGGTTTTTGGGCTATAGGCGACTGGGGGCCAGTCCTTGCCGCCCCATAGCGATGGGCAGAAATCCGCCTTTCTCCCGGTACCGGGCTGGCGCACCGGGTCGACATTCGGCCGGCCTGTCTTGGGGTCGAGGCTCTTGAACACATTCTGCTCAACAAACGGCTCGCCAGCGACAAACGCAATCGGACCGGCGGGTAAGCGGGCGAGCTCCCACAGATAGCCGTCACGGGCGACGTCGACGAGCCCCTTTACGGGTCTGCCGTTATGCCGGTAATCGACCAGGATCGGCGGCGACACCTCATCCCAATCCCACGAATCATTGGGATGGTATTGGTGGTAGCCCTTGATCGCGCCGGTGTTGACGTCGAGTGCGATGACGGACGAGGTGTAGAGATTGTCGCCCGGCCGCTGATCGCCCATCCACGGCCCACCATTGCCGGTCCCCCAATAGGCGAGGTGTGTCTCGGGATCATAATTGCCCTCGATCCATACCGATCCGCCACCGGTCTTCCACTGATCGCCTTTGGGCCAGGTCTCGCTGCCGGGCTCGCCGGGGGCCGGCACGGTATAGGTCTTCCATAACGGCTTGCCGGTTTCCGCGTCGAATGCCGCGACAAACCCGCGAACGCCGAGTTCGCCACCCGAACAGCCGACCATGACCTTGCCGTCGGCGACGAGCGGCGACAATGTCATGTAGTAGCCATGAGTGTAGTCCTCGACCTTAGTCTTCCACACCTCCTTTCCGGTCTTTGCATCGAGCGCCACCAGCACGGCGTCGGCGGCAGGGAAATAAACCTTGTCGCCGTAGAGAGCGACGCCGCGGCTCGTCGGATGGAGCAGCAGCATGTCATCCGGGATCGGCCGCTTGTAGCGCCACAGAAGATCGCCGGATTTGGCATCGATCGCCAGTACCTGATTGCCGGGGGTGGCGACGAACATCACGCCATTATTGACAATCGGCGGCGCCTCGTGGCCCTCGACCTGGCCGGTCTCTAATGTCCAAGCCATTTTCAACCCGCCGACATTGGCCGGCGTAATCTGCGCCAGCGGGCTGTAGCCCCAACCATTGTAGGTCCGGCGATACATCAGCCAATCGCCGTCCGCCGGCTGGCTCAGCCGCTGCGTCGACACCGGCTGATAATTCTGCAGGATCGGCGGCACCGGCGCCGTACCTTCCGGCTGGGGTAGAGGCGCCTGCGGCTTTTGCGCCATGGCAGCCGCGGACAGCAGCAGCGCGAGCCCACCGGCGGCGATCGCCGCCGACATTCGATACCTGGTAAACACTGGCGTTGTTCTCCCTTGTTGCGATTGGTCGCGATGGATTTAGGACTGCTGGAAACCGACCCGCCCGGTAAACGGTTTGGCCACGGCCAGCCGGCCGTCAACAGTCTTCAGCGGCAATGCCGGCAATCCGTGCGGCGATGGACCGCCGACCACCTCGGCCCCCGCCTTCGGATCGTATTGCGAAAAATGGCACGGGCATTCGAGTCGTTGCGTTGGGGCGAGCCACTGGGTGACGTCGCAACCGGCATGCGGACAGATCGCCGAATAGGCGACAACGCCATCGGCTGACCGCTCGCGCGTTTTGGCGTCAAAACCGGCCGGGTCGAGGCGCAGCAACAGCACCTTGTTCAGACGCGACCCGTTTCGAACGGTCTTGTTCGTCGGGTCGATGGGCCAAGTCAGGATCTGAGGTCCGCCAAGCGGCAGGTCGGCCACCTTCAACGGAGCCGTCGTGTCGCCGCCGATTTTGATCAACAGATCGCCTTCCTGCGGCCGCTCGCGCGCGGGATCGGTCTGGGTCAATGCCAACCGCGGTGCTGCCAGTAAACCCAACCCGAATCCCAGCGCCGAACGCCGGCCGATAGCATGTACCGCGCTCGGGCATTGCCGATCTCCCCCCAACAGCGTCCCCCCACATACCCAGAAATAGCCGACGCAATCCCCACCCGCGGCGATGCCTTAACTCGTCACCTCCGCGAACGCGCAGGGTGGTCCGGGAAGATTGACGGTTATAGCCATGGCTAGCACCCGGGTGGGAGCGTTATTAGTCAAGGTTCGTCTTGCCCGGACTTGGTCCGGGCATCCACGAGACGGAAGCACACGCAGCACGAGTGCTCGTGGATGGCCGGGCCATGCCCGGCCAAAACGAGCGAGACATTCCTAGGAAACATTCCCCGTCGTCGGGTCAACTCGCGAGCTGATCGCCAATCGGCAATTGCCGGATACGCTTGCCGGTCGCGGCGAAGATCGCATTGCACAGCGCCGGCGCGAACGGTGGAAGCCCGGGCTCGCCGACACCGCTCGCTGGTACCGTGATCGAGGCCGGGATGATGTGCACATGCGTAATCGCCGGCGATTTGTCGATGCGGGTGACCTGAAACCCGTCGAAATTGTTCTGCTGAGCGCGCCCGTTCTTAAACGTGATCTCGCCATACTTGGCGATGGCAAGGCCCATCACCGCCGCACCCTCGATCTGCGAGCGGATGCGCTCGGGATTGGCCGCAAAGCCGCAGTCAATCGCGGTATCGACGCGCGGCACTGTGAACTTACCCTTATTGTCGACCGCGACCTCGACGACGGTTGCAACATAGCTCACAAACGAGCGGTGGGCAGCGATCCCGAGACCATGCCCCGCCGGCAACTGCCTGCCCCACCCCGCCTGCTCGGCAACGACTTCGACGACGCGGCGCAACCGCCCGGTGTCGAACGGAAAGGTCTCGAATGGATCGCCGTAATTTGTGTAGTCGGCGGCACCCTGTGATTTGCGCGGATCGAAAATGCGCGGCGGCCCGATCAGCTCGAGCAGCATGTCCTTGGGGTCGCGGCCCAATACGTGGGCGATCTCGGCGACAAAGGACTGCACCGCGAAAGCATGCGGTATGTTGCGGACCGAGCGGAACCAGCCGATGCGCGAATGGGCTTCGGCCTCGCCCGTCTCGCAGCGCAAATTGGGGATCGCAAACGGCACGTCGATGACCCCCTGGCTCAGCTCACCCGCCTGCTCGCGCTTCGGATCAGGGACAAAAATCGAGCGGATCGTCGGCGCCACGACGCGGTGCCGCCAGGCGACCGCATGCCCCTGGCCGTCAATACCGGCATCGAGGCGTTCGAATGAGGGTGCGTGGAAATAATCGTTGTGCAGATCGTCTTCCCGGGTCCAGACGAGCTTGACCGGGGCGCCGCCCATTGCCTGCGACAACAGGGCCGCTTCGAGCACATAGTCGCATTTTGACTTACGGCCAAATCCGCCGCCCAGCAGCGTCACATTGACGGTCACGTCCTCGCGTTTGAGTTTGAACTTGTCGACCAGCTCGTCCTGGACCTCGCCGGGGCTTTGCACGGGCGCCCACACCTCGCACTTGCCGTCGGCGAGGCGAGCGGTCGCGTTGGGCGGCTCCATCGGCGCATGCGCCAGATTGGGAACATAGTATTGGGCGGAGACGGTCTTCGCCGCTGTAGCGAGCGCCTGCTCGGCGTCACCGTCGTTGCGCACCATCTTACCCGGCTTGCCGGCGGTTTCTTCGAGCTGGGTCTTGTAGGCGGCGGAATTGTAGCCGCCATGCGCTCCATCATCCCAATGCAGCACGAGCGCGTCGCGTCCCCGGATCGCCGCCCAGGTGTTCGCGGCAATGACCGCGACACCGCCAATGGGCTGGAATTTCGATGGCGGGGGTGTGCCGTCGATGACGACGACTTTCTCGACCCCGGGCACCTTCATCGCAGCCGTCGCATCATGGGAGACGAGTTTGCCGCCCAGCACCGGCGGCCGCGCGACCACGGCGTATTTCATCCCCGGCAGTCTGGCGTCGATCCCGTAACCGGCGCGTCCGGTCGTGATGTCGAACAGATCGACGATCTGGACATTGCCCTTGCCGAGATAGCGGAACGCAGCCTCGTCCTTGAGCTTGATCTGGTCGGGCGGAGGGGTCGGCAGCGCGCTCGCCGCCGCGGCGAGATCGCCATAGCCGAGCTTGCGGCCGGAGGGCTTGTGAATGACTTCGTGATTTTTTGCCTCGACCTCGGCGAGATCGATATTCCATCGCGCCGCTGCGGCGATTTCCAGCATGCGCCGTGCGGCCGCACCGCATTGCCGCATCGGCTGGATGAAGTGGCGCAGGCTGCGCGAGCCATCGGTGTTCTGGTTGCCGTATTTCTTTTCGTCACCCGGCGATTGCTTGACCCTCACCCGCGCCCAATCGGCGTCGAGCTCGTCGGCGATGACCATGGGGAGGCTGGTCCGCGAACCGGTTCCCATCTCGGCGCGATGCGCGATGATCGTGACGATGCCGCTCGGGTCGATCGACACGAAGACATGCGGGTCGGAGACGACCCCGCCCGGAAATTTACCCGCACCGGTGGCATAGGCGAGGGCGGCGCGGCTCGGCACGAATTCGGCTGCGAGGACCAACGCGCCGGTCGCGAGCATGCCGTGCAAAAAACCGCGGCGGCTCACATTTTCGATCGCGATGTGAATGGCGGACATCATCATGCCCCCGTAGCCGCCGCCTTGATCGCGGCGGTAATGCGTTGATAGCAGCCGCAGCGGCAGATATTGCCGCTCATCACGCTCAGGATTTCGCTTTCCGAGGGGTTCTTGCTGGTCGCGAGCAAGGCCGCGGCCTGCATGATCTGCCCGGCCTGGCAATAGCCGCATTGCGGAACGTTGAAGGTGCGCCAGGCTCTTTGCACCGGATGATTGCCATCGGGATCGAGGCCTTCGATGGTTATTACCGAACGCCCGTCGAGTTCACTTAACGCGGTGATGCAGGCGCGGGTCGCCTGGCCGTCGACATGAACGGTGCAGGCGCCGCACAAGGCTACGCCGCAGCCAAACTTTGTTCCGGTCAGCCCGAGTTCGTCGCGCAGATACCACAACAATGGCATCGACGGATCGCCCTCGAAGCTGTGCTCCTGGCCGTTGACATGCAATTTGACCATGGATGTTGTTCCCTCCCCGCCGCAGATCCTATTCCTGGTAGAAGCTGCCGACCACCTTCTCTCGGAACTCTATTCCCGAGATATGCTCGGCGCAATCGCTACCCTTTACCCGGCCTTGCGGCCCGCGAAGCGTCGTCTATAATTGGTCTCGGCTAGCTGGGGAATGGCCATTCCAATCTTGACGGGACTAACCGTTGACGTGAACCTGCGGTCGCGTTCGTCCCATTGTTGACACTTTTGACAGTGAGTTCGCGGGTCGGTTGGCCGAGTTCGCGGCTCTCTCTGTTCCGCAGTATCGGGAGGGTTCTGACGACATGTCCTCACGCCTCTTTGTCGCGTGTCGGCTAGGAATTGCGGCGCCTGCGTGCAACGGGCGAGCCAGACCGTCCTCCCCGCGGACCCGAATTCAGCAGTGACCCCCGCCGACAAAGGGCTGAACCCGCCCTTGCGAGCGGTGCCGCGGCTCACTGTTTGAGGCCATGATATGACGATCGCCGAACTGATTGCCGACCGCCCGGATACGACCGGCTTTGCCGTGAAAGAGGATTTCGACCCGTCGTTGCGGATCGCGGTTCTCGTCCCTTGCTACAACGAAGAGCTCGCAATCCAGCAGGTCATCCGGGATTTTCGTCGCGCGCTGCCTCGCGCCACCATTTATGTGTACGACAACAACTCGATCGATCGAACGCGCGAAGTCGCGGCCAAGGCCGGGGCGGTTGTCCGCGCTGGAGCCGTTGCAGGGAAAAGGCAATGTCGTGCGCCGGATGTTCGCCGATATCGAGGCGGATATTTACGTACTCGTGGATGGCGACGACACTTATCATGCCGTTTCCGCGCCGGTGATGATCAAAGCTTTGCTCGACAACCAGCTCGACATGGTGAGCGGCAGGCGAGTGAGCGACATCGCGGCCGCCTATCGCCCCGGCCATCGCTTTGGCAACATCCTGTTGACCTCGATGGTCGCGGCCATTTTCGGTAAACGATTCGACGATATGCTGTCCGGCTATCGCGTGTTCTCTCGCCGTTTCGTCAAGAGTTTTCCGGCGCTCGCTTACGGCTTTGAAATCGAGACCGAACTGACCGTCCACACGCTCGAATTGCGGATGCCGACCCTCGAGGTCGACACCCCATACAAGGATCGCCCACCGGGATCGGCGAGCAAACTCAGAACCTATCTCGACGGCTGGCGCATCCTGAAGACGATCATTCGTCTTGTTAAAGAAGAGCGGCCGTTGCAATTCTTCGGGGCGTTCTTTGCGATACTGACGATGTTTTCGCTCGCGATCAGCGTGCCGTTGTTTATCGTTTACGCGCAAACGGGGCTCGTTCCGCGGCTGCCAACCGCCGTGCTTGCAACCGGATCGATGCTGCTCGGCTTTCTCAGCCTCGCCGCCGGGGTGATCCTGGACACCGTGACATTGGGCCGCCGCGAGGCCAAGCGCATGCGATACCTCGAAATACCGGCACCCGCAGTGGCGACAGGGCCGTCGTGATATCAGCTCGATTCGTCCGCTTTGCGGTTGTGGGGGCAGCCGGATTTGTCGTTGATTCCGCGTGTTTGATGATTGCCCTTGGCCTCGGCGCCAACTTCCTCGAAGGTCGAGGAATTTCATATTTGACCGCGGCGACGTTTACATGGGGTGTCAACCGCATCTGGACCTTCGCCAAGACGAATGATTCCTGTATCCGTCAATGGGCGAAGTTCGTTTCCGCCAACGCGGTCGGCGGAATAATAAATTACTGTGTTTATGCGACAATGATGATCGCCATCCCGGCCCGGTTTACCGGCTTTCCGATTTTGGCAGTGGCGGTTGGCTCCGGCACGGGGTTGCTGATAAATTTTACTTTATCCAAGAGGTTTGTATTCATTTCAGAGCCGACCGGGTCCATGGTTAGGGGGCGGTGACCGCGGTGCTGGAACAAACGGTCGAAAAGCCCAGACGCGGCGTTGAACGGTTAGCTCGCATAGTCGAGGAGACCGCAAACTTCAGGGCTACGCACTTCACTTTGTGGGGCACAATAAACCGGCCCGGCACTGAAAACCTTCTTTTCTTATGGCTTTTTATCATTTATGGGTTCGTAGCAATCCCAATATTTGCACTGCTAACGCCATCCTATCAGGTCAGCGACGAGATCGCCCATTTCCTTCGGGCTGATCAAGTCGCCCTCGGCCGATGGATCGGGGTTCGAGCCAGCCCAACCCAAAGTGGCGGCATTGTCGATCAAAGTATCTCCGATTCCTTCAATTTCTTCTCTCCAATTAATTCTTCATCCGGAGAGAAAAGTAACCGCTTCTATATTGAACCAAGCATCGGCGATCCACTGGAATAATGTAAAGTCTTTCCGGGAGTTTAATAATACGGCGATTTATCCTCCATTCTACTATGCTGTGTCAGCCTGCGCGATTCGACTGGGGAAATTGACGAATATGTCGGTCGTCCGCACGCTGAAGGTGGCACGCCTGATGAACGGCGCGGTGGCCATTCTGTTGGGCGCTGTTGCGCTTCAGCTAGCAGGGTCGGCAGCACCATGGTTTTTCGCCCTTCTGACATTGCCCATGACCTTGTCCGAAATGGCATCGGCATCGCAGGACGCACTCTTAATCCCAATGGCAGCCGTTTCCGCAGCTCTGTTTATCAGACTCCTTAGAGAGGAGTTTTACGACCGCATCAAATTTGGTGTGTTCTGCGCCCTTCTTGGTCTGATTGCTATGGGCCGCATTACCTACGTCACACTTGCCCTGTTGCCGCTTGCGCTCAACCGCTACAGCTTGGCCGCCCGCTTATTGGGCTGTGCTGCAGTCACCGCGTCAGGATTGGCTTGGGCTTGGATCGCATCCCGGCTGGTGCTCGTGCCGTTCGGGCTAATCGGAGCGAATGCACCCGAGCAGATTCGGCGTTTGCTGGCTCACCCTTCTTTGATCTTTCCCTTGATCAGAAACACCATGCGTTACCAATGGGATCTGTACATCGAAAGCTTCGTAGGCAAGCTCGGCTGGCTCGACTTGAAGCTTCCATGGTCTTATATCCTGCTCGCCGTCTGTGACTTGGCGGTAGCCGCTCTCGCCTGTCTGACGATTGCTACGGGCCGGCGACGCAAAATCATTTATAGGATCATTGTTCTGGTCGCTCTGATCACTAGCATCGCTGCGCTATTTGCAGTCTTATACGTCAGCTGGACGCCGGTCGGGAATTTTATCGTCGATGGTATCCAAGGCCGCTATTTTATTCCGCTTGCCTTTTTCCTAGCGGCCCTGATTTCGATCGGAGCACAACCGGTGTCGCGTCCGGTTGCCACCGCTTGCAAACTCCTCGTCGCCGCATTTCCAATGATTACGATGCCGGTCGTCTTACTGGGCATTGTATCTCGTTATTACCTTTCATAATCAGCCGTCATATCTCTTGGAGCCGGCATTATCGCTTGTGGCCGAGGAGCTCATAGGTCCGCATTATCTCGACCCCCACGGGGTCCTTAGCCTGCATCCTTACCGCGAATGGATAGCGTTCGGACCAAACGCGCAGTATGAGATCGCTCTCAAATCGTCACAGGGGTCATACCATGGGTAAGCTCGATGGAAAGGTCGCGCTGATCACGGGCTCCGGCCGCAATATCGGCCGGGCAACCGCGCTCAAATTCGCCGGCGAGGGGGCGCATATCGTCGTCAACGCCCGCAGCAATGAGGCAGAAGCCGAGGCAGTTGCGCGCGAAGTGCGCGAAAAGGGCGTCAAGGCACTCGCCGTCATCGCCGACGTCGCCAAAAGGGACCAGGTTGAAGCGATGGTGGCGCGCGCCTTTGCCGAGTTCGGCCGCGTCGACATCCTGGTCAACAATGCCGCGATCCGCCCGCACAAGCCGTTCACCGAATTGACGATCGAGGACTGGGAACGGGTCAGGGGCGTGGTCCTCGACGGTGCCATCTATTGCACGCGAGCGGTCATCGAAGGAATGGTCAAAAACCGCTATGGCCGCATCCTGTTCTTTACCGGCGACGGGGCTTTCACCGGGGGCAGCGGCCGTGCCCATGTCTCGGCGGCGAAGATGGGGCTCGTCGGTCTGGCGCGCAGCCTCGCCTCGGAATTCGCCGCGCACAACATTCGCGCCAATGTCGTTTCCCCGGGCAGCATCGACACGCGGCGCGACAATCCCGAGTGGTATCAGGGCCGCGTGCCGAGTGCCGCCGGCATCCCGCTCGGCCGCCAAGGACATGTCGACGAGATCGCCGCCACATGCCTGTTTCTGGCCAGCGAGGATGGCGGCTTCATCACCGGCCAAACCATCCATGTCAATGGTGGCGCCGCGTTTTATTAGGGCGCCGGACTACCCCGGGCGCTCCCGCATAGGCCTCGGATCAAGGCGTAGCTGTTGCCCTTGCCGCGATGATCGGCGAGCAGGGTTATCTTCGTCGGCGGTTCGGGCCCTGGCGGCCAAGCCGGCTCGCCGGTTGCGAGCTTTGCGCTATGTCGGCAAGGCGACGGCATTGAAATCGTCAATCAGGGCGGCGATGCGCCCGGTGTCGGACTGGTCCATGATGGCCCGCGCCCGGCGTGTTGCCGCGACAATGTCGAGGCTGCGGACGCGCTGTTTGACGCGCGGGATGCTGCGCGGCGCCATCGATAGATTGCGCAGGCCGAGCCCGAGCAACAGGGCGGTATAGCGCGGCTCGCCAGCCATCTCGCCGCAGACGCTGACCGGCATGCTGCGGCGCAATGCAGCCTCAACGGTAAATTGGATCAGCCGCAAGACCGCCGGATGCAGCGGGTTATAGAGATGCGCCACCTGCTCGTCGCCGCGATCAATCGCCAGCGTATACTGAATGAGGTCGTTGGTGCCGATCGAAAAGAAATCGGATTCGGCGGCGAGCGCGTCGGCGGCGAGAGCGGCACCTGGCACCTCGATCATCGCCCCCAAAGGCGGCAACGCCTTTGGCAACGCCACCCCGCGGCGACGGAGACGACGGGCGACCTGTTCCATTGCTTCGCGCACCTGGCGGATCTCACCGGCATGCGAGATCATCGGCAGCATGATCCGCAACGGCCCTTCGGCCGCGGCGCGCAGCATCGCTGCGAGCTGCGGGTCCAAAAGCCGGCGATCCTGCAACGACAGCCGGATTGCGCGCAAGCCAAGCGCCGGATTATCGGGCTGAACATAGTGATCGGCCAGCGAACGGGCGAGCTTGTCACCGCCAAGATCGAAGGTGCGGACCGTTACGGGCTTACCCTTCATGCCCCGCACCAGAGCCGAGAACACCGCGTATTGCTCTTCCTCGCCGGGCAGGTCCTCGCGGTTCATATAGAGAAATTCGGAACGGACGAGGCCGAGGCCCATGGCGCCGTTCGCGGTCGCCTGATCGAGCTCCATCGGCAGCTCGATATTGGCTTCGAGGGTGATTTCGACGCCGTCGCGGGTCATCGCCGGCAGCCGGCGTAGCCGGTTTAGATAGCGGCGTTCGCGGGTTAGCGTGTCGCGCCGGCTCTCATAGTGAGCGACAGTTTCCGCGGTCGGATCGATAACGACGGTGCCCTCACCGCCATCGACAATGACGATGGCACCCGCCCGCGCGTGCTCGAATAAATGCGGCACAGCCAGCACCGCCGGAATGCCGATGGCCCGGGCCACGATCGCGGTGTGGCTGTCGGCGCCGCCGAACTGGGCGGCGAAGCCGGCGATACGTTGCGGGTCCATCAGCGCGGTATCAGCCGGCGTCAGTTCGTCGGCGACGATGACGGAACCCTGGGGCACACCCGAATAGGCCGCATAAGGCTTTTTGATCAGGTTACGGATCAGCCGCGCGCCGACAACGCGGACGTCCTCGCCGCGCGCCGACAGATAGGGGTCGCGCATCGCGGCGAAGCTGCGGGCGATTTCGTCGATTTCGAGCTCAACCGCGCGCTCGGCATTAAGACGCTGGCGCCCGATGCGCTCCCCGGCGCCGCGTACGAGCCGCGAATTCGACAGCATCGCGACATGCGCATCGAGCAGATACCCGATCTCCTCCGCAGCCGACTCAGGCAGTCCGCCGGTTTTGGCTTTGAGCTTGCGCAGCTGCTTGAGCGAAACCTCGACCGCCTCGCCAAAGCGAGCGCGCTCGCCCTCGATTTCGCTCTCGGGGATGTGAATCTCATGAACCGGAAGATCGCCGCCTTCGACCAGATAGGCGGGCCCGATCGCGATGCCCGGCGATACGCCGAGCCCCGACGAGGCGGCATTCCTTTGCCGGCTTTGCAGCGCCGGCTGTTTCAGCTAAATCGGTTGCCTCTTCAGTCCTCATTGAATTTGCATTCGATCAAATCGGCAAGCGCGTTGACCGCCTCCATAGCCTGCGGACCGCTGGCGCTGAGTTCGATGACCGTGCCCGGTGCTGCCGCCAGCATCATCAAGCCCATAATCGATCGCCCCGAAACCTCGGTGCCATTCTTGCGCACCCGGACATCAGCGTCGAACTGCGCCGCCATCTTGACAAAGCGCGCCGAGGCGCGCGCATGCAGCCCGCGCAAATTGCAGATTGTTGCAGTCCGGCGCACGGCGGCCGGAGCCGGGTCAATATCATCGCTGGAGGTCTCGCTCATCGCCGCGCGTCGGTGAGCAATTGCGAGGCGACGTTGATGTATTTACGCCCAGCCTCCTGAGCACCGAGCACCGTGCGCTCCAAACTTTCGTTTTGCCGCAAGCTGGCGAGCTTGATCAGCATCGGCAGGTTGACCCCGGCAATAACCTCGATCTTGGAGCGATCCATGACCGAGATCGCCAGGTTCGACGGCGTGCCGCCAAACATGTCGGTCAACAGCACGGCGCCGTCGCCGGTGTCGACTTCGGCGATACGCCTCAGGATTTCTTGGCGGCGCTCCTCCATATCGTCCTCGGGGCCAATACACACGGCGGCGATCTGAGCCTGCGCGCCGACCACGTGCTCCAGCGCCGCGACGAATTCCGCCGCGAGCCGCCCGTGGGTCACCAAAACCATGCCGATCATCGGTTCCTCTGCTCGGACGGCAGCCGCTCAATGTACGCCAGCGGTGTTCGCACCCGTCGTATCGGGAGCGTCGGCCGCGTGTGAAGGAAGATCGCGATGTGCGAGCTCGGTCTGCCATCCCGCGTCCCGCAGGCATGTTGCCAGTCGCTCGGCGACGTAGACCGAGCGATGGCGACCGCCGGTGCAGCCAACTGCGATCGTCAAATAGGTCTTGCCGCTCGCTTCGTAACGGGGCAGCAGCGTCAGTAAAAGCTTCCGCAATCCGTCGAAGAAATCTGTGAAATCGGCATCCCGCTCGATCCGAGCAGCAACCGCCGGATCGCATCCGGTGAGTCCGCGCAAGCCATCGATATAATGGGGATTTTCGAGAAATCGCACGTCAAAGACAAGATCGGCCTCGCGCGGGAGGCCCTGGCGGTAGGCAAAGGATGTGACAAAAACGCGCAGCCTGGCGGCATCGAGCGCGAAATGCCCAATCAACAGCCGCTTGAGTTGAGTGGCGGTCAAGGCAGAAGTATCAATCAGAAAATCCGCGCGGACGCGAAGGAGTGACAGCATTTGCCGCTCGCGGCGTATGCCGTCCAGAATGGGGCGACCGCCGGCCAAGGGATGGGGACGACGGGTTTCGGTATAGCGCCGTTCGAGCCGATCGTCATCACAATCGATAAACACCACGCGCAACTCGCGTCCGCTGCCGACGACGATATTTGCGAGCGTATCAATCAAGGTTTCGGGAACAAAGCCGCGGGTTCGGGTATCGGCGCCGACCGCGATTGCGGTACCACCAGCGGTGCTCGAAATCAGCGCGGGGACCAAGGACGCGGGGAAATTGTCGAAGGTTTCGTAGCCGATGTCTTCCAGGATTTTAAGCGCTGTCGACCGCCCTGCGCCCGACATCCCGGTTACCAGCAAAACGCGACCCGGCCGCGCGCTATTGGCCGCATCGCTGCGTTCCTGACCACCTCTGGTTCTCACAAGGCGATTATAGCGGGCGGGGACCCGGCCGCCAACGCGCGCCGCAAGAGGCGAAGCTTAGCCGCCGCCGAGGCTTCCAAAGCAGCGAGCGTGATGAGCGGTACCGACACGCCCAAGATCGTCTCAAAAGTTCGTTCGGGCATGCGCTCAACCTTACCTAATGGGATCAGGTCTGCGATCAGAAAGAGCGGTGCCGCATCGGTCGCCTCGACTGTGACAATGCCGATCCCGCGAATTTCGATCAGTCCGGCGATCGTCGGCGGCGCGGCGGCGATCACGCGGTCTCCGACCCGCCGCAGCAGAGTCTGGTCGTCTGCAACCAGTCTTGCGCCCCGATCGATCAACCGCAAGGCCAAATCAGATTTGCCTGAACCTGAAGGACCGCGTAACAAAACCGCCTCGCCGTCGATTGCCACAGCGGTGCCGTGTTGTATCAGCCCCTCGGTCACGCTAACACCGGCAGTCGAATACAAAACCGCGCGCCCATCACAGCGCCATCCGCGTCCTTGCGGTTTTCCGCCCAGATCATGCCGCGATGCGCCTCGACGATCTGTTTCGAGATTGACAGGCCGAGACCCGAATGGGTCCCGAATTTTTCGCCTGCCGGGCGCTCACTGTAAAAGCGGTCAAAGATCGCCATCAATTTGTCGTCCGGGATGCCCGGCCCCTGATCATCCACACTAATCAGCACGGCGCGTGCATCCTGGCTCGCGGTCAACCGGATCTCGGCCCCCGGCGGGCTGAAGGACTCCGCATTGGCGATCACGTTCAGAAAGACCTGCGACAGCCGCGTCTCAATTCCCGGGACCATCAGCGCGCGGCCGCGCTCCGGCAGGTCGAGAATGAGTCGCGGCCTGTCGCCTGTGCGTGTCGCCTCGTGCACATCGACCAGCGCCTCCAACATTGCGGCGATATCGACCGGCCCCAACTCAAGCCGGCTCAATTCGGCATCGAGCCGCGAGGCGTCGGAGATGTCGGTGATCAGCCGGTCGAGCCGTTCGACATCATCGAGAATGATTGCCATCAGCCGGCGCTGGTTGGCTGGATCCTCGATGCGAACCGCAGTCTCGACCGCGCTCTTCAGAGAACTGAGTGGATTTTTGATCTCATGTGCGACATCGGCGGCGAAACTTTCGATCGCGCTCATGCGCTGCCATAACGCGTCGGTCATTTCGCGCAAGGCACCGGAGAGCTCCCCGATTTCGTCACCCCGTCGGGTGAAATCGGGTATCTCCACCCGGGCGCGGCGGCCGCGGCCGCGCTCCGCAGCCGCGGCAAGGCGGCGGATTGGCCGGGCGATCGTGCCGGCGAGATAGAGCGATAACAACACCGTAACGAACAGCGCGGCGCCAAAGATGCGCAGCACCTCCAGGCGCACCGTGCGCAACTCTTCCTCGATCTCGCCGCTGCCCGTCGACAGCATCAGCGCGCCCAGCACGCGCTTATAACGCTGCACCGGAATTGCGACACTGAGCACGAACCCGCCGGTCGCCGGATCGCGCCGGATCATTTCACCGGTCTCGCCGGCGAGGGCGCGTTCGACTTCGGGGTAGTCGGACGTCTGCGGCGCGAAACTCTCGTGATATACCGGGTACCGCTGGCGCCGCGGCAGCATGTCCGTGACCCAGCTGTAAACTCGATGGACCAGCTTGCGGACCGCGCCTTCGGTGTCGGGCGGCGGCAATTCCGTTACTTGTATTGCCCCGCCCGCTCCGCGCAATGCCCGGCTGTCCGCGATCATGTCGCCCTTAAGGTCGAATAGCCGCGCCCGGGTCTTGGTCGGCGCGACCAGCCGGCGCATCATTTGTCGCGCTAAATCCGGCAACAGAACCTCGCCCTCGTCGGCTGAGTTCGAGCACCGCCCCCTCGCCAAGCGCCGCCGCAAAAACCTTGCCTTGGGTCTTTAGCGACTCGATCTGCTGGTCGATCAGCCCCGCCTGGTATTTGCCGAGGTAAAGGAAGCCGGCAGCGAGCAACGCCAGCGCCAATACGTTGACGGCAAGGATGCGCAGCGTCAGCGGCGAGAATGCGCGACGCCAGGCGCGGCCGCCGCTCCGATTGATTATGCGACGGGTCGGCTCCGGTGCGGGCGCCGCACCCGGTTCGGCGTGACTGCCGTTAAAAACGAGGTTGGTCGGGCCTGCAAACGCTCCCGGTAGATCGGCCGGGTTAGCGGTCTCGGTATCGATAGCCGACGCCATAGAGAGTTTCGATATGCGCGAAATCGTTATCTACCGCCTTGAATTTCTTCCTGAGCCGTTTGATGTGGCTGTCGATCGTTCGGTCGTCGACATAGATGTGTTCGCCATAGGCTGCATCCATCAGCTGGTCGCGGCTCTTGACATGCCCAGGACGGTGGGCCAGCGACTTGAGGATCAGAAACTCGGTCACCGTTAGTTCAACAGGCTGGTTGCCCCAGGTGCACAAATGCCGCGCCGGATCGAGAACCAGCTGGCCGCGCACCACCACAGGTTCGCCCTGTGGGTCATTGCGTTCGCGGGCCAACTCGCCGCGCCGGATCAACGCGCGGATGCGCTCGATCAGCAGGCGCTGTGAAAACGGCTTTTTAATATAGTCATCCGCTCCCATCCGCAGACCGAGCAACTCATCGACTTCGTCGTCTTTGGAGGTCAGAAAGATCACCGGGATATGGCTCAGACGCCGCAACTGTTCGAGTAATTCCATTCCATCCATGCGCGGCATCTTGATATCGAGCACGGCGAGATCGACCGGCTGCGCGCCCATGCCTTTCAACGCCTCTGCCCCGTCGGCATAGCACCGGACCGAAAAGCCTTCCGCCTCGAGCGCGATCGACACCGAGGTCAGGATGTTGCGGTCGTCATCGACAAGAGCAATAGTGTTTGCCACTTTTACCCCCAATGAACTTACGGGCTTGAACGGACCGAAAGCGATGCAGTTATTCTTGAATATGGCAATTTCTCCGTGGCGACCAAGCCGCACGATCACTGTCTTATAATATGGCTCCGAAAGCGAGGCGCGTGCCCGCTTTTGTTTAACTTCCCGCTTGCAGGCGGAGCGACGCGATGTCTGGGGGCCGCATGAGCAAACGAGAATCGGGCGCCGATGCCGCAAAGCTCGGTCGATGGCTGATGCGCAGCAGCGAGCGGGCCGCGCTCGCGACGAGCATGCTGGGCGCGCCCTATGCCTCCCTCGTACTGATAGCAGCCGATCTTGATGCCACCCCGCTTTTGCTGCTCTCCGATCTCGCCCAGCACAGCCGCAACATCGCTTTTGACCCGCGCGCTTCGTTGCTGCTCGACGGCACCGAGGGACATGCCGATCGGCTCGACGGACCGCGGCTGACCCTGCTCGGATGTGCTGAAGCGGTTGCCGACAACCGATTGCTCTCCCGTTTTACGGCCCGGCATCCGTCGAGCTCGCTCTACGCGAGCTTCGCTGATTTCCGTATTTACCGGTTCGTTGCCGAGCGCGGCCATCTCGTCGCCGGGTTTGGCCGGATCGAATGGATCGACGGCGCCGATCTGCTGTTGGCATCCGACATCGCGGCCCTCGCTGCAGCGGAGCCTGCGATCGTCGCCGCAGCTGAACCAGCACCACGCTGCCGCGATCGATCTCTGCGCACGGCAATTGCTTGGCCGTGACGAAACCGGGTGGCGGCTGACCAGCATCGACCCGGATGGCGCCGATCTGCGTTGCGGCAGCGACACTGCGCGCCTCGATTTTCCCGCTCCGGCGCTCACCGTCGAGGCGGTGCGCGCCGCATTGTTCGCGCTCGCCGAAAAGGCGCGGTCCATAGCGCGCTTCTTCGACCAGACTTTGACAGGCGCGCACGCATGTGATAGGGCGCCCGCAACGTCTGGGCCGATCGCAAACGATCGCGGCTGGCGATAAAGGAGGAAGCTCAAATGCAGGCCGATTCGAGGACCGCCATGAAGAGCCGTTTCGGGCTCGACCGCCAGGGCATGCGTCACATTGGGGCCGAGCATTGGAATTTATCGATGCCCGTTCTCTACGAGCATGCGGTGCGCCGTTGCGAGGGCGAGGTGGTCGCCGGCGGCAGCTTTTCGGTCAACACCGGGGCTTTCACCGGCCGCACGCCGCGCGACAAATACATCGTCGAGGAACCCGGCACCGAAAAAACCGTGTGGTGGGGCAACATCAACCAGCCGGTCTCGCCCGAGCGCTTCGACAGCCTGCATCAGCGGATGCTCGCTTATTTCCAGCGGCGTGAGTTGTTTGTGCAGGACCTCTATGCTGGCGCCGACCCGGACTATCGCCTGCCGGTGCGCGTCGTCACCGACAGCGCTTGGCACAGCCTGTTTTCGCGAAACATGTTTATCCGCCCGCCGATCGAAGAGCTTGCCGGTTTCGAGCCCGCTTTCACGATCTTGCACGCGCCCGAGTTTCGCGCTTTGGCTGAAAACGACGGGATCAATTCCGACGTCTTTATCTTTGTCAATTTTGCGCGTGGGCTGGTCCTGATCGGCGGCACCGCTTATGCGGGCGAGATCAAGAAATCGGTCTTCGGGTATCTTAATTTTGTGCTGCCGGCGCGGGGTGTGCTGCCAATGCACGCCTCTGCCAATGTCGGTCCAAGGGGCGATGCGGCGATCTTTTTCGGCCTATCAGGCACCGGCAAGACGACGTTGTCGGCCGACAATGCGCGCACCCTGATCGGCGACGACGAACACGGCTGGAGCGACAACGGCATTTTTAATTTCGAAGGCGGCTGCTACGCCAAGGTCATCCATTTGTCGCCGACGGCCGAGCCCGAGATTTATGCAACCATCGGCCGCTTTGGCACGGTTCTCGAAAACGTCGTCGTGGATCCGGTCACGCGCTTGCCCGATGTCGATGACGACAGCCTGACCGAGAACACCCGGGCCTGCTATCCGCTCGATTTCATCCCGAACGCCGATCCGAAGGGGCTCGGCCCGCATCCGGCAAATGTCGTGATGCTGACCGCAGACGCGTTCGGGGTCATGCCGCCGATCGCGAAACTCACCGCCGAACAGGCAATGTACCATTTCCTGTCAGGCTATACGGCGCGGGTCGCCGGCACCGAAAAGGGGTTGGGGAACGCTCCCGAAGCGACGTTTTCGACTTGCTTTGGGGCGCCCTTCATGCCGCGTCATCCGGCGGTTTACGCCGAGTTGCTTGGGAAACGGATCAACCGCCACGAATCACAATGCTGGCTCGTCAACACCGGCTGGTCGGGCGGTACCTATGGTGTTGGTAAGCGCATGCCGATCGCCTATACGCGGGCATTGTTACGGGCCGCCCTTGATGGTCGGCTCGCCGATGGGCCGGTCAGGCGAGAGCCGAATTTCGGGCTGCTCGTTCCAGAGACCTGCCCCGACGTGCCGAGCGAGGTGCTCGATCCGCGCAGCACTTGGTCGGACAAGCGTGCCTATGACGACACCGCGCGCGAGCTGACCCATCGCTTCGCGGAAAATTTCCGCGAATTCGAGCCATTCGTCGGCGACGAGGTCAAGGAGGCGGCGGTCCACCCCCGGGTCTAGCTCGGCTGCCGCGTCAGGCGAGCACCTTTCTCGACCGCATCGGGTTTGATGAAACGGGCGAGCGCGGGACGTCAGGCAAGCCAAGCTGTCTTTCTGAGGGTGGCACGGGTCGACCCGCCGCTCGCGGGAACACCGGCAGGTATAAGGCGTTGCCCCTACCGGGTGATAGGGGAGCGCGCATGCTGACGATCGCCGAAGCACAAAAGCGAACGGAACAGTTCCTGACCGGGCAGATGCTGCAGGCCCTGCGCACGGTCGAGTACGAGCTGCCGAGTTTCGACACCGAGCCGCGTGATGTCGATCTGACGACAGCGGCGCGCTCAGAGGTCGAGATCCGCCATGTCCGCGGCGCGCCAGACGCCACTTATTTGATCCGCGCATTCAGCGACGAGCTACTGATGCAGCTCCAGCTCAATGTGCATCGGCTGGTTGCGGTTTACCGCGTGCCGGCGCTCGATGCGCTCGATGCCAGCACGTTATCGGTGCGGCTCGAGCGCTGGCGGCTCGGCGCCGAACACGCCGGCTGGAAATTTGGCTGGCGCGACGCGCCGATCGACAATGTCAGGCGCTATGTTGAAACCTACTGCTATGCTTTCGCCGCCGCGGATTTTCTCGAGAACGAGCAGCAGCAGCTCTATTGGCGCACCGACATCGTGCAGATGACGCGCTACTACATGCTGGAAGCGGCGCGCGCCGGCATCCGGCTGTCGCCGCGCCGCGCCGGCTTTCCGGTATAATAGAAATCCGCCACTCGGGCCAAGCCGCGTCCGGCATGACGCAGCTCCCGGGTCATGGCGCGACCGGGAGGAAATCGGCATGGCGCAGTCCATTTCGCTGCAGTCTTCTGCATCGGCGGTTCGGCTGCTTCTTGGCTTTATCGCAGGCTTCCTCGCGACCTTGGTGTTTCACCAGATCGGGCTACTTCTGCTGCATTTCGCCGGCTTCACCCCGCGCTGGCCTTACGATATGCATCCGGTCCCGCCGTTCCATGTGCCGCAGTTCGTATCGCTCGCGTTCTGGGGCGGAGTTTGGGGCGTTGTGTTCGTACTGATCGAGGCCGCGATCGCGCGCAGCCCCGGCGGCTATTGGGTTGGCGCGATCGTTTTCGGCGCGATCTTTCCCACGCTTGTCGCTTGGTTTGTCGTATTGCCCTTGAAGGGCTTGCCAGCCGGCCTCGGCTTTCATTTCCCCGGCATCCTGGTCGGACCGATTGTCAATGGGCTGTGGGGGCTCGGGACCGCGGTATTTCTGCTGCTGATGGCCGGGCCGCCGAGACGTGCCTGACCGTTAGTGGATCGCGGCGGTGATCGCGGCGCCAATCTCCTTGGTGCCGGCATTGCCGCCGAGATCGGGTGTGCGCACACCACCCTCGGCCAAGACCTCGGCGATCGCGCGCTCGACGGCTTCAGCTGCGGCAGTCTCGCCGAAATGCGCCAGCATCATCGCTCCCGACCAGATCTGGCCGATTGGGTTGGCGATCCCGCGGCCGGCGATGTCGGGCGCCGAGCCATGCACCGGCTCGAACATCGAGGGGTATTCCCGTTCGGGATTGATGTTGCCCGACGGAGCGATGCCGATCGAGCCGACTACGGCGGGGCCGAGATCCGACAGGATGTCGCCGAACAGGTTCGAGCCGACGACCACGTCGAACCAATCCGGGTGACGCACAAAATGCGCCGTCAGAATGTCGATATGGTACTGGTCGGTCCTGATATCGGGGTAGTCGCGCGCTACCGCGGCAAAGCGCTCATCCCAATACGGCATCGTGTGGATGATGCCGTTTGACTTGGTCGCCGAGGTCACGTGCTTTTTGCGCTTGCGGGCGAGGTCAAAGGCAAAGCGCATGATCCGGTCGCAGCCGCGGCGCGTGAACACCGATTGCTGCATCGCCATCTCGAACTCGCTGTCCTGATAGAGACGGCCGCCAATCTCCGAATATTCGCCCTCGTTGTTTTCGCGCACGACATAGAAATCGATGTCGCCGGGGGCGCGGTCGCGCAGCGGCGATTGCACGCCGGCCAAGAGGCGCACCGGTCGCAGATTTACGTATTGGTGAAAACCGCGGCGCAGCGGGATCAACAATCCCCATAGTGATACATGATCGGGCACATCGGGATGACCGACAGCGCCGAGATAGACGGCATTATAGAGCCGCAACCGCTCAAGCCCGTCCTCGGGCATCATCCGCCCGGTCTTGGCATAGCGCTCGCAGCTCCAGTCGAACTCATTCCAGATGAGCTCGAAGCCATAGATGCGCGCCGCCCGCTCCATCGCAGCCACACCCTCGGGCATCACCTCGTGCCCGATGCCGTCGCCGGCAATCACCGCCACCCGATAACTGTTCGCCATGTCCTACCTCCGGGTTCCGCTCGCGAGCTTAATTAGGGCTGGCCGGCAACGAAAGAAATTGGTCGGATGCGCGAGCGCCGCGGCAGTTGCGATCTGGCTGTCCGTAGGGGCGGTTGACCATCACGCAGCTCAGCAAGCCGCCCGAAGATGATCGGCAGCGCACCTCGACGACCGCCGTACGATGATCGGCTTCAGGACCCGCAGCCCACGGCTGCTCGCCCCGGAACTCGGCAAGCGGACGCTGTGCTGGGTTACTTATTCATGTTCCAAATATCGGTCCCCAGCAGCCAGCGATTACCGATCCGGCGCCAGATGACGACGTATTTGCCGACGAGCGCCTGCGAGGGTTGGCCTTTGGTTGCGAGGGTTACGGTGCCGATCTCGCGCGCCGCGCGCGGGCCGAGCGGTGCAACATCAACGACGACGAGTTTGCCGTTGCCGAGTTGCTGTGTACGCGCCCTTCCAAAAGCCTTCGATTGCCGCACGGCCTTTGACCATGTCATGGCCCGGCGGCAGCAGGTAAGCGTCCTCGGCATACATCGCCGCAATCGCCGCGGCATCGCCCTTGTTGAAGGCATCGGACCACGCATCGTCGAGCTTTTGGATCGTCGCGGCCGTCTGCGCCAAGGCCAATCCAGCCGAGGCGAGTACGAGACACAAAGTCAGAGTCACAATCCGCAGCATGGCACTCCCCTCCCATAAAGCTGACTTGCCCGTCCGTCCGCCGGCTCGGAAAGTGGGCGAACACCGGTTGCGCTGAGACTTTGGTGGACGGGATCGTGACAATGGCGATCGAGGTCATCCCGCCATGCGATTGCCGTGAGGGAAGCCGACCGGCTCAGACCTCGATCGTCCCAGTGAGATAGAGGATGGTGCGGCCAGCAATTGTTACGCGGTCGCCGCGCAATTCGCAGACGAGGCTGCCGCCGCGGCGCGACAATTGGCGGGCCTGCAAGCGGTTCCGGCCGAGCTTCTCGGCCCAGTATGGGATCAAGCTGCAATGCGCCGATCCCGTCACAGGGTCTTCATCGACGCCCAGCGCTGGCGCGAAAAAGCGCGAGACGAAATCGACCTCGCCCCGCCCTGGCGCGGTGATGATGACAGCCCGATCGAGCTTAGCCAGTTCGGCGAAATCAGGCGTAATCGCGACAATCCGATCGGGATCATCATAGATCGCGACATAGTCGCGGGCCGCGAGCACTGCGGTCGGCTCGTACCCCAGAGCGGCGGCCAATCCGGGCGGTGCTACGCAACCGGCAGGCGGACGCGACGGAAAGTCGAGCACCAGCAACTCGCCCTGTCGCGAAACGACGAGATCACCCGCCTTTTGCGTGCGGAACACGATGCGGTCGCGATCGGGTGCCAAAAAACGGAAGATTACATAGCCGCAAGCGAGCGTCGCATGGCCGCACAGATCGACTTCGGCCGCGGGCGTGAACCAGCGCAAGCGCCAGGTATCGTCTTCGGCGACAAAAAACGCGGTTTCCGAAAGATTGTTTTCGGCCGCGATCGCCTGCATCAGCTCATCGGGCAGCCAGTCCTCGAGTGGGCATACCGCTGCCGGATTGCCGGTAAACGGACGATCGGCAAAGGCGTCGATTTGGTAGAGCGGGATGCGCATCACCGCCGATCCATCTCGTGGCGGTGCAGCGGGTGGGCGTGATCGAGTGGGCCATGGCCGCGGCCAAAACCGGGGGCGGTAGCGATTGCACGGTGGACATAGTCGCGAGCGCGCTCGACGGCATCTTCGACCGCGAGACCTTGGGCGAGACTGGCGGCGATCGCCGAAGCCAGGGTACAGCCGGTGCCGTGCGTGTGGCGGGAAGAGATCCGGGGGCTTTCCCATACTCTGCCGCCATCGGCGGTGACCAGGACATCGGTGACGGTTTCGCCGGGAAGGTGACCACCCTTGACCAATACAGCGCGGCAGCCGAGCTGCAGCAGGTCTTGGCCGGCGGCACGCATCGCGGCGACATCGGCGATCGTCCTGCCGCAAAGGATCTCGGCTTCCGGCAGGTTCGGGGTCAGCACCGCCGCGCGCCCGATCAGCTGGGTTTTCAGCGCCTCGACCGCATCGGGATCAATCAAACGGGCCCCGCCTTTGGCCGCCATTACCGGATCGACGACGAGCGGCGTCTCCCCCGCCCGCTCACGCAAAACCGCAGCCAGGGTTTCGATTACGGCGCTGTCATGCAGCATTCCGGTCTTGATCACGTCGGCGCCGATGTCATCGAGCACGATTTCGATCTGTTTCCGGACAAAGTCCGGCGCGATCGGCAAGACCGCGAAAACGCCCTCGGTATTTTGCGCGGTTAGCGCGGTGATGGCGGTCGCCGCATAGGCGTCGAGCATCGTCACCGTCTTGATGTCGGCCTGGATGCCGGCGCCGCCGCCGGAATCGGAACCGGCGACAATTAAGACCCGCCCGCGCACTATTCCGCCGCCTGTGGGATCTCGTCGCCGCTCGCTGCCGCGCTGCGGATCATCGCGCAGAGTTCGTCGACGACAGAAGCCACTAATTCCTCATCTTCACCTTCGGCCATGACCCGGATCATCGGCTCGGTACCCGATGGCCGGACCACAAGGCGGCCGATCGAGCCAAGCCGCACCTCGCCCTCACCGATCGCGCGCTGAACGGCAGGCAACTCGAGTGGCATCAGCTCGCCGTAGCGCACGCTTTTTGCGTATTGCGGCACCGGCATGAACAGCCGGCACACCGCGCTGGCCGGCCGGCCGGTTTCGACGATCGAGGCCAATACTTGCAGTGCCGCAATCAGGCCATCACCGGTGGTGGCGTAATCGGCAAGGATGATATGGCCCGACTGCTCGCCACCGAGATTGCAGCCGAGGCTGCGCATTTTCTCGACGACATAGCGGTCGCCGACGGCAGTGCGGTGCAGACCGATCTGTTGTTCGGCGAGGTAGCGTTCGAGCCCGAGATTGGACATCACGGTCGCGACCAGCGCGCCACCGGCGAGCCTACCGCTGCGCGACAGCCCGGTCGCGATCAACGCCATCAGCTGATCGCCGTCGAGGATCGTCCCATGCTCGTCGGCGATGATCAATCGATCCGCGTCACCATCGAGCGCGATGCCGATATCGGCGCGCCGCGCAAGCACCTCGCGCCGCATTTGGTCGGGCGACAGGGCGCCGCATTCGCGGTTGATATTGAGGCCGTCTGGGCTGACGCCGAGCGAAAAAACCTCCGCTCCCAGCTCCCAGAACACGGTCGGCGCAACTTTGTAGGCGGCGCCATGCGCACAATCGACAACGATACGCAGGCCGTCGAGCCGCAAGCCGCGTGGAAAGCTCTGTTTGACAAATTCGATATAGCGGCCACCGGCATCGTCGAGCCGCTTGACCCGACCCAACTCCGCCGGGCTCGCCCGCCGGTTCGGCCCTTTGGCCAGCGCTGCCTCGATCTTTTGCTCGATTTCGTCCGACAGCTTGTAGCCGTCTCGCCCAAATAATTTGATGCCGTTGTCGCCGTATGGGTTATGCGAGGCGGACAAGACGACGCCGAGATCGGCGCGCAGGCTGCGGGTCAGCATCGCGATCGCCGGGGTCGGCAACGGCCCGACCAGCACGACATCCATACCCATCGTAACAAATCCGGCGGTCAGCGCCGGTTCGAGCATGTAACCGGAAAGTCGAGTGTCCTTTCCAATCACGACGAGGTGCTTGTGGGCTCCATTTTTAAAACATTGGCCGACCGCCATGGCGACTTTGAGCGCGGTTTCCGGCGTCATCGGCTCGATATTTGCGGTGCCGCGGATCCCGTCAGTGCCGAAGAGTTTCCGCATCATCGCGCCACCGAAGCTTTACTTGACCAATTTTCGACTAGCCATGGTGCGAAAAAAGTCTCCCGATGTCAAATAACAATTGAGAGACATCATGGTTACTGCCGTGTACCGGTCACCGGCTGTTTGCCGGTGCCGCACACGGCAGGATGGCGCGCTAAGCGGGGCTCAGCTAATGGCCCGGCTGGGGCTCGAGCCCGGCCGGGCGCCCCGTCGGTGGAACGGAGCTGCGGCGGCCGTTCCGCACCTCATCGCTCTGCGGTGGCGCTGAATTTTCGCGCACAATCCGCTCGCCATTGATGATGCGCCGGATCTCGTCGGCCGAAAGCGTCTCGTATTCGAGCAGACCCTTCGCCAGCGCATGCAGCTCATCGAGCCGCTCGGTCAGGATTGCCCGCGCCTTCTCTTCGCCTTCGTCGACAAGCCGGCGGATCTCTTCGTCAATCAGTTTGGCCGTTGCTTCCGAGACGTTCTTGCGCTGGGTGACCGAATGGCCGAGGAAAACCTCTTCCTCGTTTTCGGCATAGCGCAGCCGGCCGAGTTTCTCGCTAAAACCGAACTCGGTCACCATGCGGCGCGCGAGTTGGGTCGCTCGGCGAATGTCGTCCGCAGCCCCGGTCGTGACCTTGTCCGGCCCGAAGATCAGCTCTTCGGAGATACGGCCACCGAACAGGCTTGCCAACATCGCTTTTATTTCAAGCTTTGACTGGCTGTATTTGTCCCGTTCCGGCAAATACATCGTAACCCCGAGCGCCCGGCCGCGCGGAATGATCGTCACCTTGTGCAACGGCTCGTGCCCTTCAGCATAAAGCATGCAGAGCGCATGTCCGGCTTCGTGATAAGCGGTCAGCCTTTTCTCGTCCTCGGTCATCACCATCGAGCGCCGCTCGGCGCCCATCATGACCTTGTCCTTGGCAAACTCAAATTCGCTCATCGCGACCGAACGCTTGCCGCGGCGCGCCGCCATCAGCGCCGCTTCGTTGACGAGATTGGCGAGGTCGGCGCCGGAGAAGCCGGGCGTGCCGCGGGCCAGGATCTTGGCATCGACATCCGCGGCCAGCGGCACCTTGCGCATATGAACCTTGAGAATCTTTTCGCGCCCGAGGACATCGGGATTGGGCACGACCACTTGCCGATCGAAGCGACCCGGCCGCAACAACGCCGGATCAAGCACGTCGGGGCGATTGGTCGCGGCGATCAGGATGACGCCCTCATTCGCCTCAAACCCGTCCATTTCAACAAGCAGCTGGTTCAAAGTCTGCTCGCGCTCGTCATTGCCGCCACCGAGACCCGCGCCACGATGCCGCCCGACTGCGTCGATCTCGTCGATGAAGATAATGCAGGGCGCGTTCTTTTTGCCCTGCTCGAACATGTCGCGCACCCGGCTCGCCCCGACGCCGACAAACATCTCGACAAAGTCGGAGCCCGAAATCGTAAAGAACGGAACGTTGGCTTCGCCTGCGATTGCACGCGCCAGCAGGGTTTTACCGGTGCCGGGCGACCCCACGAGCAGCACGCCTTTCGGAATCTTGCCGCCGAGGCGTTGAAATTTCTGCGGATCTTTGAGGTATTCGACGATTTCCTCGAGTTCCTGCTTGGCTTCATCAATGCCGGCAACATCCTCGAAGGTGATGCGCCCGACCTTTTCGGTCAACAGCCGAGCTCGGCTCTTGCCAAAGCCCATTGCCCGACCACCCCCGCCCTGCATCTGGCGCATAAAAAAGATCCAGACGCCGATCAGCAACAGCATCGGGAACCACGAGATCAGAACACCGAACAGCGACGGCACGTTATCGTCGACTGGTGCTGCGGTAATCCTGACACCCTTATCGATCAACCGAGTCACGAGACCCGGGTCATTCGGAGCATAGGTCGTAAACGCCCGGCTGTCGGTGAAATGACCGGTGATTGTGTTGCCTTGGATCGTCACGTCGGCCACTTGGCCGCGATTGACGTCGTTCACGAAATCGGAAAAGGCGAGTGTCGACTGCGGCCCGTGGCTCGAGGAGGTCTGAAACAGGTTGAACAGGGCGACGAGAAGCAGCCCGATCACGATCCACAGGGCGAGATTCTTGCCGAAATTGTTCACGCTAAACGCCTTTCCATGCCGGGCTGGCTGATAGCCGCCAATCCCAACGCCGATCGCCCCCGGCTCGCGACCTGATTTCAGACCAGAAGATAAGTCGCGCCGCCGTTTAAACAACTACGAAGCTTGCATGCGACAAACAATTGACGGGTCGAAATGCAAGCCTCGGAGCCACCGTCCCTTGGTCTCTCATATATCCTAAATTAGGAACAGCGGCGAGGCCATGTTTGTCCCAAAACCCCAGCAAAACCGGATGTATAAGCGCCGGCAGCAGGCTTGGCGCGGGGCCGCGCGACTGGTGGTGCAGCGCTGTGACCCCATCCTCGCCAAGATAGCCCACGGTCAATGGCCGAGCCGCAGCCGGCGACGAAATGTCAAACCGCCCGTCCCAAAAAAGGTGATCTCCTGGCACGATCAGCCTCGGAGCAGCAGCCGCGGCGAGTTCGCGCAAAACCAAGATGCGGCCGCGCCAAGCGACAAACCGGTAACCACCGAGAACACCTCCACCCGGAGCCGCGCCGGCGAGCGTCAGCCGCAGCCGCGCGAGGCTACGCCGCCGTGGCGCATACCGGCTGGCCCCGAGACCCGTCACCAGCGCGGACAATGCCCGTTCAGCCAATTCCGGCGGCGCCGACAGCAGCACTTCCGGATCGAGCACGGTGAACCCCGCCGGGTGCAGCGCCACCGCCCGCGCCAGAAGCGCACCGCAAGCGTGCTCGCGCGTGATCCGCTCGCGGCCGCGCTTCCGGACCTCCGCGAGCGTGACCTCGACGTCGACATCAGTGCCGTTCTGACGCAGCCGGGCGCGAGCGAACGCCGGATTGCGGTTGCTCGGGTCGCTGAGGAAGGGTTGATTTTCCGCAGCGAGCGTCGCCACAAGACGCGTCTTCGCAATATCGAGCAGCGGGCGCAGGATCCGGCAGCCGTCAATCTCGCGAATCGCCGACATCGCCGCCAGGCCATCGGGGCCGCTGCGCGCCGCGCGCCTCAACCAATAGGTTTCGACCTGGTCTTCGCGATGGTGGCCGGTCAGCAGATGGAGACAGCCCTGCTTGCGGCACCACTTGCCCAAAAGTCGATAGCGCGCCGTGCGCGCCACCTCTTGGATGCGGCTCGACGGTTTTTTGCCGTCCCAGACGAGAATCTCGTGACGGATCGAACGGGCCGCCAGCCACTCCGCCACTTGGCGGATCTCGGCGCCGCTTTCGGGCCGTAATCCGTGGTCAACCGAAAGCGCGCAAATCCGGCCGCCGCGCCGCCTTGCCCAACGGTCGGCCAGGATTGCGAGAGCGAGGCTATCGGGTCCGCCCGAAACGGCTACGGCGACAAAGGGTGCGGTTTCAAAGACGGCGAGCCGCTCAAGCCGTTCGGCAAACTCGGCGAGACCGAGCGGCGCCCCCAATGCAATTGGGTTCCCGGATACGATTGGGCTCAGCATCCGAGCTTTTTCTTCTCCTGCGTCGCCCGATCCCTGATCGCGCTGCTCGCATGTGGAAATTCGTGATCGAGCTGCATCAATGCGATACAGGCATTGTGCTTCTGATCGGCGTCGGCGAGCGATCGCCCGAGTCCCAATAACGAATCAGCCGCTTTTGGCCCTTTTGGAAAGCGTTTGTAGCCGTCGGCAAAGGCGGCGGCGGCTTCGGTGTATTTGCGCCGCTTCAGATAACTTTCGCCAAGCCAATACTGGGCGTTGCCGGCGAGCGGGTCACTCGGATGCTGCCGAACAAAATTGCGCAGCGCGTCTTCAGCCGCCGGATAGTCGGCCTGCTTCAATAACCCAAAGGCCGCATTGTATTGAGCCGCAGCAGAGACCGGAGGTATCGTGTCGGACCCCGGCGGGCGCAAGGTGTCAGCACCGCCGGCGCTCGCGACCCGCGGCGGCGTCAGCCGGACCGGGCCGGGATAGGGTGTGGTCTCAGCATCGGCGCCGGGCGGCGTCAGCGTACCATAGCCCGGCGGCGGGGGAGGAGGCAGCGGGGGCGCGCCATACGGCATCCGCGGCGCCGGGCCGGGGAACAAAGGCGGCTGCGCGCTGGTCAACGCACCGGCCGGGTGTGGTGGCGGTTCCGAGCCCGACTCCCGCCCTTGGCTTTGTCCAAGCCGGACATCGAGGTCGCTGTTGATCTGCTCGAGCCGTTGACGCAGCTGCTGAACCTGGTTGGTCTCGTCTTCGACCCGCCCGGTCAAGTCGCGCATCTGCTGTTCAAGCCGGTCCATGCGGACCTGCAAATCGACGGCGGTGTTGCCGCCGCCTTCCGCACTCGGCGGCGCCTCACCCCCGTTGCTGCGATAAACTTGGCGCTGCAGCATGCTGAGATCGCGTTCGAGCCGGTCGAGGCGCTCCTGGGTCGTTGCGTCCTGGGCGTGCGCCGCCGAGCCTGCCATCAGCGCGAGAAGCATGAACAACACCGCGGGGCAGATTTGCGGCAGAGCAGAGCGCCGGATCATCAGCGGAGCCTTTTCGAATATGCGGCAGCGTCACGACGGAACGCCGAGCACGGATCTCGTGCTATTTTAGAGCAGGTTTTGGGCGAAAAGACGGCGTTTGGCACCGCTCAGAACCCGGTTGCAGGCTACGGTCCGTCGCCGACCTCCGCTCACGCAGCCGTCTCGCCAAGCACCCGGTTCGGTCCGATCTGGCTCATCCGCGCGGCCCGGTAAGCGCTTTAGTTTACCGTCGTAATTGCGACGCGGTTCTGGGCCCAGGCCTCCTCGGTCGAGCCGGGGACGACCGGGCGATCCTTGCCATAGCTGATTGTCGAAACGCGGGCGGGCGAAACCCCGGCGGCCAACAGAACTTGCTTTGCCGCATTGGCGCGGCGCTCACCGAGGGCAAGATTGTATTCACGGGTGCCGCGTTCGTCGCAGTGGCCCTCAATGGTTACCGCGACGTTCGGATATCGCTGCAGCCATTCGGCCTGCCGCTGCAGCGTCTGCTGCGCTTCAGGGCTGATATCGGACCGGTCAAACGCGAAAAAGACCCGGTCCCCGGCGGTCTGCGCCAGATCCTGCTGCGAGCCCGGCGTTACCGCCCCCATGCCGACTGCGCCTGCTCCACCCGCTCCACCTGGCCCCCCCGGCCCGACCGCACCGGGCGGCCCCGCCGCCGGCGGGGTCTCGGGCGTGCTGCTGCAAGCCGTGACCGCCAGCAACAGGGCCCCGGCCAACAAGCCCGGCAGTCCAACCGATTTTACGCGCATGCTGTTTTCCCCCTCGATAACAGCGTGAAAAAGGCTGCGGCTATGGCTCAGCGCAGCAGAGGCGACCAGGCCGGATCGGACGCGCCCCCCGGCGTCGGCACATCGCGCTGGTTGTATCCAGTCAAGCCGATCGTTTGCAGATGCGGCGAGCCGCCATAGCCGCTCGAATCCGACGGCCCCTGGGTAAAATACATCAGCACCCGTCCATTCGGCGCCCAGGTCGGCCCTTCGACCAGGAAACCTTGCGTCAATAACCGCTCTCCTGAGCCGTCCGGACGCATGACGCCGATATAAAACTGGCCACCGTCGATTTTGGTGAAGGCAATCATATCGCCGCGCGGCGACCACACCGGCGTTCCGTATTTTCCCGATCCGAAGCTGATGCGCCGTGCGCTGCCACCGCTGGCACTCATGACGTATATTTGCTGAGAACCGCCGCGATCGGAGTTGAAGACGATCTGGCTGCCATCGGGCGAGTAGCACGGCGAGGTATCGATCGCGTCATCGTCGGTCAGCCGCGTCGCACTGTGGGTGCGCAGATCGAAGGCGTAGATATTGCTGACCCCGTTGACGGCGCGGCTCAAAACCACCCGATTGCCGTCCGGCGAAAAACGCGGCGCAAAAGTCATGCCGGGAAAGTCGCCGATCATCTCTTGCTGGCCAGTGTCGATATTGAGCAGATAGACGCGGGGTTGCCTACCAGCAAAGGAAAGATAGGTAATTTCCTGCGCGCTCGGAGAAAAACGAGGGGTCAACACCAGCGCGCGACCATCCGTCAAATAATGGTTATTAGCGCCGTCCTGATCCATGATGGCCAAGCGCTTTACCCGCGCCTGTTGCGGCCCGGATTCGGCGACATAGACAATCCGCGTGTCGAAATATCCTTCTTCGCCGGTAATGCGCTTGTAAATCTCGTCGGCAATGATGTGAGCGATGCGCCGCCAGTTCTGCTGGGTCGTCGTATAACCAAAGCCGGTCAGTTGCTGCTCGGCAAATACATCCCACAGCCGGAACTGAACCCCGAGCCGTCCGTCAGACTGGGTCTGGATTGTCCCCGTCACCAGCGCCTGAGCATTGATCTGCCGCCAGTCGCCAAATCGCGGCGCCGTGCTATCGGTCGCCGATACGTTCTGAATAAAGCTGCGCGGGTCGATCGGCCGGAACAGGCCCGATCGCTCGAGATCGGCCGATACCACCCCGGCAAGCTCGCCGCCGATTTGCGCTTCGCCACCGCCGCCGGCGAAGGCCGGAATCGCGATCGGCATGGGTTGAACTTGGCCGCGGGTGATGTCGAGGCGCAATTCCGCGCGCGCCGAGTTGCACGGGCACAATAGAAGCACCATCAATGCGATCATCCCGCCGACCGCAACGAGCGGGCTTTTGTTCATAGGAGATCCTTTGGGCTGAAATCGACGACCATGTTCTTCCACATTTCGTACTTTTCGGCGGGCAGACGCAGCGGCCGGCAAAGCGGGTTGAAGAACGCCCGGCGCGCGCTCTCCGCGGCGGCGCGGAAGAAAGGATCGGCTTCGGCGCGTCCCTGATCGACGATCGTCGCCTGCTGAACATTGCCGTCGGGCAATACGGCGACCCTGATCTCGACAACCAATTCCTTTGCATCGCGCGCGCCGGCAGGAATGTTCCAGCAATGCGAAATCTGCTCTCGCACCATATCCATCTCGCTGGCACTGAGTTGGCTGCCAAGTGGCGCATGCGGTTGCGCCGATGCTCTGCCGGGTGCGACATGCGTCGTCTGCGGCGGCGCTGTGGGCGAGGGCGGCGTGTCTTGCGCGGCAAGGTTCCGTAACAACGCCTCGAATTGCCCGGGCTTGTATTCCTTCGCCTCGGCCTTGGCTTCATTGCGAGCCATCTGCTGTGGCCGCTCGACTGGCGGCCGGGGCGGTGCTGCCGCGACTGCCGGTTTTGGCGACGGCCGGGGCGGCAGTGGCTTTGGTTGCGGTAGCGGCGGTGGTGGTGGCGCTTCCGCCTGCTTTGGCTGAACCACAGGCGATATCGAAGGAGCGGGCGGCATTGGCTTGGGTTGCGGTGGCGCCGGGGCGGGCGGTTCAGGCGGCGCTTCCGCCTGCTTTGGCTGAACCACAGGCGGTGTCGAAGGAGCGGGCGGCATTGGCTTGGGTTGCGGCGGCGCCGGGGCGGGCGGTTCAGGCGGCGCTTCTGCAGTCGAAGGCGGCGGTGCCGGTTTCGGCGGCATCGGCTCTGGCGCGGGCTTTTCCGCGGGCGGTCCGGGCAGCGGCGGTTCAAGCTTCGCCAAGCGCTGTGGCATGTTTGGGTTTGGATGGGTCGCCCGGGTCTCCGGTCCCATCATCACTAGCTGGACCGCGATCGGCATTTCTTCGGGAGGGCGGGGATGAAACAGCGTCGGCAGTCCCAGAATAAGGATCGTCCCGAAGACAACGTGCAGAGCCGCCGACAGCGCGAATCCACGCCCAACAATGCCATCCGGCATCGGCGGAGGAAAATCCGATTCCGGCATCGGCAACGGTTCTGCGGCCGCTAGGGTCATGCTGAAGCGAGTGGGCGACTGCGTTAGTGCTTGGCCGTTGCTACCGTGGTCCGGCCGGATTGGTCGGCGGCGGACTTCCGGGGGATTCCCTTGGGCGATTCGGCGATCAACGACACCTTGCGATAGCCGGCGGCGCTGATCAGGCTCATGACCTCAAGCACGCGACCGTAATCGATCGATTTGTCCGCCCTGACATAGACAAGCGCATCAGGATTCTCGCCGGTGATTGCCTGCAGACGCGGCACCAGAGCATCAAGCACGACATCCGTATCCTGGATAAAGACGTGGCCTTCGGCATTGATCGAGATGATGAGCGGCTCCTTTGGATCCGTGATCGGCGGGGCCTGTGTCTGGGGCAAATCGACCGGAACGCCGACGGTTAGCAGCGGTGCTGCAACCATAAACACGACCAGCAACACCAACATGACGTCGACGAGCGGCGTCACGTTGATTTCAGCCATTGGCCGATAGCGCCCGCGCGTCCCTCGGTTGTTGAGCGTCGAAAGCGCCACGGCTCACGGCCTCTCATCGAGCTGACGCGATAAGATCGCGCTGAACTCCGAAGCAAATGCTTCGAGGCGTCCGGCATAGCGTCCAAAATCGGTCGCGAGCTTGTTGTAGGCGACAACGGCCGGGATCGCAGCGACCAGCCCCAGCGCTGTCGCGAACAGCGATTCGGCAATTCCAGGTGCGACGACCGCGAGGCTGGTATTCTTCGAGGCAGCAATCGACTGGAAGCTGTCCATGATGCCCCAGACGGTTCCGAAGAGGCCGACAAAGGGGGCGGTCGCCCCGACCGTGGCAAGGAAAGCCATAAAGCGCTCGACCCGCTCCATCTCGCGGCCCACCGTCACATTCATGACGCGTTCGATGCGCTGCTGCAGGCTCGCGCGCATGATCGCGGTGCTGAGCAGGCCTTTTGCAGCACTGCGCCGCCATTCACGCATGGCCGCAGAAAATACCGCGGTCATTGGATCGGGCGGGCGCTGGCCGACGCGCTCGTAGAGATCGTCGAGCGACCCGCCCGACCAAAAGCTTTCTTCGAAATTCGCCGCCGCGTGATGCAAGCGGCGCAGGCGAATCACCTTGTCGAAGATCACCGCCCATGACCAGAACGAAGCCAAAAGCAGGATCAACATGACGATTTTGACGATGGTGTCCGACTGCAAAAACAGAGCAATGATAGACAGATCATGAGGAACCGTGCCGCCGAGCGGCAAAGCTTCGAATGCTGAGGGCTGCATCGTTGATACCTTTTATGGCGTCTTTTGGATGATGTTTGAAATCAGGGTGTCTCCTCGCCTTCGCCGGCGAACGGCAGACCGGCAAGGAGGTCGAGCTGGGTCGGCAATGAAGCCGGCATCGGCAGATCAAGGTGGCGAAAGGCAAGGCGGGTCAACAGGCGCCCGCGCGGCGTGCGCTGGACAAATCCCTCTTGGACCAAGAATGGCTCGATCACGTCTTCGATTACGTCGCGCTCGTCCCCGAGCGCCGCCGCCATAGTCTCAATCCCGACTGGCCCGCCGCCATACCGCTCGGCAACGCAGCGTAGATAGCGGCGGTCCATCGCGTCGAGCCCGCTGCTGTCGACATCGAGGCGTAAAAGCGCCGAATCGGCGCCAGCGGCGCCGACCTCGGCCAGGCCCTCAACCGCCGCGAAATCGCGTACCCGGCGCAACAGCCGCATGGCGACCCGCGGCGTCCCGCGGGCGCGACGCGCGATCTCTGCAGCGCCGTCGCGCTGGAGGTCGAAAGCCAGCTTCTGCGCGCCGCGAGCGACGATTACGGCCAATTCGGCCGGTTCATAAAAAACGAGGCGCAGCGGGATGCCAAAGCGCTCGCGCAACGGCCGGCTGATCAGCCCCGAGCGCGTTGTGGCACCGACCAACGTAAAATGTGGCAGGTCGATGCGAATCGAGCGCGCGCCGGGGCCCTCGCCGATGATCAGATCGAGCTGAAAATCCTCCATCGCCGGGTAGAGGATTTCTTCGACCAACGGCGCGAGCCGATGGATCTCATCGATAAACAAAACGTCGCGTGGCTGGAGGTTGGTCAACAACGCCGCGAGATCGCCGGCGCGCTGGATCACCGGGCCCGAGGTGGCACGAAACCCGACCCCCATCTCGCGCGCCACAATCTGCGCCAAGGTGGTCTTTCCGAGCCCGGGCGGGCCGGACAGCAATACGTGGTCGAGCGCTTCGCCGCGGGTTTTTGCCGCTTCGATAAAGATCCGCAGATTGTCGCAGAGGCGGCGCTGACCAACGAAATCTGCCAAGGTTTGCGGGCGCAACGGGCCCTCAGCCGCATCGCTCTCGGCGATCGCCGGATCGACGATGCGGCGCTCTGTCTCGCTCATGACTGCGCCCCAGGCGCTAGTTCGCGCAAGCCGGCGCGGATCAGCTCTTCAGCCCTGGCCGTGGGCCCGAGGCGGCGCGCCGCTGTCGCAACAGCGCCAAACGCTTCGGCCCGGCGATAGCCAAGATTAACCAGGGCCGAGACCGCATCGGCGGCAGGACCGTCGCCGATGGGTTCGACCGACGGGGTGATTGGCCCGGCCTGCGCGCTGATCGCGAGGCCGCCGGTCTTGTCGCGCAATTCGTTGACAATGCGGGCGGCGAGCCGCGGGCCGACGCCTTCGGCGCGGGCCAGCGACGCCTTGTCCTGCGACAGGATCGCGAGGCCGAGATCGGCCGGGCCGAGGACCGACAACACCGCGAGGGCCAGCCGAGCGCCGACCCCCTGGACCGTCGTCAACAGCCGGAACCAGTCGCGCTCCGCCGCATCGATAAAGCCATAAAGATGGATGTGGTCCTCACGGACGTGTGTCTCGATCAACAACCGCACCGGCGACCCGACCGGCGGCAGCCGACCGAGGGTGCGCGTCGAGCAGAAGGCGAGATAGCCGACCCCGCTCACATCCACGATCGCACTGTCGGCCGCGATCTGGTCAAGGATGCCGGCGAGCTTGGCGATCATTCGAATTTGTTCCCGGCCGGAACCTTCCAGGCGCGTCGGGTCTCGGCGTAGTGCGCATGACAGATCGCCACCGCGAGTGCGTCGGCGGCGTCGGCCTCGCCCGCGGCGGAACCGGGCAGCAGGCGGCGCACCATCCCCTGGATTTGCGCCTTGTCGGCATGACCGGCACCAACCACCGCCTTTTTGATCAGGTTGGCCGAATATTCCGCGACCGGCAGCCCGCGTTCAGCCGGCGCCAACAAGACCACACCGCGGGCGACACCGAGCTTTAAGGTCGAGGCGGCGTTGCGGTTGACAAAAGTCTCTTCGACCGCGGCCTCGTCCGGACGAAAGCGCTCGAGGACCATGCCGATCTGACGGAACAGCGAGACGAGACGCGCCGCAAGCGGCTGATTCGCGTCTGGGTGGGCCACACCGTCGGCGACATGGGAGAGACGATTTCCGTCCACATCGATGATTCCCCAGCCAGTGTGCCGCAGCCCGGGATCAAGCCCCAAGACACGCATCCTCGGTGCCGCCCCCCGGCGCCGGATCAGGCGCCAAGCCGCGCCATGACGTCCTCCGCCACCTCGAAATTGGAATAGACGTTCTGGACATCGTCGCTGTCTTCGAGCGTCTCGAGCAGCTTGAACAGACTGACGGCAGTTTCCTCGTCGAGCGGGGCGGGGGTTTTCGGCCGCCATACGAGCCGCGCCGAGCTGGCTGGGCCAAAGCGCTGTTCGAGAGCGTCGCGCACCGAATTGAGATCGACCGGAGCGCACGTCACGGTGTGTTGTTCGGCGTCGCTGTCGAGATTCTCGGCACCCGCCTCGATCGCCGCCTCGAACATGGCGTCGGCGCTCGCCGCCGTGGCCGGATAGACGATCTCGCCGACATGATCGAACAGAAAGCCCACACTGTTGATCTCGCCAAGCGCACCGCCGGCCTTGGTGAACGCGGCGCGGATTTCGCTTGCGGTGCGGTTGCGGTTGTCGGTCAGCGCTTCGACGATGACCGCAGTACCGCCCGGGCCGTAACCTTCATAACGCACCTCGTCATAAGCGGCATCGCCCTCTCCGCCGGCGCCGCGCCGGATTGCGCGGTCGACTGTATCCTTGGGCATATTGGCCTGGCGCGCCGCCAGCACCGCCGCCCGCAAGCGCGGGTTCGCGGCCGGATCGGGCAACCCAGTGCGCGCCGCAGTCGTCAATTCCCGGATGATCTTGGTAAAGATCTTGGCGCGCTTTTTGTCCTGCGCACCTTTCCGGTACATGATGTTCTTGAATTGAGAATGGCCAGCCATCGTCCTCTGTGCGGTTTCGCTGCGCTCTGGGCGCAATCAATGCCACCGCTTATAAAGTAGGAAGGCGGGCTAACAACCCAATATGGCAGGATTGCGGCACCCCCGCGCATAGCTGGCACTGCCGACAACCGCTTCCAAACGCTGTGAAACTGTGGGTGCAATCGCGCCGATGGCTGTTTCCGATGGCGCGCTACCCAGCTCTTGCAGGAATCGGAGCGTTCGGTTACATGCAAATGCGAATAAGAATTATTTGTAGTTAATGCCGATGAGCATCGTCGCGCCGCCTTCATCTACGGGCCAACGGCTTACGCCACTAACCGCCAAGCGGTTTCTCGCGGTATTCGGACCTGGCATCGTCGTCATGCTGGCCGACACCGATGTCGGCAGCGTCATTACCGCCGGCCAGAGCGGGGCGCAGTGGGGCTATCGCCTGTTGCTGCTGCAGCTCGTCCTCGTGCCGATCCTCTATCTCGTGCAAGAACTCACGGTGCGGCTCGGGATTTTTACCGGGCGCGGGCATGGCGAGCTGATTCGCGATAGCTTTGGGCCGATCTGGGCTTGGGTTTCAGCTTGCGGGCTCGGCGTCGCGACAGCCGGCGCTCTGCTGACCGAATTCTCCGGGGTCGCCGGCGTCGGCGAACTCTATGGGCTGTCGCGTGGATTGACCTTGCCGATCGCCGCCGCAGCGCTGCTCGCGGTGGTGCTGACCGGGTCCTACCGCCGAGTTGAGCGGGTGGCGATCGCGGTCGGGCTTTTCGAGTTCGCGTTTTTCTTTGTGGCGTGGCGGGCGCAGCCGGACGCGCATGCCATCGTTGCCGGCAGTCTCGACATCCCTTTGCACAGCAAGGCCTATGCCTATCTCGTGGCGGCGAATATCGGTGCCGTCATCATGCCTTGGATGATCTTCTACCAGCAGTCGGCGGTTGCCGATAAACGATTGCGGCCCGAACACCTGCCCGCCGCGCGTTGGGACACCGCGATCGGCGCAATCGTCACGCAGCTCGTCATGGCGGCAATCCTCGTCGCCTGCGCGGCCACGATCGGCCGACGCACGCCAGACGCGGCGCTCAACACGATTGGCGATATGGCGCAGGCGCTCACCCCGTTTCTCGGCACCACGGTCGGTAATGCTGTCTTCGGGGCCGGGGTGCTCGGCGCAGGGATGGTGGCAGCCATTGTCGTGTCGCTGGCCTTTGCCTGGGGCCTCGGCGAAGTCGCGGGCTATCGCCGCTCGCTCGAGCAGCGCCCATTCGAAGCGCGCTGGTTCTACGGCGTCTATGCGGTATGCGTAATCGGTGGAGCGCTGTTCGTCGGGCTGTGGCCGGACCTCGTCTCGCTCAATGTCGCCGTGCAGGTGATGAACGCGCTGCTGTTGCCGGTGGTGCTGGGCTTTTTGATCGCACTGGCGCGTCGAGCCTTGCCAAGAGGGCAGCGAATTGCCGGAGCGTATTACACGGCGGTGCTCGTCATCGCCGTCATGACCTGCCTGCTCGGCGTTTTCGGCGGGCTTTCGGGAGCCGGCATCCTAGGCTGAACCGGCCCCGGCGCTGTTCGCGGTTGGTCAAGGCCGTGGCAGGTGCGGCATCAGCCGGCCGCCGATGCGCACCGGCTCGACCCGGCAGGCGCGACCGCTCGCATCATCGGTCTCAAGCAGAATGCCGCACAGCGTCCCCTCGCCTTCGGCGACCTGCGGGCGCTCGCCCGGCATTTTTGTCACAAACCGGCGCACCGCCGGCGCTTTCTGCAGCCCAATCACCGAATCGTAGTCGCCGCACATGCCGGCATCGGTCTGATAGGCCGTGCCTCCGGGAAAGATTTGGGCATCGGCAGTCGGGACATGCGAATGGCTGCCGAACACCGCGGAGACCCGGCCATCGGCGAAATGGCCGATCGCCATTTTCTCGCTCGACGCCTCGGCGTGAATGTCGACCAGGATCGCCGCCGGCCCGCGGCCCAATGGATGATCGGCGAGGATCGCGTCGAGCCGCGCGAACGGATCGTCAAGCGCGTCCATAAACAAGCGACCCATCAGGTTGATGACGAGGGCTGTGCGCCCGTCATCGAGCGGGTGCAGTCGCCAGCCGGCGCCCGGTGTGCCGGGCGGAAAATTCGCCGGACGCAGCACCCGCGGGTCGCGGCCGATATAGCCAATCAGTTCGCGCTGGTCCCAAACATGATTGCCAGTTGTCAGCACGTCGACGCCGCAATCGTAGAACTCGCCGCACAACCGCTCGGTCAGGCCATTGCCGCCGGCCGCGTTCTCGGCATTGACGACAACAAGATCGAGGGCGAAGTCGCGGCGCAGTTCGGGGATGTATCTCTTGACCGCCTCGCGTCCCGGCCGCCCCATCACATCGCCGCAAAACAGGATGTTCACGCTCGCCGCACCGAATTGCTCGCCCGCTGAACCGGCATTGCAGGGTGGAGCCGCCTCGGCCGTTGGCGTGCAACTCCTCCGTGGCCCGCCGTAGCAGGTGGGCGCCATTTATCGGAGCCACGACTTCGACAGGGACAGCACCCAAGAGGTAGGTATCGGCCCCGGGGCAACATGCGGCCTGACGCACCGCGCAGCCCCACCCCGCCCTGAAGCTAGGGGCTCTCCAGGCGAGCTGCAATAGCCTCGATCCGCTGGGCGAGGCCATGGATCCCGCCGGCGGCAGCATCGACCGCACCATCGACCTCGATCCGGGCGGCGCGGTTGCGGCTCTGCTCCTGCTGCAAGGCCTCGTTGGCATCGGATAATTCGTCGGCGATCACCAGCGCCGCCAGCAATAGCAGCCGCGCCTCGCCGACCTGGCCGACATCTCTGACAAACTCACCTACGCGAGCGTCGACATATTGCGCAAGGCGCCGGATGCGCGGCTCCTGCCCGTCCTCACAAGCGATCTTGTACGGGTGACCGTTAACTGTCACCGACACCTGGCTCATCCCTCTGTCCCTTCCCCCGCTACCCTGCCGAGCCGCGTCGACCCGTCATCGGGCTCGGCGCCGCTTTCCCCCGTTGCGGCCTGCGGCCAGCCGCTTTCAGGTTCGGCCTCAATGTGGCCGTGCGCGTCTTTTCCGGCGCTAAGGATGGCCTCAAGCTGGGCCACTGCGCGTTCGAGGCGGGCAAGCGCTTCGTCGAGCCGGCTCATTGGGATGGCCGCAATCTAGCCTCAGCGCACCCGCTCGTATTTCTGCAACGAGCGTATGTAATCCGGCCGCGGTTTATCGGGGTAGAATTGCGGCCATTGCGTCCACGACACCTCACCGACGTAAAGATCGCCGCGGCTGTCGACGGCGAGCCCGTGCGGCCCGAGAAACGCGGTCGGCGTGGTGCCGGCATGCGGCTCGCCGATGCGCGACAGCAGCTTGCCTTGGTTGTCGACGATACTGACCCGCGGTCCGAGGTTCGGGCTGTTGCGGTTGACCGGCATCACCGGTCCGAGCTCGCCGATATACGCAACCGGATGGCGGGTATAATCCATATAGAGCCCGCACGGCCGGTGCAGATTGTTCCACTGCGTCTCGTATTTGCCGTTGCCGTCGAACACCTGAACGCGATGGTTCTCGCGATCGGCGACATAGACCCAGCCATCGGCATCGGTGCAGATGTTATGCACGATGTTGAATTGGCCGGGATCGGTGCCGGGCTCGCCCCACGACATCAACAGCTTGCCGTCGGGTGAATATTTATGGACGCGCGCATTGCCGTAGCCGTCCGAAACGTAGATCTCGCCCTTTGGCGACAGCGCCGTATGGGTGCAGCGGTGGAACGGCTCGCCGCTCATATAGGGCGCAGGCTTGCCGGGCACGCCGAGCTGCAACAGCACTTTGCCGTCGAACGAGCATTTGCGCACGAAATGGCCGCCATCATCGGTCAGATAGATCGAATCGTCGGGCCCCATATGGACGCCATGGGCGCGCGGATACTGCCCCTCGCCCCACGAGCGCAGAAAATTGCCCTCGCGGTCGAACACGATGACTGGGTGGTCGCCACGGTTGAACACATAGACATTGTCGTTTTTGTCGACACCGACGGCACCGACCTCTTTGAACGACCAGCCCTCGGGCAATTGCGCCCAATCCTCGACGATCCGATACTTGAAGTCGCCCTGGCCAACGATGATCGCCACGTCCCTCTCCTTTTCAGTCCGGCAAGCGAACCGTCGCCACGCCTCAATGCACCCGCTGATATTTCTGAATGGTGCGCAGATTGTCGGGCCGCGGCTGGTCGGGAAACAGCCCCGGCCACAACGTCCAGCACACCTCGGCGACATAGAGGTCGCCGCGGGAATCGACGGCAAGCCCGTGCGGGCCGATGAACGAAGTCGGCGCCGTGCCGGCAAACGGGTCGCCGAGCCGCGACAACAGCTCGCCCTGATTGTCGACAATGCTGACCCTGCGGCCCGAGATTGGCGTTGAGGCGATTTGATCCGAAGTTCGCCGATATAGCAGACCGGCCGGCGCGTGTACTCCATATAGAGCCCGCACGGCCGGTGCAGATTGTTCCACTGGGTCTCGTACTTGCCGTTGCCGTCGAACACCTGGACCCGATGGTTCTCGCGGTCGGCGACATAGACCCAGCCATCAGCGTCGGTGCAGATATTGTGGACCAGGTTGAACTGGCCGGGATCGCTGCCGGGCTCGCCCCACGACATCAACAGCTTGCCGTCGAGTGAGTATTTGTGGACCTTGGCGTTGCCGTAGCCGTCCGAGACATAGATCTCGCCCTTTGGCGAGAGCGCGGTATGGGTGCAGCGGTTGAACGGCTCGCCGCTCAGATAAGGCGCCGGCTTGCCGGGGACGCCCAGTTCGAGCAATACCTTGCCCTCAAGCGAACATTTGCGCACGAAATGGCCGCCATCATCGGTCAGGTAGATCGAATTGTCGGGCCCCATATTGACGCCATGGGCCCGCGGATACTGGCCCTCGCCCCACGATCGCAGAAAATTGCCGTCGCGGTCGAACACGATGACCGGGTGCTCGCCGCGCGTGAAGCAATAGACGTTGTCGTTCCGGTCGACTCCGACCGCCGCCACCTCCTTGAACGACCAGCCGTCGGGCAATTTCGCCCAGTTCTCGATGATCTCGTATTTGTATTCGCCCTGGCCAACAATCGTCGCCATAGCCGGCCCTCCCTCATTTGCTGCGGGCCAGCCTAGCGAACCCCCCGCCGGCGCACAATCCTCCTCCGCCCTCCAAATCCCGCCAACCTCACCGCTGAGGCGCTATGCGCGGGCCTCCTCCACGCCCATACCAAAATCGCAGGAGGGGCCTTCTCGTGAAATCTTGCTGCTTGGCGCCAAACGCACTTAGTTTTCGGCCAGGGAATAAGAGCGAGCGGAAAACCCTTGTAAATTGCGGGTTTCCGACGGCCTGTTTTTGAGGGATTTTTTGGGTTAGGGGCTGAATCCGAGTTCAGTTCCGTTGTTACTCAGACCCCCCCTACCCTTGGGCGGTTTCGCTCCTGAAAGGATACATACTCATCGGCGATGCCATGCTTCTTAGCGTGAGTATGAGCTATCGCCTTCGCCGCATCAATGTCGGCGGCTGTCTCGAAAGTGAGCAGCTGATCGCCATCCCGACCGCGTAAGTAGACAGCCACGTTCACCTCGGGCGGTACATGGTCAATGACAGCTTCAACCCAGCGGTCGGTCGTCAATGGAAGAACTCCTATTTAACCTGCAGTCCTCAGCAATGTAGGCCCGGACACAAGCTGTTGATGGACGGGACAGTGATCAGATTTTGATTTCGGTCGCATCGAGACCAAGGAGATCGATCACAGCTTTGAGTCTCTCTGAGTTATCTACATTATTATAGACGTAATTCAGTCGATGTGTCTTTGCATCGACCCATACATATAAGTCGATTCTGTACTTAACCTTGCCAAGGCGGCCTTCTGAAATATGTAGCATGGTTGGGATACGTTCGCCGTCTGTAGTCTCAAAGTATCCTGAGATCGTCTCTACTAGATCACCATAGTGCGACGCATCGGCATGATTTGCGAAAACGAGAATACTCGGTACTGATCGGTCACGGTTCACAGAATCGAATTGGGTTATGGCCTTCTCGATATGGCGAGCAATTCTATTCGTCACGCGGTGACTTTACCTCGCAGTAGGCTAATAGTTTGTCATCGCGCATTACCCGGAAATCTGGGGTGCGCCCTGCAACGGTTTCTGCACGACTACACCTCTGAAGGGCCAGCCCTCGTCCAGAGAAGAGCAAATTTTCGACCAATGCTAAATCGGGGTCTTCGTTCGGGCCGCGTGCCATAGATGTTGTCCCATATACTCGGCTCGACCTCCGGTGTGATCTAAAGCAACTCCGTCAAGGATACAACATAAAAATTTTGTTATTCGTTGTCGCGGCCACTGCCGTGCGATGCGTCAGGGTCTCGTCGGGCGGCGTGCGCCATGCCGCACGCGCAGGATCACGACGCGGTTCGGCTCGACCCGGTAGCGGATGATGTAGGGTCGGGCAATCGTGCTTTCGCGCAACTGCGTGCCGGGAACCCGACGGCCGCGATGGGGAAAAGTGGCGAGGTCGTTCCCGGCTTCGATGATCTGCTCGGCCATGTTCCGCGCGGCATAGGGATTAAAATTTCCGATGTAGCGGCGGATGCCCTCAACGTCCGTCGGCCAGTGCCGAGAAGGTCCATACGACCGGCGTCACCGGGCCTTGGGAACGGGGCAAGGCAATTCGTTAGGCGTGCCCCACGATCGGAGCCACTTCACCACGTCCTCATGCGGCACGACTTGCCCGGCGGCAACATCGGCCTCGGCCTCTTCAATCGCCCGAGCCTCGGCGTCCTTGTCGATGTCGTCAAAAATGGTCTTGGTCTTGGCCATGAAAATTCCCGCAAACAATCTGTATATTGTCACATGGATTGCTTGCCGAAAAGCCAATGTTTTCGTCAGCCTGTACAAGCGCCGGGGGGCGCGGCGCACCGGCATTGCTCCGACAATGCATTAAGTGCTCTTGGGGATTTTGCATCCGGCGTTCTACCGATGATAGCTGTCGCGTCAGTGCCCCTCAAGTTGCTTAGCCGTCGCGCTTCCCAAAACCACTGGAGCGGACGGGTGTGACGTAATCCGCGCCGTCTTGAATAGGAAAATTCGAGTGCCGTTCGGGTCAGCCTGTTTGCCCGAGCGGTTTTTTACTTCCATAATTTGTCGCTGGGATAATCTGGGCCTACCTCTTTTTTAGGATACCTTTTGCATTATAGACTTTGAATGCAATAGACCAGTGATCTTTTAAGGACAGCCGGCGTTTTCGGGCTGATGAGAGACATTGCTTGCGCATCTCCGATCTTTCTTGGCCTGGGAGAGGAACGACGACGCTCGAAGAATAGCCGTAATCGGGTGGTAAGCTCATCATCACTGTTTCGGTGAGAAACCCTGATTGACATTTTTGACGCACTCCCTGGTGCTGAGACGCAGACCGAGAATTCCCTCGATCGTCGTGGCCGGGCCCGGCCCGGCCATCCACGAACCGCGGCACGCATCTTGCCCATTTCTCGTGGATGCCCGGCCCAAGGCCGGGCAAGACGATCAGACTGGGACGGAGTCATCTGAATGCATCTGAGCACTAGATGCGGATTGGCCTTTGCCGACATCCAGCACGGGCGATTTTCGAACCGCCGCAGCCCGAAACCCAGGAGTTCGGCTCTGAAGGAACCGACCCGGGCTCACAACGAAAGCGCGAGTACCCCTGATCTCACTCCTGATAAAACAGGGATAACAGGTGATTACAGCTCAATTTTAGATTGTCGAATTGGAGCTTTCGGTCCGGGTGGGTCCTGGCCTCCCTTGTCCTCTTCGGGCCAGCCGCTATCTTCCCAAAGCATGAACGAGACCTCCCCTCCCCTCCCCTCCCCTCCCCGCGCCCCGCGACCCCAAGCTTCGCCATATGGCCGACGCCTTGCGCGCGCTCGCGATGGACGCCGTCGAAAAGGCGAAATCCGGCCATCCCGGCATGCCGATGGGCATGGCCGACATTGCCACAGTGCTGTTCACGAAATATCTGCGCTTTGACCCGCAGGCGCCCGATTGGCCCGACCGCGACCGCTTTGTGCTGTCGAACGGGCACGGCTCGATGCTGCTTTACGGGCTCCTTTACCTGACCGGCTATCCCGACATGACGATGGCCGAGATCGAGCGTTTCCGGCAGCTCGGCAGCCGCACCGCCGGTCATCCCGAGCGCGGCCATGCGAGCGGGATCGAGACGACAACCGGCCCGCTCGGCCAAGGGCTCGGCAATTCGGTCGGGATGGCGCTGGCCGAGCGCCTGTTGGCGGCGCAATTCGGCGGCGAGATCGTCGACCATTATACTTACGTCTTTTGCGGCGACGGCGACCTGATGGAGGGGATCAGCCACGAGGCGTTGTCAATCGCCGGGCATTTGCGTCTCAACAAATTGATCGTGTTTTACGACGACAATTCGATCTCGATCGACGGGCCGACAAGCCTCGCCGTCTCCGACGATCAGGTCATGCGCTTTCGTGCGCATGGCTGGGCGGCCGAGCGGATCGACGGCCACGACACCGATGCGATCGCCGCCGCGATCGAACGCGCCCACAAGAGCGATCGGCCGAGCCTGATCGACTGCCATACCGTGATCGCCTTTGGCGCGCCGACCAAAGCCGGCACCGCCGCGGCCCATGGCAGCGCGCTTGGCGCGCAGGAGATCGCCGCGGCGCGCGAGCGGCTCGGCTGGACCTACCCGCCTTTTGTCGTACCCGAGGATGTGCTCGCCGCCTGGCGCGAAGCGGGAGCACGCGGCGCGGGCGTGCGCCAGGCCTGGGAGGCGCGGCTGCAGAAGTTGCCGGCCGACAAGCGCGAGGATTTCCTGCGGCGCCAGCGTCGCGAATTGCCACCCGGCTTCGACGCGACGATCACTCAGATCTGCGACGAATTCCGCAAGACCAACGCCAAAATCGCCACCCGGCAAGCCTCGGGCACGGTGCTCGACACCCTGACCCGGGACGGTTCCCGAACTGGTCGGCGGCTCGGCCGATCTGACCCCGTCGAACAACACCCGCGCCAAGGATTTGAAGGAGGTGCGACCGGGCGATTATGCCGGCCGTTACATCCATTGGGGGGTGCGCGAGCACGGCATGGCGGCGGCGATGAACGGCATCGCCGTGCATGGCGGGCTCATTCCCTATGGCGGGACGTTTCTGACGTTTTCCGATTACTGCCGGCCGGCGATCCGGTTATCGGCGTTTATGGGGGCCGGTGTCGTTTATGTGATGACGCATGATTTCGATCGGGCTCGGCGAGGATGGGCCGACCCATCAGCCGGTCGAGCATCTGGCGGCGTTGCGCGCAATCCCCGGGCTTTATGTGTACCGGCCGGCCGACCCGATCGAGACCGCCGAATGCTGGGCATTGGCGTTGAAGCGCCGCAACGCGCCGGCGCTATTGGCGCTGACCCGCCAGGCATTGCCGTTATTGCGCCATGAGGCAGGAACCGACAATCGGTCGGCGCGCGGCGCCTATGTGCTGGCCGAGGCAGAAGGTGAGCGGCAGGTGACCTTGCTCGCCTCGGGCTCGGAGGTATCGATCGCGATCGAGGCGCGCACGTCGCTGTCAAAAGACGGGATCCGCGCCGCCGTCGTATCGATGCCGTGCTGGGAGCTGTTCGCCACCCAGCCGGAAGGATATCAGACCGAGGTGCTCGGCACGGCACCCCGGGTCGCGGTCGAAGCCGCAGTCGGTTTTGGCTGGGAGCGCTGGATCGGCAGGCACGGCGCCTTTGTCGGCATGCATGGCTTTGGCGCCTCGGCGCCCGGGCGAGGCGCTCTACCCCCATTTTGGGATCACGCCCGAAAAGGTTGCCGAGGCCGCCCGCTCGCTCGTATAGATTGGCGAAACGCCGAGCGAATGGAATTTGTGGAGGAGCGAGCCATGGCGGTACGGGTTGCGATCAACGGTTTTGGCCGGATCGGTCGGCTGGTTCTGCGTGCGGCGCACGAAAGCCGGCGCGAGGATGTCGAGATCGTCGGGATCAACGATCTCGGGCCGGTCGAAACCAACGCGCATCTCTTGCGCTATGACAGCGTGCATGGCCGCTTCCCGGGCGAGATCACGACCGGCGACGGCTGGATGGATATCGGCCGCGGCAAGATCACCGTCTCCGCCGAGCGCGATCCCGCCAAATTGCCCTGGGCCAAGCTCGGCGTCGATGTGGCGCTCGAATGCACCGGCATCTTTACCAAGCGCGAAGCCGCGGCCAAGCATCTCGAAGCCGGCGCCAAGCGCGTCATCATCTCGGCCCCTGCCGATGGCGTCGATTTGACTGTGGTGATGGGCGTCAATCATGACGAGTTGCAGCCCACGCACGAGGTGATCTCGAACGGGTCATGCACCACCAACTGCCTCGTACCCGTCGCCTATGTACTGCATCAAGGGATCGGCATCGAGCGCGGCTATATGACGACGATCCATTCTTATACCGGCGACCAGAGCCTCCAGGACACCTTGCATTCGGATTTGCGCCGGGCGCGTGCCGCCGCTTTGTCTTTGATCCCGACCTCGACCGGGGCGGCAAGAGCCGTGGGCCTGGTCTTGCCCGCACTCAAAGGCAAGCTCGACGGTACCGCGATCCGAGTGCCGACCGCCAATGTGTCGCTGATCGATTTCAAATTCGACGCCGTGCGCGAAACCTCCTCCGACGAGGTCAATGGGCTGATGGAAGACGCCGCAAAATCGAACCGGCTGAAGGGCATCCTCGGTATCAACAGAGCGCCGACCGTGTCGGTCGATTTCAACCATGACCCGCACAGCTCGACTTTTGACGTGACCCAGACCCAGGTGCTCGACAAGCGCTTTGTGCGGGTATTGGCATGGTACGACAACGAATGGGGCTTCTCGAACCGCATGGTCGAAGTCGCAGCCCTGTTCGGCCAAATGCATTAGAACCGCGGGGATAGTCGCGGATTGTTGACCGCTTACGGTTGCTCGAGCAGAGGGTTGATCGTCTGGAGGAGCAACTCGATACCAGCCGAAGAACAGCTGCAAAGGCGCGCTTCCGAACCCGCTGTCGTTGTCCACACGCTCGCGCATGCCGTTGGCGCGCTAAAAGCTGCAGCCGTCGCGACCCGGTCGGTGATCCTGTTCAGCGCTGCCGATGCCGGGATTTACGCCGGTCCCGGATGGTTCGCGGCACTCATCGAAGCCGCGCGCGAGGTGGTCCCGAATGCGCGCTTTTCGGCGCTGCTCGATTGCGGCGACCAACCCGGGGCGGCGCTCGCCGCAATCCGCGCCCAGGTTGAAGGGGTGATCTTTACCGGCCGCGCCGATGTCGCCGATCGCCTCGCGGATATTGCCCGCCAGCACGGTGTCGGCTTTGTGACTGAGCGCCCAGCCGGCGGCCTCGATCTCGGCGATCAATTCTTCGCTACCGAAGCCGAGAGCCAGCAGTGCTGCGCCGATTTTCTTTCCCGCTCTGGATGTCTATGAAGTATGAAGGCCTCGCGTCTTGCGATTGCTGCGCTCTGCCCCCCTCAATCCATCAAAAGACCGCCAGAGAGGTTGATCGACTCGCCGGTCAGATAGGCGGCTTCGTCAGAGGCGAGAAAAGCCGTGACCCGCGCCACGTCTTCCGGGACCGAGACGCGGCCCAGCGGGATAAGCTTTTCGCGCTCGGCGGTTTGCGGCAACCCATATTGCCGCTGCTGCGCTTCGAGGGCCGCACGCATGGCGGTGCCGACGACGATCCCCGGGCAGATCGCGTTGACGCGGATGCCGTACGGCGCCATTTCGCGCGCCAATGCCTGAGTGAGACCGATGACGGCGAATTTGCTGGCGCTATAGCCGGCGAAATAGGCATTTCCGGTTTTGCCCGCCCAGGAGGCAAGATTGATGACCGAGCCTGCGCGGCGAGCGATCATGTGCGGTAAGACAGCACGGCTGACAATGAACACGCCCTCGACATTGACCCGCAGCATCGCCCGTAGGGTGTCGAGCGGCATGTCGAGTGCTGGCCCCGTCCAGCAAATTCCGGCATTGTTGACCAGCACGTCAATGCGGCCAAAGCGAGCCAGCACCGCTTCGACGCCGCGACCGACCTCGTCCTCCGAAGTCACGTCAGCCGTTACCGCGAGGCCATCGAGCTCCGTTGCTGCTCGTTGCGCCGCATCGCTATCGTGGTCTAACACCGCTGCGCACATGCCGTCGCGTACGAGCCGCCGCGCGATCTCGCAGCCAATCCCGCCACCGCCGCTGGTTATCACGGCGACCCTGCTGCTCTGTGCATACATCGGCGACCTCACTTCGCCCGATCGGGCGGCAGCCAGTGGGTATCGAGGATCTCCTCGATGCTGAACGGGCAGGTATCAGGAAAAGCGGTTTCACGCAGCCCCATTTGCGCCGCAGCCTTGCTGCGTGCTGACGAATAACAGCGGTCAAGAACTTGACCAGAAAAGGCTCGTAGGCTCGGACTGTCCTCGAGCAACATCGTGATTTGATCACGCTGCTCGGCAATCGTTCCGAGCCAACTCGCCGAACGCTTTTCCGTCCTGACCCAACATTTGAGCAAATGGGTCAATAGCACTGTGAGGCGGTTGCGAATTTCGCGGCGCTCGCTGCGCGCCATGCCTTCGAGTTCTTCGGCGATGTTATCGAAGTCAAGGGCTTCGATGTCGCCACGCCGAGCATGTTGCGCCTGATCTTCGAGCCAAGCGACGAAATCTTCCTCGTAAGAAGGGGTGTTTGACGGCCGTACCATCCCAGATCTCCAGCGCTGTACCGCTAGGTAGCGAGCAAGATTGAAATGCGCAAAACATTTCGCTCGCCGTCTCGATTTCTTCATCGTCCAATGCTAAGCGGCACTACCCGGAAACTGTGAAGCTGGAGGCGAAGCGTGCTCGACCGCATTCTGCTGATCAACGACGACGGCATCGAAGCGCCCGGTCTGGCGATCCTCGAACGGATCGCGGCGGAACTGGCCCGCGAAGTCTGGATCGTGGCACCCGAGCACGATCAGAGTGGTGTCTCGCATGCGGTCAGCCTGCACCACCCGATCCGCGCCACGGCCCGCGGACCACGCCGGTGGGCGGTCACCGGCACACCCGGCGATTGTGTCGTTATGGGGCTCAGTCATTTGATGCGCGGGTCACTGCCCCAGCTGTTGCTTTCCGGGGTCAATCGCGGCGCCAATCTCGGCATCGAGACGGTGTTTTCGGGAACCGTCGGCGGAGCGATGACCGGAATGATGCTCGGCATTCCGTCGATCGCATTGAGCCAAGCCTGGACCGACCGCGAGGCAGTGCGATGGGGGACAGCCGCAGCGCTGGGCCCAAGAATAGTTCAGGAATTGATGAACATCGGCTGGAGCAAGGATACCTGTCTCAGCGTCAATTTTCCTGACCTCCCCGCGGACGAGGCGGGCCCGTTGACGTTGGCGCGCCAAGGTGCTGGATCGGTCGAGGGGATGGATGTAAAGCCGCGCATTGATCCGCGCGGCTTTACCTATTACTGGGTCAGCTTTCGCCGCGGCGATCGCGACCAAGGTCCGGAAAGCGATGTCGCCGCGCTGAACGCCGGGCGCGTCGTCGTCACACCACTGCGGTATGACCGGACCGATGAAAACGCCTATGCGATGCTGGCGCGATCGCTGCCGCGCTGACCGCACCGACGCTCGTTCGATTAACCTGTAGTTAATCCATATTCGGCAATATGCAGTATTGTTCTGCCCGCTCAAGAATGCCGCTCTAGAAAAATCCGGTGCGTGGCGTAAGAGATCCACACGCGTTGCCAGCGCAAGAAATCGGCGCCAAGCACGAGGTCGGCATCCTGTAAGCCCAGTCTCGTCACCATAATGGTCTGGTCACGCAACAACTCGCCATCGATCTGCAGCTCGGTAAAGCGGTGCGCCCACGACCTCACCGCCTCGGCTGCAGCACCGCGCAATGTTGTCACCGGGTCGCGCGCCAGCACCGCTGCGGTGACGCCGACAGCCGCCGCGGATTCAGCGTCGAGTGTGGTCAGCTGCGCACCGGTGTCGATCAATGCCGCCAGTGCGTGCCCATCGAGCCGCACCGGAAAAAATAAGCGGTCATGCAATGAACGATTGGCTTCTATGGCGGCGTAGGTGCTGCTCCAGGCGGGGACAGCAATCGCGCAATGCGGCGGCGAATAGAGGACGATGCGGCGGTATGCCAAATCGAGGTCAACCTCGTAGTCGCTGAGGAAATCGGCCCCGAGTAACCCATCGATTGGCTTGCCTTCTACCAACGGCAGCGACACGGGACCGACCAGAATTTTGAAGTTGGTGAGCGCGATGCCGCCCGGATCAAAGCTGCGCAGCCACGCGTCTCCGCCCGAAACCGCAGTTCCGAGGCTGCGCATCTGCCGGGCGTATTCATAATGCACGTCGACCCCGAGCCTTGCGGCCGCAGCGGCGGTTATGATTGAGCGCTCGGCACCGGTATCAAACAGAAACTCGGCCGCTCCGCCATTGATGCGCACCGTGACGATCGGGATATTGCCCAACGCATGGACGGGGAACTCCGTCCTTCGCATCGGTCTGCAAGTCTGCGCCAGGGCGGATGACGCGCCGGCGACGCTCGCCAGCACGACCACCAGCAAGGCAATCAGCCCACGACATTTGGCCACGGTCCCCCGCCCCCGTACCCCTGCTTTTCGCCGGATTTAGGCGATGACAGCGACACCCTGAACTTCGACGAGCAATTCTGCACGGGCAAGGCCGGCGACCGTGATCAAGGCACTCGCCGGGAAGTTGTCGCCAAAGATCTCCTTGCGGAGCTGCGTGAAGCGATCGCCATAGCGCGCATCGGTGATGAACACCGTCATCGTGACCATGTCGGCGAGAGTGCCGCCGAGCTCGGCCAGGGTCTGGCCGAGCCGCGCAAACACCTCGCGCACCTGCCCGTCAAAATCGCCGGCGAGTGACTTGCCGGTAGCATCCGCGGGCCCCGTTTGACCAGCGAGCCAAACCGTCCTGCCGCCCGCGGTCACGACCGCCTGCGAATAGGCTCGCGCCTGGGCCGCGTCCCGTTTCAGGTAACGCCGGACAGGCTGCTGAAGATTAGAATCGCTCATCGATATCCCCACGGCTAAAGTGCGGCGCGACATTGTCCCAGGCCGATGCCCAAGTCCAGCCGCGACGAATGAACCGAATGGCCGAGGGAAGCGCCCGCTAATGCACCCGCAAAACGGCTGCGCCGCCGTCAGCGTCCTCCCCCTCGCCAATCCGAACAAAAGGTCGTTTAGTTGGGCGCAAGCCGGTGACCGACAGCACGAGATCGGGCCGGTGCGCCGTGCAGGCGTCGACACAACGAACCGGGAGGCTCCTCGATTAATTGCAACCGCCCAGGCCGAGCAATCGTTGCCAAAGCAAGGGTGAGGAACGCTTCTGAATGAAGACCACGCGACGCCGCTACTGGGTATTTCTCCTGTTGTTTTTGTTCAATGCGGTTGCCTATGTCGACCGCGTCAACATGTCGGTCGCCGGCAAGCCGATCGCGCACGAATTCGGCCTGTCGCCGGTTGCACTCGGGTATCTGTTCTCGTCGTTCTTGTGGGCCTATGTGCTGATGATGCTGCCCGGCGGTCGGCTGATCGATCATTGGGGCACGCATATCGTCGCCACGGCAGCTGCCGCGGTGTGGTCGGCGGCGCAGATGGCGACCGGTGCGGCCGGCAGCTTTGCGACGATGTTGCTGGCCCGGCTCGGCCTTGGAATCGGCGAAGCACCATTTGCACCAGTCACTTACGGCAGTGTGCGCGCCTGGTCGCCCTATACCGAACGCGGGACGGCGATCGCCGCAATCTCGGCCGGGTCGAGCCTCGGCCTGGCGCTCGGCGCGCCTGCAGTCGCCTGGTTGATAGAGGCGGTGTCGTGGCGCTGGTCGTTTGTTATCACTGGGGCGGTCGGTTTCGCATGGGTCTTGGTATGGCTCTCCTGTGTCTCAACTCCGGAAAAGACGCGATGGCTGCCGGAAACCGAGCGGCGACTGATCATGGCCGAACGCGACGCGGGTATAGCATCGCCGAGCCATGGAGGGGTCGGCTATCTCGGGCTGATCCGCTGTCCGGCGATGTGGGGCCTCTTCATCTCGCAGGGCTGTCTCGTCTACACGGTTTATCTCTATATGTCGTGGCTGCCGAACTACCTGCAGACTGCACGGCATCTGTCGATGGTGGGATCGGGTTTTTACACGGCGATTCCGTTTTTTGTTGCTTCCATCGTCAACATCCTAGCGAATTGGTGCGGCGATCGGTTGATGAACGCGGAGGCGGTACGCGGCGGCAATCGGCGCTATCTGGTCGCTCTGTGCCTGCTGTTGACGGCGGTGGGGTTGCTGATACCGTTAGTGCAATCGCTGGCCGGGGTCATCGCGCTGGTCACGATCGCAGTGTCCTTTGCCAATGTCGGCCCGGCCGCGAATGGCGCGCTGGTGGCCGATTTGTTGCGCTCGCCGCCCGACGCGGGTCGTGCCTTTGCTTTTCTGGTGCTCGGCGGCAACACCTTTGGCCTGTTGGCGCCGATCGTGACCGGTTACCTGATCGCAGCGACAAAAAGCTTTGATTCCGCCTTTATCGCCGCCGGCGCCTTGGCGCTGATCGGCGCTGTCGCCGCCCTCGGTCTTGCCCGCGGCCCGATCGGCGAGGTGCCACGCGGCGGTCTGACGCGCGCCACCCTCGCCGATTGAGCCCATCACGAGCCTTTGCTCTGGCCTCAGCTCGGCACCAGGCCGCCATCGACATTGTAGGACTGGCCGGTAATATTGCGTGCTCCGGGCGAGGCGAGAAACACCGCCATCGCCGCGATATCTTCCGGCAGGTTGGCTCGGCGGATCGGGATGTGCGCTTCCTGTTCGGCCTGCAATTCGGCCACCGTAATGCCGCGCTCGGCGGCGCGTGCGACGGCGTTGCGGGCGCCGAGTTCGGTTCGGGTGACACCGGGGCAGATCGCGTTGACATTGATGTTGTGGCGGCCGAGCTGCTGGGCGGCGGTCTTGGTCAGCGCGATGACCGCCCCCTTGCTGGCGGCATAGGCGGCATTCGAAGCGCCCGGGTAACCCCGGCCCGAAATCGAGGCGATGTTGATGATTTGTCCGCCGCTGCCGTCGCGCTGGTGTTGCGCGATCATCTCGCGCGCCGCGCGCTGCAGGCAAAAGAACACGCCCTTGGCATTGACGCGGTGGATATGGTCCCAATCCGCCTCGGTCAGATCCATGATTTCGGCATAGCGGGTCACACCGGCATTGTTGACGATGATGTCGAGCCGGCCCAATTCGGCGACGGTGCGTGCGACCATCGCGTCGATACTGGCGACATCGCCGCAATCGACTTCGATTGCAATCGCCCGCCGATTGTTGCCGGCCGCTTCGGCGGCGGTGCGCTGCGCCGCGGCGAGATCGATATCGGCCGCCGCCACCACTGCTCCGGCAGCCGCCAGCGCCAGCGCCGTCGCCCGTCCGATCCCGGCCCCCGCCCCGGTCACCAGCACGACCTTATCGTCTAAATCGGCCATTTCCCCTCCTATCGCGTTCTCAAGGCGACTGGGTTGCGCCCGAGGATAGATCGGCTATCCATTTGCCGCCACGCCGGCGTTGCGGTCGACTGACGGCTTTCAGCTTGTTCGCACCGGCACGCGATTTCCCGTTGAACCAGGAAATAACCGGGATTTTTTCTGGGATCTGGCATAAATTATCTGCTAATTCAATAGCTTAAATCAATAGCCAACGTCGGGATAAACGGGAATTTGTGCTACCGTAAACGGGAATTGTTTCCGCGATAACCGGGAATAGCGGGAAAAACTGCCCGACCTGCCAATGTTCCAACCGAGCGCAGATTTTGGACGGTCAAGAAGGAGCGTTGTTCAAGACGCAAGCATATGGCGGTCCTCAATCTTGTCGAACCTGCGTAGGTCAATCAGTTATCTTGGCTCATCTTAGTCCACAATCACGGCATGATAATGGCGGTTAAGAGCTCGCCTAGGCTGATCAAATTAGATCTTGTAAGGCGGCTACCGTCGGTGTGGCCGCCACCCAGATGCGGCCTAGATCAGTTGGGGCGATTGTTGCACATCAGTGCAGAAGGGACCGCGCAGGATAGAGAACACGCTCGTGCCCGTCTCCCGGAACTTTGGCTTGAAAGCCAAACTCAACGTCGCTTCCGTCCTGATTGGAGACAACTCAATTCGCGATGAGAAGTTTCTCAAAGGACTGCAGAAGGTCGAGATGAACCTTGGTTGGGAGCGGAGCCGCGGAAAAGTAACGATTTTGAGAGAATGGTACGCCAGCGCGACGTTCAAGAGTGAATTCTGCCACAGCCTGGGGCGGCAAGTTAAGTGGATCGCAGGCGAATGCGATGCGCCTTATGCTCGGATCAAGTGAGTATCCGTATGCAGCGTACAGCGCTTCCGAAAAAGATCTGTTAAACGCTTTCAACATATCGAAGCTCCTATCTATAGAGCGATCAAAATCGACAATTACAGAGCTCACAAACTGTCTCGGAAAAATCGTAGTAGGTCGCCTGAACCCGATACTATCTATCCATTGTAGTAGTTCGTCTAATATTATGCTAGCATCATCTGTGTTTAACGTTACTACTAATATACCATCAGAAAATATCCCGAGGGTCTTGATTTCTATTAGCCGTCCTCCGTGGAGGTGACGACCGGTGCTGAATTTAGCTCCTTCTTTTATGGCATCTTCCAATCTCGGGAGACTAATAAAGCCATACCTTTCGGCAACGACGCGAATAAGATCCGGTATGTACAGTCCAGACGGGGGGCGTACTTCCTCAGCAATAAATCTGTGCAGTATTTGACCGTGTTCAGCCGATATGATTTTCATAGCGCGGCCTTCATGCTGCAAGGAGGTTTGGTCCTAAGTCAGCGGGTGTTTGCCCCAAATGCCGTTCGCCTAAATTGCGCATCGCCGCTGCCTCCTGTCTTTCAGAGTCGAACCGCGTCACGGCCCATTGGGGCAAAACGGACCGACGAGTTGTTTGGTCTAATGCCTCCTTTGCCGCTTCGGCAGCCACAACCTTGACATATACGTCGCTCCATTGCGTTGTTTGGTCTGATGCCTCCTTTGCCGCTTCGGCAGCCGCGCGGGCCGCCGTGGATGATAGCGAAGAAGAAGTCGCCGCTAGACGAATTAACCGATCAAGGTTGAAGCTGCGGCGTTCGAGGGAGCGGACATCAATATCGTTCATGCGATAAAGCCAGTCTTCCCATTCCTGAAAGTCGATATAAAGCGGGAGATCGAACGCTTCGGCCATGTCAAAAAGAGTTTGCAAAGTAAGATGGCCGTAGTCCGGATTTTCAAGCCGCGATATTACATTTTGCGGTTTACCGGCGCGACGGCCAAGCTCCGCTTGCGACCATCGCCGCTCGACCTGCTCTCGAAGCGCTTTGATTTGGAGAGCGATTTGCGTCCGCACCTGATCAGCCATATAAGCATGGCGCGTTTCATGCTCGTCAAGCTGACGAACGAATTGCTCACTCCAAGACGAGCCAACAGACATTAGATCGTTCCTCATTTCTCTCAATTGCGGCCTTTCTTGAGACCCCTGTCTGGCATGCATTCCGCGGAACAAACCGGTCGTTCACCTCTCGGGCACACATGATCAACGTAAAGATTAAGTTCTGCGATTCCTGGAAACCCAGGGGTCTATACTGCGTCCTCATTACTTCGAATCGAATTTCGCCCAGCCCCTCACATTCTCCATGCAGCCAACGAAAATATGGAAGCCTCCATTCATGTGGCGGAAGCTGACTGAGAGTTTTCAATCTGGACAGAAATTTACCTCGGACCTTTGCGGGTTGTTCGCAGTACCATGCCCTAATCTCATCTATGCCTCGTTCCGACCGATAGCATCTGAACGTCCAGATCCTCGCCATATCATATCTCAATTTTGGAATTTCTGGATGAAAATTCCGTTGACGGGTAGTCCAAATTTGCGATAGACGTGGCCACCAGCGAAGAGCCCGCTCCGAGCGTCGAAGCGGGCTCATCGAAGGGCGAAGGAGGCGTGGCAGAGTGGCTTAATGCGCCGGACTTGGGATCCGGAGGACCCCCAAACCTTTCCACTGTGCAAGGGTCCCGCGGGTTCGAATCCCGCCGCCTCCTCAACCAAGCGGAGCCGCGGTCTGTCGCTAACGACGGCCGGCTCCTCGACCAAAGCCCAGAGATTTTGCCCTGAAGCGATGGTAGTGGGCGCTAATGTAGCGATGTTGGCGTGCCACTTCCACCCGTTTCGCCGGCAATTCCCCAGCTCGTTGATCCCTCTCAACGTTCTCCCCCACGACGAACCAGATCGCTACATCGGCACACGATGATGCCGGAAGATTTGCTTGGTGTGCCACTCACGCTTCGCATAAAACCGGAAGCATGGTGCGAGTTTCGCGTCATCTTCGATGTGGCGCACCGCTTGGCGAGCCCGATTTATCCCGCACGCCCGTGAAACCAACAGACCCGTCCAATTCACAGGAGAGTCGATCATGCCGCGTCTCAATTTCGGCGCCTTTCTCGCCCCGCATCATCCGGTGGGCGAGCATCCGCTATTGCAATTTCGCCGCGATCTCGATCTGGTCGAGCAACTCGACCGGCTCGGTTACGACGAATTTTGGTGCGGCGAGCATCATTCGAGCGGCTGGGAGATGATCGGCTCACCCGAGATGTTCCTGGCCGCGGCGGGTGAGCGGTCAAAGCGCATCAAACTCGCGACCGGGGTCATCTCGCTTCCCTATCACCACCCGTTCAATGTCGCCCAGCGCATGGTCCAGCTCGACTGGATGACCGGCGGGCGCGCGATCTTTGGCTCCGGCCCCGGGGCGCTCGCCTCCGACGCTCACACGCTCGGCATCGATCCGATGGTGCAGCGCGACCGTCAGGACGAGGCGATCGGCGTCATCCGCCGGCTGCTCAACGGGGAGCGGGTGACCGCCAAAGGCGATTGGTTCACGCTTGCAGGATGCGCAACTGCAATTGTTGCCCATGCAGGAAAAGATGCCGTTCGCCGTGGCCTCGCAGATCAGCCCGTCGGGCATGACCTTGGCCGGTAAACACGGAATCGGCGTCATCTCGATCGGCTCGATGTCGAGCGAAGGCCTCAGCGCCTTGGCGACGCAATGGGGCTTTGCCGAAGCGGCGGCCAAAAAGCACGGCACGACCGTCGACCGCAAGGACTGGCGCGTGCTGTTGAGCTGGCACATTGCCGAGACCCGCGAAAAAGCCCGCGCCGAAGCCCGCGAGGGTCTGTTGCGCCATCACAACCAATACATCGTCGGCACCTTGCAGCGGCCGGGCGCAAAGCCGTTCAGCGATCCCGACGAGGCGGTCGACAAGACCGCGTTTTCGGCCGAGGCGGCGGCGACGATCGGTACCCCGGATGATCTGGTGGCCCGCATCAAATCGGTCCTCGAGGTCAGCGGCGGCTTTGGCACCGTCGTCGGGTTTGTGCACGACTGGGCCAACCCGGAGAACACGATGCGCAGCTGGGACATGGTCGCCCGCTATGTCGTGCCCGAAATCAACGGTTACCTCGCCGGCTTGCGCCAGTCGCAGCACTTTGTCGCCACCAACCGCGGCGTATTCGATCGCGCCAAAGAAGCGATCATGGCGAAGATCAGCGAAAACGAAGCGGCGCGCGCCGCACTCGCGGTGACCACCTCGGGTCGTCTCGGCAATCTGGCGGCCTCGGCGAGCAACATGCCCGATCTCGAAAAAGCCCGCGCCGAGGCGGGAACACGCTGACCAACGTGCCCAACCGATAGCCGCAGCCAAAAGCGATCGTGCCCAGCCTTGGGCCGGGCATCCACGAGAAACGGGAAAGGCGTGTGCCGCGGCTCGTGGATGCCCACGGATCAAATCCGTGGGCTGAAGGCCCACGGTCCGGAGCCCGGCCACGACGATAAGACTTGCCAAGATAACCATCCCGGACAGCGAAGTCATAAGCGCGCAGGTTCGGAATTTCACATTCGCTTTGTCCGGATCGCGGCCAATCCGCGATGCTCGGTTCGCGAGTATCGTTCAACGAAAGCGATAATCTTCGGGCAATATGGAGTATCCCTCGTCAGATGACGGAGGCGGCGACCTATTCAATCAGAGTGGCAAGCCCGGCAGACTCCGCATCCGTTGCCGCGTTGCTCGCAACAAGCTATGGAGTCCTGCTTGCCACTCGCTATGACAGCGACATCCTGCGCCGCGCCTTGCCGCATCTGAGCAGGGCCAACCCGACACTGCTACTCTCGGGCACCTACTATGTCGCCGAGTGCGAGCCCGGCAATCTCATAGGATGTGGCGGATGGACGGTAGCAGCGCCGGGAAGCGGGGAAATCATCGAAGGCCAAGCGCATATTCGTCATTTTGCGACTGCCCCGATATGGGTGCGGCGCGGAATTGGCGCCGCCCTCTTAGCCCGTTGCTTGAGCGATGCGCGGCAAGCCGGAGTTCGCAAGCTCCTCTGCCTTTCGACACTCAATGCCGAACCCTTTTACCGGGCATCCGGTTTTGACACGGTCGCGCCAGTCGACGTGCCAATGGGTCCGGGTTTGAGATTTCCTGGCGTGTTGATGAGTTGCGGGCTCGTGTCGTCCTGAGTACCGGCACGATTGGCTTGGCCCAATGATGCGCGCCCGGCCAAGGTCGGCAAAAAATGCATTGTGGGTTTAAGCCCAGGAGGAAAAATGGCGCTGCTCATCGTCGACCTTGATAAATATATCGGCAACGCAAAGGCGTGGCGCGACACCTTTGGGGAGGAAATCCCCGATTTGGAAATTCGCATATGGCCCGACGCTGGGAATTTACCGGAAATCGAATACCTCGCCTTTATGCGGCCCAATTTCGATGTCCTCCCGGATTTTCCCAATTTGAAGGCGATGTTCAGCCGCTCGGCCGGGGTTGAGGCCTTTATCAACCATCCTCGGATGCCCAAGGTCCCGCTCGGGAAAATCGAACCGCCGGGCGGCGATCCGATGATGACCGAATACGTCGTCATGCATGTGCTGCGATTGCATCGCGACATGCCCGGCTATCAGATGGCTCAGGCCAATCGGGAGTGGCGCCGAACGAGGATCGTTCGGCCCGAGGAACGGCGCATCGGCTTTCTCGGCTTTGGGATGATGGCAAAAGCTCCGGCGCTGGTGTTGCAGTCGCTCGGCTTCCCGGTCCAAGCCTGGGTGCGCAACCCGAGAGAGCAGGCCGAGATCCCGATCTTTTATGGCCACGACCAACTCAGGTCGTTTCTCGGGCAGACCGATATCGCCGTCTGTCTATTGCCGCTGACCCGGGAAACGGAGGGGATCTTCTGCGCCAGCACCTTTGCGATGATGCCGAGAGGGGCGATGCTGGTAAATGTCGGTCGCGGCAAGCATGTCGTCGTCGAAGACCTGATCTCTGCTCTCGATTCGGGACAGCTCTCCTACGCCGCGCTGGACGCGCTATGGCCCGAGCCCTTGCCGCCCGAAAGCCCGCTCTGGCTGCACCCCAAGGTCACGGTGATGCCGCATGTGGCACGGCGTCCGACTGTTGTGCAGCTCGTGAGCGAGATCGCCGCAAATATCCGCAGCATCGAGGCCGGCGGCCCGCTATTGCAGCAGGTCGATGTCACGTTAGGTTATTAGAGTATCGTATGGATCGTCCGGGGGTGAACTGATCGACAAAGCTTGGGCCGCTCCCCAATGCGGAGAGAGGCCCAAACTAGCACTTGAGGCTAAAACCAGCGATCGTCCAAGCGGTTAGTGGTTCGCTGTGCCTCCATTATTATCGGCGCCGTTGTTCGTGTTGGCGCCGCCATTGTACCCGCTATTACCGTAATTCCCGTTGCCTCCGCCATTCGAGCTGCCGCTCTCGATGACCCCGGTCAACTCGTCAGGCCGGAGCAGCATCACGATATGCGAGCCGTCCGGCGCCATAGCGTGAATGACAAAAGCCTCGGGCGTGACGTTAACATCGCGAAAACCCGACTGCAAAAGCGACTGACGAATTCGCTCCCGAGTGTCGGATGTCACATTGGCACCCTTGCTCCAGCTGTTGTGGGCGCCCTGATTATTGTAGGCGCCCGTCATGCCGCCGTTATAGGCGCCAGAGCTGTTGTAACCGCCAGTGCCATTATAGCCGGTGCCGTTGTAGCCGCCGTTATTGCCCATCATGCCGTTATTTGTGTATCCAGGCGTACTGTTCTGATCGCCATTGGTCCCCGTCATGGGGGCGTTCTGGGCAAAAGCAGGGGCTGCCAGCAGGGCCAACGATGCGACGATCGGAAATACAGGAACGCGCATGTCATGCTCCTTGAAGTTGGTGACATGCGTCAAACGTCGGCAAGCCTGAATTGTCGCTAAAGGACAAAAATTCCCGAGTTCCGCTTATCAACAATATAGATCAATTCTCTGGATGGCCGACGGCGATGGTCGGGCGCTATCTCGATGTGGTCGAGCAAGATGTTAAGGAAAACGTCGACGACTTCCTGCCAGCGCCACCAGTCGAATCTCAGGCTTTGGCTCCGGTCTCCCAGCCGCTCGTTCAGGCTCTCGACGATGCGCGTTTTCGCCGCCATCAGATCAATGTCGTTGTCGACAACGGGGCACTTGATCGGAAAACTGTATCTCCGGTCGGGCCGAGACGGGGTCGATGGGCGCTTCGCTATTCCGCGAATGGCGGGGTTACCCCGTCGGGTAGCGGCACTTCGAACGCATTCAGAATATTGCCGATCAAAGTGTAATAGCCGACGATCGAAATCACCTCGACCAGCCCGGTTTCACCGAGGCTCGCGATCACATCGGCAAAGGTCGCGTCAGAGAGCCGTTGGGTGCGGAACAGCTCGGTGCAAATCCGGTGCACCAACGCCTCGTCCGCCCTCGGGAAGATTGGCATTTCGCCGCGGCGAATGGCGTCAACCGCCGCGTGCGGGACGCCGGCTTTCTCGGCGAGCGGAGCGTGCGCGTACCATTCGTATTGCGCGCGCCAAAAGCGGGCGGTGGTGATGATCGCGAGTTCGGATAGACGATCCGGTAACGAGGTGCCCCAGCGGAGATGCTCGCCCAGTTGCGACGCGTGCTCGCAAATTTCGGGGGCCCGGATCAGCAGCTGAAACGGTCCGCCGAACCGGCCGCGGCGGCCGGCGACGATCAGATCATGGACCCGTTGCTGGGCGGGGGTCATCTGTTTCGGGGTGATCTCACGATAGCGGTCCACTTGTTCCTCCTGTCGTTGCAAGCCATGATCGGTCTGCCGAGGTAATCTCATCTGTCAATGCGATTTGTAACAGGTGAGGAATTAGGCAGACGCGACAGCCAACAGCGGGCGAGGCGAAACTCGCCTCTAGGCGCGTCAGCCGCCGCCGAATTCCGGCCGCAAGCGCATGAAACAGCGCGCTTGAGATTACAGCGAATTAATTCCGGCGAAAGCCGGCTGTCACCCGGTCGGTCCCATTATGTCTTGCGATCCATCGTTCGCTCGCGACGCCTTTTGGCTGTTCGGCGGGAGACAACGCGCAACAAGAGGATAGAATGCCGAATATTTCCCCTGAGAAGTTTCGCCTTCCGAAAGTGCCTCGCAGCCGGGCTGCGGTTATCGGCTTCGGGGTTGGAGCGACGCTCGCCTTGTCGCCGATGGTCTGGGCGCAAAGCGCGGCACCGGCGTCGTCCGCGCCGGCGACGCAGACGATGACCGCGCCGGTGGCCCTGATCCAGCAGCAGAGCTTTGCGCCATTGGTCAAAAAGGTGCTGCCTGCGGTCGTCAATATTTCGGTAACCCAAAAAGCCGGTACCGACCAGATGGCCGAAGAGGAGGAGCCGTTTCAGGGCTCGCCGTTCCATGGCTGCCTTCCATGGCTTCCCGAATTCTCCGTTTGATGAAATGCTGCGCCGGTTTTTCGAGCAGCAAAATCCGGGTGGCGGCGAGCGGCATATGTTTCCGCAAATGCCGGAAGGTATGCCTCAGCGCATCGCGCTCGGTTCAGGGTTTATCATTGACCCGTCGGGCTACGTCGTGACCAACAACCACGTGGTTGGCGATGCTGGCAAGGTTGAAGTCATTTTACAAGACAAGAGCAAATATACCGCCAAAATCATCGGCCGTGATCCCAAGACCGATCTTGCTGTTTTAAAGATCAACGCCGGTCACCCGCTGCCTTATGTCACGTTTGGCGACAGCAGTGCCGCCCAGGTGGGTGATTGGGTGATGGCGGTCGGCAATCCGTTTGGGCTTGGCGGCACGGTAACCACGGGTATCATCTCGGCGCGCGGCCGCGACATCAACGAGGGGCCTTACGACGATTTCTTGCAAATCGACGCGCCCATCAATCGCGGCAATTCGGGCGGCCCAACCTTCAACCTTGAGGGCCAAGTAATCGGCATCAACACCGCAATCTATTCGCCCAATGGCGGCAGCGTCGGGATCGGCTTTGCGGTACCGTCGAACGTTGCCAAGAACATCGTCGCGCAGCTTGAGGAGCACGGTAAAATCACCCGCGGCTGGCTCGGTGTCCAGATTCAGGAGGTCACGCCGGCGATCGCGGCAAGTCTCGGTCTGCATAACGATCACGGCGCTCTGGTGGCGGTCGTCAATCCCGATGGTCCCGCGGCAAAGGCCGGCTTAAAGCAGGGCGAGGTGATCTTGAAATTTGACGGCACCGAGATCACTCAGCTTCATGACCTGCCTCGGCTCGTTGCCACCGCCGCTCCAGGCAGCGACGCCACCGTGACAGTGTGGCGCGACGGACGGGAGACCGAGTTGCAGACAACGCTCGGCGAGCTTCCCGATAATAACAAGGTCGCCTCGGCCAGCAGCGAACCAGATGCTGAGCCGTCGGCGGAGGCCTCGGCGGCAGGTATGCATTTCGCTCCGTTGACCAATCGGCTGCGGCAGGAATTGCACATTGCCAAGGGGGCGGACGGCGTCGTCGTCACGGGCGTTGAAAATGGCAGCGCCGCTGACGATGTCGGCCTCAACGACGGCGATGTTATCGTCTCGATCAATCAGCAGCCGGTGCATACGCCAGAGGAGGCGGCGACCAAATTGAGAGAGGTAGCCCATTCTCATAAAAAGACGGCGCTATTGCTGCTCAATCGCCACGGGGTCACACAGTATGTCGGCATCACCCTTGGCTCCAACCAGGGATAGCAGCCAGTCGGCGATCGGCTACTGAATTGAAAAAACGAGCCACGGCCACACGATGGCGCGTGGCTCGATCGCCCTATTCAGTCCGTTCAACGTGGCCGGAAAGCCGGAAACGACCGCGGGCTAGCCTCGCGTGACTGTAAGGGAATACGCGCTTCGAGCCGTTCCAGCTCGATTCGTGTGCGGGCTCCGGCGCGCAACAGCCGGTCGGTGGCTTCGCGCAGTTCGGTTCGGCTTTCAGATGTGTCATGATCGAGTGCCGCGTCGAAGGCAGCGAGAAAGGCGGCTATGTCTTCATTGATCCGCTCGCGCAGGGCATGGTCGATAAAGCCGCCATTATCGCGAGCTTTGAGCGACTGCTCGGGTGGCCCTGCCGGGCCGCGGATCGCCCCAAAGGGGCTCGCGGAAGCATAGGGCTGAGGCGGTAGTGGGTGTTGGCGCGGCGGTGACGAACCCGGTTGCCCGCCCTGCGGATGCGGGCCGGGGCGGCCATTGGGGTGGCCAAAAGCGGTGGCATGCTGATCAGTCGGATGGCCGCCCGACACGTTCTGAGGGGTATGGGAGAGCAGGAGCAGTGCCATTGCCTTGCGGCAAAGACAGATGAAGTGTGCGCCTCCCCTCCCCGATTTGAGAGCCGGCAGTAGATTCGGGTGTGCGCATCACTGAGTTGGTGCTCCTGGTTTCTTCGACAGCCGCCGAGCGGGTGTCGCGCGATGCCTCGTCATTGCGCTGCACCGTCCTGTCATCCTTTACAACTGGATCTACTGGCACCGGATGAAGCGAAGACGGCTGAATGGCCAACCCCTCCTTGCTGGCCGGATTTGGCATGTCTGCCGATCTCTCGGCAACAATACCCGATTGGACCTCTTGGGTCGGCGCTGACGGCATCGCCTCAACCAGCGCTGGCGTCTTTCCCCCAACCGTCACTTGCGTCTTCGCCTCACCCGGCGGTGGCGTTTCAGCATCAGCTGATGCTGGCGTGTTCGCCTCAACCGGCGCCGGCGTCTTTGCCTTAATGGCCTCGGCATGCATCGATTCGGCATCTGCCATGTCATCGATAGGGAGCGAACCTTGCACCTTGACCAACTGGGGCTCGGTCGAGGTGAGCACGTCGGCCTTGGGCCCCGCCCAATCGGCGGGTGAGCCGCGCGCCCGCGTCCGGCTGACAATATAACTGATCGCCGGCGGCGAGCAGTCATAGGTCCGCGCAATACTCGCTAGGGTCTCGCCTGCCTCATAGCGCGAAATAATCGATGGCCAATCTTGCTGAGGAATTTTCCCCCGTTTGCTCGTTTTTTCCATAACATGGACCTTCGCCTGGAAGTCTTGTATTTGGTCTGGTGTACGTTTAGCTCACCCAGCCTAGTTCGCTGGGCGCACGACACCGCGGCAAGACAGAAACACAAATCGTAGGCTTAGTACCGCTATCGCGCTCGCCTCTGATGCGTGCTAGGCGCGATCCCGGGGACCCGAGCTGTGTATCGTAGCAGCGATAATACCTACCGCCAAGTAAACAGTGAAGCCGTTTTTCAGTTCCGCCAGCTGCCGGTAACCAGCCGCAACTTGTCAGACCCGGAGGATTTTGCCTGGGTTTAGAAGATTGCTAGGATCAAGTGCGCGCTTGATCATGCGCATCACGCTGATCGCGTCGCCATGCTCGGCTATCAGGAAGTCCATCTTACCATAACCCACTCCGTGCTCTCCGGTGCAGGTGCCCTCCATTGCCAGGGCACGAGTAACCATCCGTTCGTTGAGCCGACCGGCTTCGGCAATTTCTTCGGGACGATTGGGATCGATCATGAAAACGAGGTGGAAATTACCGTCACCGACATGCCCGACCAGCGCAGACGGAATCGAGGATTGCGCCAGATCCTGTTTCGTCTCACGAATACATTCAGCCAGCCGAGAGATCGGCACACACACGTCGGTGGCCCAGCCTTTCGAACCCGGTCGCAACGCTAAGGCGGCGTAATAGGCATCGTGCCGCGCCTGCCACAATCGCGAGCGTTCTTCGGCCGTCGTCGCCCAGCGAAAATCCTCACCTCCGTAATCGGCGGCAATTGTTTTAACGGCCTCGGATTGTTCGGCAACCCCGGATGGCGAGCCGTGAAATTCAAAAAACAGTGTCGGTGCCACTTTATGATCGAGCTTTGAGTATTTGTTAATGGCCGCGATCTGGGCCTCATCAAGCAATTCGATTCGCGCCACCGGCACCCCTCCTTGGATCGTCGCGATCACGGTATTGACCGCGTCCTCCAAACTCGGGAATGGGCAAACCGCGGCCGAGATAGCCTCAGGAATGCCGTAGAGCCGCAACGTCAGCTCGGTGATGACGCCAAGCGTTCCCTCCGAACCAACAAAAAGCCGTGTCAAATCATAGCCGGCGGCGGATTTGCGCGCCCGGCGGGCGGTCCGAATGATGCGCCCGTCGGCGAGCACGACGGTTAGGGCCAGCACGTTCTCGCGCATCGTCCCGTAGCGGACCGCATTGGTGCCCGAGGCGCGGGTTGCCGCCATGCCGCCGAGCGAAGCGTCGGCACCAGGATCAATCGGAAAAAACAGGCCGGTGTCGCGCAGATACTCATTCAGTTGCTTGCGCGTGACCCCGGCCTCAACGGTGACGTCGAGATCCTCGGGGCTCACTCTCAGAATGCGGTTCATCCGGCTCATGTCGATGCAGATCCCGCCGCGGAGAGCGGCGACATGGCCTTCGAGCGAGGTGCCGGTGCCGAAGGGAATGATCGGCGTGTTGTATTCGGCGCAGAGCCTGACGATTGCGGCGACCTCGTCGGTATTGTCGGGAAAGACGACGGCGTCGGGCGCATGCGCCTGGTGGTAGGATTCGTCTTTGCCGTGCTGCGCGCATACCGCCGCTGATGTCGACAGCCGGTCACCGAAAAGTTGCCGCAACGCGGCAATCAATGGCTCGGCGGGCGGGTCGCGGGTCAGCGCTAATTGGGACATGTGGCAGCCCAAAAATCTGTTATGGGGAGTGCACCCCAAAAATCAATTATGGGGTGTTAAAATAAGCATTACACCCTGCCCCAACACTGCCGCAATCAGCAATCTGTTGGGGTTAATGCGATCGATCATGTCTCCGGGCGGCGGACGCGTGTCACTTAACATCGATCGCTCGCCAAAGGATGGCAGCTCCTTTCCTTTTCGCGATTGGGTTGTTTCGCTCATTGAGGAACCCGCAGCGGGCAACTACGTCTTATACCAGGAACAGCGGCGGTTTGCGGGAGGTCGCGATGGCGCTGGCGGCGGTCACACTCGACGACAAGTATGTTCTCGACAAGGGGCGTGTCTATCTGACCGGAACCCAGGCCCTCGTGCGGCTGCCAATCACCCAACGGCAGCGTGACGCCGCCGCCGGGCTCAACACGGCTTGCTTTATTTCCGGCTATCGCGGATCGCCATTGGGCGGCTTCGATCAGGCATTGTGGAGTGCAAAGCGGTTTATCGAGAAAAACCACATTCGATTTCAGCCGGCGATCAACGAAGAGCTCGGCGCCACCGCGGTGTGGGGCAGTCAGCAGCTCAATCTATTTCCAGGCGCCAAATATGACGGCGTCTTTGCCATGTGGTACGCAAAGGGCCCGGGCATTGACCGCAGCGGCGACGCATTAAAGCATGGCAACGCCGCCGGCTCCTCACCTCATGGCGGTGTCCTGCTGCTCGCCGGGGACGATCACACCTGCAAATCCTCGACCCTGCCGCATCAGTCCGAATATGCATTTATGGATGCGTGCATTCCGGTGCTGAACCCGTCCGGGGTGCAGGAAATCCTCGATTTTGGTCTTTATGGGTGGGCGATGTCGCGCTACTCCGGTTGCTGGATAGCGCTTAAGACAATCGCTGAGACGATGGACAGTTCGGCTTCGGTCGAGCTCGATCCCGAGCGCGTCCGCATCGTCTTGCCGCAAGATTTCGAGATGCCGCCGGGCGGGCTCAATATTCGCTGGCCCGACCAACCGCTTGAGCAAGAATATCGCCTGCACAAATACAAGCTCTATGCGGCACTCGCCTTTGCCGGCGCGAATCGTCTCGACCGTATCGTCATCGACAGTCCGCGCCCGCGCTTTGGCATCGTCACCACCGGAAAGTCCTATCTCGACGTGCGTCAGGCGCTCGACGATCTAGGTATCGACGATCAACACGCCGCCGAGATCGGCTTTCGACTTTATAAGGTCGGAATGTCGTGGCCGCTCGAACGCGAAGGCATCCGCCATTTCGCCGAGGGGCTCGAAGAAATCCTGGTTGTCGAAGAAAAACGCGCAGTCATCGAAAACCAGTTTAAGGAGCAGCTCTACAATTGGCGCGAGGATGTCCGTCCCCGGGTTATCGGCAAATTTGACGAGAACCGCAACTGGATCCTGCCCTCGACGGGGGAGTTGACGCCGGCGATGATTGCTCGGGTCATCGCGCAGCGCGTCGCACGATTTTACACCTCGCCACGGATCCAGGAGCGCCTTGCCTTTCTCGAGGCTAAGGAGCGCCAGTTGGGCGGCAATGTGGTGCCGTTTGCGCGCACTCCCTATTTCTGCTCGGGCTGCCCGCACAACAGCTCGACCAAAGTCCCGGAGGGGAGCCGCGCCGTCGCCGGCATCGGCTGCCATTACCTGGCGCAATTCATGGATCGCTCGACCGCCACCTTCACCCAGATGGGTGGCGAAGGGGTGCCATGGATCGGCCAGGCCCCCTTTACCGAGACGCCGCATATTTTTGCCAATCTCGGTGATGGCACCTATACCCATTCGGGGATTTTGGCGATCCGCGCAGCGCTCGCCGCCAAGGTCAACATCACCTATAAGCTGTTATTCAACGACGCCGTCGCGATGACCGGCGGGCAGCCGATCGACAGCGGCCTGACCGTGCCGGCGCTGACCCGGCAACTCGCTGCCGAAGGCGTCAAGCGTATTCTCGTCGTCACCGACGAGCCCGACAAATATCCGCCGAACACCGACTTTGCTCCCGGCATAACAATCCGCCATCGTGACGACCTTGACGCTGTGCAGCGTGAATTGCGCGAGATAGCCGGCGTGACGGTCATTGTTTACGACCAGACCTGTGCAGCGGAAAAGCGGCGCCGTCGTAAACGCGGCCGCTTTCCCGATCCGGCTAAGCGCGTCTTTATCAACGATTTGGTTTGCGAAGGTTGCGGCGACTGCTCGAAGACCTCGAATTGCGTGTCGGTCGTGCCGGTCGAAACCGAGTTCGGACGCAAGCGGGCAATTGATCAATCGAGCTGCAATAAGGATTACTCCTGCGTTGAAGGCTTTTGCCCGAGCTTCGTCACCGTGCATGGCGGCGGGCTCAAAAGGCGTACGCCCACTCAACTCGGCGAAGTCGAGCTGCCGCCTTTGCCCGAACCGGCGCAGCCCGCACTCGACCGGGTCTATGGAATACTGATTACCGGGGTCGGCGGGACCGGCGTCGTGACGATCGGCGCGCTGCTCGGTATGGCAGCGCATCTTGAAGGCAAAGGCTGCACCGTGCTCGACATGACCGGGCTCGCTCAAAAGGGCGGAGCTGTCTACAGCCATGTGCGGATTGCCGAGAAACCGGACCAGATCCATGCGGTGCGGATCGCGTCCGGCAATGCCGAACTGCTGCTCGGCTGCGATCTCGTCGTGTCGGCGAGTGCCGACGCATTGGCCAAGCTCGAACCGGGCTACAGCCGCGCTGTCGTCAACAGCCACGAGACGATGACTGGCGATTTCACCCGCAATCCCGATCTCGCTTTTCCGAGCGAGGCGATGAAACGCGCCATCGCCACCGCGACCGGCGCCGAAAACAGCGAGTTCCTCGACGCGACCCGTCTTGCCACTGGCCTTCTTGGCGATTCGATCGCCAGCAACCTGTTCATGCTCGGCTACGCCTATCAGCGTGGGCTGGTGCCGTTGTCGGCGGAGGCAATCGAGCGTGCGATCGAACTGAATGGCGTTGCGGTCGATTTTAATCGTAACGCTTTTCGCTGGGGGCGGCGCGCCGCGATCGACCCGGCATTGGTCGAAGCCCGCGCCACATCGCAAAGCACCATGCCGGCGAGCCATCGCCTATCCGAAACCCTCGACCAAGTCATCGATCGCCGCATCGCGTTCCTGACCGATTACCAGGACACTGCCTATGCCGCGCGATATGCCGCACGGGTTCGGCGGGTGCGCGAAGCTGAGGCGCGGTGCCTGCCGGACAGCACCAAGCTGACCGAAGCGGCTGCCCGCAGCCTGTTCAAATTGATGGCGTATAAAGACGAATACGAAGTCGCGCGGTTGTATACCGAGAGCGATTTCCTCAAGCGGGTTGCCGATCAGTTCGACGGCTCCTATCAGCTGCGCTTTCACTTGGCGCCGCCGATCCTCGGCGAGCGCGACCCGCAAACCGGGCATCTCAAGAAGCGCGAATTCGGGCCGTGGATGCTCAATGTGTTCCGGGTTTTGGCGAAAGCTGCGCCGGTTGCGCGGCACCCGTTTCGACATTTTCGCCCGCAGTGAGGAGCGACGCACCGAACGCGGGCTGATCGGCGAATTCGAAGCGGTGATTGACGAAATCATCACTCGGCTGACACCCGCCAATCACGCGGCGGCCGTCGAGCTTGCGTCATTGCCGCTCGAAATTCGGGGTTTCGGTCATATCAAGGAGCAGAACCTGGCACGCGCCAAGGCGAAACAAGCCGCGTTGCTCACCCGTCTGCGCGGTCCCGAGACTGTGACAGCTCCCGCGCTAGCCGCAGCGGAATAGCGAGGCCGTCCGGGCAGAGCCTCGCTCTTGCTCTTATTCGAGATGCGAGGTTTTAAAGCCGCACTGCCCCATAATCCAGCCCGAGCCGTACTTTGCCTATGCGCCCGAGGATCGCTGGGGTGACGACCCCGTGTTTCAGTCCGGTGAAGATGTCGCGCAGACACCGCTGCAGCGGGTTTGTCGCATGGACGACTGTGGTCCCGGCTTGGTCGAAGGCGAACACGGTCATGTCGCGCGCTGCCCGCGTCAGGGTATGGAAGGCTTGCAGCATGTCGAGCGTGCGGTTCGGGTCCAGCATGCGGCCTTGCGCAAGCGCCCGGTCCTGCTCGGCCACCAAGTCCAGGCAATAGCCCCGCGCCGCCCGCAATCTGCCTTCGAGTTCGCCAATTCCGAACTGCACGACATTGTCTTCGGATTGCATGCCTTCCGCCTGCAGGCGCTTGGTCTTGGGCGCGGCGGCGAGCAGTTCATCAAGCGCCCGCAGTCCGATACCACTGGCGAACGCCGCCATGCCCGGCCGGCCCAGTTCCACAAGCCCGCGCGCCGAGGGGTGCCGCGGGTCGCCATCCGACAGGAACGGATATTCGAAGGTGCGATATGCCGGCACGAACTTCTCGGTGATCGCGTAATCGATGCTGGCCGTCGCCCGCAGGCCCATCACGTCCCACGAATCCTCCTTGATGTCGACATCTTCCTTGGGAACGAGATGGGCGCGAAACCATTGTTGCCCGGCACGATCGGCGATCGGCTCGGCGACGAAGACCCAGCGAGAGAACGAGCTGCTCGAGCCCCAGGCAAAATTGCCCGAAACGCGAAACCCGCCATCGACCGCAACCGACTTCGCTTTCGGGAGTAAGGTCGCCCAGCACGCGACGGGGCCGTTTCCGAAGATCTCGCACCGCGCCCTCGGGTCAGCACCATCGTGGACGAAGGTCGCGGTGCCGTTGGATATCAGCATGCACCAACCGGCGGAGCCATCGGCCCGAGCGATCTCCTCGGTAGCCTCGAACAGCTCGACACCCGTGCCGCCGAGCCCGCCATCGTCTCTGGGGAGGCGGATCGAAAACAGATTGGCGCCCAGCATGGCCGCCGTCACTTTGTCGGTGAGCCGCCCGAGGCGCTCGGATGCAAGCGCCTCGTCGCGAACCAATCCGCTGATCGCCCTTGCGCGATCGAGCGGCCGTGCGCTGGAGACCGCCAGCGGGCCGCCCACCGCAAATGCATCTTCTTCGTTGAGCCGACTCTTCATAATGCGCTCCCTGTCTCGACCGATCAAAGTCGCCGCTTTCGTATACGTGATAGCGCTTTTTTGATTATGATTTAGATCTTGACCCACCACTGCGGTCAGATCAAGTAACCGCTCGTACACACCTCAGGTGTGAGCTGGTTCACACACATCCGTTTTTCTCGTCACATCAATTAAATTCACTTCTTATCGACCAGCGCGCCCGCTATCAGCCGCCGCGGAGTATGAAAGCGTCCGCAAAGGTCCAGCGCCTTCACCCGGTTTCGGCAGGCAGGGCGATAAACCGGGTGATGCCGTCGCGCTCGACCCGGACGAGGAGATCCTTGCGCCCGCTCTTTTTCGCCAAAAGGGCCTTCTGCTGAACCTCTTCGGGAGTGGTGACCGCGGCCGATCCGATGGCGATCACAAGATCGCCTGGACGCAGACCCCGCGTCGCTGCCGTGCTGTTTGCCGGGACCTCGGTGACGACCACCCCTGTTGCCGCGTCGGGCACCGAGAACTGCTTGCGCGAATCGGCGGTCAAGCGCGCAAGCTTTACGCCGAGCGCGTCGACGGTTGGCGGCGGTTTCGGCTTTTCGGGCTCGGGCGGCGGCGGTGGTGGACGGTTCGCATCGAGGCGCGCGACTTTCAAATCCACGCTCTGGGTCTTGCTGTCTCGCCAGATCGACAATTTGACGGTTTTGTCGGGCGGCGTGTCGGCGACCAGTCGCGGCAACTCCCGGCTGCGGTCGATCGCTTGGCCGTCATAAGTCAGGATCACATCCCCGGGCTGCAATTTTGCTTCCGCGGCCGGGCTTGCCGGATCGAGCGACGCGATCATCGCACCCCGGCTCTTGTCGAGCCCGATCGCCTGGGCGATATCGTCGGTGACGGGCTGGATATGTGCTCCGATCCAACCGCGCTCGACCTTGCCGCTCGCCTTTAGCTGCTCGACGATCGGGCGCGCCGAGGCCGAAGGGATCGCAAAACCGATCCCGATCGAGCCCCCCGAACGGCGAGAAGATCGCGGTATTGATGCCGATGACCTCGCCCTTCAGATTGAACATCGGCCCACCCGAATTGCCGCGATTGATCGAGGCGTCGGTCTGCAGGAAATCATCATAGGGTCCGGCATGGATATCGCGCGCCGTCGCGGAGATAATGCCGGAGGTCACAGTGCCGCCGAGCCCGAACGGGTTACCGATGGCGAGCACCCAGTCGCCAACCCGAGCATGGATCGAATCGCCCCATTGCGCGGCCGGCAGCGGCGTCTTTGCATCGACTTTCAGCAAGGCGAGATCGCTGATCGGGTCGCGCCCGACGACATGCGCCGCCAACGCCGTGTTGTCGGACAACGTGACCGTGATCTGGACGGCATTCGCGATCACGTGATTATTGGTCACGATCAGCCCGGACGGGTCGATGATGAAACCCGATCCCAGCGATGCCGCCGGCGGCACCAGGCCTTCCTGCCCGCCAGGTACACCCTTGTCGCCGAAGAAATCGCGAAAGACCTCGTCGAGCTGTGAGCTGGGACCCGGTGCGTGTGCATCGGCCGCGCTTTTGCCGGCTGGCCCTGGGCCGGCTTGAGTTGTCGAAATATTGACAACGACCCCGACCAGCTTTGCCGCCAGCTGAGCGAAAACCTCCGAGAATGGCGTCCTTTGCGGCGGCGGCTGGGGATCAGCGTGGCTCGCCGTTGTCGCGACCAGCAACAAGGTCAAAGTCGCCGCCCTGATAATACCTCGGCGGCCGAAAAGTTTCACCAAACCTGCCTCACTCGAGCGGATCGCCGGACCAGCACCGCCGCGATGACGATCTGATGACGATCTAATGCTGGCGTTTCCTCAGCGCTCGATATGAAATGTCGCTCGACTTGGCAATACGGAAGAGCGACGTGGCGACGCGATATCAATCGCCGCCGGGCGAATTGTTGAGAGCCTTGTTCGACGCGGCGCTCGCGGCAGCGGACCCGCGGCAGGCGATGATCGGCCATATCCCCGCGCCGGTCCCCGGACGCACATTACTGATCGGCGCCGGCAAAGCCGCTGCCGCGATGGCTCATGCCTTTGAAGCGCTCTGGTCGGGACCGCTCGAAGGGGTCGTGCTGACGCGTTACGGACACGCGCTCCCTTGCGATCGCGTCGAAATCCTCGAGGCGAGTCATCCGGTCCCTGACGATGCGGGCGAGCGAGCGGCGCGCCGCATGCTCGATCTGGCACATGGCCTTGGCAGCGACGACCAGCTGGTCTTTCTGGCGTCGGGGGGCGGCTCGGCACTGTTGGCGCTGCCGGCGCCGGGATTGACATTGGCGGACAAGCAGGTAGTGACACGGGCATTGCTGCGCTCGGGTGCCACAATCAGCGAGATCAATGCGGTACGCAAGCACCTCTCGGCGATCAAAGGCGGCCGTTTGGCGGCTGCCGCGGCGCCGGCCCGAAGTTGTGACTTTGGCGATTTCGGACGTTCCCGGAGACGACCCGGCAGTTATCGCTTCCGGGCCGACAGTACCCGACCCGACGACCTACGCCGACGCCCTCGGAGTGCTCGCGAAATATCGTATCGACGAACCCGAGAGCGTAATCAGACACCTTCGCGCGGCCCCCGCGGAAACCCCAAAGCCCGGCGATCCGCTCTTTCGACATGCCTCATTCGAGCTGATCGCTTCGCCGCAAGCATCGCTCAAAGCGGCCGCTTCGATTGCATTGCGGCAAAAGGTCACGCCAATCGTGCTCAGCGATCGGATCGAGGGCGAGGCTCGTGAGGTGGCGCAGGTCCACGCGGCGATAGCACTTCAGCTGCGCGCGGGCGAGTTTCGCGTTGGCGCAGAGGTGATCCATCCCCCGGCGGTGCTATTGTCCGGCGGCGAGACCACCGTGACGGTCCGCGGCGAGGGCCGCGGCGGCCGCAATGTCGAATTTCTGTTGGCCTTGGCGGTGGCTCTCGACGGCACTCCAGGGATCTCGGCCTTGGCTTGCGACACCGACGGCATCGACGGAACCGAAGACAGTGCCGGCGCGATCGTGTATCCTGACAGCATTGCACGAGCGACCGCGCATGGTATCTCGGCAAAAGTCTCGCTTGCCGACAATGACGGCTACGGCTTCTTCGCGGCGCTCGACGATCTTGTCGTGACCGGTCCGACCTTGACCAATGTCAATGATTTCAGGGCGCTTCTGGTTGGCGGCTGATTCGGTGTCCGGCTAGGAGCTGATATGCGGCGCCAGCGCAGCGCGAAGATTGTCGCGACCCTCGGGCCGGCGAGCTCGACCAAAGCGCAGATCCGTGCCTTGTTCGACGCCGGCGTCGATGTGTTCCGGCTTAATTTCAGCCATGGCACCCATGCCGATCACGACGCTCGGTTTCAGGCGATCCGACAGGTCGAAAAGGATATCGGTCGCCCAATCGGCATCCTCGCCGATTTGCAGGGGCCAAAGCTGCGCCTCGGCACCTTTGCCGAGGGCCCAATCCAACTCGCGGCAGGAGCGCATTTCCGTCTCGATCTCGACCGCCGGCCAGGGGACCAAAGCCGGGCGCCGTTGCCGCACCCAGAGATCTTTGAAGCACTGCAGCCGGGGACGGAGCTCTTGCTCGATGACGGCAAGGTGCGGCTTCAAGCCGAGCGATGCGGCACCGAATACGCCGAGACCCTTTGCCGGGTCGGCGGGACTCTGTCCGACCGCAAGGGCGTCAATGTGCCAAACGCCGTCCTCGCGGTCTCGGCGATTACCGCAAAAGACCATGCCGATCTCGCCTTTGCGCTCGATCATGGCGCGGATTGGATCGCGCTTTCCTTTGTGCAGCGGCCCGACGACGTCGCCGAAGGGCGTAAGCTCGTGGCCGGCCGCGCCGGTATCATGGTCAAGCTGGAAAAGCCGTCGGCCATCCAGCGCCTTTCCGAGATTATCGAGCTGTCAGACGCAGTTATGGTCGCCCGCGGTGATCTCGGGGTCGAAATGCCGCCTGAGGATGTGCCGTGCGTGCAGAAACAGGTCGTGCATGCCTGCCGATTGGCCGGCAAGCCGGTCATTGTCGCCACGCAGATGCTCGAATCGATGATCAACGCGCCGACACCGACCCGCGCCGAGGCTTCGGATGTCGCGACTGCGGTCTATGACGGCGCCGACGCCGTCATGCTGTCGGCAGAAACCGCGGCTGGCCGGTACCCGGTCGAGGCAGCGGCGATGATGGACCGCATCGCTTGCCGGGTGCAGGGCGATCCGCTCTATCGCACGATGCTCGAAGGCACCCGGATCGAACTCGAACACACCGCACCCGATGCGATCAGCGCCGCCGCCGCACAGGTCGCCTCGACGGTCGGTGCGGCAGCGATCGTCTCCTATACGACCTCGGGTGCGACGGCTCTGCGCGCCGCGCGCGAGCGCCCCGAAGCGCCCCTGCTGGTGTTGACCTCGCAACTCGGCACCGCCCGCCGCCTCGCGATTTTATGGGGGGCGCATTGCGTGCACACGAGCGACGTCAAAAACTTCACCGATATGGTCCAAAAAGCCGCACGAATTGCGCACCGTGAGGCGATCGCCGAGCCCGGCCAGCGCATTGTCGTGACTGCCGGCGTCCCATTCGGGACACCTGGCGCCACTAATGTGCTGCGCATCGCCTGGGTCGATCGCTGAGAACAGTCATCCGGCACGCAGGCGACGGGCTCGTGCCCGCAACAGCCGGGCGGTCTCGATCGTGATCGCATTCCACACGCGAAACGCTTCCGAGGCGGGCTCACGCGCGTGTTGCGCGCGCCGTTGCCTCGCCATGGCAAGCGCCCAACGGCCGTGTTGGTTAATGAGGATCGACGCCAGCTCTATAGTCTGCCGCTTGTTCATCCTTCATTCTTAATGCTGCAAGCGGCAGCAGGTTCCCAGGCGAGGCGCTTCGAACCGCGCCGGCACGGCCAAATCGGCGCATCCTCATCTTGGATAGACCTGGATGCTGCCGGCGACGGCGTCGGCGACGTGCTCCTTGCTGATGACCCCGAGCACATCACTGGGCCGCGGCAGGCGGTACCGCCTGCCGGAGTTGCTGCGCACGACGACCGCCATTACGGCGTGATGTCGCCACATCCGTTTGATGACGTCGAAGGCAGCATCGTCTTCTCTGGCGAGCGTGAAGTTGCGTGTCGCGACATCGCCGAATGCAATGTCGGCTCCGGGCTCGGCGATGCCATGTCGAAGCGAGGTATTGATGCGGACGACACCATGGATGCGGTCGCCTTTGGCAATCACGATGTGCTGCATACCGGAACCATGATCGGGCTGCGACAGAAAGGCGTTGATGCCAAGATCGGCTGGCACGATCAACACCTTCCGCTCCATGACCTCCCGCGCCTTGCGGATGAGGAACATGTTGGCCTGGAGCGCCTTTGGGATAAGGTGACCGCGCCGCGCCAGCTTGAGCGTATAGATGTTTTCGCGCGACAGCATCCGCCGCACGCCGAGCGCCACGGCGACTGACAAAATCATCGGTAATACGATGGCGTAGTCGCGGGTCATCTCAAAGATCATCGTAACGGCCGTCATCGCCGCGCCGGTGGCGCCGCCGACCATGGCACCCATGCCGATCATCGCAAAGGCCGGCACATTGACCGGGATGCCGGGAGCGATCAGCAGGATGAACCCGGCGAAGGCGGCGCCCAAAGTGGCGCCCATGAACAACGACGGCGAGAAGATGCCGCCCGAGGAACCCGAGCCCAGGCTCAGCGAGGTCGCCGCAAGCTTACAGATGAAGAGGAGGGCAAACAATCCGGCGAAGCTCAGCTGCCCGGTCAGAATCGCCTGAATTGTCGCGTAACCGACGCCCTCGACGTAGTAATGGCCAAAGCCGCGATAAAGCCCATACATCAACAAGCCGACGAGGGCCATGCCTAAGCAATGGCGTAGATAATTTCCCGGGATACGCTCGAACAAATCTTCGAGCGCGTACAAGCCACGAACATAACCAGCGGCGGCCAGCCCAACGATAAGACCGAGCACGACATAAAGCAGGATGATCAATGCCGCCCACCCGGGATCTGGCGGAAGGGCAACAATCGGGGGAACCTGAAATGATGGATGGGTGCCGAAGAAGATCCGTCCGATAAACGTTGCCGTACCGGTCGCCACCGCAACCGGCAGAAACGTATTCACGCTGACCTCGGGAAGCATCAGCTCGATCGCGAACAGCACGCCGCCGATCGGCGTATTGAACGTAGCGGCGATACCGGCGCCGGCCCCGCTGGCGATCAACACGATCCGCTGCGCCGGATGCATGTGGATGATCTGGCCAAGGGTCGAGCCGAACGACGAGCCGATCTGTACAATCGGGCCTTCTCGTCCGACCGAAGCGCCGCTACCGATAGCAAATGCTGAGGCAAGCGACTTTACCAGTGCCACCACCGGCCGGATTTTGCCCTCACCGTAATAGATTGCGTCCATGACTTCGGGGACGCCGTGGCCCTTGGCCTCGGGGGCAAAATTCACGACGAGGAAGGTGACGATGATTGCCCCGATGATGGGGACAAGAATGACTCCCGCGCCCCACGGGCTTGGGGGTGTGAATAGGTTTGCGTCGTACTCAAAAGCGAATTTTCCGAGGAATAGAACGTTATGGACGAAGCCGATCAGTTCACGAAAAACGAAAGCGCCGAGCCCGGCGACAACCCCGACCGAAAAGGCGAGCAGCGACATGCGGATGAGGCCAAAACCCGTAGCGCCAACCCGCCAGCCGGGCAACGGCCGCCACACCACACGAATCCTCGACCGCCGTCCGGCTGCAGCAGTCTGCTGCCCGACAGCCGGCACGTTGACGTCAATATCGTCCGACATCGATGCCCTCCCGGCCAATCTATGCGCGCTCAGGGAAACATCCTACACGGCCCGCCTATCATCAAAGGCGATCAGCATATCGACTGCTTTGTCGCACTCGTGCCACAGCTGAGAAAAAAGCGCCGGTTATGGATCTTTCGATCGTCATTCCGGTCCGCAATGAGGCCGACAACATCGCGCCGCTCGTCGCCGAGATCACTGCGGCGCTGAGCGGTCTCTCGCGATACGAGATCATCTATGTCGATGACGGGAGCAACGATGGAAGTGCGGCCGAAATCGAACGCCTCGGCTTAGAGCTGCCGCAGTTGCGCTTGCTGCGCCATCGGCGCAGCTGCGGGCAGAGTGCAGCGATCCTGACCGGGGTCAGGGCAGCCCGTGGCTTTTGGATTGCTACGCTCGACGGCGACGGCCAGAATGATCCTGCCGACATTCTGCGGCTGTGGCGCTTGGCGCGCGCGGCGCCCGTTGATCCGCCGCTGCTCGTCTGCGGCTATCGCAAAAAGCGGCATGACAGCCGCTGGAGACGTATTGCATCGCGGATCGCCAACGGTGTCCGGTCTCGCCTCCTCGGCGATGCGACCCCCGATACGGGCTGCGGCCTCAAACTGTTGCCACGCCGTTTATTTCTGGAATTGCCGGCTTTTGATCATATGCATCGCTTTTTGCCGCCATTGGTGCTACGCGCCGGCGGGGCAGTGCGCTCGGAGCCCGTCAATCATCGTCCGCGCCGCCGCGGCGTATCGAAATACGGTGTCTTCGACCGCCTCGGCGTCGGCATCTTCGATCTTTTCGGCGTATTGTGGCTGCAGCGCCGCGCCCTTCAACAAGACGTGATCGGCGAGGTCAAGCTCTCCTCCCCAGCACCCGCAACGGCGGAGCCGGCACCGGCGCCTGCCTCGATCGCATGATCAACAAAAACCGGGCTAGGGCGGGAATCGCTGTGACAGGTCGCGGCCGCAATCGGGCCGCGCGAGTTGCCTTGCTAATCCTGCTGGTCGCAGCAACGGCCTCGATGTTGCATTGGGCGGCAGGGCTCGACCCGCTGTTGATCAGTGCCGCAATCGGGGCTTATCCGGCTGCACCGCTCGCATTCCTCGGCCTGCACATCGTCTCAAGTCTCCTCTTTGTTCCGCGGACCGCCCTGGCAATCGCGGCGGGGCTGGTGTTCGGCACGACCTGGGGTGTCGTTTGGGCGGCAATCGGCAGCGTTTTGGGAGCGGTCGCCGGGTTTTGCCTCGCCCGATACGTCAATTCTGGTTTGATCGACCTCAACCAATACGCTTGCATTGGGCCGCTGCTCGATCAAATCCAGCGTCGCGGCTGGCGCGCCGTTGCAGTGTTGCGGCTGATCCCTCTGATCCCGCACAGCGCCGCCAATTATGGCTTGGGGCTGACGCCGATACGGCTCGGACCCTATGCTTTGGGTTCGTTTGTCGGTCAGCTGCCGATGACGATCGCGTGCGTCGATCTCGGTGCGGCCGGTGAGCAGCTTGCCTCGGGCGGTGCCGGTTGGTTTACGCCGACAGCGATCGGGGCTTCGGCACTCGGCTTGTCGTTGCTGATTCCGGCGGTTGCGCGGCGCTGGGCCGCATAGCGGCGCCGCGCGACCGGCTCGGGGCCGCCTGTTGCCCAGTCGAGAAGCTCGACGGTGTGCACGACCGGCACGGGGCTGCGTGATGCGAGCTGGGTGATGCAGCCGATATTGCCGGTGGCGACGAGGTCAGGATCGGTCTTGGCGATATTGGCGAGCTTGCGCTCGCGCAATTTGTCCGCAATCTCCGGCTGCAACAGATTATAGGTGCCGGCCGACCCGCAGCAGATATGCCCTTCCGGCACCTCGACCGTCTCAAACCCGACAGCATTTAACAGCACTTGCGGCAAGCGATGGAGACGCTGGCCGTGCTGCATCGAACAAGCCGAGTGATAGGCGACGCGCAGCCGGTGCCCCGCGCTTTGGGACGGTTTGGGCAGGCCGAGAGCTTCGACAATTTCGGTCACATCGCGCGCCAGCGCCGCGATCCGTGCCGCCTTTTCGGCATAGGCCGGATCCTCGCGCAGCATAAAGGCGTAATCCTTAACGGTTGTTCCGCAGCCCGATGCGTTGATTGCGATCGCGTCGATGCCGCCGGCAAGCCGTTCGCGTTCCCAGGCATCGATATTGTTGCGAGCGAAAGCGAGCGCGACCGTTTCCTGGCCAAGATGGTGGTTTAATGAACCACAGCATCCGCTACCCGAGACGACAACGACCTCGCAGCTGAGGCGGGTTAATAGCCGGATCGTTGCCTCATTGATCTCGGGCGCCAACACCCGCTGGGCGCAGCCGGGCAGCAATGCCACCCGCATCCGCCGCTCGCCCTCAGCTGCAAAGACGCGCGCTCGATCGGTCGTCGAAGGGGGTGGGACCGAGGCCGGGGTCAGCGCCAGCATCGGCGCCAAGCGGCGCGGCAGCAATCGCGTGAACGCTCGGGCGAGGTTGGCGCTGAGCAATGCCAAGCGGAACAGCCCCGGCCGTGGCAGCACGATGCCGAGCAACCGCCGCAACGCCCGCTCTGTCGGGGGCCGTCGATATTTCTCCTCGATCCAGCGGCGGGCATGATCGATGAGATGCATGTAATTGACGCCCGACGGGCAGGTCGTCACGCAGGCGAGGCAGGACAGACAGCGGTCGATATGCTTGACGGTATCCGCGCTCGGTGACTCGCCGCGCGCCAGCATGTCCTTAATCAAGTAGATGCGGCCGCGCGGGCTGTCGAGTTCGTCGCCAAGCAGCACATAAGTCGGACAGGTCGCGGTGCAGAACCCGCAATGGGTGCACTTGCGCAGGATCTTTTCCGATTCCGCGGTATCGGGATCGTTGAGCTGTTCAGCGGTGAAATCGGTTCGCAACGGATCAGCTCCGCTCGGCCATGCGCCCGGGGTTCAGGATATGGTGCGGGTCGAACGCGTCTTTGACGCGGGCGGCAAGGGCGGCGAGGCTCGGCGTCTGCGGTTCGAACACTGCCACCGTGCTGCGCAAGGCTGCCGATCCCCGAATCAGGGTCGCGTGTCCGGTGCCGTGCCCATCCGGACCGCGAATGGCGTCCCGGATCACCGCCGCCCCGCCATCTTCGGCGCTGGCAACCGCCACCCAGACGAGCCCACCGCCCCAATCGAGATACCATACCGCATCGAGGCTGTGTGCGATCGCCTCGCCAAATTCGGCGCCCCGCGCGGGGGCCACCGATACCCGCCACAGCACCCGCTCGGTAAGTCCGGCGAGTGGTTCGACCTCGCGGACCGCGCGCCATAACACGGCGGATGCTTGGTCTTCGAGCACGGTCAACTCGTATTCGCTGGGCAATTCGGAAATCAGCCGTTTGCGTCGGAACGCGACCGAGGGTGCCGGTCCTTCGAGGCGCAATGCCGCGATGCCCACCATCGCTGCCGGAACCGAGCCCGCCGGCAAATAAGCTGCCGCGGAAACCTCGTGCGGCAGGGCAAGCGCTCGGCTCATCGCCTGAGCCGCTGCGGCGGGATCGAGCCCGCACAGCACCACGGTGGCGACATGTTCGGGCTTCGGCAGCACTTTGACGGTCACCTCTTCGAGCGCCGCGAGCGTTCCATATGAACCCGCCATCAGCTTCGATAGATCGTAGCCGGTCACATTTTTGACCACTCGGCCACCCGATTTGAAGATCTCGCCGCGGCCGCTGACCGCGCGAAAGCCGAGAAAATGATCACGCGCGGCTCCCGCCTTGATCCGCCGCGGTCCGGAAAGATTGCATGCAAGCACGCCCCCAAGCGTCGGCCGCGCCAAGGGCGAGCCGAAGAGCGAGCGCCACTCCGGCGGCTCAAATGCCAACATCTGCCCGTTCTCCGCCAGGAGCTCTTGGATCTCGTCGAGTGGGGTTGCAGCAGCGGCGGTCAACACCAGTTCGCTCGGCTCGTAGCTGCGAACCCCCGAAAGCCGCGATAGATCGAGTGTGCGCGGCGTCTGCATTGGCCGCCCCAGCCTGCGCTTCGACCCACCCGCGACCAGTTCGAGCGGCTCATCGGCAGCAAGCGCTTCGCCGACCGCGTCGCGCAATTCCTTTAGATCGGCGGGAGAAAACCGTGTCATCCCCGCACGATGTCATCGCCCGATCGGCGAAGCAATGTCGGGCAGGCCTCGGATACGATCGTGTCGGCTGACGCAGCCGACCTTAGAACCGAGGCAGGTCGGGGAACGGCAAGCGGCCCGAATGCACGTGCAGACGGCCGAGCTCGGCGCAGCGATGGAGCTGCGGGAAGACCTTGCCCGGATTTAACAGCCCGTCCGGATCGAACGCGCATTTGAGGCGCTCCTGATGGGCGAGGTCGGTCTCGTCAAACATCGTCCCCATCAGGTCGCGCTTTTCGACCCCGACGCCGTGCTCGCCGGTCAGGACCCCGCCGACCTCGACACAAAGCCGCAGGATGTCAGAGCCGAACGCCTCGGCCCGCTCGATTTCGCCGGGCTTGTTGGCATCGTACAGAATCAGCGGGTGCAAATTGCCGTCACCGGCGTGAAACACGTTGGCGACGCCAAGCCCGTATTTCTCTGACAGATCACGCATCCGGCTCAACACCTGCGCCAAGCGCCCGCGCGGGATCGTCCCATCCATGCAATAATAATCAGGCGAGATGCGGCCGACCGCCGGAAACGCCGCCTTGCGCCCCGACCAGAACGCCAATCGCTCGGCGTCGTCGCGGCTGATGCGGATCGCCGCTGCGTGGTGATCGCGCGCGATCCTCTCGACCTTGCCGGTCAGGTGATCGATTTCGGCCGGCGGTCCATCGAGCTCGACGATCAGCAATGCCTCGACATCGAGCGGATAACCGACCCCGACAAACGCCTCGGCGGCATGGATCGCGGGCCGGTCCATCATCTCCATGCCGCCCGGAATGATGCCGGCGCCGATCACCGCAGCAACGCACTCGCCGGCGTCCTCGGTCTTGGAAAACCCGATCAGCATCGCGCGGGCCGCGGTGGGCTTAGGCAGGATGCGCACCGTGACTTCGGTGACAACGCCGAGCAACCCCTCGGAGCCGGTCATCACCCCCAAGAGATCATAACCCTCGGCATCGAAATGCTTGCCGCCGAGGCGGATCACCTCGCCATCCATGGTCACGATCTCGATGCCGAGGATGTTGTTGGTGGTCAGCCCATACTTCAGGCAATGCACGCCGCCCGAGTTTTCTGCGACATTGCCGCCGATCGTGCAGGCGATCTGGCTCGACGGGTCGGGGGCGTAATAAAAGCCGGCCTGCTCCACTGCCTGAGATAGCGCCAAATTGGTGACGCCGGGCTGGGCGATGACACAGCGATTATCGTAGTCGATCTCGAGGATACGGTTGAATTTGGCCATGCCGAGCAGGACGCCATCGGCCAATGGCAAGGCGCCTCCCGACAGCGAGGTCCCGGCACCACGCGGCACGACCTTGACGCCCATCTCCTTGCAATAGCTGAGGACCGCGGCAACCTGGTCGACCCGCGACGGCAGTACCACAACCATTGGTAATTGCCGATAAGCGGTCAGCCCATCGCTCTCATAGACCCGCCGCTCGGCTTCCGACACGATGACCCCCTCGCCCGGCACGATCTGCCGCAAGGCTGCGATGATTTCGGCGCGCCGCTGCAAGACCGCGGCATCGGGGGTCGGCATCTTCATCGGTGGTGTCCGCGCGAGGGCACCGCGACCGCGCTCAGCCTTGGCGCGCCTTGTAGCGCGGATTTGCCTTGTTGATCACATAGACGCGGCCCTTGCGGCGCACGATACGGCAATTCTTGTCGCGCTTCTTCAGCGTTTTGAGTGAGTTGACGATCTTCATTCTGACTTATCCTAAACTTTGTTGCTGGTCTTGCGAACGACTAGCGCCGCCAATATCTGGCACGGTCAGCCCAAAACAAAAAAACGCGCTCCGACATATACGCCGGCGACAAAGCTGACGCCGGCGATGATAGCGGCTTGCTCGAATGTCATGGCCGCGCTTCCTTGTTAAACCCATAAAATATGGGGCAGCAAACTCGAAACAAACCGGATCCGGCACACCGGCTCAATGTCAATGTCGGTCAGGTGAAAGTCAAGGTTACGCACGACGACTGTTCAGGCACCGGGCACAAAGCTGGGCCGCCGGACGGACGCTGTCTTTTTCGCAATTTCCATGGGGACCAGTCGCAGCGCGGGAGATTGGTGCGGTCGAGAAGACTCGAACTTCCACGGAGTTTCCCCCACAGCGACCTCAACGCTGCGCGTCTACCAATTCCGCCACGACCGCACGGCAGGGATGGTCTCGCACCTCGCCCGCGAGGCGGTGTGACTAGCAAATCGGAGCTATCATATCAAGCGACATGGATTCTGAGGCAGGAGCGGGTTCGGACAGAGTTGAATGGCGGGTCAGCGCCGCTGCGATTCCTTATCCCGAGGCGATCGAGCAGATGGAGCAGCGCGTCGCGGCGATCCGCGCCGGCACTGCACCCGAACTGATCTGGCTGTTGCAGCACCCGCCGCTCTACACCGCCGGCACCAGCGCGCGCGACGAGGAACTGCTGGAGCCCGGCCGTTTCCCGGTTTATCGCGCCGGCCGCGGCGGACGCTATACCTATCACGGACCCGGTCAGCGCGTCGTTTATGTGATGCTCGATCTCGCCCGGCGCGGCGAAGATGTGCGCTGCTATGTCCACCGGCTCGAAGAATGGGGCATTCGCACCCTGGCGCGCTTTGGGGTTGCCGGCGAGCGGCGCGAGGGGCGGGTCGGGATCTGGGTCAGATCCAGCGGCGGCGAGGCCAAAATCGCGGCGATCGGCGTGCGTGTGCGGCGCTGGGTCAGCTATCACGGCATAGCGATCAACATCGATCCCGATCTCGATCATTTCCGCGGCATCGTCCCATGTGGTATTGCCGAGCACGGTGTGACGTCGCTCGCCGCTCTTGGCATAGGCGCGACGATGGCCGAGGTGGACGCCGCGTTACGAGAGACTTTCGACGTGGTGTTTGACCAGAGCCCCAACTGCGTGGCAAACCGAGAATGACCCATCCTCGACTGTGAACGGCTCACCCGTTGCCGGCCAAGGGGTATTCCGGCTTGAGATCGAGCAGCGGCGTGCCGTCGAGGCAGTCGAGCCCGCGCACCAGCAACGTCGTGCCGTCGATCCCGACGAGCTCGACGATCGAGGATGCGATCGGGTTTGGTCGCACCGGCGAACGCAGCGCGAAGGTGCCGGTGGTCGCACCGCTGTTCGGCGTTTGCAGGACCAGATCGCGCCGCGCCTGATGCATCCAATAGAGCACCTGCACGCGGCGGTAATCCGCGAGGCCGGTCAGCGCCGCTCGCCAGCGCTCGCCGACGATGATCGAACAGACCGGCCCATCGAGGCTGCCGCGCTTGGGGCATTCGCGGCGCGTGCGCCACGGCGTATGGATCGTGCCGATAAAGAACATCTCGGCATCGCTCGACGCGGGCAGCTCTACTTCCACCTCGCCGGGGCGGAGCTCGCTTTCCGATTCGGGCAGAGTTTGATTCATGGCCGAAGAATGACAGCCGCTGCGTCCTTTCGTCCAGAGCCAGCCCGCCACGCGCACCAATTTATGGCTGCGCTTGCGACCTCGCAGGCGCCAAAAAGTCCGCCAGCGGCCCGGGTATAGGCCTTGAATCATCAACCCAATCTGACCTTCATTGAACCTTTACCTTTTTTAACGACAATCGGTGGCTAAAGCTTTTGTGCAACGGTGATCGTCAACCCGATTGCGCTCAACTTCCGATGCCGATCGTCCCTTTCGGATGTCGTGCCGATGCGATAGTGAGTGAGCTGGCTGGTTCTACTTGGGGGGCGCGCTTCTAATGTTGGCTACCGCACTCTCGACGAGAACACTGGGGTAACCTCAAAAGTGAAGAATGATCGTCACCCGCCGCATCGCTGCGGCATTGGCTGGAACGACCCTGGGATTGCGACATATTGGCCGACCTGCCGCCAATAGGGCGGTCGCCGCCAAAGCAACACGCCAGCCGGCATCACGAACGATACAGCCAATGCTTCGGGGGTTGAGGCCGATGACCGTTGTCGTTACCGGAGGAGCCGGATTTATCGGATCGGCTCTGGTGCGCGCGCTCGTCGCGGACGGCGAGCACGTCGTCACCATCGATAAGTTGACCTATGCCGGCAATCTCGACAATCTCGCGCCGGTGCTGGCTTGCGAAAATCACGTTTTTGTCCGCGCCGATATCTGCGACCGCGCGGCAATGGCCACGGCTTTTGCCGAGCACTGTCCGCAAGCGGTGTACCATCTCGCTGCCGAGAGCCATGTCGACCGCACGATCGATGCGCCCACCACCTGCGTCGAGACCAACATCGTCGGTACCGCGACTTTGCTCGAGGTCGCACTCCGATACTGGCGCTCGCTCGACGCCGCGGGCCGAGCCGGATTCCGCTTTCTGCAGGTCTCGACCGACGAAGTTTATGGTGAACTCGGCTTGACCGGGCAGTTCACCGACCAGAGCCGGTATAGCCCGAGTTCGCCCTATTCGGCGAGTAAGGCCGGCGCCGATCATCTCGCCCGCGCTTGGCACCGGACCTACGGATTGCCGGTGCTGGTTTCGAATTGCTCGAACAATTACGGCCCCTATCAGTTTCCGGAAAAGCTGATCCCGCTGATGGTGCTCAACGGCCTTTCCGGCAAGCCGCTGCCGGTCTACGGTCAGGGCTCGAATATCCGGGACTGGCTGCATGTCGATGATCACGTCGCGGCCCTGCGCCAGATCGTCGCTAAAGGGCGAATTGGCGAAACCTATCTGGTCGGCGCCCGGTCCGAATTGCAGAACATCGACCTCGTCAGAAGGCTCTGCCGGTTGCTCGATCTGCGCGAGCCGAAGGGCGCCCCACACGCCCGCTTGATCACCCATGTGACCGATCGGCCCGGACACGATGCGCGTTATGCGATCGATCCCAGCAAAATCGAGCGGGAATTGGGCTGGCGACCCGACAAAGACCTCGACAAGGGTCTTGCAGCCACCGTCGACTGGTACATCGACAATCAAGAATGGTGCCGCCGTGCCAGCCGCTTCTACCAGCAGCAGCGTCTCGGCCGGCCCTCGGAGGCGGCTTGAGCCTGCTTGTTTTCGGCGCCGGCGGTCAGGTCGGACGCGCGCTGGTCGAACGCATCGGCAGCGCAGGGACGGGCTACGACCACGCAGCATGCGACATCTGCGACCCGGCCAGCGTCGTGCGCGCTGTCTCCGACCCGGCCCTGTCCTCGGTCGTCAATTGTGCGGCATACACCGCCGTCGATCGCGCCGAGAGCGAGCGCGAACGCGCTTTTGCGGTGAATGCGGAGGGAGCCGGAATCGTAGCCCGAGCCGCCGCGCAGCGAGAGCTGCCGATTATTCACCTCTCGACCGACTATGTTTACTCGGGCTCGACTGCCGCACCGCACCGCGAAGACGAGCCGAGCGCGCCGGTAAATGTCTACGGCGCTTCAAAGGCCGCGGGTGACGCCGCCGTCGCCGCGGCCAATCCTGGCCATCTGGTGCTGCGCGTCTCATGGGTATTCGGGGTCCATGGTGCCAATTTCGTCAAGACGATGCTGCGTCTCGGGCGTGAGCGCAGCGAGCTGCGCGTCGTCGCGGATCAACAGGGCGGTCCGACCGAGGCGCGCGATATTGCCGACGCCGTGATCGCGATGTCCGAGATCTGTCGCCAACCCGGGTTCCACGCCTGGGGCATTTATCATTTCGCCGGCGCCCCGAGCACGAGCTGGTTCGGCTTTGCCAAGACGATATTCGAGCGTGATCGAGGACCCCGCCCTCGGCTTGTGGCGATCCCCACCCG
>CAWJXM010000034.1:0-117853 GCA_963846635.1 uncultured Alphaproteobacteria bacterium | reverse complement strand
GGATTTGAACCAACGACCTACCGCTTACGAAGCGGTTGCTCTACCGCTGAGCTACCGGGGCGAGGCCAACCATTGATAGCGTGTTCTGCCGCTTACGCCAAGCCGTTTGGGAAGCGCCCGGCCCGCCGCCTCGCCCACGCCGGTTTGGTCAGCACCGAGGGCAACCCAAGATCACCAACACCGCAAGCGACCGGCTGCCAGGCCTTCGGTCATCAAAAATGGACCCAGCATCGCCTCTGCCGTAGCTCAATACCACCTCACTCCCGTTCATCGGCAGATCGCTGCATCCGCCAACCCAAGGAGGGAGGTGCTGGTGATAAAAGATATCGGCGCATGCCCGATCTGAGACAGGCCCGGCTTGCTCTTCCACTTGCCCGATATTACGCGTGCCGGCACGTTGGTGCTGGGTTGGGGGAATACGATGGGATTGGCGAAGAGGATCGGATTGGCGAAGAGGATCGGATTGGCGAAGAGATCGGATTGGCAGCGACCGGCGCGGTGATTTTGCTCACCACCGCGTGCAGCCGCATGGGGTCCTCGGTCTGTCAATGCCCCACACCAGTCGCTTACGATGATGCGACGATAAAACAAATCACGCAGGCCCTGCGAGAGTTGCCGCCTGATAATATTTTACACCGAACGATGGACGATTACGAAGATGAGCGCGATGATCTGCGCGCTTGCTTGGCTGCCGCTAAATAGGCCGCGAGCCACTGGGACGCTGTCGTCCGCAGTGGCCGCAAAAGAACCGGATCGGGTCCGTCGAGACCGGCTATATTGGCGCCGCAGAGCCGGGCCGCCTCGACGGGATCAGGCTCGACTTCACGATCGGCTCAGCCGTTGTTGCTCACCTGCACGAAGTCGCCCCTGTTAGCGAACCCAAACCTGAACCAGCTGGTCACGATCCGCTAAGATGCCGTTACTTTGCGGAACCGGCGGAAGGCGCCGATGCCGAACAGACCGACGCCGAGGAGGCTCAGCGACGCCGGCTCGGGGACGGTTGCCTGGTCTACGGTGTTGACGAGGATGCTCAGTGAGGCGCTGCCGTCTCTACCACCACTGACGATAAGGTCTTTGGTGATTGCAATCTCACTGACATCGAAGAACGGGCAGCCGGTGTCGAGCAAGCAATTCTCACCAGGCACCGTGACACTATCTTCGGGTGCACTCGGCAGCGAGGCTCCCAATACGCCTAGATCTCCCTTAGGGCAGCCCACAGTCGTAGAGGCGCCGAGGCAGTAGGTCTCGCCCACCGAAGCGGCACCCGTGCCCTTAATACTTCCGGTAATCGGCCCGTCTTCCAGGCTGTCGATCAGCGCTGCGCCGCTGGTCACCGCTATCGTATAGCCCAATGCGATATCGTTCGACTGGTCGGAGCCGGCGGTGAGCGGGAAGGTAAAATCGAAACCCCATTCGTTGTTAACGTCGTTTATCGTTGTATAGTCGAAGGCTGTCGCCGGCACTGGGCTGGCCCAGCCCGTCTCCGATGAGCTGTAGGTGAAGTTGCTGAAGGTCTTGTCGCCGATTGTGCAAGAACCTGCGGCTTCCAAGTTGGCGAAGGTTCCGGTCGTCGGGCACAGGCCGGCATTGGCGCGCTCGCCACCCGCCATCATCGTTGCAAAGCAAATAACGGCCACCGCCGCTATCATTGATTTGTTAAGTTTCATTGACGTGCTCTCTGTATGAATACTCACTTGCTTTAAGCCTGAGCAATCCTCATGCCATATAGCTAAACAACTGAATTTGTTCAGAAGCGGAAACACAGCCACCGGTCTGTGTAAAAAAAACCTGACATTGATAACTTTAACCTAGTCGCTTAGCTCGGCCCGCGACACAGCATTTCGAATGTTGAGCCAAGCGTCTCTATGCCACGAGGGTGGGCTCGGCTTCCGCAGTAAGCTGTCAGCAGCGACCTCATTTACCATGGATCATAAAATATCTTGTCTCGGCGGTGCGGCGCGGGCACTCTTCTTAATCAGATTCGAAAAAGATCAAAAAGCCCAGCAAATCAGGGGACGGTTGATCAATGGCCGACGCTGCAAGGGCACTAGGGAGCGAGCGCTTATCCTATCATAGACCACAATCGCGCCAGCGAAGCATCGCGGCAGACCAGGAGCGCGAGGTGGAGCGGCCTATCCCGTGGCTGGTAGCTGCCGCGATGAAACATATCGAAACGGCAGCACAGGAGACCAACTGAAATGCTGGTTTCCGTGGTCATTCCCGCCTGCCAGGCGGCGGCGACGATCGGGCGCGCGGTGGCGAGCCTATTGGCGCAGACCGATCGCTGCTGGGAAGCGATTATCGTCGCTGATGACGCGCAGGACTACGCCACGATACTGGCCGATATTGGGATCACCGACTCGCGGTTGCGCTTCGTCTCAACCGGAGCTATCCGCTCGGGCTGTCACAATGCCCGCAATGTCGGACTAGCGGCCGCCCGCGGAGAGATCATCGCCCAACTCGATGCCGACGATCGCTATGATGCTCGCCGCCTCGAGGCTCTCGCGCCGCTCGCTGCGACCCATGGCGCGGTCGTCGATAAAATCGCGGTCGTGTCCGACATAACCGGCCAGATGCTGTACAGGGCGCCTTGCGGACCCGCCACGTGGTTATCGGCACAAATGCTGCTGGATCTGATGTGCCGCTTTGGCCGGTTTTGCATCGCCGCTTTGCCGACCTCCGGCTCACCGGCGTCGAATATGCCGAGGACGTAATCGCCAATTTGCGACTGCTCGAGCGGGTCGGCCCCGATACCGTCTTCCCACGGGCCCTCTATCAATATCGGGTTATAGACGGTTCGTTCACGCACAACGATAGCTCTGGAGCATCCTTCGACACCGCCTATTCGGCTTATCTTGGCCGCTTGCGCTATGGCGATGGCTTGGGCCTTGTCGAGAATCGTGCGGCTGCACTGACGGGCTTCGCCCGCAAACGCGCTGTCAACCGGCTCTTTATTGCCGCGCGGCGCGCTGAGCCGCATTTGTGCTTCCAGGACTTCATGGCATCCTACCGTGGCTCGGTGTCGCGGGTGCTGGAGACGCTTGCCGAGCCCGGATCGTCGATCCAGGGCGGTGGGATTGCGCACTCATAGCTGGCTTCTTCCGCCGGGGTCGTGCTCCAGATAAGGTCGTCGCAGCCCCTTTGGACGAGGCTTATCTCCTGCGCCCTGTGTAGCTGGTCGCTTGCGCCCTTCCCTCCGGCCCGATCATCGGATCGCCACAAAACGCATCCTCCAGCAGCGGCACACGCTTGCGTTTGCGCACGCGCCGGAGAACAGTAGTACCCGAAGCCGACCGCGAAACCCATTTGCCGACCGGTGCGGGGGAAGAACGCGATGCCGAAATTCGCCGCGAATTTAAGCTTTATTTTTCAAGAAGTTGAGTTTCTTGACCGCTTTGCCGCCGCAGCGGAGTGCGGGTTCAAGGCGGTCGAGTATCTCGGCGCCTATGATCATCCGCCTGAAACCGTCGCTGCCCAGCTCGAGAAACATGGCCTAACTCAGGCCTTGTTCAATATGCCGCCAGGGAATTGGGCAGCCGGCGAGCGTGGCCTCGCGGCATTGCCCGGGCGCGAGGCGGAATTTCGCGCCGGAATAGATAAGGCGCTCACCTATGCCAAGGCTACGCGGTGCCGCCTGTTGCACGCGATGGCCGGGCTTGTGCCTGAGGGAGCTGACCGCGCCGAGGCTCAGCGCAGCTATATCGCCAATCTGCACTATGCAGCCGAGCGCTTGGCGCCTGAAGGCATTACTGTAATCATCGAGCCAATCAACACGCGCGACATCCCCGGATATTTCTTGAACACGACGACCCAGGCGATGGCCGTGATCGACCGCGTTGGGCATCCAAATCTGCAGCTCCAACTCGACCTCTATCATGTGCAGATCATGGAGGGCGATTTAGCGCACCGGATCCGCTCACTGGCGGGTCGGTACCCGCACATCCAGATCGCCGGCAACCCGGGCCGCCACGAGCCCGATGTCGGCGAGATCAACTATCCGTTCCTCTTCGATCTATTGGACGAGATCGGCTATTCGGGCTGGATCGGCTGCGAGTATCGGCCCAAGGGTGAAACCCGCGCCGGGCTCGGCTGGGCCGCGCGCTACGGCATCCATGGCTAGCGGGCGGAAGGCTTTCCAGGAGTAGCCAATGCCGCGAACCAAAACCCGCCGCCTGCTGCCCCTCACCCTCCTCCCCGGACTTGATCCGGGGATCCGCGGGTCCCTCCCTCTCCCCGTTTGCGGGGAGAGGGCTGGGGTGAGGGGGTGTCGCCCGCTCACGTCATCAGAGAGGTAGGGCGATGCGGATCGTCATTACCGGCGGATGCGGTTTTCTCGGTCGGCGCTTGGCATTGCTGCTGCTGGAGCGCGGCAGCAGTCTCGGCTCGATCGACGAACTGGTGCTGTTCGACAACGCGCTCCCGGCCTTGCCGTTGCCGGACGATCCGCGCCTCAAAATGGTGACTGGCGACATTGCCGATCGCGAGACTGTGACGAAGATGCTGATGCCGGGTGCGGCGGCGGTGTTTCATCTCGCCGCTGTGGTCAGCGGCCAGGCGGAAGCCGATACTGCTCTCGGCTATCGTGTCAATCTCGACGGCACACGTGCCGTGCTCGACGCCTGTCGCGCGCTCGGCACCCGCCCACGGCTCGTCTTTGCGAGTTCGCTCGCGGTCTATGGCGGTGAGCTGCCTCCCGCGGTCGGCGACGACACGCCATTAAGGCCGCAGACCTCATACGGCACGCAAAAGGCGATCGGCGAGTTGCTGGTCGGCGATTACAACCGCAAAGGCTTTGTCGACGGCCGCGCGCTGCGCCTGCCGACCGTCGTCGTGCGGCCCGGGCTGCCGAACCGGGCGGCCTCGACCTTCGCCTCCTCGATCATCCGCGAGCCGTTGGCCGGGAAGGAGGCAGTCTGCCCGGTGTCGCCCGATCTGGTGATGGCAGTGGCCTCGCCGCGGCGGGTTGTCGCCGCGCTGCACCGCGCGCACGAATTACCGGGCGAGGCGTTTGGCGCCAACCGCTCATTGCAATTGCCGGGTTTTTCGGTCTCGGTCGGCGAAATGGTCGAGGCGGTGCGCCGCGCCGGCGGGGCGGCGGCGCACGCCCGCATCCGCTGGCAGCACGATCCGCAGATCGAGGCGATCGTCGCCAGTTGGCCGCAGGCGCTTGCGGCACCACGCGCCACCGCACTCGGCTTCACCGCCGATGCCGATATTGACGAAGCGGTGCAAGCCTTTATCGAAGACGATCTCGAAACTCAAAAAGCGCTCGGCTAAGCCTCGATTCAAGGCAAGCCACGGCTAGCGCGGCGAGAGGTGGCGGTGCTATGTCGCGCCGTTACCGGTCGCGAGGCGAAATGGACATTATCCAGGACCGCTTGGACGAAAAGCGCAAGGCCGCACGGGTAGGCGGCGGCGCTGCCCGAATTGAAGCCCAGCATCGCCGCGGCAAGCTGACGGCGCGCGAGCGGATCGAGTTATTGCTCGACCCCCATTCCTTTGAGGAATGGGACATGTTTGTCGAACATCGCAGCCACGATTTCGGCATCGACCGCCACCGCATTCCGGGCGATGGGGTCGTGACCGGTTACGGTACCGTCAATGGCCGTCTCGTCTTTGTGTTCAGCCAGGATTTCACGGTATTTGGCGGCTCGCTCAGCGAAGCGCATGCCGAAAAGATCTGCAAGGTCATGGATCAGGCGATGAATGTCGGGGCGCCGGTGATCGGGCTCAACGATTCCGGCGGAGCGCGCATCCAGGACGGGGTCGCTTCGCTCGCCGGCTATGCCGAGGTGTTTGAGCGCAATGTCTTGGCCTCGGGGGTTGTGCCGCAAATCTCGCTGGTCATGGGACCATGCGCCGGCGGCGCGGTCTATTCGCCGGCAATGACCGATTTCATCTTTATGGTCCAGGACACGTCTTACATGTTTGTGACCGGGCCGGAGGTGGTGCGCACGGTTACCCACGAGACCGTGACCCAGGAGGAACTGGGCGGGGCCTTGACCCATACCGGGCGCTCGGGGGTGGCCGATCGCGCCTTTTTGAACGATGTCGAGGCCTTGCTCGAATTGCGGCGGTTCGTCGATTTTTTGCCGGCCTCGAACCGGGTGCAACCGCCCTTGCGGCCGACCGCCGATCCGAGCGACCGAATCGAGCCATCGCTCGACACCTTGGTGCCGAGCAACCCGAACAAGCCTTACGATATCAAGGAGCTGATTTTAAAGGTTGTCGACGAGAGTGATTTCTTTGAAATCCAGCCCGATTTCGCGCGTAACATCGTTGTCGGCTTTGCCCGCATCGAAGGCTCGACGATCGGCATCGTCGCCAATCAGCCGATGGTGTTGGCCGGCTGTCTCGATATCGACAGCTCGCGCAAGGCGGCGCGGTTTGTGCGGTTTTGCGACTGCTTTAATATCCCGATCGTGACGTTTGTCGATGTGCCGGGGTTCCTGCCGGGCACCGCCCAGGAATATGGCGGCATCATCAAGCACGGCGCCAAATTGCTGTTCGCCTTTGCCGAGGCGACCGTGCCAAAGGTGACCCTGATTACGCGCAAGGCCTATGGCGGCGCCTATGACGTGATGAGCTCAAAGCATTTGCGCGGCGACTTGAACTACGCTTGGCCCTCGGCCGAGATTGCGGTTATGGGGCCAAAGGGTGCGGTCGAGATCATTTTTCGCGCCGATCTCGGCGACGCCGCTGCGATCGAGGCGCGCACCGAGGAATATCGCGAAAAATTCGCCAACCCGTTTGTCGCGGCGAGCCGCGGCTTTATCGATGATGTGATCCAGCCGCGCGACACCCGCCGCCGTATCGCCCGCGCGCTAGCGATGCTGCGCGGCAAAGTGCTCGTCAATCCGCCCAAGAAGCACGACAACATCCCGCTGTGACAGCCTATTTTCCATTGAGGCAACCCACATCCCTCATGACCGGGCTTGTCCTGGCCATCCATGACACAGGTAGACAATGCCTATCCTTCGGGACTTTCTGAAGTCCGATACAACCGTTTGGGCGCATCCGGTTTACGGTGCTACCGGCCCAAGAGATCGTGCATGTGCATGGAGTAAAGAAAAGATTGCCCGCCGGATCGAGAATGAAGCCAGAGCCGATCATGACATGGTCTTGAGCATCGGTGTCCCTCCAGGGCAGAGCAATACAGCCCAAAGAGTATAACTTTGCTGTATAACCTCGCTCCGGGTCGCTCCGCAGCGATTACTTTACCAGGTTCATCGGTTTTGGTCGGACGTTAGTATCGGATCAGGAGGGTGGTAGGCACTCCGGAAAGATCGCGAGTGGCCGACGTCGCTTGCCAGCAAATGGCTGGCAACGGGTCCGAGAGGCGTCAGTTATCGAGCCATCCGCCCGCCATTGGTTGCGGAAAGCGAATAGAACAAGCTTGCGGTCGCCTTCCGGCACAGCAATTTCTTCAAAAGGGCGCCGGCTAATGGAGCGTTATTGCAGGCCGGCAAAGACCAGCGATGTCACGGCGCCGACGCCCGGAACAGTGAGCAGCCACGGCCACACTGATGTGCGATCGCGTGCGCAAGGGGTAAGTCTGACTAGCACGCCTCAGCCCCTTTTCCCTGCCATGAATCGGTGAATGTGTATTCAAGAAACATATCGTTACAAAAAGTTACCCTGCATTTTGATAAGGATCATAAAAATTTCCTTCGGGCGAAATTAGCCATGACAGCGCCCCCGGAGATTTCGAGATTCGCGATCACTGAAGAACAGGAGCTCTTCGATGCCGTCTGCTGACACTTTTGCCGGGGCGATCTCCGAGGTTTCGCCGGTCGCGACGCCCGTTTTCGACGGTTTAGGCGCTGCAGCTGAGCCTAACGGACATCTCGACGGTAGTTTCGATCAACATGGGCTGTTGCATGCGCTACAGGCAATGCGTCAGGGAGATTTTTCGGCTCGACTACCAAGTGATCAGACAGGATTAGCCGGCAAGATCGCTGACACGTTCAACGAGATTGTGATCGCAAACGAACGGATGGCTCGCGAGTTGAACGAGGTCGGCGATGTCGTCGGTCGTCAGGGGAGAATACGGCGTCGCGTCCGCTTCGGGCTTTCGGAAGGCGCATGGGGCGAGATGGAGGCATCGATCAATACGCTGATCGATGATCTTCTGTGGCCGACGGCGGCGGTCACCCATGCGATCGCGGCCGTGGCGCAAGGTGACCTGTTACGAACAGTTCCGCTTGATGTCGATGGGCGGCCGTTGAAAGGCGAGTTCCTACGCTCCGCCACTATCGTCAATACGATGATCAAGCAATTGGGCGTGTTCACCTCTGAAGTGACGCGTGTGGCGCGTGAGGTTGGCACCGACGGTAAGCTCGGCGGCCAAGCGCAGGTTCGTGAGGTCAGCGGTGTGTGGAAGGACCTGACCGAAAGCGTCAACTCGATGGCGAGCAACCTGACGGCGCAGGTCCGCAACATCGCTGAGGTTACGATCGCCGTGGCCAGCGGTGACTTATCAAAGAAGATCACGGTCGACGTCCGCGGCGAGATCCTGCAGCTGAAGGAAGCCATCAATACGATGGTCGACCAGCTACGTTCTTTCGCCTCGGAGGTGACGCGCGTCGCTCGGGAGGTCGGCACCGAAGGCAAACTCGGCGGCCAGGCGCTCGTCCCCGGGGTAGCGGGGACTTGGAAGGACTTGACCGATTCGGTCAACGCGATGTGCGGCAACTTGACCGACCAGGTCCGCAATATCGCCAATGTCACGACCGCGGTCGCGCGCGGCGACCTGTCGCGCAAAATCACGGTCGATGTCCGCGGCGAGATTCTCGAGCTCAAAGACACCATCAATACGATGGTCGATCAGCTCAATTCTTTCGCATCGGAGGTTACGCGGGTTGCGCGCGAGGTTGGAACCGAGGGCCGGCTTGGCGGCCAGGCACAGGTTCCGGGGGTCGCCGGGACCTGGAAGGATCTGACCGACAGCGTCAACTTCATGGCTGGTAACCTTACCGCACAGGTGCGCAACATTGCCGAGGTCTCCACTGCGATTGCCCGCGGTGACCTGTCGAAAAAGATCACCGTCAATGTCAGCGGCGAGATCCTGCAGCTGAAGGAGACCATCAACACAATGGTTGACCAGCTGAATGCCTTCGCCGGCGAGGTGACCCGCGTCGCCCGCGAGGTCGGCACCGATGGCCGGCTCGGCGGACAGGCCAACGTGCTCGGCGTCGCCGGCACCTGGAAGGACCTGACCGAAAGCGTCAATTCGATGGCGGGCAATCTGACGGCGCAGGTCCGCAACATTGCCGAGGTGGCGACGGCCATCGCCAATGGCGACCTGTCGAAAAAGATTACCGTTAATGTCAGTGGCGAGATCCTGCAACTGAAGGACACCATCAACACGATGGTGGACCAGCTCAATGCTTTTGCCGGCGAGGTGACGCGCGTCGCCCGCGAGGTCGGCACCGAGGGCAAGCTCGGCGGCCAGGCGCAGGTCAGGGGCGTCGCCGGCACCTGGAAGGACCTGACCGATTCAGTCAACTATATGGCCGGCAACCTGACCGGCCAGGTGCGCAATATCGCCGAAGTCGCCACCGCGGTCGCCCGCGGCGACCTGTCGAAAAAGATTACGGTCACCGTCAGCGGCGAGATCCTGCAGCTGAAAGAAACCATTAATACGATGGTGGATCAGCTCAACGCGTTCGCCGGCGAGGTCACGCGTGTTGCGCGAGAGGTCGGTACCGAAGGCCGGCTCGGCGGGCAGGCGGTGGTGCCGGGCGTCGCCGGCACCTGGAAGGACCTGACTGACAACGTCAACTCGATGGCCGGCAACCTGACCGGCCAGGTGCGCAATATCGCCGAAGTCGCCACTGCGATCGCCAATGGCGACCTCTCTCGCAAAATCACCGTCGATGTTCGGGGCGAGATCCTTCAGCTCAAGGAAACGCTCAATACAATGGTCGACCAGCTGAACCGCTTTGCCGGCGAGGTGACGCGTGTCGCCCGCGAGGTCGGCACCGAGGGGCGGCTCGGCGGCCAAGCCAACGTCCCGGGGGTTGCGGGGACGTGGAAGGATCTGACCGACTCGGTCAATTCCATGGCCGGCAACCTGACGGCGCAGGTCCGCAACATCGCCGAGGTGACGACGGCGGTCGCTCGCGGCGACCTGTCGCGCAAGATTACTGTCGACGTCAAAGGCGAGATACTTGAGCTTAAAAACACGATCAATACGATGGTCGATCAGCTCAACGCCTTTGCATCCGAAGTGACGCGCGTTGCCCGCGAGGTCGGGACCGAGGGCAAGCTCGGCGGTCAGGCGGCGGTGCCGGGCGTGGCGGGAACGTGGAAGGACCTGACCGACAACGTCAATTTTATGGCCAGCAATCTCACGGGGCAGGTGCGCAATATTGCCGAGGTCGCCACCGCGATCGCCAATGGCGACCTCTCGAAGAAGATTACTGTCGATGTCCGCGGCGAGATCCTGCTGCTTAAAGAGACGCTCAACACGATGGTCGAGCAACTCCGCTCGTTTGCAGCGGAGGTGACACGCGTCGCGCGCGAGGTCGGCACCGAAGGTAAGCTCGGCGGCCAAGCCGTCGTCCCCGGTGTGGCGGGCACCTGGAAAGATTTGACCGACAACGTCAATTTGCTGGCGGCCAATCTGACGACGCAAGTCCGCAACATCGCCGAGGTGACGACTGCCGTCGCGCGTGGCGACCTGTCACGCAAAATCACTGTCGATGTCAAAGGCGAGATACTCGAGCTGAAGAATACGATCAATACAATGGTCGACCAGCTCAACGCCTTTGCCTCCGAGGTGACGCGCGTCGCCCGCGAGGTGGGCACCGAAGGCAAGCTTGGCGGCCAAGCGGCGGTCCCGGGTGTGGCCGGCACCTGGAAGGACCTGACCGACACGGTTAACGTGATGGCGGCCAACCTGACCGAACAGGTGCGCGGCATCGTCAAAGTCGTCACGGCCGTCGCCAATGGTGATCTCAAGCAGAACCTGACCGTCAAGTCGATGGGCGAGGTGGCGGCGCTCGCCGAAACGATCAACAACATGACAGACACGCTCGCCATCTTTGCCGATCAGGTCACCAGCGTCGCGCGAGAAGTGGGTGTCGAGGGCCGCCTCGGCGGTCAAGCGAACGTGCCCGGTGCTGCCGGTACCTGGAAGGATCTGACTGGGAACGTCAACCTGCTCGCTGCCAACCTGACGACGCAGGTCCGCGCGATTGCCGAAGTCGCCACCGCGGTGACCAAAGGCGATTTGACCCGCTCGATCCAGGTCGAGGCCCGCGGCGAAGTTGCGGAGCTTAAAGACAACATCAACACGATGATCGACAATTTGCGGCTCACGACGGACCGCAACACAGAGCAGGACTGGCTCAAGACGAACCTCGCTCGGTTCACCAACATGTTGCAGGGGCAGCGCGACCTGACCACAGTGGGCCGAATGCTGCTGGCGGAGCTGGCACCACTGGTTAATTCGCAGAACGGCGTCATCTACCTCGCCGAGGGGGAGTCTGGCCTCAAGCTGCTTTCAGCTTTCGCTGACGACATTGCACCGCACAGTCACCCTGAGCGACTGCGCATCGGCCAAGGTCTGGTTGGTCAATGCGCCGCCGATGCACGCCGCATGCTGATCACTGAGATGCCCGAAGAGGTGGTGCCGGTTACCTCCGGGCTGTTCAAGGCGATGCCGAAGAATGACGTTGTGCTGCCCGTCCTGTTCGAAGGGCAGGTCAAGGCGGTGATCGAGCTTGCCTCTCTCGGCATGTTCACCGACTTGCAGATCTCGTTTCTCGACCAGCTGACCGCGAGTATCGGGATCGTGCTGAATAGCATCGAGGCGACGATGCAAACCGAGGGTCTGCTGACCCAGTCGCAGAATCTAGCGACCGAGCTGCAAACGCAGCAGCGCGAATTGCAACAGACCAACGAGCAGCTCGAGCAAAAGGCGCAGCAGCTCGAAGAGCGCAATATCGAGGTCGAGAGGAAGAACCAGGAAATCGAGCAGGCACGTCGGGCACTCGAAGAGAAGGCTACCGAGCTCGCGGCGGCATCGAAATATAAATCCGACTTCCTCGCCAACATGTCGCATGAGCTGCGCACGCCACTCAACAGCATCCTGATCCTGGGTCAGCAGCTCGGCGAGAATCCGGAAGGCAATCTGACCGCCAAGCAGGTCGAGTTCGCTCGTACGATCCACAGCGCCGGGACCGATCTGATGAACCTGATCAGCGACATTCTGGATCTGTCCAAGATCGAATCCGGCACCGTGACGGTGGATGTCGAGGAGATATTCTTCTTAACCCTACAAGACATGGTGGTGCGACCGTTCCGTCACGAAGCGGAGAACCGGCGTCTGTCGTTTGACGTTCAGCTCGATCCGAAGCTCGATCGCAGCATGCTTACCGATTCGAAGCGCCTGCAGCAGGTCCTTAAAAATTTGCTCTCGAACGCCTTTAAGTTCACCGAGCAAGGCGGCGTCAAGCTCAGCATAAACTCGGCGATCAGCGGCTGGAGCCCGGATCATCCAGTCCTGCGCAACGCGCCCCAGGTGGTTGCATTCGAGGTCTCAGACACCGGGATCGGCATCTCGCCGGAGAAGCAGAAGATCATTTTCGAGGCCTTCCAGCAGGCCGACGCCAGCACCAATCGCAGGTTTGGCGGCACCGGCCTTGGTCTGGCGATCAGCCGCGAGCTGTCGAGCCTGCTCGGTGGCGAGATCCAGCTGCGCAGCACCCCGGGTGTAGGAAGCACCTTTACCCTGTACCTGCCGCTCAGATATATCGGCCCAGCCTCGGCAACTCCGGCCATCCAGAGCACGATCGCATCGCCTGCGGCTGCGGCTCGCCCGCCCTCGCAGCGGTCCGGCTGGCCGACCTCCCGGTCGAGCAGGTGCCCGATGACCGGACGGGGCTGAAGGCGGGTGATACGATTCTGCTCGTCGTTGAAGACGATCCCCATTACGCCGGCATACTAACCGATCTGGCCCATGAGGCTGGGTTCAAGGTGCTTGTTGCCACGCGCGGCGCCGACGCGCTCGCACTGGCGCGCGAGTATGAACCCACCGCGGTGTCGCTTGATGTCTTCCTGCCGGATATGCTTGGCTGGACTGTGCTGAGCCAACTCAAGCGGGATCCGGCGACACGGCACATTCCTGTTCAGATCGTCACCTTTGACGAGGACCGGCAGCACGGGCTCGCTCGTGGTGCATTCTCGTTTGTGACCAAACCTTCGACTACCGAAGATCTTAGGGCGGCTATCGCCAGGATTACCGCGTTTGTAAAGCCCCGGCGCCGTCGCCTGCTGGTTATCGAAGACAACGCCGCCGAACTCCTCGGCATCTCCGAGCTGCTCGCCCACGACGACATTCATGTGATAACAGCGGGCACTGGCACAGAAGCCCTGAAGATCTTGCACGAACAGTTAATCGACTGCGCCGTGCTCGATCTCCGTCTACCGGACATGTCCGGGTTTGACGTGCTTGAGGTGATCCGCGATGATCCAGCGCTGCAGGACCTACCAATTGTGGTTTTCACCGGCAGGGAACTGTCGTCAGACGAAGATGCCCAACTTCACGAAATCGCCCGCAGCGTGATCGTCAAGGGCGTGGAATCACCGGAGCGGCTGCTGGACGAAACCGCGCTGTTCTTGCATCGGGTCGTTGCCGAGTTGCCGCCAGAAAAGCGAAAGATGCTCGAACGGCTGCACGGCTCGGACGAGGATCTCATCGGCAAAACGGTGCTGTTGGTGGACGACGATGCCCGCAACATTTTCGTCTTAAGCAGCGTTTTGGAGCGCCGCGGCATGAACGTCCTGACGGCGACGACCGGGAATGAGGCGATTGAGCTGATCAAATCCACTCCTGGCTTAGCTATCGTGTTAATGGATATCATGATGCCCGAAATGGACGGCTATGAGACGATGCAGATGATTCGCGCTAACCCGGCCTTCCGGCGGCTGCCGATAATTGCTTTAACAGCAAAAGCGATGAAGGGTGACCGCGAAAAATGTCTGGAAGCCGGTGCCTCTGATTATCTCGCTAAGCCGGTAAATACCGAGCAGCTCCTGTCGGCTTTGCGGATGTGGCTGCATCGCTAAATAGAGGATTGCGACCGTGGCCGACCAAGAAAGGGTCGATATCCTCCTAGTCGATGACCAGCCCGCGAAATTACTAAGCTACGAGGCGATACTCGCCGAGCTCGGGGAGAATCTGATCAAAGCCGGCTCGGCAACGGAGGCCCTTGAGCAGCTTCTGAAGCGTAAAATTGCGGTCATATTGATTGACGTCTGCATGCCCGATCTTGACGGGTTTCAGCTTGCGGCGATGATTCGTGATCACCCGCGGTTTCAGACGACCGCAATCATATTCGTCTCAGCAATTCAGGTAACCGATCTCGATCTCCTGCGGGGGTATGCTCTTGGGGCAGTGGATTATCTTCCGGTTCCAGTGGTTCCGGAACTCCTGAGAGCCAAAGTCAAAGTATTCTGCGAACTCTATCGCAAGACCCAACAGCTCGAGATGCTCAATGCGGAACTGGAGAACCGCGTTGCCGAGCGTACTGCCGAGCTTGCTCAGGCGAATACCGAGCTTGAGAAACGTGTCGCGCTGCGCACCCGTGAGCGCGAAGCGGCTCTCGCGCAGGTGCACCAAATGCAGAAACTTGAGAGCCTAGGACAGCTAACGGGAGGAGTGGCGCACGACTTCAACAATTTACTGATGGCAATTCTCGGTAATCTCGATCTGGTTCGAAGTTATCTTTTAGACAATCCTCGGGGGCTTCGGCTCGTCGATGGCGCGATCCAAGGTGCCGAACGCGGGGCTACTCTGACAAAGCGCCTCTTGGCGTTTGCGCGCCGTCAGGAATTAAAGCCGGAGATCGTGGACGTCGCCAAACTCCTCGATGGCATGCTCGACATGTTGAGCCGCTCGCTGGGACCGACGATCGAGATTACCACCGAATTTGAAAGGAATCTCACTAGCATCCGCGTGGACCCGAACCAGCTCGAATTGGCCATAATGAATCTTGCTGTCAATGCGCGTGATGCAATGCCCAGTGGCGGACGCCTTCACATCAGCGCCAACAGCAAGCGCGTAATTACTGGAGACATTCCGGGGCTCGAACCTGGCGACTATGCCGTGATCGGCGTCAAGGACACCGGACACGGTATGGATGAGGAAACGCTTGCCCGGGCACCCGAGCCCTTCTTCACGACAAAGGATCGCGCCCGCGGCACCGGCCTCGGACTGTCGATGGTTGATGGTCTGGTAGGGCAATCGGGCGGCGCTATGCGCATCAGCAGTCGACTGGGTTACGGCACCAACGTCGAACTCTGGTTGCCGGCATCGCAGAGCGAGCCGAACGATCGGGAAGGGGTTAATACGTTAGGATCTCATACTATGACCCCGTCGCTCCGGGTACTCGTCGTCGATGATGACCCGCTCGTCCTTGCCAGCACCGCCGCAATGATCGAGGACCTCGGCCATGAGGTGATTGAAGCGGCATCGGCCGGTCAAGCCCTTGATGTGTGCACCCGCCAGCGTATTGATGTGGTGATCACTGATTACGCCATGCCCGGATTGAACGGCGCCAGGCTAGCCGAAAAGATGAGGAGAATTCGCCCTGGCTTGCCGGTAGCAATCGCCACAGGATTTGCTGATGTGCCTGACGACATTTCATCCCTACCTCGCCTGAGCAAACCATATCGACAAGAAGACTTGTCGTCGTTAATTGTTCGACTAGTAATGCCCCCGAACTCTAGCGAACTATCTCCGCTTGTGGGCGGTTTGAGCGGATTGCGCATAAACGATACCCAGTGAGCTTATCACCCATCAATTTGAATCGTTCCCCAGAGTGGTGGCAGTGAGAGACAAAACTGAATTCATTCAAGCAATGCATCTCAGCCCGCGGGTGAACGGGGATAGTCTGCCCCGATGGCGGTTTCCGGGCTGACGGGAGGGGGCTTGTTTTCATCGGCGGGGGGGTCGCGCGGCGGAGCCTGTCCTCGGGCGCGGCAAAGCCGCGACCCGGGGATGCGGCCAAGAAGGTCAAGGGCCGCAAGCGCCATATCGTGCCGATACCACCAGGCTGATGGTCGGGGTCGCGGTTCACCCGGCCGATATCGGGACCCCGTAGCTTGCCGCCTCAGCGCTGGCGCGAGCAATCATTCGCCGATCGACATCGCAGCCGACGACACGTCCCGCAGCCTTTTGCGGGAATGCCAAGGCGAGGGCGCCGTCGCCGCACCCGACATCAAGAACAGCGCGCCCCTCGACCCTTCCTTGCCGGAGCTCCAGGATCAGCCGCTATTCGAGACTTTCAGTGATGGATCCCAGCAGCTGACGAGAATTACTTTCGGCTTAACGCGCTGATCCTGCGGAATACGTCCATCATCAACTTTCTCGACCGCTGCGCCGTCACTCTTCCCATCCACCAGCCGGGCACGATGCCAGTCGGGCTGATGGTGGTCGGCGAGCACGGTGAGGACCGGCGCCCTCTCGCTGTACGGTAGCGACGAGTTTCACAACCACTATCGTTTCGCTCTGGCTGAAGCATTTCGGCCCGAGGCGAGGCTGGGTATTCCGACCAAATCACTTGCCCCCGGAACGCGACTGCTCGCAGCGCCGTTTCATCAAAAGCCAGCTTGCGTCGCGCGATCAGTTCGGGGGAGCAACGCATTTTTAAGGATCGGCCACAAACGACGATTGGGAGGATACCAGTCGGCCATTCTCCGGCGCGCTCCTCCCAAGCCGACCGCGAAATCATGTTGGAGGCTCGTATCGCCGAACTCGAAGCTGAGCTGCGGGCGCGCGATGACTTTCTTGCTATCGCGGCACACGAGTTGCGCAATCCTATGACGCCGATCAGGGGGCGCGTCGAGCTGTTGTTAGCCAGAGCCCGCAGAATACCTGGAGCAGTCCCAAAGGAGATCGTACAACGATTGGAACGTCTCGAGCGGCTCGTGGATGCGTACATTCGACGCGCCACCATCCTTCTTGATGTATCCCGGATCAACTCGGAAAATCTTCCCTTGCAGCTTGCCGAGATCGATCTCTCGGCGCTCGTCAGACAAGGTGCGATGAGTATGGCCCCCCGCAGCCGAGCGCGCCGGCAGCTCGATCTCGCTCAAGGTGCAAGACGAAATCATCGGCCACTGTGATGAAACGGCCATGGAGCAGATCTTGGAGAATCTTCTCTCGAATGCAACTCGTTACGGCGGCGTGCAGCCGATTGAAGTCGCTTTTTCAAGCGATGGAGATAACGCCCGATAGTCGGTCCGCGATGAAGGTATTGGCATCTCGGATCGGGACCAGGCGCAGATTTTCGAGCGTTTTTGGCGCCTGGAGCGAAAAAGCACAACGGGCTCCAGGGCTTTGAGAAATTAGCGAATCATCGGGATCGGCTGGGGCACATCTTCGCCGCATTCAGCAATGAGTTCCGCGCGCGCGGCGTTAGCACCCTCTACACCTCGGAAATCGATCTGATCGGCTCCGTCGGCGGACTTCCTCTCAGCGGTCTCTCGCTGCGCGGGGTTTCGTGTAGCGCCGAGATCATCATCGTGATGCGCTACGTCGAGCTTCGTTCCACGCTGCACCGGATGATTTCCGTTCTCAAAGTCCGCCACTCCGACATCGATTCAGCACTGCATAAATTTACCATCAGGCAAAACGGTATCGTTATTGACGCCGATTCATCTGCTGCTGAGGCCATACTGGCACAAGCAACGCGACAAGAAGGTGGAGCGGCTTCGCAGTCGGCTCTGGGTAGCGCGCGTGCTGGCGAGGAATAGCGTGGCCCTCATCCTGGTGGTCGACGACGAATACAGCATCGCTGAGGTGCTGGAAGCCGCACTGACCGATGCGGGCCACGAGGTGATGACCGCAATGAATGGTCGGCAAGGGTTGGAGCGTTTGCGGGAGCGACGACCGGATCTCGTGATACTTGATTTGATGATGCCGATCATGGACGGCACCGCCATGCTCAAAGCCATTCGCGAAGACCCGGCGCGGCGTGATATTCCAGTGATCGTCATGAGCTCGCTGCCGGAAGGCGCCGTTGCCGAAGCCGCGAGGGGCGCCTACACGGCGTTTTTGCGCACGCCGTTTAAGCTTAAAGTCGTCATCGACATCGCAAAGACCGCACTCAGTCGCCAGCCCTAGCCATTAGCCCATTTGCAAACCCTTGTCGGTCAGCTCTCACCTTCGACTCATGGCATGGTAGCCTTGATGCTTCTTATGGCGCGACTTAGGAACCGCTCCTGCGGAAGGCATGAGGCCTAGCAACTCCTCTCCCGCGAAGGATCCAAATCAGGGCAATTCGGCTCAATCTAGCCCCAGCTTCGGGCGGACCCACTCGGCAAGTTTGCGGATCGCGTCGTCCGCTTCGGGCGCATATCCCGCGGCAAAATGGAAGACGTGCTGCATCTCCTGGAAGACATGGAGACGAACTTCGACGCCGGCCTCCCGTGCATGCTCTGCAAGCCGGCGACTGTCGTCCAACAATGTCTCATCACCGCCGACCTGGATGTACATTGGTGGCAGGCCCTTGAGATCGGCGTAAAGCGGGTTCGCCAAGGGATCCCTGCGGTTCCCGCCATCGCCGAGGAAGGTCGTAGCCATTATTTCGACGACTTCCTTCTGAACCAGCACATCCCGCTCGCGGTTTGAAACCAGGCTCTCCCCGGTCATTTCCATATCGACCCAGGGCGAGAGCGGCATCGTTGCCGCCGGCATCGGCAGGTTGCGCTCGCGGGCGCACAGCAGCGTGGTTACCGCGAGTGCGCCGCCCGCCGAGTCGCCGGTCAGGGCGGTGTGATCGGACGTAATCCCCTGATCGAGGATCCACTTGTACGCAGTTACCGCATCATCGACCGGTGCCGGGTGCACATGCTCCGGAGCGCGGCGGTAATGTGGAATGAGGGCCCGACAGCCGATCGCCTTCGCAAGATGACCGTAAAGCTTGCGATGCGTGTACATCGACGAGGTGACGTAGCCGCCGCCATGAAAACACAGTACGACCCGATCCTCGGCACAACCTTTTGGGACCGCCCACATTGCCGGGACACCATTGGCGTCGGTCTCAAGGTAATCGATGCCGCCGGGTTCCGCCGTCACGTCACCCCAGTGCTCGAATATCAGCCGCAGCTCGTCGAGCGGCATGTCCGGACGGGCCGCAAATATCGTCGCCCAGTTGCGAAGGAAGGTCTTCAGTTCCTCGGCTCCCCGGCTCGCCATCATCTCCTCCATCAACAGCCATGGTCATGTCACCCAAGCATCAACGGACACCGGGGCCTTTCGGCAGCTCCAGGGCCCTGCGCAGCGCGGCTCGGGTCAGGCGACCAGATCAAGGCCGCGCGCCGGCAACTCCACTTTGCCGCCGCACTCGCGGGCGATGACCGGCATCACCTCTTCGGCGAAGATTTGCATCTGCTCCTCGATCTCCCGGGCCGCGAAGCCGCCGAGCTCGAACCAACCCATAAAGCAGAAATCGTCGTAGCCGCATTCCTTGCGCATCTTCATGATCTTATCGATCACGAACTGCTTTGAGCCGTGGATCGCGATCTCGCGGTCGCGCAACATCTCTGCGGTAACCTTTTTGTTGAGATCGAACATCGGCTCGTCGAGCCGCGCCACCACCGCACCGAAGCCGAACGGCCCGTAATAATCGAACTGCAGTTCGATCGCCCGTGCCGCCCGCTCGAGCGCCTGCTTTTCCTTGCCCGGCCGGGTGATGTGCAAATAGCGGCTCGTCATGATGCCGCGGCGTTTTTCGGCGTCCCACCCGAATTTGAAGCGGCCACGGTCGTGCATGTCCGGGAAGCCCGCCTTTTCGGCCGCCTCGTAATAGATTTCCAGGTTGCGGCGCAGCCGGTCGTTCGGCTCGGCGATCATCACCCCGTTGATCCCGTGCTCGGCCGCGAATTTGAGCGAGCGGGCGCTGGTCAGCGGTTCCCATAATGGCGGGTGCGGCTTTTGCACCGGCTGCGGGAAAACCTGGAGCTCCTTCAATGTGGTCGTCGTCGCTTGCACCGGATTGCCGGCCGAGTACATGTCGGGATCGCCGAGCTGGATCACGTCTTCGAGCCGCCGCTCGGCCTTGTCCTGTTGGAAATAAGCGATCGTCTGCTTGTGGTTCCACTTCGTATAGGTGGGCGGCACCGAGAAGTTCTCGCCATGATGGGCGAAAGACGGCTCGGTCCAGCATTTTTTCATAATCGCGATATTTTCTTCGAACGCCTTGCGGTTGCGCTCCTGGTCCTGGATCGTCGAGCCGTAGGGGCGGCCGAGGGTCTCGTTTTCTCGCGGCTGATAACCGCGGCCGATACCGCAATCGACGCGCCCGCCGCTGATCACGTCAAGAATGGCGATCTGCTCGGCAAGCCGCACCGGGTGGTGCCAAACGATGATATTCGCCGCCTGGCCGAGACGGATGCGTTTCGTATGAGCCGCGACGCTCATCTGCACCATCAGCGGGTTCGGGCTCATCTCCGCGCCCTCAGGCTGGAAATGGTGCTCGGTCAGCCAAAACGACTGATAGCCGAGCTTTTCGGCGAGGATGCCCTGGCGCACCTGATTGACCAGCGTCTCCTGCGCCGTCTTGTGCACATCGGCGAGCGATCCGTCGTTGAAGGTAACGCCCTCTTTGTTGGTTACGACCGGCAGGCTCGATGCGCCGTTGTGAAAGACGCCGATTTCCAGCATCGCTGCTTCCTCCTTATCCGACCCGGGCGGGCTCGCTTTGCTTCCCCGGAGTTATCTCTGCGAGGCCTTGCGTTACCTCGGTACCGGCGAAGGTGGGCCTGATCGGCAAGACAGTCAATTGGCCGCAGCGCTGGCAATCGCCGTCCAAGCCGGGCCCTCGGCTGCAACGGTCGCGTCGATTACCGAGCGCCTGAACGCGCCGGTCGGGTCCTTCTATTATCGTTTTGCGTCCTGCGACCTGCTGCTCGGCGAGTTGTGGCTGCAGACTGTGCTTGCTTTTCAGGAAGGAGTGACCGCAGCATTTGATGCCGGCGATGGGCTCGGCGCCTGTTGCCCACGCCGCCTGGGTGCGCGAGCATCTCGACGAGGCGCGTTTGCTGTTGCTCTATCCCCGTGACGATTTCTGTCAGGCCGGCTGGCCACAGCAGCTGTGCGATGGGGTTGCCGCGCAGACCCGGCAAATCGAGACCGGAATGGGTCGGTTTGCCTGCCTTGTCTTCAGTCGCGATGGCACAGGTGAATTGCGTCGCGCCCAATTCCTTCTCGCCGAGGTGCCGGCCGCTGCGGTATAGTAGCATCTGTGACATCACAAGCCGCCGCCACCGCTCGTCGACGAGCTGTAGCCGAGCGTGATGTCTTTCATCGAATAGATGGCGGCGGACAGCCGCTTCAAGAACTTGAACGGCTTGTCTTTGGGAATATCGGTATTATTCAAGACAAAGGTTAGTTCTTCACGAAAATCTTTATGCGCGTGATAAACTCACGCAGATAATGCTCGTCAGGGTTGTTCTGGAATTCGTCCCACCGGTCCTGGTCTGGCATTACTTTCTGCTTGCAGTAGTCCCTGAACTTGTCCTGCTCAATAAGCGTTTCGGGGACTTCTGCCGAATAGCTGCCATCCGCGACCAGCAGCATAATCTCGATGCAGTCTTCCCGGAAAGCCTTGTCGTGTCTTTCCAAACTCCTCTTAAGGTACTGACGCCGTTGGTAGTCAGACAGGCGGACGACTAGCATATAGAAGAGCAGGGTGATCAGAGGGCCTACGCCGAGGTCGTAAAACATCTTGTTCCACGCCTTAGCGTTCGGCATGACCGGGCAGAACCCGGTGTGTGCACACACTGCCTCTCTCCGCGAACGGGTCTTCGTTCGCCAAGAACAGCGCTGCAACGCTCAGGACGAAGATCGCTATGAGCGCAATATCGAGAAGACGTTTCAATGCCGTGCCACCCTTCGTGAAGCCGCCGGTGGGCTTCTTGAATCAAATCATTAATCTCGAAATCGTACTCCTGCTGACACCATAACTGCGGGCAAGTTCGTTCAACGTCGCGCCCTTCGCCCGTCGTCGCCGGGCCTCAATCGTGAGGATCGGCCCATGTGCTGCCGCGCCGCTTTGCCCGGTTGCGGCCCTCTGCGGTGGGTGCGGATAGGATCGCGCTCCATGTCAGCCCAAGCCGCCGAGCACGGCCGACATCAGCCACCCGGTGCTGGTGCCAATGTCGGCCCACGGCTCGGCGAGCGAGCGGAACTGTGCCTTGGCGTCCACGATCTGCTTGACGATGGCGAACAGGTCGAAGGTCGAGCAAGCGAGGCTGTCAATACGTGTCACCGTTATTATGTCGCCGGCGTTTTGCATATCCACCACGATCATCGCCGCCTTGGCCGGATCGATCGCATCGACTGCATTTTCGAAGCTTCCCTTTGATGACTGCTATCGTCATCGAAGAGCTCGGTCCATGTGTCCGACCGACAGTCGCCAGGCAACCCGCGATTTGTTAAGAGCAGCATTGAGGAACGCATCCTCCCAGACGGGGTACGAACGATGAGCAATCCGGCCTTCAAATTCGACCATGTTCACATCATCAGCCAAGATCCCGAGGCCTCGGCGAATTGGTACGTGGAGATGTTCGGTGCCACGATCAGAGCCAATACGGTGGCTCGTGGCGCCCCTCAGATTTTTGTCGATCTGGGTGGCATGACGATCCTCATTCGCGGCCAGCGCCCGGGCGAGGCACCTGTCGCTCCGAGGCCAATACGGCATTTTGCCGACTTTTCGAGCCATGACGCCCAGGGGATCGACCATTTTGGCTTCATGTATCAGGGTGATCTCGCGGCGTTCTGCGCCGAGCTGCGGGCGAAGGGTGTCACCTTCCCTGTCGAGCTGAAGAGAGGGGTTGGCGGAAGCTTGCTGGGCTATGTCGCCGCGCCCGATGGTGTCAGCATCGAGCTGATGCAGGCCTGACCCGAGGATCCCGCAACTTGCACATCGGCGCGCGGTAATCCCGTCGCGAGTCAGTCAGATCCCGATGACAGACGGCCGAAAACGTAGCCTCGGGCGTGAAGGCGTGGATTTCACCCTTGGGATTCGCCCAAAGCACATCGGGGCTCGCGTCAAGCGCGTAGAGGATCGGCGCCTGCTGACCGGCCTAGGCACCTTCACCGATGACGGAATCGCCCCTGGCGCGTTGCATGTCGCGTTTCGCCGCAGCGATCATCCGCATGCCTTGATTTCGCGTATCGGCACCGCAGCGGCAGACGCGATGCCGGGTGTGATTGGCGTCTACACCGCGCGCGAGTTCGATGACTTGATCGAGCCGCTGCATGCCACTTCGCGGATGCGGGATTATCACTCGACCGCGCTCTATCCGTTAGCGCGCGAGAAGGTTCGCTATGTCGGCGAGCCCGTGGTCGCAGTGGCGGCGGAGAGCCGGTCGATCGCGGAAGACGCCCTCGATCGGATCGAGATTGCTTATGAACCGCTCGAAGCCTTGGTCGACCCCGAGAGAGCTGTCCTCGAGGGCGCGCCGCTCCTGCACAACGAGGCGGGGACGAACATCCTGGCGACCCGGGAGTTTGCGCGCGGCGATATCGCCGATGCGATGGCGGTCGCCGCAATGCGGGTCGGCGGGCGTTTTCGGTTTCATCGCAAGGCGCCGGTCGCCCTCGAACCCCGCGCCTGTCTCGCAGAATACGATCGCGGCCGTCGTTTGCTAACCTTGAGGGTTTCGACGCAAATCCCAGGCATCCTTCGCGACGTCCTCGCCGATCTTCTGAGGATGCCGGGACACAGCGTGCGCGTTATCGCCCCCGATGTGGGCGGCGGCTTTGGCGGCAAGGCATCGCTATACCCCGAGGAGATTATCGTTTCGGTACTCGCGCGTCGCCTCGGCCGACCGGTGCGCTGGAACGGCAGTCGATCGGAGGATCTCGTTTCGACGACACATGGCTTTGACGAAATCGTTGAAGCCGAACTCGGGCTGGATGCGGCACGGTCACATTCTGGCGCTTATCGCCGAGGTCATCGGCGATATCGGCGCCTATTCGGTCTACCCGTGGACTGCCGCGCTGGAGCCCGTCCAGGTCGCGAGTTTCATGCCGGGGCCCTACCGCGTTCCGACGTATCGTGGGCGTGTACGCGCGGTCGCAACGTGCAAGACCCCGACCGGCCCCTATCGCGGCGTCGGCCGGCCGATCTCGACCTTTGTCATGGAGCGGCTGATCGACATGGCAGCACGGCGGCTCGCCATCGATCCGGTTCAACTTCGCCTGCGCAACCTGATCCAAGCCGACGAGTTCCCCTACCGGGTGGCCTCCGGCATCGTCTGGGACCGTTCGGGCTTTGTCGACAGCCTGACGAGCGCGTGCCGGGCAATCGGCTACGAGCAGCTGCGCGAGAAACAGGCAAGGGCACGGGCCGAAGGGCGGCTCGTTGGTGTCGGCGTCGCCACCTACGCGGAACTGACCGGCATCGGCTCTCGCATCTCGGCAGCGCCAGGGATGCCGATCAACACTGGCACGGAAACCGCCACAATCCGCCTCGATTCCACCGGTGCGGTGACCGGCAGTTTCGGGGTTGCCGCGCATGGCCAAGGGCTTGAGACCACGCTCGCGCAGGTCATTGCCGACGAACTCGGCGCCCAGATCGACGACATCCAAATCCTGCAGAGCGACAGCGCCGTGGTCGCGCACGGCACCGGAAGCTACGCGAGCCGCAGCGCGGTGCTGGCTGGCGGCGCAGCAACATTGGCTGCGCGCCAGCTGAAGCAGAAGGTAATCCGCGCGGCCTCGCACCTGCTCGAGGCGGCAGCCGACGACATCGAGGCCGCAGACGGACGGGTCTTCGTCAAGGGTACCGACCGCTTCTTGACCTTCCGCGAGCTCGCGAAGGCGGTTTATTCCGATATCGGACGCATACCGCGTGAAGTCCGTGAGGAGATGGAGGTCACCAAAGTCTACGACCCGTATTTCGGTACGACCACATGTGCGACACACATCGCCGCTCTCGAGATCGACCCCGAGACCTACAAGGTGACAGTCCGCCGCTACGTGGTCGCCGAAGATTGCGGGCACCTCATTAACCCGATGATCGTTGACGGCCAAGTTCACGGCGCTGTCGCCCAAGGCATCGGAGCCGCCCTCTACGAGGAAATCGTCTATGACGATGCCGGCCAGCTGCTGACCGCCAGCCTTGCCGACTATGGCATCCCCGTCGCGAGCGAACTGCCGCCGATCACCACCCGACATCTCGAAACCGAGTCGCCATCGACCGTCGGCGGCTTCCGCGGCATGGGCGAAGGCGGGACGATCGGGGCACCTGCAGCTGTTGCCAACGCGCTGGCCGATGCGCTCGCTCCATTCGGCGCCGAGATTTTCGAGCTGCCGATGACCCCTGAGCGCTTGTTTTGGCTGGTCGCGGCACACCATCGGTGGGAAAGATGAAGTTATTGCTAGGGCAACTAATACCATGTCCTGCTGATCGGAACCGATAGAGTGACCCCGTGGCGAACTCTAGGGGATGCACACATTTCTCAGCTTCCATTCCGTAGCGAGGGCGCGAAAGTATTCCAGGCCATGCTTGAAGGTGATGGGACCTGGCGGCCGGGAGGAGCAATAGCCTCCTGAGCTTGTCGAAGGGCCAGCCGCCCAGACGCGCGATGATCCAGGCGGCCCAGGCGAGGCCGCGCCGGGTGTGAGGATTTTTCTGCTTTTCGGTTTTGCCCTCGACCTGCGCGTTGACGGCTTCCAGGGCCGCCCTCTCCTCTTGTGTGAAGGCCAGGCTGGCCGGTTCGGCGCGGCGCCCGTCACGAGCCTGCACCAGCTGGAGGATGAGGGCGGCGGCTTTGGTGGCAATCGTCGCGAGCTTCAGCAGCCGCTCGGCGCTGGCAATCTGACTGTCTTCGAGCTGCAGCCCCTGCTTCTTCGGAATGCGAAAGAGCGGCTCGATGATCCGGCGCAGCTTGTACCAGGCGACGATTTGCCAAGCCGCGTCTACGCTCGTGACGTCATGGGTGGTGAGCCGCCGCCGGTGCAGCGGCTCGACGCCGGCCGGGGGGTCGTGTTCGGCGACCTCGACGAGAGTGAGGCGCACGCTTGGCAGGAGATCGCGAGCGCGGCCCCGCGGGCGTTTGAGAACTACCGTGCCGAAGCGCAGCGTCAGACGCGCCGTGCGGCCCGGCTCGTGCGGCCCGCGCCGGGGCAGCACGATCGTGCGCGTGTCGGCCGCTTGAAAATTGGCCCCTGTCGCGTACAGCCCGGCGCCCTTGGCCAGGCGACGGTCCTGCATGACGCGCGTCAGAATATGAAAGTTGGGCGCGGGCACCGTCGCCCTCCTGAGCTTGTCGAAGGGCGGCATAGAGGTCGCTCGCGCGATCGGCAATCACCGTCACCATCGTCGCCGCGGCCAGCACTTCCTTGGCACGCCCGGCGGTGGTGAGCCGGCGTTCCGAGGCCTTGTCGGCCAAGGCCCGCCGGTTGGGCGTCACCCTCACATGCCCGGAGCGCGTCCACACCCGCCCGCCGACCAGCCCCAGGCAGCTGCCGGTGGCCGCATCCAGCGCCAGCATGGCATGCACCAGCAAGCCATGGATGTTGCCGTGGCCAACCTCGCCCAGGCCACGCCGGCGCCCCTCGGTCGTGCGGAAATGAACCGCGCTGGTATCCTGGATCGCCAGAACATGCCGGCTTGTCGCCGCACGAGCGGTCTGTTCGCCCCAACCGTCCGGCAGCGCCGCAACCGTCACGTTCGGATTGGCGAGAAACCGGCCATAGCGGACGAGTTGCGCGCGGCACCCACCGGCCAGCCGGCGCACGCATACCGTGGCATGCGCAACCATACGTTCCAGCAACGCAGCCCCCCTTTATCGCGGCGGCGATCCCCGAACCAGCCAACCGACCACGCCATCTCCTCCAGGGCGATATTCTCCATAGTGCGCCTCCCGGATGCCTCAATGCCGTGCACGGCAGCATACCCCTGCGCGCGTCGGGAAGCCTCCCGTCAGCAGGAGCCGATCTGGCGCGCCCAGATGTGTGCATCCCCTAGGTGGCGAACTGGGGCTTGCTGAGGGGTAAAGCGGACAGGTTGTAGTTAAAGGGATGTAGTATAAGAGCTCCGAACACACTAATGGCAATCGAGCTTTTCGCCGGCGCTTGTAGCGATGTCTTGTGGCCCATAGGCATTGTTGGCAACCAGATAACCGGCGCTCAGGCCGCCTGCGCAAACGAGGAGAGCACCTCCCGTTCGTAGCTCAACAGTTTTTCCACGCTCGGCCGCTGCTGCATTCGCTCGAAATGCGCCATGCAATTCTTGAACTGTGCGAGGTCAAGGTTGAATTGCGTACCGCGTCGGAAGCACCAGAAAAAGTGTGCGTCGACAGCGGTGAAATGATCAAAAAACCATTGGCGACCGGCCAGCAGATCATCGGCAATCTTATAATTCTCGAATAGCTGCTGCACGGCAAGCCGGCGAACCGACGCCTCCGAGCCTGGCAGATCGCAGACCCGCGGCGGCGAATTGATGCGAGACAGGAACGGGTGGATGCCCGAGGCGCACCATGTCAATAACGAGATCGCCTGCAGCTCCTGCATTGGCTCTGAGGGAAGCAGCTTTGCCGCCGGGAAATGGCGCGCGATCCAGATCTGGATAGCGACATTCTCGGTGAGCCTCTCGCCATCGATCACCAGCAACGGCACCTTATGCTTGGGGTTTAGTTGTAGATATTCCGGGGTCATGTGCTCCGACCGGCGGAAGTTCAGCGGGCGTACTTCGAATGACGCACCGGCCTCGGTCAGCGTCACGTAAGGTACCAGCGAGCAAGCGTTGGGGGCATAGTATAGGATCAGTTGCATCACAAAATCTCCTGAACGGCTCGAGAGGTTATCAAGATGCTTTTGTGGTTTCTTCAACAATTTTTTGTGGCTCCATTGGTCAGCATCCTTGACGCTCTTGTATCGATGCCGCCTACCCTCGGTTTGGCACTTTTAGCCCTTGTTATCGCGGAACCAAGCCGGGTCATCTCGTGATCTCCGTCCCGCCGAAGGCTCAACATCCATCAGTTTTCGCGAGAATGGTTTGACGGGTTAAAGCGAGGTGTGATGCAACGATTCTGTGTTTGCTCTGACGTGGGATCGCGCCATGGCACAAGTGAACGGGATCGTGGTTTGGACGGAAGGCATCAAAGCGGAGCTGGCAAAGCGGCTGCCAAAGCAGCGCAAAACGCAGCGGGACAAGCTGGCGGTTCTGGTGGCGACCATGCTGCATGTGCGCAGTGCCAATCTGGTGGAGCTGGCGGCTGGGCTGCCTCGGGACTCCGATCGCTGGGACATGGGATATCAATGGATTTCCCGGTTTCTGGCCAATGACTTGGTGTGCTGCGATACGGTCATGGAACCGTTCGCCCGCGAGATCCTGGCCCGGCTGGCCGAGACCGGGGAGCCGATCCCGCTGATCCTCGACCAGACCACGGCCTCCGATCGACACCAGATCCTGATGCTGAGCGTGCGCTGGGGCGAGCGCGCTCTGCCGCTGGCCTGGCGGGTCGAGGAAACCGCGGGCGCCATCGGCTTCGCCACGCAACAAGAGTTGCTCGCGGTGGTCGCCGGCTGGCTGCCTGCCGATCTGGGGGTGGTGCTGCTCGCTGACCGCTTCTACGGAACCCCCGCGATGATCCGGTGGTGTCACGATCGCGGGTGGGACTATCGCCTGCGGCTCAAGGGCAATCTCCTCGCCCGCTGGGGCACAACAAAAACCACGACCGGCGGCCTCGCTCTGGCCGGCGGCCACTATTTCGAAGCTGTCGCCCTCACCGGCCAGCGGGTTACGACCAACATCGGCATCATTCGCGATCCCGGACATGCCGAGCCCTGGATCATCGCCATGTCAGCCAAGCCGGGATATCTGACCACCTTGGGATATGCTGATCGCTGGGGCATCGAGCCGATGTTCTCCGACTTCAAATCGCGCGGGTTTGGCCTCGAACAGACCCATATCCAATATCCCGATCGCCTCGCCCGGCTGATCTTAGTCATGTCTTTGGCCCTTTACTGGGCGGTCTCGACCGGCATGTGGGACCAAGTCAACAATCCAATCCCCGCCGAAAAAAACGACCCGACCATCAGCCTGCCAAGCTCGCCCGCGGAAGGCTTTCCTGGTTCACGCGGGGCCTCCGGCGCGCCATCAAACTCCTCCTCAAATGCCTCCCTCTCCCGAAACTCTGGGGATGCCTATTAAACTGATGGATGCTCAGCGCCGAAGGGCGGGTCGCGGTCCCAGCTTCGGGTGAGAACCGCGCCCCGCCCTCCGGCTCTGTTTCGGAAACCAACAATGAATGTCAGCCACTGTTGACCCGGTAGGTGAGGCCAATCCGCTCAGGCCGTTCCCCCTGGGAGGAGAACTCTGTCGTGTCCTGCAGCACCAGGATCGGCCCGTCCGTCGCCGCAAAGCGGTCTCCGGTCGATTTAAAATGACCTGCCAGGATCTCCGCCTCGTTGATCCGGTCATTGGAAAAGAACCGGTACGCCGCTTTGGTATTTGCCCAGTCCTGACAGGCCAGAGGAATGCTAGCCCCCATCGCGTCGCCTATCCGCTCCAGCAGATTTCGTAGCCGCTTGTTCAGACGCTGATCGGCCAGGCGGCAACCCGCAATTTCGCGATCAAACCACGCGCCAGTCGCTCCGTCCATTGGCACCGCTCCCTCCGCAGCACGGCGCTAGAGAATAAATCATGAACATATCCTCTAGCGCAACACTTTGCACGCTCGTCAGACATCCTAGCCTAAATGTGGGTAATCGAAAGGGTGTGGCCCACGAGAACGGCTCGATCGAAAGTCCGCACGGCCATCTCAAGCAGGCGATAAAGAACGCGCTACTGCTGCGTGGGTCGCGCGACTTCGACACGCTCGATGCCTATCGCCGCTTCATCGACGAGATCGTTGGGCGGCGTAACGCGCGCAATGCCAAGCGGCTTGATCTCGAGCGCTCGGCCCTGCAAGCGCTGCCGGCGGGCCGGACAACCGATTTTATGAGGAGACCATCGTCATCGTCACCTCGACCAGCGGCTTCACCCTCAGGGCTGATCGGCCTGCCGCATCCAGGTTTCGTGCAAATCGGCCACCTCGGCGGCGATCAGCCTGTCACCGAAACTGCGCTGGGCCCGCCGCGTCTCAATCACGGCCCCGCCTCGCGCGCCGCGGCGCAGCGTCCTGCGGACGCAACAGCGCATGATTGAGCTCGCAGATCGCTTCGATCGCCTCCTTCAGCTTGTGGTAATTGCCCAGCCAGCGCCGCACTTCGTCAATCTGCTCGCGCCGCAGGCTGAACTGGCGCGTCCGGCCGCCGGCATAGCCGATCGTCAAAACCCACAGCGGGTGCCCGCCGCCGCCGGCGCAGATCGTGCAGCCACTGCTATGGTGCACCATCCGCTCGATCAGCGAACCGCGCAGCATTTCTGCCGTCACCGGTAGTCCGGCTGCCAGCCTCTGCCGCGTCGCGATGATCTCGTCTCGTGTCATCTATAATGATGATACGAGACGAGATCATCGCGACGCGTCAAGCGTTCTTATGGCAAAAAAACTGACCCGCGATATCACCGCCGATCGGCTGTTACCCTTCCGCAGCGCTGGCCGCCCGCGTCAAAAATGTCCGACCTTGCAGGTCCTGGCGCTACTGCGCCCATCATATCAATAGGTTAGGTCAATATTTTTGCGCCGGAAAGTAGCTAGTGCCTGGATAGCAATTTCCGGCCACGCTGGCCCCAGTTCTGCACCTGTGCAAAGCGAGGTGGTCCTCGCGGTACCAGGGCCCTGGCGGCGACATCGCGCAGCGCGGTGGATCGATGGTGGCAACACCGCCTCAACGGTCGAGCGATCAGCGAGCGAGACGCGGTTGAGAATAGCAAAAGACATGCTTGAAAAGTCGCCCCGCGCGGCGTTGGCCCGCCCCGTCGCGCTGGTGTCCGGAGCGCCGGCCTCAGTCGCTATGGCCACTCTAGCACCAGTGCATTATTGGGAGAGAGATTGGTGCTGGCCGAGTTGCTGGAGAAGGCCGGCGAGGGCGATTTTCTGCAAGCCGTGGCGGAGGCGGTGCTGCAATTGCTGATGGCGAGCGGCGTCGAGGGGCTGATCGGCGCCTGGCGTTACGAGCGCAGCGGCGAGCGGACCACTTGGCGCAACGGCTACCGCGATCGATTGCTCGATACCCGGCTCGGCGCGCTACAGCTGCGCATCCGGGACTATCCCGTATCGTCACATTGTCCCCGAAGGCGATTTTCGGCTATCACCTGAGTTGGTTGCATATCCTCCTTCTTTAGACAGTCGTACTGTGAAGGTTGCCTGCTGCGCTATTTACGCCCTGGAGTCTTGTCAGCCAATCCCGCTCGCCGAAACGCCGCGGCCATCGCGTCGCCGCTCGCCGGCACGGAGTTGCTTCGGCCTGCGCGGGTCTCATCTGGTTGGCGCCGTTGCTCTGATCCCGCTGGACCAAATTCGGCACGTATTGCCGCTGACCTCGTCGCCGAGGGTTCATCGAGCCGCATTGTCAACGAGATCCGACGGCGTTTTGGGTCGACCTCCAATACCTTGACACGGACGACATCGCCGGGCTTCGCAACCGTGCGCGGGTCCTTCACGTAAGCCGTGGCCATCGCGGAGATATGCACCAACCCGTCCTGATGGACCCCGACATCGACAAAGGCGCCAAATGCAGCGACGTTGGTCACGACACCTTCGAGAACCATGCCAGGCTTCAGATCCTCGAGCTTTTCCACTCCCTCCCGGAAGTTCGCGGTTTTGTAGGTTGGGCGCGGATCACGTCCGGGCTTCTCGAGTTCTCGCAAGATGTCTGCGACAGTGGGCACCCCAAACACGGCATCGGTGAACGCCTCCGGCTCGAGCTGGCGTAACACTGATGTATTGCCGATCAGTCTCTTCAGTTCGCTCTTGGTTGCCGCGAGAATGCGCCGCACCACCGGATAGGCTTCCGGGTGTACACCCGATGCATCGAGCGGATCGTCGCCGTTACGGATGCGCAGAAATCCTGCCGAAAGCTCGAAAGCCTTGGGCCCGAGCCGCGGCACCTTTTTAAGGCCCATGCGGGTGCGAAAAGGACCGTGCGCCTCACGGTAATCGACAATGCTGCGCGCCAGTCCTTCGCCGATACCGGAGACTCGCGACAGCAGCGGCGTGGAGGCGGTGTTGACGTCCACCCCCACGGCGTTGACGCAATCCTCGACCACCGCATTGAGGGAGCGCGACAGTTTTTGTTCGCTGAGATCGTGCTGATATTGGCCCACACCGATCGATTGGGGCTCGATCTTGACCAGCTCGGCGAGCGGGTCCTGAAGCCGCCGTGCAATCGACACCGCTCCGCGCAAAGACACGTCCAGCCCCGGCAACTCCTGCGAAGCGAAAGCCGAAGCGGAGTAGACCGAGGCTCCGGCCTCCGAAACCACAACCTTGGTCAATTTGAGTTCGGGATGAAGTTGAATGAGCTCGGCAGCAAGCCGGTCGGTTTCGCGCGAGGCAGTGCCGTTGCCGATCGCGAGCAGTTCCACCCGATGCTCTTGGGCAAGCCGCGCCAGCTGAGCAATTGCCTCGTCCCAACGACGCTGCGGCTGATGCGGGTAGATCGTTGCCGTCGCTGCGACTTGCCCGGTCCCGGCAACCACGGCGACTTTGACGCCGGTCCGATATCCCGGATCAAGCCCCATCGTCGCACGCGCGCCCGCGGGCGCCGCCAGCAGCAGGTCGCGCAGGTTCCCGGCGAACACTCGCACCGCAGCGTCTTCCGCAGCTTGCCAGAGCCGATGGCGCAGGTCGCTTGCGATGTGAGCCAGGATCCTTCGCCAAGCCAAGCGCACCGTGTCAATGAGCCAGTGGTCTCCGGGCCGACCACGATCTGCGATCCTGAACCGGTGCGCGATCTGCTGCTCAAAGAGCCCGAGCTCGCCTCGATCCCCTGCGGCCGGGTCGGGCACCAGCTCCAGAGTAAGCACCTCCTCCTTCTCGCCCCGGAATAGCGCGAGGGTGCGGTGCGACGGTAATTTCGCAAGGGGCTCACTGAACTCGAAATAGTCGGCGAACTTGGCGCCGGCCTCCGCCTTGCCGGCACGAACGCGCGACCCGAGGCGGCCCCGCGACCAAACGTCCTCGCGCAGGGTCCCGATCAGCGTGGCATCTTCGGCGAAACGCTCGACCAAGATCGCGCGGGCGCCTTCAAGTGCGGCCGTCGAATCAATAATCCCTTTACTCACGTCAACATATCGGCGAGCCATCTGCTCCGGGGTTTGGTCGGGCCTCGCGAGAAGCGTCTCTGCCAGCGGCTCGAGGCCCGCTTCGCGCGCAATTTGAGCCTTCGTCCGCCGTTTCGGCCGATAGGGCAAATAGAGATCCTCAAGCCGCGCCTTGCTGTCCGCCGCGTCGATTGCCTGCTTGAGGGCAGCATCGAGTTTTCCTTGCTGGCGAATGCTGTCGAGGATCGCGGCACGACGATCTTCCAGCTCGCGCAGATAGATCAGCCTCTCCTCGATCGTACGCAGCTGGGCGTCATCGAGCGCGCCGGTCGCCTCCTTTCGGTAGCGGGCAACAAACGGAACGGTCGCTCCGCCGTCGAGCAACGAGATCGCAGCAGCAACCTGATGCTCACGGACATCCAGTTCCTCGGCGATACGCAGGCTGATCGGCTTCATCGGTCCTGAAGCAATGAAATGGAGCAGTGGAGCTGTCTCAGCATCCCCTTCTGGCTACCTCTTAACTTAATCCTGGGGGACTAGGATTCGAACCTAGACTGGCGGAGTCAGTCCGCTGTCCTATCGACAGAAAGAACTTCCGACATCGATTCTACCGAAATCCGCAGCACTTGGAGCGCAGTTAGAGATTGGAACTGATGGCAAAAAGTGACTTTCCTATCAAGTTGGATAAACTGATGCCGCTTCTTCGTCGGCCTTGGTGAGCGGTGCTGGAGGTGGCCAGGGAGGCCAAGGGCAGGCTATTGCGCCCTGGCCCCTTGTCCACTGATACGGTCCTCCGTTCCGGTAGCGGCACCCTGATTGTCAAGGCTACGGCTTTTCGTCGGCCCGGAATCCTTGCTGTCTGCCACTCCATCATTGTCGCCAGGCAAGAGCCGGGGCAACGACCGCAGCCAAGCAAGCGCATCCGCCCTCCGCACGATCGTCCGGCGCCCGATCTTTCGCGCGATCAGGTGGGCAGCCGCGATCTCCTTGTAGATCATGGAGCGGCTGACATCGCTTCTCTGGCAAGCCTGGAGATTGAGTATGCGAGGCGGGCTGTGCGTCGTTGCGTTCTCTTCGCCACCTGAGGCTCCAAATTGCGCATCGTAGTGCCAGGTCGATCATAATTCGAGCGCGTTTACGCTCGGTTAACCCATAGGTGATGAAAAAGCTCTCGGCCGCGCCGCGCGCGAATGCCGAGTGTGCAGTTTGCGGTCGGCGGCGTACCACATTTCCTGACTTGAGCGGGATCGCGTGGGGCGGAGCGCCGCCGCATTCTCGTAGCAGGGTCCTGCCGATTTGGGACACGGCGGCCTCGGTTTTACCGCTCTTGCGTCCGCGCACAGCCACTTACGGCCATGCACAGCCGCCCACGCTTATTACCGAAATCCTACCGATGTATCTCGTCCGTTACTGCTACAATTTTGATATTATTGGCGTCCCCAAGGGGATTCGAACCCCTGTTACCGCCGTGAAAGGGCGATGTCCTAGGCCTCTAGACGATGGGGACGCGTCGCGGACGCTTGCATCTATAGCGCAAGGATACAGAAATCAACTGCGGTCGGCGCCCTCCCGAGGGTATCGGACGGACTCTCAGCGCGTCGGCAAGCGCCCATGCGCGCGGATTCGAGACGAAGCCGAGTGCTGGTCGATGCAACCCGGTCTCGGGGATGGCGTTGGCGAAGCTGCAAACCGGCGCCATATCGGGGATGATCAACCGCTGTGGCAATGCCGACATTCGATGAAAGCGCGCGTCCATGTCAGCCTCAAACCCGGTGTGCTCGACCCACAAGGAAAGGCAATCGGCAACACGCTCGCGTCCTTGGGGTTCACCGGCGTCGGCGCGGTGCGTCAGGGCAAGCTGATCGAGCTAGAGCTCAGCGAAACCGATCCGTTGCGCGCCCGCGCCGCGGTCGAGGCGATGTGCAAGGCATTGCTCGCCAACCCGGTTATCGAGAATTACGCGATCGATTTGAGCTGAGGCAGAAATGAAATCCGCGGTCGTGATCTTTCCGGGTTCAAACCGCGAGCGTGACCTGTGCCTGGCGCTGAAACGCGCGACCGGTCACGAGCCGATGCGGGTCTGGCACCGCGAGACAACCCTGCCGGAAGCCGATTTGATCGTGCTGCCTGGCGGGTTTGCTTATGGCGATTACCTGCGTTGCGGTGCAATGGCAGCCCATTCGCCGATCATGCGCGCGGTTCGTTACCGCGCCGAGCGCGGGACGCCGGTGCTTGGCATCTGTAACGGTTTTCAGATATTGACCGAGGCGGGAATGCTGCCGGGCGCTATGTTACCAAACCGTTCGCTGCGTTTCACCTGCCGCGACATTCACTATGAAAGTCGAAAATAACCAGACAATTTTTACCTGCGGCTATGCAATCGGGCCAAACGATCCGCGTGCCGGTGGCACACCACGACGGCAACTACACCGCGGACCCGGAGACGCTCGCCCGGCTTGAAGGCGAAGGACGCGTAGCCTTCCGCTATTGCAGAGCTGACGGCGGCGCCGACGAGGACGCAAATTTCAACGGCTCGGCGCGCGCCATCGCCGGTATTCTAAACGAAAGCCGCACCGTGCTCGGGCTGATGCCGCATCCCGAAAACGCGACCGACCCTGATCTCGGCGGGACCGACGGTACGGCTTTTTTCGCCGGGTTGGTAATGGCGCTGCAATGAGCGGCCGTCTAATGGACAGTCAGCGCGCCATAGGTGCGCTGTGGTGAGCATCAATGTGACGCTGGCCTTGGCGGCCGAGCACGGGCTGACCGCAGAGGAGTTCGCGCGCGCCTGCGCCATTCTCGGCCGTGTTCCGAACCTGACCGAACTTGGCATCTTTTCGGTCATGTGGAGCGAGCACTGCTCCTACAAATCGTCGAAGCTCTGGCTCAAGACACTGCCAACCTCGGGGCCGCGAGTGATCTGTGGCCCTGGCGAGAACGCCGGGGTGGTTGATATCGGCGACGGCGACGCGGTCGTCTTCAAGATCGAGAGTCATAATCACCCGTCATATATCGAGCCATATCAGGGTGCGGCGACCGGAGTTGGCGGCATCCTGCGCGACGTGTTCACGATGGGGGCGCGACCGATCGCCCTCCTCGATGCGCTGCGTTTTGGCAGTCCCGACCATCCGCGGACCCGGCATCTCGTGGCCGGCGTCGTCGCCGGGATCGGCGGTTACGGCAATTGCGTCGGCGTGCCGACGGTTGGCGGCGAGTGCGATTTCGATCCCGCCTATGACGGCAATATTCTCGTCAACGCGATGTGCGTCGGGCTCGCCCGAGCAGACCGGCTGTTTTATTCAGCTGCGGCCGGACCGGGAAATGCGGTCGTCTATGTCGGCGCCAAGACCGGGCGGGACGGCATTCACGGTGCGACGATGGCCTCGGCCGAGTTTGGCGGCGATGCCGGCGAAAAGCGGCCGACAGTGCAGGTTGGCGACCCGTTTACCGAAAAATTGCTGATCGAGGCCTGTCTCGAATTGATGCAGGGGGACGCGATTGTCGCCATTCAGGATATGGGGGCGGCGGGGCTGACCTCGTCCTCCGTCGAGATGGCCGGAAAGGGCGGGCTCGGTATCGAACTTGATCTCGACCTCGTCCCGGTGCGCGAGGCCGGCATGAGCGCCTACGAAATCATGCTCAGCGAAAGCCAGGAGCGCATGCTGATGGTGCTGCGCCCTGGCAGCGAGGCGGCGGCGCGCGCTATCTTTGAGAAATGGGAGCTCGATTTCGCGGTTATCGGCCAAGTTACCGATACCGGGCGGCTCGTTCTGCGCAAAAACGGCGAGCTGGCGGCCGACATCCCGGTCGGGCCACTGGTGAGCGAAGCGCCGGTCTATGACCGACCATGGCGGCGCACCGATCCCGAGCCGGACGTCGATGCGGCCATGCTTCCTGAACGCGATCCGCTGGTCAGTCTCGCGCGGCTGCTTCGCTCGCCGACGCTCGCTTCGAAGCGCTGGATCTGGGAGCAATATGACCATCTGGTAATGGGCAATACCGTCAAGCGACCGGGTGGCGACGCCGCCGTGATCAGGGTCGGCGAGACCAAGGCGTTGGCTTTGGCAACCGATTGCACGCCGCGCTATTGTCGCGCCGACCCGATCCGCGGCGGCATGCAGGCTGTTGCCGAAAGCTGGCGCAACCTGACTGCGGTCAGCGCTCTGCCATTGGCGCTGACCGACAACATGAATTTTGGCAATCCCGAGCGGCCCGAGATCATGGGCCAGTTTGTCGGTGCCATTGAAGGCATGCGTGCCGCGTGCCTGGCACTCGACTATCCGGTCGTTTCCGGGAATGTGTCGCTGTACAACGAGACGGGCGGCAAAGCGATCTTGCCGACGCCCGTTGTCGGAGGCGTCGGGCTGATCGCCGATCTGCGCAGCGCCGTCGACCTCGCACTCAAACGCAACGGAAATGCTCTGATCCTGATCGGCGAAACGCGCGGTCACCTCGGCGCCTCGCTTTATCTGCGCGAGATCGAGGGGATCGGGGCGGGACCTCCGCCTCAGGTCGATCTCGCAGCCGAGCGCCGCAACGGCGATTTTGTGCGCGCCGAGATCACCACCGGCCGCGTCGCGGCCTGCCATGACCTGTCCGATGGCGGTCTCTTCGTGGCACTCGCCGAGATGGCGATGGCCGGTGGCCGCGGCGTCCTTCTGGAACCCATTCCCGCGGATCTGCCGACATGCGCCTATCTGTTTGGCGAGGACCAGGCGCGCTACGTCATCGAAACAGCCGCACCGAATGCGGTGATCGCTCGCGCAACAGCGGCCGGCGTCACGGCTCGCCTGATCGGCACGGTCGGCGGCACCGCGTTGACACTTCCCGGCGCGGGTGCCATATCCGTTGACGCGCTAAGGACTGCGAACGAGGCTTGGCTTCCGAACTATATGGAGCAGAGCTGAGCGGGGAGAGCCGGCGATGGCAATGGATGCGGTGGTGATCGAGCGGCTGATCAAGGAGAGCCTGCCGGACGCGCAAGTCTCAATCGAAGATCTGCGCGGCGATGGCGATCATTACGCCGCCCACGTCGTGTCCAGCGCCTTTCGCGGCAAGTCTCGGGTCCAACGGCACCAAATGGTGTATCAGGCGTTGCGCGGCCGGATGGGCAACGAACTGCATGCGCTCGCACTGCAGACCGCCGCACCCGAAGAGTGAGCCGCGCCGCGGCTCAAAACCTTTCGTAACCGAGGAAAAGAACAATGGATACTACCGTTCAAGACCGCATCCAGCAGGAGATTGGCGAAACTCCGGTCGTGCTCTTTATGAAGGGCTCGCCGGTCTTTCCGCAATGCGGGTTCTCTGCAGCGGTCGTGCAGATCCTGAGCCAGCTCGGGGTCAAGTTCAAAGGGATCGATGTCCTGTCCGATCCGGAGGTCCGGCAGGGCATCAAAGAGTTCTCGAGCTGGCCGACGATCCCGCAGCTCTATGTCAAAGGCGAGTTCATTGGCGGTTGTGACATCGTCCGCGAGATGTATGAGACGGGCGAATTGAAGGAAGTCTTCGAACAAAAGGGCGTTCCGGTCCGCGGCTAGCCCGGCCGCCGCGTTCTTGCGGCATGTGTAGCGCCCGGCGGACTGAGAAGCCGCGATCGGCAAAAAATCCGAGGCACGCGCGCGGCGTAGACGCTCCGCGCCGTCTGACCCGCGGCTCCCCGCGAGCTTGGTGAGGCCGCCAATCGAGCCCGGGAGAGCTTGTCGCGCTACGCAGTGATCGAGCAGTGACCTGTCTGCTCCAAGAGTTGGGTGTCCGCTTCTGCCCTAAGGGAGCAAGCACGATCGACCCAACAGCGGCAAACTGAGCCACCGCGGAGATGCGCCAAGCAAGCATGGAACGCAACCGTCACGCTTTCGCGACGCGTGCCGTACATACCGGGGGCGGCCCCGATCCAACGACCGGCGCCGTCTCGGTGCCGATCTATGCGACCTCGACCTATGCCCAGCAAAGCCCGGGCGTCCACAAAGGGTACGAATACGCTCGCTCTCGCAATCCGACGCGCGAGGCCCTCGAGCGTTGCGTCGCCGATCTCGAAAACGGCAGCGCAGGGTTTGCTTTTGCCTCCGGATCGGCGGCGATCGCGGCGGTGCTCGAATGCCTTGATCAGGGCGCGCATGTCGTCGCCACGGATGACCTCTATGGCGGCACGCTACGCCTATTCGAGCAGGTGCGGCGGCGCTCAGCGGGGCTCGATACGACGCTCGTCGACATGTCGGACCCGGAGAACGTCGCCGCAGCGATCCGCAAGGACACGAGGCTGATCTGGGTCGAGACGCCGACCAACCCGATGCTGAAACTGGTCGATCTAGCCGCGATCGCGACGATCGGCCGACGGCGTGCCATCTGGACCGTTGCCGATAATACCTTTGCTTCTCCATGGGTGCAGCGGCCGCTCGATTACGGTTTCAGTGCGGTCGTCCATTCGACAACCAAATACCTTAATGGTCATTCCGACGTGATCGGCGGGCTCGTGATCGTCGGTGAAGATCGCGAACTCACGGCTCGCTTAAAATTCGTCCAAAACGCAGTTGGCGGCATCGCCAGTCCGTTCGACAGTTTTTTGGCATTGCGCGGGATCAAGACTTTGGCTTTGCGCATGGAGCGCCACTGCGCGAACGCCCTCGCCGTAGCACACTGGCTCGAACGCCATCCAGCGATCCGTCGCACGATCTATCCCGGCCTGCCGAGCCATCGGCAACACGCGCTGGCGATGCGTCAAATGAACGGCTTTGGCGGCATGGTCACAGCTGAATTGAGGACCGATCTCATCGGCTGCAAACGGTTTCTCGAACGGGTGCAGCTCTTCACTTTGGCTGAAAGCCTTGGTGGAACCGACAGCCTGATCGAGCATCCGGCAATCATGACGCATGCCTCGGTCCCCCCGGAGCAGCGGCGCGCGATTGGCATTGGCGACAGTTTGGTTCGCCTGTCGGTCGGGATCGAGGATGTCGGTGATCTGATCGCCGATCTCGATCAGGCGCTGGCCGATATCGCGTGAGTGCGCTCGAACCCGTTTCGATCGAAACCGCGCTCGCCTGGATCGACGGCGCCACGCGCCGCCTCGAAGCTGAGGAGGTTTTGCTCGAGCGGGCAGCCCACCGTGTCGTTGCCGCTGATCTGCGGGCACACAGCCCGATCCCTGCCGTAGATTGCGCGGCGATCGATGGCTTTGCCATGCTCGCTTCCGAAAGTCTTGGCGCCAGCACTTACAACCCGCTGGTGTTAAGCGCCGTCGCGGTCGAGGCCGGGGAAGCGTTACCGCCCGGCACCGACGCGGTCGTGCCGTTCGATCATGTAGAGCCCGAGCGCCTGGGTCGTGTCGTGCTCGTCGAGCCGATCGCCCCCGGCGCCAATCTCGAGCGCCGCGGCGCGGTTGCTGGGTCCGGCACAGTGCTGGTGCGAACTGGAACCCGACTGGCGCCGCACCACCTCGGCATGCTAGCGGCCGGCTGCACCAGCTTGCCGGTGATCCGCCGACCGTTGGTGCGTCTGGTGATCGCCGCGGCGGCACGATCCTCTCCGCCGATCGACAGCAACGGGCCAATGTTGCGGGCGCTTATCGCACGCGATGGCGGTATCGTCGTCGAAGGCGAACTCATCGATGCGTTCGCCGCAGGTGCCGATATGATCGTTGTGGCGGGCGGCACCGGACGCGGTGATGGCGATCACTCGGCGGCGGCGCTGGCGGCGCAAGGCTCGCTCGACATTCGCGGCGTGGCGCTGATCCCGGGCGAGACGACCAGTTTCGGCCGTACATTCACCGGCGCGGCAGTGGTGTTGTTGCCGGGCAGCCCCGCGGCTTGCCTGTGGAATTACGAGCTCTTTGCCGGGCGCGCCATTCGCCGCCTCGCCGGACGCGATTTCGATCTGCCCTATCGCTCCTCCAGCATAACCATCGCGCGAAAGATCGTCTCGCCGATCGGTATCACCGAGATCTGCGCGATCCACCGTCTTGGCGATGACCGTGTCGAGCCGGTTGTGTCCTTTACCGAGGCCGGGCTGATGGCCGCCATTGAGGCAGATGGCTTTGTGATCGTCCCTGCGGCGAGCGAGGGATATCCGGCGGGAGCAACCGTCACTGCCTATTTCTATTAGGCGTATAGGCGTGCTGAACGGGCACGGACGGAGGCGGGGTCATGAACGACATTTCCGCGAGTTTACGAAGTCTTGCGCGGCAGGAGCAATTTCTTGAGGTCCTCGACCGCGACGAGGCCGAGCGCCGCTTTCATCGCCACCTCGATCTCCATCCGCTCGGTCGCGAGACCGTCCCTTTAGCGCAGGCTTTGGGGCGGGTAATCGCAAGCCGTATCGTCGCCGAGGTCGATGTCCCGGCCTTCGACCGCGCCAGCGTCGACGGCTTTGCGCTGCGCGCAGATGACACGACCGGCGCCAGCGAGCGGGCGCCGCGACGCCTAGCCTTGCTGCCCGAAATTCTGACGCCTGGTCGCGTACCGCAGCTGGTTGTCGAACCGGGAACCGCAACATTGATTGCGACAGGGGGCATGGTTCCGCGCGGCGCCGATGCCGTGGTCATGGTCGAACACACCGAGACCGTCGAGGGAGTTGGCGAACAGTCCGACGATATCTCGATCGAAATCCGCCGGGCCGTGGCTCCAGGTCAATTCATCGCCTTTGCCGGCAGCGATATCGCCTCAGGGGAAACCGTCCTGCGCGCCGGACAATTTCTGACATCACGGGAGATCGGCATGCTGGCGGCTGTCGGCCGCGCCGAAGTCGAGGTTTGGCGGCAGTCGCGTGTAGCGATCATTTCAACCGGCGATGAGATCATCGCCCTCGGTGCCCCGATGCGTTCCGGCGCCGTCTATGACTCAAATGCCGCGATCATCGCCGCCGCGGTCCAAGAGGCGGGCGGCGTCCCTCACCCGCTCGGCATCGGCGCCGATGACGATGCGATGTTGACGCGTCTGGTCGAAGAAGGGCTTGCCAGCTGCGACATGGTGATCCTGTCTGGGGGCACCTCGAAGGGCGCAGGAGACCTTTGCTATCGCGCGGTTGCGCGCTTTACCGATCCCGGCATCGTCGTTCACGGCGTGGCGCTGAAGCCCGGGAAACCACTATGCCTGGCGGTGACCGGAGGTAAGCCAATCGTGGTATTGCCGGGGTTTCCGACCTCGGCGATTTTTACATTTCATGAATTCGTCGCCCCGGTCATTCGCGCCTTTGCCGGGCTGCCACCCGAGAAGGCCGAGCGGGTTGCGGCAACCTTACCGCTGCGCGTTGCCTCGGAGCGCGGCCGGACCGAGTATCTGATGGTTTCGCTGCTGCCCGGCGAGAATAAAGGTACGCTTGCGGCCTATCCGAATCCCAAGGGCTCGGGTGCAGTCACCGCCTTCAGCCAAGCTGATGGTTTTATCGCGATCGCCGCACAAGTCGAAAGCGTCGCTGCCGGAACGCCGGTCGAGGTGCAGCTGATCGGCCACGCCCACTTCGCTGATCTTGTCATCATTGGCAGCCATTGTGTCGGGCTAGACCTAATCATCGATCGGTTGCAGGCCGAGGGTATTGCAGTCAAGACGTTAAACGTCGGCAGCATGGGCGGGCTCGCCGCCGCCAAGCGCGGCGAATGCGACATCGCCGCAATCCATCTGATGGATCCCGAGACCGGCGAATACAATAGTCCCTTTCTGACCCCGGCGCTCAAACTGGTGCCAGGCTATCGTCGGCTGCAGGGAATTGTCTATCGCAAGGGCGATCCGCGTTTCGAAGGCCGCTCGCTCGAAGACACGATTGCGGTCGCAGCCAAATCTTCCGACGTCTTGATGGTCAACCGCAATGCCGGCAGCGGCACCCGCATTTTGATCGACCGGCTGCTCGCCGGAGCCAAGCCACCGGGTTACTGGTCGCAACCGAAGTCGCACAATGCGGTCGCGGCGGCCGTGGCGCAGAACCGCGCCGATTGGGGTATCGCGATCGAGACCGTAGCGCGGCGATACGGGCTCGGCTTCATCCCGGCGCAGGACGAGCATTACGACTTTATTGTCCCGAAGAGCCGCGCGCAGCGCCCGCCGATTCTCCGGTTCCAGGATTTGCTCGCCGATTCCGAGATGCGTCACGAGTTCGCGAAATTGGGTTTTAACCTTGATAGTTCGCCATAAACGCGAAAATCGCGCATAGCTTTCGCGCTTACGCTAAAAAATATTATCCTTTGTGAGCTTTTTAGAAGATTACTGCTTTTTTTTGTCCGACCTGCGGTTTTATACCCCCGTTAACACTTCTTAACGGCGCGGGGCCCAGACCGGTAACAGCGGCGAGGCCTCGCACCGCCTTCAGCCGGGGGGAAATCAATGCGAGCGAAGTTGAGCTGGGGCCTCATTTGGGGCGCCATCGTGATGAGCTGCTTTGCCGGGCATTCTCGTAAAGCTGCGGCCGGCAACTGCGCCCTTTATGCGCGCGCGGTGACCGGCGTCGATCTGCATGGCGCCGCCGGCAGCTGGTGGTATAAGGCTGCCGGACGCTATCGGCGCGGGCAAGCTCCGGCGCCCGGCTCGATCCTGGTTTTCCGGCCCACGAGAGCGATGCCCTCCGGCCACGTCGCGGTCGTAACCAAAGTTATCGGCCCGTCAATGGTACTGGTCGATCAGTCGAACTGGTACCACGGCCGCGTCACATTGGGGACACCCGTGGCGGATACCTCACCCAGTCGCGATTGGACCACGGTAGCGGTCATAAATCTCAATTCCGGCCAATTAGGTCGGGACAATCCGACCTTTGGTTTTGTCTACCCGCAAAATATAGCGAGCCAGCAGGTCGCGACCGCCGAAAGCGGCCCCGATTCATCAGCGCTGCTCACTCGCATCGCCTACGATCCGAACCAGCAGGCCGGACAGTTCCGTTTCGCGATTGCGGAAGATGCGCCGTATCGTGGCGCTCGCGGCCACCGAATCGCACATCGGCGGACAGCGAGACATTCGCACCGATACACGGCTTCGTGGCGCTGGCATCATGCTCGGTGGCACTCTCGCTGGTGGACGGCACACGCGGCCCATGCGACGGTGCATCACGCGTTACGGCGGACAACCGAAACGAGCCGGCATCATCCGTCCGATCGACTGGCCTTCGCCCATTGACAGAGGCGGTGCGGGCGGGCCTATTTCGCTGCCGCCGCATGCGAAGGGTGCCATGTCGCCAGCCAATACCGATCCCGCCCTATTGTCCGTAGCTCAGCTGTCGCAAGAGATCGGCGCTGGCCGTTTGTCGCCGGTCGCTGTTGTCGACGCGCTGCTCGCCCGCATCCGCGCGCAAGACGGAAAGTTGCACGCTTATGTCGAGGTCTATGCCGATGAAGCCCGGCTTGCCGCCGAGGCGACTGAGAAGGCAATCCGGTCGGGACATTATATCGGCCCGCTCCACGGCATCCCAATCGCGCTCAAGGATTTGATCGAGATTGAGGGCCGAGTGACGACGGGCGGGACACAAGTTTGGCATGATCGCCGCTCGACCTGCACCGCGACAATCGCTCGGCGCATGATCGCCGCCGGCATGATCGTGCTCGGCAAGACGCATACGGTCGAGTTTGCGATGGGCGGCTGGGGCACCAACCAGCATCGTGGCACCCCGTGGAACCCGTGGGACCCGGCGGTGGCGCGCACGCCCGGCGGGTCGAGCAGCGGCACCGGCGTCGCGGTAGCAGCCTGCATGGCGCCATGGGGAATCGGCACTGATACCGGTGGCTCAGTAAGATTACCGGCCTCTTGGTGCGGGCTCAGCGGGCTCAAGACGACGATCGGCCGGGTCAGCACCTACGGCATTTTGCCGCTGAGCCCAAGCCTGGACACCCCGGGGCCGATGGCGCGTTCGGTCGAGGATGCGGCGTTGCTGTACCAGGCGATTGAGGGTCCCGATCCGAACGATCCGCGCACTTTGGGGCGCCCTCTGGCCGGCTCGCTGGAGACGATGCGACGCGGTGTGCGCGGTTTGAAGCTCGCGCGCATGCCGGCGATCGAGCGCGATCAGGTTGCGGCCGAAATGCTCGCCGCCTACGATGCCGCGATCGACACTTTCGCGCGGCTAGGGGCCGAAATTGTTTCGGTCGAATTGCCCCGGCGTTTTGCCGATTACACGCAGCTCACTGGCCGCATCATCGGCGCCGAATCCTATTTCCTGGTCGGCGACTTGATCGACAACATGACGCTGCCAATCGATGAGGCTGTGCGTCCGCGAATTGCCTCGGGACGGGGTGTATCCGCGCGCGATTACCTTGGCGCATTGCGCGAGCAAGCCGAGGCGAAAGCGGAATTTGCCGCCGCCCTCGGCGATACCGATGCGTTGCTGACCCCGACGACGACAACGGCCGCGGTCCCGCTCGACGCTGTCGATCAGAGCACGACGCCGGCCCACTTCACGCGTTTTGTCAACGCGCTCGAATTGTGTGCGCTGGCGATACCCAATGGCTTTATTACTATCGGCGGCTTGCCATTGTCATTGCAGATCGTATGTCGCGGCTATGACGAGGCAACGGCGTTGCGTATCGGCTGGGCATATCAGCAGGCGACCGATTGGCACGAGCGCCGCCCGCCCGAACTCGGCTGATACGACGCGCGGCCCAGATCCGATCCGCATACACCTGTAGTCGCTTGTTTTGAGCTTGTTTTGCGGGGGACACTTGTTGCGTGCGATGATTGTTAATCTCACCCGCCGGGCTTTAATACCAGGGTTCATCGGAATAGTCCTCACGGGTAATATCGCGACGACGCACGCGGCGGCGAAATGGGTTGAAGCGCGATATGAAGTCTACGGCATCGCTGGAATTCACCTGTTGACCAATCGGACGACCGTTGAGCAGGCGCCGCATCAATACGGCATCGAGATGGATCTCGACACGCGCGGTCTCGCCCGTATGTTTGTCGACCTTGACAGCCATTCGGACGTCTATGGGCAAGCCGACAAGGGGGCGGCTCGACCCCAAACCTATGAGGCGAATGTCCGGCGAAACGGTGTAGGCCGACATTATCGGATCGACTATGGCGGCGATGGCCGCGTGATCAAGGCATCGGCGAGCCCCGCATCGGGGCAAGCTTCCCCGATAACAGAGCAGCAGATCCGCGGCACGGTCGACCAACTGACGGCATATTTCTTACTTGAGCGCCAGCTTTCAGAGCGCGGCACGTGCGCCCTCGTAGTTCGTGTGTTTGACGGACGGGGCCTTTACAATCTCCGTTTCACCGACAACCAGCGAGCAAACCTTGCCGGCGACGGGCACCAAAACTTTGCCGGTCCGGCACAATCTTGCAATGTGGTCCGCGAAGATCTTATGGCCAATCCGGATCGCAGCGAGGGTACATACGACCGGGGCAAGATTTGGTATGCCCGTGTCGTACCCGGCGGCGAGATGATGCCGGTGCGCATGGAGTACGATACCGACTTCGGGGTGGTGAAGGGGTATCTCGCCGAGCTGCGCGCGCCGGGCATTGACCTCCGTCTGATGCCGGAATAATCGCCGCTGGTCATCTTTGACAATAAACCCAGCAACACCGCGCCTATAGTGCAGCCGCGGTTTTAACGCAAATACTCGGACACGAGATGTCAGAGCAACAGAGTAACCTCTAGCTCTAGCCTGAAATATTGTGCAGACAGCGGCAGGGCGGGGTTAGCTGTCGCTGATCGCGCTAAGGATAACGATAGGAACCGCGCGCCGATCGCTGTGGGCCCTTTGCCTTGGTTGACAAAGGGCCTTGTTACGCAGAGGCAAATGCTTTGCCGCGTGCGGCTTTTAACGACCCGCTAGGTTCGGCGTCGGCTCTAAAGGCAACCCTGGATGCCCGGTTAATCTTTCGCCTTCGGCTCGCAGCTCGCGGGCCTTCTCCTTCATCGCGGGGAGAATGGAAGCGATTTTTTCCAGGTCCAGATCGGCCGCAACTCCCGGGTAACCAGCGCGCTCGATCATGGCCCCCAATTTTCTGTTCTCGAACTGCTCAAAAACCCAGCTGAGCGGGTCCTCGACCAAGGTCTTGTCCCAATAGATGCGATGGTTCTTGTTGCGCGGGCCATAATGGTAATGCGGCGCTTGCCAGAAACAGTCGAAGGCCAGGATCTCGGTTTCTTCCACATACGAATTTTGCGTCGCACCGCCGATGTCCGCCAAAACATGGACCGCCAAGCCGCCGTCTCCCCCCTGCTGCCGCCGCATCTCAAGCCCAAATCTGATGTTCCCGGCTGGGAAGATGTGCGTGCCGCGATTGTGCTTGACCGTATTCCGCTCGGCGGCAAACAGCTCCCTGGCGCAAGCTTCCACCTCAGGAAGTACGTCCCTTACCTCTGCCATATTGGCGGCCGCGGCGACCTGCGGATAGCCGGCTCTTTCGAGCATCTTTGGAAGCTTCTTTCCCAAGGTCCTGATCGTCCAACCGATCGGATTCCCGTCGGTTATCGGGTCCATTCTGTAGAACCGGCCGGAGCTACTTAGCGTTTCCGGCAGATCGTCCTGCGTCACCGACGCCGCGGGCTGCGGATCGGGATTTTCCGGCCCGTAAACGTAGCTTTTTTCCAGATCGAAGCAGTTGAACCGAAGCAGGGTTGTCTCTTTGCCGGCGACATCCGCCGTCACGGCGATCGAGACACCCTGGTCCGCGTGATCATGGATATTGCCGTCCCACAGTTCATGTTTGACGACGAACGACAAGGGACCTGCCGTGAATTTCTTTACTGGTGACATGTCTGGCCACTCCTTTTGGGACGTCGTACGACTGTATGCTCAGGCTTCTTCAAGCTGAATGCATCAAGAACGATCGAACCGGTTTAATCTCAGCGCGTCAAGGGTGATGCGGCGTTGATCTGGGTCAAGGACCCGCCGCCTGATGCGCGCGCCTGTGCGTGCATGCCCAGCGCAGGGAAGAAATAAGTATCAGCTACAGCACACGCGGCATGAGGTCTCCAGTGGTTCGGAGTATCCGGCATAGCCGTGGACGAACGAATTCTCGCGTGGAGCGGGCAGCCCGCTTGTTGACCCTGTTTGGGAGTTTGGTGCCGTCGGCGCGATCAACTGTGCTTGATATCGGCCAACAGCTTTTCGGCCTCGGGCTTTTCGGCAAAGGCGGCGCCGGAGCCGAGCAATTTTTCGAGCACAGTTTGGGCGTCGGCGGAATGGCCAGCGCGTTGCAGCGCAACCGCCAAGTGGTAGGCGATCGATGGGTTCGCGGGCGCCGAGACATTGGCGGCAGTCAGATAGGTCATTGCCTTTGCAGCGTCGCCCTGAGCCAGCAGGATCCACCCGAGCGTATCGTCGATTTGCGGAGCATTCGGGGCTGCCGCCGCGGCGCGTTCGGCCAGCTCTCGCGCTTTTGACAAATCACCCTTCTGCTGATACAGCCAAGCAAGATTGTTCAGGGCCGTTGGGTCGGCCGGACGCGACTGCAAAAGCTTATTGTATTGTGCAATCGCCGCATCATAGTTTTTGCTTTGCAGATACAGCGAGGCCAGCATCTGGGTCGCCGGGTAGTTGGTGGGATCGTCTTTGAGGCGCGCCCTCAGCAATGTCTGAGCCTTGTCTGGCTGGCCCGCTCGTACATAGAGCGTTGCCAGCTGCGCGCGGACTTCGTCATTGGTTGGTTTCGATGCGAGATCACGTTCGAGCAACCCGATTGCTTCTTTGCCACGTCCTCCCTTATCCAGCAGATCCGCCGAAATCATGTCGTAGATCAGGTTGTCCGGATCCTTCCTGGCGAGATCGCGGGCTTCGGCAAGACCGGCGTCGATGCCGCCGATATCCGCCGCAACCTGGATTAGATTGGCCTTGATCGTCGAGTTCTGCGGCTCGCGATCAAGTGCCTGCTGCAGAATTGATTGGGCTTCGGCGTATTTTTTGGCGCTGTTTAGGACGCCGACATAGCGAGCCAAGATCTTGGACGAATTGGGATCGAGCTCGTAGGCATGTTTGTAGCTCGCGATCGCCGCCTGTTTGTCACCCGCCCCGATTTGAGCGCGAGCCTCGGCATCAATAACATCGACATTGTCAGAAAATTTGGTGGCAAGATTGGTCGCAGTCGCAGTTGCGTTCTTCCAATCTCGGCTGCGGATGTAAAGATCAACGAGCTTGAGACCCGGAGCGGCGCTCTCGGGATTGAGTTTTGTTGCTTGCTTGATCTGATCCGCGGCCTCAGACCATTTGTTTTCAAAGATCGCGACATCCGCCAGCCCGAGCCGGGCGGCGAAATCATTGGACTTTTGCGCGAGGAGAGCGTCGTACACTTTTTGCGCATCAGCGCTGCGGCGGGCTTTTAAGTAAAGTGATCCCAGCAACACAGCTGCCTGAGCATTCTTCGGATTAGTCTTCAATTGCCCGGCCAATAACGCCTCGGCTTTGGCGAAATGTCCGGTCCGGTCATAGAGCGCGGCGAGCGCGGTCGTCAGCGTACCGTCGCTCGGGTGCGCCGCAGCGGCTGCTTCGAGCAAATTGATGGCGTCGTTCCAACGCCCGGCATTTTCGTACACCTCGGCCGCGACCAGCGGAAAGATGCTGTCGTTTGGATTGTCCTTGGCGTAAAGGTTTGCTCTGGAGACGGCAGCGTCGGCCCCGTCGAGATCAGCCGTGATCCGGACGAGGTCCGCCTTTAGCGCGTCATTTTTGGGATTGCGGTCGATGGCGTCGCGCAGAACGTCGTTCGCTTCCCGATAATATTTCGCGGATATCAGCAGGGAAAGATAGCGCGACAGCATCGGCGTCGAGTTCGGCGCCAATTCATAGGCCCGCTTATAACTCGTCACAGCGCCATTGATGTTGCCGGACGCGAATTGAGCTTGAGCCAGCGCCTGAATGACATTCAGATCCCTTGGGAATTGTGCGCTGAGTGCGCCGGCGACCGCCGCAGCGTCGGTCCAGTTTCCTTGCAGCGCATAGATCCGCACCTGCGCCATCCCGGGTGCCGGATCATTTGGCGCGGCAGAGCGCGCGCGGTTGACGAAGTCGGTCGCTTCCGACCATTTCTTCTGATTGATCGCTACATTGGCCAAGCCCAGCAAGGCGTTTACATCATCCGCTTTCTTGGCTAGCGCTGCTTGATAAACCTTCTTCGCGTCATCGGGGCGCCCACTCGACAAGTAAAGCGCCGCCAAATCATTCATCGCCGGCGTAAAATCAGGGTTCTGGGCGAGTGTGGCGTGAAATGCGGCCTCCGCGCCAGCGACATCCTTTTGCGCGGCCTTCACCATGCCCGACAATGTCAGGTAGAGAGGATTGTTGCCGTCGCGCTTGATCAGGGCCGCCGCCACCCCAGCCGCTTTGTCGAGCTGGCCAGCGCGCAGCTGAGCCAAGACAAGGGTCGGGCCTGCTATCGGTACACCGGTCTGCGTGCTGAATACGCGCTCGAGTTCGGCCAACCCCTCCTTGCCTTGTCCGATGCCGATCTCAGAGATCGCCATCCGAGTCTCGATCGTCGGGTTGTTCGGTTCCAGCGCCGCCGCCTTTTCAAACTGCTGCAGCGCCAATTCGGGCTTGCCGCTTGCCATATAGGCGTTGCCGAGCAATGTCAGGGTATCGGCATCGGCCTTTGGTTGGGCAGCGAGGGGTTTCAAATACTCAATCGCCCGACTGGGTGCGCGCTGCCGCAGCGCTGCGAACGCCGCCAAACGCGCCGCCCTGGCGTCACCTTGAGCTCGGTCGAGGTATTTGCTGAGGATCGCTTCTGCCTGAGCGTACTGGCCGAGTTCAACCTTGATGGCGCCCTGCACATAATACCCCGCCGGGAACTGGTCGAACGCTAGCGACAGCCGGTCGAGTTGCCGGTCGGCCGCGGCGTATTGCTTTTGCTTTACTTCCTCCACCGCTCGAAGGTAGTTCGCCATGAAATTATTGGGATTGGCCTTGAGAATCGGATTGAGATCCTCGTCGGCCGCCTCGTATTTACCTTGCGCGATATTGAGGCTGGCGCGGCTCAGCCGTGTGGCGACATTCTGCGGGTCGATCTGAAGAGCCGCATCGAAATCGCTCTTCGCCGCCCGCAAGTCACCCTTTGCACGCGCCAATTCGCCCTTGACCTCAAGCGCCTCGACTGCGCGCGGATTGGCGGACAACACTTCGTCAAGCAACTTGTTTGCCTGTGCCGGGCTGCTGGCCGCGATCAAGCGGGCCAAGCCGATCTTTGGCGGAGCTGCTTTCGGGTCGAGGCGGATGGCATCCTGCAGCAGGGATTGCGCCCTGGCATTATCATGCTGACCGGCCGCTGCCATACCGAGCGCCCAGCGCACCTGGCTTTCGAGAGCGGGTGGGCGGTTGCCGGGATGGACCAGATCGGCGAGCTCCTGGAACTTGCCCTGGCGCAACAACGCCTGGTCCAAAACCGGCAGATAGTCGGCTTCGGCGCCGTTGCGCTCGCGCGCTGCGCGAGCTTCGCGTTCGGCCGAAATCGGGTCTCCCAGCTGTAAATAGACGCGGGCCAAGCGGATGCGCAGCTGGGCGTCCTGAGGCGCGGCGCGGACCGCGTTGCGCAACTCGATCTCGGCCGCCTTGGGATTGCCATTCGCGATATACTGGTCGGCGCTCTTGACAGAGGCTGGCGACTCGGCCGCAACAGCCGACGAAGCAGTGGCGAGGAGCACCACGATCGCCAAAGCCGTGCGAAGCTCGACAGGACGGCGGCGCGTCTGACGCATCCTCAGTTCCTCCTCAGCCAGCATCATCCGTCGGCGCCGAGCTGGTGCTGCTGCATCAAATCGTAGAGCGTAGGCCGGCTAATCCCGAGCAGTTTCGCGGCCTTCGAAAGGTTCGACCCGGTCTGGGTCAAGGCCAATTGGATGACCTCGCGTTCGGCGCGCGCCCGTGCCGCGCGGATGTCGAGTGATTTGCCAGTGTCTTCGGCGCAGGGCAGATCGAGATCCGCAGCAGTCACGAGAGGTCCGTCGGTCATCACGACCGCACGCTTGATCCGGTTTTCGAGCTCGCGGACGTTGCCCGGCCAAGCATAATCTCTGATCGCGGTAAGCGCCGATCCGGCAAGACCGCGTGCGGTTCGCCCATATTCGGCCGCAAAACGCCGCAAAAAAAAACTGGTCAGAACCACCGCATCCGCTGGTCTCTCGCGCAGCGCGGGGACCCGGATCGTGACCTCGTTCAGCCGATAGAACAGGTCTTCGCGAAACCGGCCTTCGGCCATCATCCGGTCGAGATCCTGATTGGTGGCGCAGACAATGCGCACATCGACCTGTATCGGACGCCGTCCGCCAATGCGCTCGACGATCTGATCCTGCAAAAAGCGCAATAGCTTGACCTGCATTGGCAGCGGCACGTCGCCAATTTCGTCGAGAAACAGCGTACCGTGATGCGCACTTTCTATCCGCCCGATATTCAGCCGAATAGCGCCGGTAAAAGCGCCTTTTTCATGGCCGAACAACTCGCTTTCGAGCAGGGTCTCGGGGATCGCCGCACAATTGATCGGTACGAACGGGCCTTCGGCGCGGCGGCTGAGTTTGTGGATTGCGTGGGCGAGCAGCTCCTTTCCGGTGCCGCTTTCGCCAAGCAGCAGCACCGCGACATCAGTCGGCGCCAGCTTTTCAATATTGCGAAGTACGCCCAGCATTTCGGAGCTGGTGGCGATGATGCCATCGATTGGCGAAGTGGCATTGGCGGCATCGGTGAGACGCCGGTTTTCGGCCTCGAGTTCAAACATCTGTTCGGCGCGGCCGACGATCATCCGCAGAACCTCGATATCGATCGGCTTCTGGTAAAAATCGTAGGCGCCAAGCGCGATTGCGCGCAGCGCGTGCTCGCGGGTCTCGTTGCCCGTGGCGATGATGACCTTGGTCGCCGGGGAGAGCTCGCGGATTTCTGACAAGGCCGCGAGGCCCTCCGAGGCACCGTCTGGATCCGGGGGCAGACCGAGATCGAGGATCGCAACCGGGATCTGATGGGCGCGCATAAGGGCCACTGCCTCGCGCCGGTCCGCTGCTGCATGCACCTTGTGCTCGGAAAATGCCCAGCGCAGCTGACGCAGCAGCCCGTTGTCGTCATCAACAATCAGCAGCGGCCTGGGCTCGGTCGTTGTGCTGTTCATGCGGCGGCCGAGGGCATGGCGGCTTCGCCGCTCTCGGCAAGCGGTAGGATAATGCGCATTGTCGTTCCGGCGCCCGGCCTCGACACCACTTCAAGCTCGCCGCCCGCCATGCGGATCAGCTCCCGGGTCTGATACGCGCCAATGCCGTACCCGCCCGATTTCGTCGATCGGAATGGGCGGAACAGCTCGTTGCGCACAAAGGCTTCGTCCATTCCAATCCCGCGGTCGACGACGTCGATCAGAAATTGGCGGCCGCGGCGCCGGGTGCGCAAGACAACCGGACGGCCGGCCGGTGAGGCATCGAGGGCGTTTTGTACCAAGTGCGTCAGCGCCGACTGGAGTTTGTCTGGCGCAATCGTGACATTGCAACACGCACTTTCGCTATCGGCCTCCATCGCCACCGAGAATTCGTTGGCCACAGCAGCGACAATAGCTGATGGGTCGGTCAGCCGGGGTACGGATCGATCTTCCGCCTTCAGCTGGCCCAACAATTTGTTCATTCGGGATACCGCATCTTCGACGGTCTGAAGCATGTCACGTTGAAATTCGGGGTTGTCTATATAGCGATGCGCATTGCTGACAATGAGACCGAGCTGGCTCGCGAGGTTTTTGATATCATGCACGACAAACGCAAAGCGTTTACTATACTCAGTCAATAATTCGGTGTCGCGAAGACCCTTCGTCGACCGTTCTTCGGCGACGTAGCTGGCGGCTTGGCGACCGGCGGCGCGCAGCAAGTCGAACGCCTCCCAATCGAGCGCGACCTTATGGTGCGGCCGATCGAGAACCACAAAACCGACGATCTCACGCCGGTACGACAACGGCACAGCCAGCCAAGCTCGGGCCGACGCGAAGCTCCATCCTTGATGGGACGGATCGTTTAGGCATTCCTGGATCCAGCCGCCGTCGCGGAAGCCGGCGAGGAACGGGTCGTCCGAGGCAATTGCAGCGGCATGCTCGGTTCGCGCCAGCCACCCCGCAGTGGGGCGATACTCCGTTCCAGTACCCGACCACAGCATACCGGCCGGGCTATCGACGAATTCAGCAAGGGCGCGGATGATTCTCACCTGCAGTTCGTCAGCTTGCCGCTGGTCGGAGATCAGCTCGATAAACTTTAGCCACTCGACACGATAGTCGTAGCGATGAGTAAAAAAATTCCTAGAAATCAGAAATTTGAGACGCTGCTGATAGCTCCCTGAAGACATCACGGTGACCAGCACGACAACGCTGCCAAACAGCATGGCCAGCTGCAATACGAGGCCCCAATCGCCGCCAAAGCCGCGCAACAGCATCCCGACAACGGCGACGGCCAACAGAAAGCAGCCGCTCGCCAACAGCGTAGCGGTATGGAGCACGACCTGCCGGGAGACATGGATGTCGACCCGCCACTCGCGATTGCGCGCCATCGCCAATACCAATAGCGGCACCGCAAACGCCGCGGCAATTGCGCGCCCGAGCGCCAAGCCGGGATCGGCTCGACCACGGGTGATGAAAGCGTCAGAAAACAGAAAAAGCTCATAAGCATACAATAGGCCGAGGGCGAGGCACAGCGGCCAAACATGCCATCGGCGCCACGGATCGGTATTGCGCCACAAGTTTTCGATTGTTAGCAGGCCGAGCACGCCAAAGCCGATGCGAACCAACAGCTGGGCAAATATTTGCCTGCTGCCAACGCCGACGATCGCGCCGGCATCGATAGCGATCGCCAAGGCACAATAAATTGCAGCCGCAATCAGATAGCCGCGCTTGCGCGCGGGGCCCGCCTCACCGCCCCCAGTGACGAGATAAACGGCAAAAAGCAGCCATGCCGAAAGCCGGAAACTGTCCAGCACCGCCAGAACGGGGCTGGGCACCAAACCGGCCGTTGCTGATGCGCCCGCCCACACCGCTGACGCCGCACAGCAGCCAACGATCGCAGTGCCGGTGCGACTCGTTCGACCTCGCAAGACCATCAGTGCGATGATCAGGATAAATGCCAGTGCGCATCCGGAATAAACCGTCGTAATGATAAGTCTGGGCAGATTGGTGATCCTATCTTGCTCCTTGGTTCCACAATATGACGCGAGCAGTCTGCAATAAAATCAAAAAATCAAGAAAAATGCTGCGGTTTTTAACATAGTAAAGGTCGAACGAGAGCTTGCGGCGAGCGTCTTCGATCGATGCGCCATAGTGATAATTGATCTGCGCCCAGCCGGTGATGCCGGGACGTACCCAATGCCGCTCGTTGTAGTACGGGATGACGGCGGTGAGGTTGGTGACAAAGTAGGGGCGCTCCGGGCGTGGGCCGACGAAACTCATATCGCCGCGTAAAACGGTCAAAATTTGCGGCAACTCATCGATCCGCAATTTGCGGATAACAGCCCCGATCCGGGTGATCCGGGGATCGGCGCGGGCGGCCCATTGCGGTCCGCTGTTGTGTTCGGCATCAATCCGCATGCTGCGGAATTTGAGGATCGTGAAATGGCGGCCGCGGTAGCCAACGCGTTCCTGGCGATAAAGAATTGGACCCGGGCTGTCGAACTTGATCAGGCAGCCCACAACCAACAGGAGCGGTGCTGTAAACCCCAGCAAACACAGGCTGACGATTATGTCAAAAGCTCGCTTCGCGAGTTCGTCGACGGCGCCGCAGCGAAACCCATCGGAATAGAATAGCCAGCTCGGACGCAGTGCCTCAAGATCGACGGTTCGCGTTTCACGTTCCCAAAAATCGAGAAATTCGGTGACGCTAATTCCAGCGAGCTTGCAGTGCAGCAATTGCTGGACTGGGAGCCCGCGGCGGTCGTCGGGCGCTACAACGATTTCACTGATGCCAAGCGAACCGCCGAGTTCGGCGAGAGCATCGGGTCCGGCATCGGGCCATTCAATGGCGGCGGCGCTGACGATGCCACGTTCCCACTCCCCGGGCATGCGTATGTACGAGACCGGCACGAAATGCTGGTTTTCACCGCGCTCGACCAAACGCGCAATGCGCGCCGCTTGGATGCCATTGCCAAGGACCGCAATCCGCCTTTTTAACACCCCACGGCCAAGGGTGATCAGAAAAGTCCCGCGGGTCAGTGAGATGCAGCCGAGCCAGATCAGAGTCGCCTTCAGCGGCAAATTAGCGGGATCGGGCAAGTCCTTCAACCCGTCACGCCAATAGGCGGCGCAGGCAATCACCACCATTAAGAACAGGACGAACGCGACGGCGATCCTGCTCAGCAGCTGGCGAAAATCGACGAAGCTCTGCTCACCGTAAAGACCCACCGAGATCATCGTGGCAACGGCGGCGGCCGACAACCCTGCAGCGAGCTGAGTGCGGAGGCTGGTGTCACCAAATACAAGCGGGTTAGTTGGACCCGACTGAGACAGCATCTGGTAAAACGCGCCAGTGATCAGCAGCGCGTCCGACGACACGAGCAGCACGACCGAAACGGGGACAAAGTGTCTGAATAGTCTGAGCTGCATCACAACCGTAAATTAATGCGTGTTGACCGCGACTGGGACAATCGCCGTTTAACGCGAGAGTATAATAACCGCAAAAAGTGCAGACGTCCAGTGGAACACCGTTGCCGGCTGTTTTCGCCGGCGAGAGGTTGACGGTGCTATGGACATAGCGCTTTCTCTCCCGTCGGCTCGGCGTCCGCCGGACGTCCACAAGCGAGATGGTCAGCCATCCCTCATGCGCCGTGTAGTCGAACGGGATCGCGATGTGCCAGACGGCAACATCGGATTCCCTTGGATATCGGAAGACCCGTGCCGGAGAAGGCCAGGGCTCAGGCGGCAGGTCGCATCATCATTCGAGCACCACACCGTGACTTCGGCGCCGATGCGGTAACCGTAGGCGCGCAGGCACCCCCCGCAGCGCCGCTCGAAGTCGGCGAAAACGCGGTAACGCCCCTCACGGTGTAAGGTTTGCAGGCGCTCGGTAAAAAAGCTTCGTCGTCCATCGCCACGAGCGTCAAGATAGCGCGATCCTGGCAAATTTGCCGTTCGTCGACGCCGGACGCTATATCGCGGCTAGCTCTACATTTATTTCTTTGGTTGGCAGACGAAAGTTGCGCGCGCAGGTAGCAGGAGCGGGCAATAGTCGAGCTTCCAGTCGGTATCGAGCTGGTTGGCGAGGGTACCCGGCCCGCACTCGTCCTGCGCTGCCTTTTGCACGGCCATGCGCGAGCTGGCGAGCGCGTCATAGCAGATCGCTACCCGCGGACCCGCATCCTTGGCGCCGGCCGCGGGCTGTTGCGGATAGGTCGGGTAGGGAGTGAGCGCCGAACAGCCGACAAGCCCCGACGAAACCAGAACCAGCAGCGCCGTCCCTGTACAGGTCATGCGAGAAGCGCGCGCTCGAGGAACGCAGCGCAGGCCAACAGCCGAGCATCGTCCCCGATGCGGCCAACGAGCTGTACCGCGGTCGGCAGACCGCCGACACCCCAAAGCGCCGCGACCGCAACGCTAGGGGTGCCGAGCAAGGTCCACATGCGGTTGAACACAGGGTTCCCGGTATAGCCGAGTCCCTGAGGCGCTTCGCCGGGTGCCGCCGGTGTTAGAACACCGTCGCAGCCACCGAAGAAGCTGCCGAGTCCGGCGCGCGCGGCGTCGGCCAAGGAGCGCGCTGCATCGTACTCCGCAGCACCGACCGCCATCCCGGCATCGAGCAGCTGGGCCAGTCGCGGCGAGAGTTCGGCGCTGTGCCGGATGCGCTCATCGGCGAGCGCACGACAGATTTCAAAACCCATGATCTTGTCCTGCGCCTCGGTCAGACTCTGATGCTCAGGGATAACCGACAGCTCCTCGACTGTGGCGCCGGCGCGTTCGAGTGCAGCGCGCGCGGCATCGAGCGCTGCGGATGTCGCCGGCTCGGCTTCATCCCACACCGGCGTGCGGTAGAGGCCGAAACGCGGTGCTGTTTCGGGCACCGTGAGATGACGCAAGGCCGGCCGCTCGGTCAGGACGCCGGCAAAAAAGGCGGCGTCCTCGACCTTGCGGGCGTAGACGCCGACCGTATCGAGTGTGTCGGAGAGCGGCTTGATGCCGGTGCGGTTGATCAGCCCGAAACTCGGCTTGTAACCAACGCAGCCGCAGAACGAGGCCGGGCGGATCACCGACCCGGCGGTTTGCGTTCCAAAGGCGAGCGGCGCCATGTCGTCGGCCACTGCCGCGGCCGAACCGCTCGACGAACCGCCGGGCGTATGAGCGGGGTTGTGCGGGTTTGCGGTCTTGCCCGGGGTGAAGGTCGCGAATTCGGTGGTTACGGTCTTGCCGAGCACGATTGCTCCAGCCGCCCGAGCGAGGGCGACGCAGGAGGCGTCAGCCGCCGGCCGGTGATTGCGGTAGATCGGCGAGCCATAGGTAGTCGGCATGTCGAAAGTGTCGATCAGATCCTTGACTGCGATCGGAATCCCCTGCAGCGGGCCGCGCGGGGCTTCGCTGTCGCGCTGGCGCGCTTCGGCGAGCGTCTGGTCGCGATCGAGATATTGCCAGGCGCCGATGACGCTTTCGCGCGCGGCGATCCGCTCGAGATAGGATTCGACGAGCGCCTCGGCGGTTAGTCGCCGCTCGGCGATCTGCCGGGCGGCCTCGCGGGCGGTGAGCGAGCGCGGTTCGGTCATCGCGGCATTCCTCCCGAATCAACCAATTGCCCATCAGCGACGGCGTCCGAGCGGCGTATCATAACCTGCTCTCCCCGGGACTGGTCGCTTGACAAGCAGGGTTCAGGAGGAAACGTAAGCCCGGACTGTCGCTTATAACATCCAATCCGGGGCATAGGGTTGCAGCCGGGTGGTCCTGTTGGACTGGAGACGCTGTTGGCCGAGCCGCCCGATGAGCCCAATCACGACGAATCGCGGTCGCGCGCTCTGATCGGGCTATTGATTGTGGCGCTGCTGGTCATCGCCGCGGTCTATCTGGTGCACGCATTGCGCAATGAATCGAACCTCGAAGATTGCCTGATGTCCGGCCGATCGAATTGCGCACCGATCGAGGTGCCGTCCGGCAACAGATAGACCGCACCGAAGCCGGCTTCCCGCTATATTCGGGCTCACCAGCAAGGGTCGCAGAGGCGTCATGATCGAGATTCCGGCGCGCAGGGGAAAGAGCACTCATCTCAACCGGGGCGAGATGGTGAAAGTCATCAACACGACCGGTCAGCAGGTGGTCGATACTTGGGCGTTTAATGCCGCGGACCTGCGCGAATTTATGTCGATGGAGCACAGCCGCGTGGCGTTGGGGCATATCATGCCGGCTGTCGGCGACACGCTCGTCACCAACAGGCGCCGGCCGATCCTGACCGTCCTCGAAGACACCTCTGGCGGCATCCACGACACCTTGTTCGCGGCCTGCGACCGCTGGCGCTATGAGCTTCTCGGGTGTGAGGGTTACCACGACAACTGCACGGATAACCTCGCTGCGGCGCTCGCCAAGCTCGGCCTGGTGCCGCCCGAGGTGCCGGCGCCGCTCAACCTTTTCATGAACATTCCGGTCATCGACGGCAACCGGGTCGAGGTGAGGCCGCCGGTCAGCACGCCTGGCAGCTACGTGGCATTGCGCGCCGAAATCGATTGCATCGTCGTTTTTTCCGCTTGCCCGCAGGACGTATTACCGGTCAACGGGCTCGCCATGCGGCCGACCCACGCGCATTTTATGATCCTCAACTAAGCCGCTGGACGCCCTGCACACCGTTCCGCGTGAGTGCAGGCGTAGATCACGGGGACGATCAGCCGCATCTAGGCTAGGGCAAGATTATTTGCGGAGATCCGCGATGAAGCCGATACCGCTGGGGGCCAAGGGGTCGTTTACGCTGCTCGTCCAGTCGGAGCATTTGGCCAATCGGTTCAAAGATGCGACGTTGCCGCCGGTGCTGGCGACACCGGTTATGATCATGATCATGGAAAACGCCGCGCTGAACGCGATCCGCGGCTTTCTCGACCCCGGCGAGAGTGCCGTCGGCACCGCGGTCAATGTCCGCCACCTGGCGGCGACCCCGGCCGGGCGGCAGGTCACCGGCGCGGCGGAGGTCACAAAAGTCGACGGCCGGCGCATCGAATTTACCGTGCGCGCCGCCGAGGGCGACAAGGAAATCGGGATCGGTTCGCATTCCCGCACCGTGATCGATTTCGCCAAATTCGCCGAGCAACTGCGATGAGCGTCCACGCAAAGACCGACGCGGGTCAGGCTGGACTCTGCAAATGAACCAGTCGGCGTTCGAGGAAATCGCCGCCTGGGTAACAAAAGCCGGGCTGGTAGGCCACAGCGATAACGAGTTGATGGCCGGCTTCTGCCGCCGTCTCCGCGACGCGGGGATCCCGTTGGCGCGCGCCTTGGTTATTCTCGATACCCTGCATCCGATTTATGAGGGCCGCGTCTTTCGCTGGCGCGCCGATCTGCCGAACGCTGCCGAGGCGGTGGATTATGGCCGCACCAACGAGGGCGAAGCGGCCGAGAACTGGCGGCGCTCGCCATTCTTTCACCTGCTGAACACGGGCGGCGAGGTGCTGCGGCGGCGCCTTTGTGCTGGAGATCCTTCCGACTTTGTTGCGATCGAGCAGGCGCGCGATGAGGGCATGACCGATTACCTGGCGTTGGTTCAGCGCTTCGCAAATGAAGGGGTGATCGGCGAGATGGATTGTGTCTACTCGTCATGGGTGACCAATGCGGCAGACGGTTTTGACGATGGTGCCGCCGTCGCGATCAAGCGTCTGGCACCGTTTCTGAAGCTCGCGATCAAGTCGGCAGCGCTGGCGCGCATGGCCGGGACTTTGGCGGAAACTTATCTCGGCCGCGATCCGGGCCGGCGTGTCATGAGCGGGCGCATCCTGCGCGGGGTTGCCGAGAAGATCGGCGCGGTTTTGTGGTACAGCGATCTGCATGGCTACACCCATATTTCCGATAGGGTACCGCCCGAGCAGATCATCCCGCTGCTCAATGACTATGCCGATGTCGTCGTCTCCGCGGTGCACAGGCACGGCGGCGATGTGCTGAAGCTCGTCGGCGATGGGACCTTGGCCATCTTTGCCGGCGAGGATCGCGGGCCGGCCTGCCTTGCGGCACTCGCCGCCGCCGTGCAGGTCCGCAAGGGTGCCGCCAAGCTCAATCGACGCCGTGCCGAACAGGGATTGCCGACAAGCGAGGTTTATCTCGCGTTGCATGTCGGCGATGTGTTTTACGGCAATGTCGGCAGCAAGGACCGTCTCGACTTCACGGTCATCGGCCCGGCGGTTAACGAGGTCAGCCGAATACTGGCGATGAGCCGGTCGGTCGAGCAGGACGTGCTGTTATCAGCAACCTTCGCCGACGCGCTTGATGCGGAGACGCGGCGCCGATTGGTTTCGGTCGGCCGCTACGCCTTGCGCGGCGTCACACAGCCGCAAGAGCTCTTCACCCTCGAACCCGGCTTCGCCGCAGCGGAATTATTGCTGTAAAGCGCCGAGAGCCGCCCGATATTGGAACCAAGGCCGACAGCGCACATTCGCTGTGCTACTCGTAGCCGGTAAAGATCGAGGTTGAGAAAGATTGAGAGGAAGCCATGATCCATCATTTGTCGATCGCCGCGCGCGACCCGAAGCATGTGGCCGAGGTCTTGGCCGAATTGATGGGCGGTAAGGCGGTGCCGTTTCCGCCCAATCCGGGCAGCTTTTTTGCCCTGCAGCTCGACGACCTCGGCTCGGGCGTCGAGGTTTATCCGGCCGGGACCGAATTGCGGCCGGGCGATGACAACGGCGGGACTTTTGTCAAAAAAGAGGCGCGCGGCTTTGGCCCGACCCATTTCGCGCTCAGCGTCACGACTGATGCCGACACTGTCGAAAAGATCGCAAAACGCGAGGGCTGGCATTGCTTCAACTGCAACCGCGGCCCGTTCCATGTGATCGAGGTGTGGCTCGAAAACGAATCGATGGTCGAGATCCTGCCGCCCGAATACGCCGCCGAATATCTCGCCTGGACCAAACCCGCCGAAATCGCGTCCAGGATGGCTGCGGCGCCGGCGCGCCCGTCTCGCGTCAGCCCCACGGCCTGAACTAAGGCGCGCCCGCCCCGCCCGATACGGGGACGTGTCGAATCGATTGCTGCTGTGTTTTGAGGGCTCAGGAAGGCTGGTCAGAGCGCCTCCGAGTGGTTAAATACCGCGCATGATTCTGATCTTGCTCGTCATTCATATCATGGTGGCCTTCGCCCTGATCGGCGTTGTGCTGTTGCAGAAAAGCGAAGGCGGAGCACTGGGCATCGGCGGCGGCGGAATGTCGGGCTTTATGACCGGGCGCTCGACCGCGAATCTATTGACGCGGGCAACAGCCATCCTGGCGGCAGCCTTTATGACGACGAGTGTGCTGTTGGTGGTCGTCCATAATCACGCGCGCGCCCCCGTCTCCATCATCGACCAGGGCGCCCCGGCATCGCCGATCATTCCGCCGGCATCGACGGCGCCCTCGACACCGGCGGCTCCGGCCAAACCGGCCGCTCCTGCGCCAGCCGGTCCCAGCGTTCCGCTCGCCCATTAGATTTCAGCCTGGGGTGCGATTGCACGATCGACCCCACCGGGTGCGCGTGGCGCATGCGATGCATGTGCGATGAGGGGCCATTAACCATATGACTGTGACAGCCTGATGCTGTAGGGTGGGATTCCATGACGCGGTTCATCTTTATTACCGGCGGCGTGGTCTCCTCTCTCGGCAAGGGTCTTTCGGCCGCCGCCCTCGGGGCGCTGCTGCAGGCGCGCGGCTTTCGCGTCCGCCTGCGCAAGCTCGACCCCTACCTCAACGTCGATCCGGGTACGATGAGCCCCTATCAGCACGGCGAGGTCTACGTCACCGATGACGGCGCCGAGACCGACCTCGACCTGGGCCATTACGAACGCTATGTCGGCGTGCCCTCGCGGCGCAGCGATTCGGTCACGACCGGCCGGATCTACTCGACGGTGATCAGCCGCGAGCGCCGCGGCGAGTATCTTGGGGCGACAGTGCAGGTCATTCCGCACGTAACCGACGCCATCAAGGAATTCATCCAAGCCGATCTCGATGGCGAGGATTTCGTCTTATGCGAGATCGGCGGCACCGTCGGTGACATCGAGAGCCTGCCGTTTCTCGAAGCGATTCGCCAGCTCGGCTATGAACTCGGCCGCGAGCGGGTGCTGTTTGTGCACCTGACCTTGGTGCCCTATATCCCCTCGGCCGCCGAATTGAAGACCAAGCCGACCCAGCATTCGACCAAGGAATTGCTTGGGCTTGGGATTCAGCCCGACATTCTGCTGTGCCGGTGCGATCGGCCGATCCCCTCCGCCGCCCGCCGCAAGATTGCGCTGTTCTGCAACCTGCGTGAGAATCGGGTGATCCCGGCGATCGACGTCGATACGATCTATGCGGTGCCCGCGACCTATCACGCCGAAGGCTTCGATCGCGAGGTGTGCGCCCATTTCGGGCTCGACGCGCCGGAGCCCGATCTTGATCGCTGGCAGGAAATCGTCGAACTGATTCGCGCGCCCGAAGGCCGGGTCACGATCGCTGTCGTCGGCAAATACACCCACCTGCCCGACAGCTACAAATCCCTGGCCGAAGCGATGACCCATGGCGGCATCGCCAACAATGTCGGGGTCGATCTCGATTGGATCGATTCGGAGGTCTTCGATGCCGAAGCCGAGGCGGTCCGCAAGCTCGACGGCGTCCACGGCATCCTGGTGCCAGGCGGGTTCGGCGTGCGCGGCACACATGGCATGATCAAAGCCGCCCGCTTCGCGCGCGAGCGGCGCGTACCTTATTTCGGAATTTGCTTTGGAATGCACATGGCGGTGATCGAAGCCGCGCGGGATCTCGCCGATTTACCCGATGCGGGCTCGACGGAATTCGGGCCATGCCGGCATCCGGTGGTGGGATTGATGACCGAATGGACCCGAGGCCAAATTGTCGAGCGACGAAATTCCACCGACGATCTCGGCGGCACGATGCGGCTTGGCGCTTATCCCGCTGTGTTGAAGGCTGATAGCCGGGTTGCCGAGATCTACGGCGCGTTGCAGATCAGCGAGCGCCACCGCCATCGCTACGAGGTCAATATCGGTTATAAGCAGCGGCTTGAAGCGGCGGGGCTGCGGTTTTCCGGCATGTCACCCGACGGGGTTTTGCCCGAAATCGTCGAGATCCCGGATCATCCGTGGTTTATCGGCGTCCAGTTCCATCCCGAGCTCAAATCCAAGCCGTTTGCGCCGCACCCTTTGTTCACCTCGTTTGTCCGCGCCGCGCGCGACCAGTCGAGGCTGGTGTAACCCGCCGGCCTTCGTGAAATCGCGAGTTTTCGTTCCAGACGTCGGTCCCGCGAAAGCGGGAACCCAGGGCAAGCGCTCAAATGGTGCCTCTGGGCCCCCGCTTTCGCGGGGGCGACGATAGGGGAGAGTTCACCGATGATTGACGACATCGCGCTGCATCACGTCATGGTCGGCGATGTCACGATCGGCAATGATCTGCCGCTCGCCTTCATTCTCGGACCAAACACGCTCGAAATCGCGGGCGCATGCGTTGGAGATCAGCGCCGCACTCGCCGAGATCGCCACACAGCTCAAGATCCCGCTGATCTATAAGACCTCGTTCGATAAGGCGAACCGCTCAGCGATCGGATCGGGGCGTGGCATGGGCCTCGAGGCTGGGTTGCCGGTGCTGGCCGAAATTCGCGAGCGCACGGGGCTGCCGGTGCTGACCGATGTGCACGAAAAAGAGCAGTGCGCACCAGTGGCCGAAATCGTCGATGTTCTACAGATACCGGCATTTTTGTGTCGACAAACCGATTTGTTGCTAGCCGCTGGCGCCACCGGGAAACCCATTAATATAAAAAAGGGCCAGTTCCTGGCGCCGTGGGACATCAAACATGCCGCGGCCAAGATCGCCTCGACCGGCAACGAGCGGATCCTGTTGTGCGAACGTGGGGCAAGCTTTGGCTACAACACCCTCGTTGTCGATATGCGAGCGCTACCGATTATGGCCCGCACCGGTTATCCGGTTGTGTTTGACGCGACGCACTCGGTAGCGCAGCCGGGCGGGCTCGGCGACCGATCGGGCGGTGAACGCGAATTCGCGCCGGTGCTGGCGCGCGCCGCGGTCGCGGTCGGCATCGCCGCGGTATTTATCGAAACTCACGAAGATCCCGACCAGGCCCCTTGCGAGGGCCAGACCATGGTTCCGCTCAAGGCGCTGCCGGAATTGCTCGAGACGCTCGTCGCTTTCGATCGGATCGCCAAGGCGCGGCCACTGCCCGCTTTCTGAGTTTCTAATTGTCGTAACGGCGAAAGCCGGGACCCACTTTTCAACAGCTCGCTCAGCGGATAAGTGGATACCGGTTTTCGCCGGTACGACAGGAAATAGCGGCGACGCCAACCCCAATTTCGTGAGGTCCCCATGACCGCGATCGCCGATATTCACGCCCGCGAGATACTCGACAGCCGCGGCAATCCGACCGTCGAGGTCGAGGTGACGCTCGACGACGGCACGATCGGCCGCGCCGCGGTGCCCTCGGGTGCATCGACCGGCGCGCATGAAGCGATCGAGAAGCGCGATGGCGGTCCCCGCTATGGCGGCCGCGGTGTGCGTCAGGCAGTTGAGGCCGTCAACGGCGAGATCTTCGACGCGCTTTCCGGGTTCGAGGTGGCCGACCAGCTGCTGATCGATCGTACCCTGACCAAGCTCGATGGCACTTCAAACAAGGCGCGGCTCGGCGCCAACGCGATCCTCGGCGTTAGCTTGGCCGCCGCGAAGGCCGCCGCCGCGGATCTTGGCCAACCCCTCTACCGCTATGTCGGTGGTGTTTTCGCGCGCACATTGCCCGTGCCGATGATGAACATCTTGAATGGCGGTGTGCATGCCGACAACCCGATCGACATCCAAGAATTTTTGATCATGCCGGTCGGAGCCGGATCGGTGAGCGAGGCGATCAGGGCCGGCTCTGAGATCTTTCACACCTTGCGCCGCAAGCTCGCCGATGCCGGCCACAACACCAATGTCGGCGATGAGGGCGGGTTTGCGCCAAATCTCGCCTCGGCCGACGCGGCACTCGGTTTCATCATGCAGGCGATCGAAGCCGCGGGCTATCACGCGGGCGATGATGTCGTGTTGGCGTTGGATCCTGCGGCGAGCGAGTTCTACCGCGACGGCGCCTATCATCTTGACGGCAAAACCCTCGATTCGGCGGCGCTCGCCGCCTATTGGAGCGACCTCGTCGCGCGTTACCCGATCGTCTCGATCGAAGACGGGATGGCCGAGGACGATTGGGACGGCTGGACATTGTTGACCCGCGAATTGGGCGGAAAGATCCAGCTCGTCGGCGATGATGTTTTTGTGACCAATCCGCAGCGGCTACGCGATGGGATCGCGCGCGGTGCTGCCAACGCGTTGCTGGTCAAGGTCAACCAGATCGGAACCTTGTCCGAAACGCTCGATGCAGTCGAGATCGCGCAGCGCGCGGCGTGGGGTACGGTATTTTCGCATCGCTCGGGCGAGACCGAGGATACGACGATTGCGGATCTCGCGGTGGCGACCAATGCCGGCCAGATCAAGACCGGGTCGCTGTCGCGATCCGATCGGCTCGCCAAATACAACCAGCTGATCCGAATCGAAGAGCAGCTTGGCGAGACCGCAGTTTACGCTGGCCGCGCGGTTTTAGCGCGCCGTTCCTAGGGGTCCTACGCGACGGTTGACGCGGCTCGTTCCCGGTGATCGAGTTGCGCGATGACTTTGCCTCGCGGGCTGAGAAGAGTAGCGCAGGCGTTGATCGGGCCCGCCCTGGGGGTCGCGCTGACCGGTTATTTCGCGTATAATCTTGTTATTGGCGATCGTGGTCTCTCGGCGTGGTGGCGTCTCAATCAAGAATTACAGAGCGAAGAGGCTAATCTCACAACTCTGCAAGAGCAGCGCACAGCGCTCGACCGAAAAGTCTCCAATCTCAGCCCCGAGCACCTCGATCTAGATTTGCTCGATGAGCGGGTGCGTGCCACCCTGAACCTCGTTGCACCCGACGAAGTGGTGATCATGCGCGAGGGACCGCCGCACTGACTTCGTGTGCCGCCGGCGCGTTGCGACGCTGCGCGGCGATAATTCCCGCTTTGTCGCCAATCGGTTGATCAGGTCGCAGTTGCAATGGCGGCGATCTGCCGGCATGCTCCGCGCGACCTTGCGCCAAGTGTGGGCGCGCGCCGGGAGGAGGCGAAATGGCGACAACACGCAAAGGCAAGCCGGTCGGCGTCGCCGAGCTCGATGCATCGCCAAAGGAATTGCTCGGCTTTTATCGTGACATGCTACTGATCCGGCGCTTCGAGGAGCGCGCCGGGCAGATGTACGGAATGGGGCTGATCGGCGGTTTCTGCCATCTCTATATCGGGCAGGAAGCTGTCGTCGTCGGCATGCAGGCAGCGCTGAAAGAAGGCGATACGATCGTGACGTCGTATCGCGATCACGGCCATATGCTGGCCTGCGGCATGGACCCGAAGGGGGTCATGGCCGAATTGACCGGGCGCCGCACCGGTTATTCGCGCGGCAAGGGCGGCTCGATGCATATGTTCAGCCGCGAAAAGAATTTTTTTGGCGGCCACGGTATTGTCGGCGCCCAGGTGCCGATCGGCACCGGGCTCGCTTTTGCCCATCGCTACCGCGATAACGGGCTGATCTCGGCGACCTATCTCGGCGATGGCGCGATCAACCAGGGCCAGGTCTACGAAAGCTTCAACATGGCGGCGTTGTGGAAGCTGCCAGTCGTCTATGTCATCGAAAATAATCGCTATGGCATGGGGACATCGATCGACCGCGCCTCGGCGCGCACCGATCTGTTTCACCGCGGCATGGCCTATGGCATCCCGGGGGAGCAGGTCGACGGCATGAATGTGCTGGCCGTGCATGAGGCGGGGCTCGCTGCGGCCGAGCATGCGCGCTCCGGCCAGGGACCGCTGATCCTCGAAATGCTGACCTACCGCTATCGCGGTCATTCGATGTCAGATCCGGCGAAATACCGCACCCGTGACGAGGTCGATCGGATGCGCACCGAACACGATCCGATCGAGCAGGCGCGCCACCGATTGCTCGAAGGCGGAACCGATGAGGCGGTGCTAAAGGAGATCGAGGCCGAAGTTCGCCGCCGCGTCGCCGAGGCGGCACAATTTGCCCAGGACAGTCCCGAGCCCGAACCGGACGAATTGTGGACCGATGTCCTGGTCGACGCCTGAGCAAGTCCCGCCTACATTACCGAGAAAATGCCGGCCCGATGGCCGAAATTGTCGGGCTGCGAGGCGCAGCTCGGATCGCGGGGGATTGCGATAGGCCATGGCTACTGAAGTGCTGATGCCGGCGCTGTCGCCGACGATGACCGAGGGCAAGATCGCCCGCTGGCTCAAGAGCGAAGGCGACGCGGTTCATTCGGGCGATGTGCTCGCCGAAATCGAAACCGACAAGGCGACGATGGAAGTCGAGGCAGTCGATGAGGGTGTCCTTGCCAAGATCGTGATCCCGGAAGGCACCGACCACGTTGCGGTCAACACCCCGATCGCGGTCATCGCTGGTAATGGCGAGGATGTCAGTGCCGATGCACCGGCGGTCGCCCCGCCAAATGGGCATCAACAGCCAACGACAACCGACACGCCGCGTGCCCGCGCGCCGCAACCGGTCACACCCGAAACGACCGAGAGCTCCCCGCCGTGCTACGGCAGAAGAGGCGGAGTACACCGGCGTTACGCGCACGATTACGGTGCGTGAAGCGCTGCGTGATGCGATTGCCGAGGAGATGCGACGTGACGAACGGGTCTTTTTGATCGGCGAAGAAGTCGCGGAGTATCAGGGGGCCTACAAGGTCAGTCAAGGCCTGCTTCAGGAATTTGGCACCCGACGGGTCGTCGACACGCCGATTACCGAACAGGGATTTACTGGCCTCGGTGTCGGTGCCGGCTTTGCCGGATTGCGGCCGATTGTCGAGTTCATGACGTTTAACTTCGCGATGCAGGCGATCGACCAAATCATAAACTCCGCCTCGAAGACGCATTACATGTCGGGTGGGCAGATGAGCTGCCCGATCGTGTTTCGCGGTCCGAATGGCATCGCCGCTCGCGTCGCGGCACAGCATTCGCAATGTTATGCGAGTTGGTACGCGCATTGCCCCGGGCTGAAGGTGGTGGCCCCGTTCACTGGCGCTGATCACAAGGGATTGCTCAAATCGGCGATCCGCGACCCGAACCCGGTCGTCTTTCTCGAACACGAGCTGGTTTACGGCGAAAGCTTTGCGGTACCGGAGGATCCCGAATTTCTTGTGCCGATCGGCAAAGCACGCATTGCCCGACCCGGCGAGCAAGTGACGATCACCGCCTTTTCGCGGATGGTCAAACTCGCCCTGCAGGCAGCCGAGGAGCTCGAAAGCGCCGGGATTTCCGCCGAAATCATCGATTTGCGCACGCTGCGGCCGCTCGATACCGCTACGGTCGCGGCCTCGGTCCAAAAGACCAACCGCATCGTCGCGGTCGAGGAAGGCTGGCCCTTTGCCGGCATCGGCGCCGAGATCGCGGCACTGATGTTCGAGGAATGCTTCGATTGGCTCGATGCGCCGGTCAAGCGGGTCACCGGCAAAGACGTGCCATTGCCTTATGCGGCGAACCTCGAGCGTCTGGCCGTGCCCCAGGTCGAAGACATCGTCGCCGCCGCTCGCGAAGTCTGCTACCGCTAAACCCTGCAATGTCATTGCGAGCCCACGGGTCCGGCCTTGCCGGCCCGAGGATAAACTTCGCGAAGCAATCCGGCGCCGACAACAGCTTTGCTGGGATTGCTTCGTCGGCCTCCGCCCTCCTCGCAATGATGAGGTGATTTGCGACATGCCGATCGAAATGCTGATGCCGGCGCTGTCGCCGACAATGACCGAGGGCAACCTCGCCAAATGGCTGAAGCGCGAGGGCGATGAGGTCCATTCGGGCGATGTGCTCGCCGAAATCGAAACCGACAAGGCGACAATGGAAGTCGAGGCGGTCGATGACGGTCGGGTCGGCAAGATTCTAGTTCCAGAGGGAACGCAGGGCGTCAAGGTCAACCAGCCGATCGCGTTGCTGCTCGGCGAGGGCGAGGATACTTCGGCGCTTGCGAATGTTGCTTTACCGGCACCGAGCGCAGCAACAGCGACTGCCGTTCCGACTGCCACGGCAATGAGCGCGCCATTAAGCTCGGCTGCCCCGCCGCCGACTCCCTCGGCAGAGACGCCGCGGGCGAGAGGCAACGGCCATGACCGGCGGATTTTCGCGAGCCCGCTAGCTAGGCGCATGGCGCAGCAGGCGGGCCTCGACCTCGCGGCCATTACCGGTTCCGGCCCGCAAGGGCGGATCGTCAAATCCGACATTGAAGCGGCGGTCCTGGCAGCGCGCCAGCCCGCCGCTGCTCCAAGCCCGCCGCGAGCGGTGGCTGCCGCGGCACCAATGCCGGCCGCGCCAGCGCTTACCCCGACATCGCCGACCCTTCTGTCAAAGGAGCGAGTGCTGGCGCTTGCCGGCAACCCGCCCTACACCGAGCGACCGCTCAACGCGATGCGGCGGGTCATCGCCCGGCGGCTGACCGAAGCGAAACAGACAGTCCCGCATTTCTATCTGACGATCGATTGCGAAATCGACGAGTTGCTGAAGATCCGCACCGAATTGAACAGCAGATCGGAGGCGTATCGGATTTCGGTCAACGATTTTGTGATCCGGGCCACCGCCCTCGCATTGCGCCAAGTGCCGGCGGCCAACGCCTCATGGAGCGATGAGGCGATCTTGCAATGGGATACGGTCGACATCGCCGTCGCCGTGGCGCTCGAGGACGGGTTGATCACTCCGATCGTCAAGCAGGCCGATCGCAAGGGACTGGCGACGATCGCTAACGAGACCAAGGATCTCGCCGCCCGCGCCCGCGCCGGCAAATTGAAGCTTGAAGAGTTTCAGGGCGGAACATTCTCGATTTCCAATCTCGGCATGTTTGGGGTCCGCGAGTTTGCCGCGGTGATCAACCCGCCGCATGGCGGCATCCTGTCGGTCGGCGCCGGCGAAGCAGCGTCCGGCCGTCAAAGAACGGCGCGCTCGCGGTTGCCACCGTGATGAGCTGCACATTGTCCTGCGATCACCGTGTCGTCGATGGTGCAGTCGGCGCGCAATTTCTCGCAGCCTTCAAAAAGCTTGTCGAAGACCCGCTGACCATGCTGCTGTGACGTCGCTACGGAAGATAAGCGTTTACCCGAGACATTCGTCATTCCCGCGGAAGCGGGAATGCAGAGCCACAGCGCTTTCCCTGCGGCATTAGGCCCTCGCTTTCGCGGGATGACGAGTTGCTCTGCGGGGACGACGGAGAGAGAAGGTCATGCCCGAGACTTCCTATGACCTGATCGTGCTCGGGGGTGGGCCCGGCGGCTATGTCGCCGCGATCCGCGCCGCCCAGCTCGGCCTGAAGACGGCACTCGTCGAGCGCGAGCATTTGGGCGGTATCTGCCTTAATTGGGGCTGCATCCCAACAAAGGCGCTGCTGCGCAGTTCGGAGATCTCGCACATCCTGCATCACCTCGATCAGTTCGGGTTTTCGGCAACCGACATCCGCTACGATGCCGGCAAGGTGGTCGCGCGCTCGCGCGCCGTCGCCAAGCAATTGTCGAACGGCGTCGCTTATCTTCTACGAAAGAACAAGGTCCAGGTTTTCGACGGACATGGCCGGCTGGCAGGCAAAAACCGCCTCGCCGTCGCAAAGAACGGCAAGCCGGTCACCGAGCTGACAGCGCCGCATATCATTTTAGCAACCGGAGCGCGAGCACGCTCGTTACCGGGTCTCGAACCCGATGGCGAGCAGGTGTGGACCTACAAGGAAGCGATGATTCCCTCGGCCATCCCGAAATCGCTGTTGGTTGTCGGCTCGGGGGCGATCGGCATCGAATTCGCCAGCTTTTATCGCGACATGGGGGCCGAGGTTACAGTCGTCGAAGTCCTCGACCGGGTTTTGCCGGTTGAGGACGAGGAAATCTCGGCTTTTGCCCGCAAATCTTTCGAGAAGCAGGGAATTAAAATCCATACCGGGTCGACTGTAAAAGCCCTGGAGCGCACCGGCAACCAAGTCACCGCACGCATCGAAACCGGTGATAAGGCGAGCGAAATTGCGGTCGAAAAGGTCGATCCTCGCGGTCGGGATCGTCGGCAATGTCGAGGAGATCGGCCTCGAAAACACCGCGGTAAAAGTCGAGCGCACTCATGTCATCGTCGATGAATGGCTGCGGACCGGTGAGCCTGGCGTCTATGCGATCGGCGATCTGGTCGGCCCACCATGGCTCGCGCATAAGGCGAGCCATGAAGGGGTGATCTGCGTCGAGCACATCGCCGGTGTCAACGACGTGCATCCCGCTCGACATCCGCAACATTCCGGCCTGCACTTATTGCCGACCGCAAGTCGCGAGCGTCGGGCTGACCGAAGCCGCCGCCCGCGAAGCTGGCTACGATGTCAGGGTCGGGCATTTTCCATTCATCGGCAACGGCAAGGCAATTGCCCTCGGCGAACCCGAAGGCATGGTCAAGACCGTATTCGACAGCAAGACCGGCGAGCTGTTGGGCGCGCATATGATCGGCGCCGAGGTCACCGAGCTGATCCAGGGCTATACGATCGCCAAGACCCTGGAGACGACCGAAGCCGATCTCATTCGCACGATCTTTCCGCACCCGACCATCTCGGAAACGATGCACGAGGCCGTGCTTGACGCTTACGGACGCGCCATCCACTTCTAGTCGCAGCGGTGCTGTCATTGCGAGGAGCGCGGCGACGAAGCAATCCCGACGATGCGCCGGCGTCCGCCCGGAGATTGCTTCGCTTTGCTCGCAATGACCCCTGACAGAAGTTCGACAGATATTTCGGCAGCCCCGCGACATCCGGAAAAGGCTCATCGGCCGGATAGCCTGATCCCGCGCAAACCCGATTGGCTGCGGGTGAAGGCGCCAGGCTCCCCCGAATACCGCGCGACGCATCGGCTAATGCGCGAATTACAGCTCAATACCGTGTGCGAGGAGGCGGGCTGCCCGAATATCGGCGAGTGCTGGAAACAAAAGCACGCAACGGTCATGATCCTCGGGCGGGTGTGTACGCGCGCCTGCAGTTTTTGCAACGTTGCGACCGGCCGCCCCGACCTCCTCGACTCGCACGAGCCGCAGCGAGTCGCCGATGCGATTGCAGCATTGGGGCTGTCGCACGTCGTCGTCACCTCGGTCGATCGCGACGATCTCGATGATGGCGGTGCAGGGCAGTTCGCGCTGACGATCGCGGCGATCCGCGCCGCAGCGCCCGCCACGACGATCGAAGTGCTGACCCCCGATTTCCTGCGCAAGGACGGGGCGCTCGAGACCGTCATCGCCGCCCGGCCCGACGTCTTTAACCACAATGTCGAAACGGTGCCGCGTCTTTACGCCGAAGTAAGACCGGGTGCGCGATATTTCCATTCGCTGCGTCTGCTCGATCAAGCCAAGCGGCTCGATCGAGGGCTGTTCACAAAATCGGAAATCATGGTCGGGCTCGGCGAGGACAGGACCGAAGTGTTACAGGTGATGGATGACCTGCGCTCGGCAGCGGTCGATTTCCTGACGATCGGTCAATATTTGCAGCCGACCCCAAAACATCACGCAATCGCGCGTTTTGTCACACCGGAGGAGTTTGCCGGCTACAAACGCTTGGCGCTCGGCAAAGGCTTTTTGCTGGTGTCGGCGTCACCGCTGACCCGGTCATCCTACCATGCAGGGGAGGATTTCGCGCGCCTGCGGGCCGCTCGCGCAGCGGCGCTTACTGCCTCCGTCATTCCCGCGAAAGCGGGAATCCAGGGCGAGCTAGGGACGGCTACCCCTGGACCCCCGCTTTCGCGGGGGTGACGATCTGAAATGCCGACCCACTCCGAACAGCGCGTGCTTCCCTACACGCAGGAGCAGCTGTTCGATCTGGTCGCGGATATCGAGCGTTATCCCGAGTTTTTGCCGTGGTGTCAGGGCGCGCGCATCCGCGAGCGCCAGCCGCACCTCGTCGTCGCCGATCTGATCATCGGCTTCAAGATGTTCCGCGAGCGGTTTACTTCGCGCGTCGAGCTCGATCCGCCCCGCCGGATCGACGTCACCTATGCCGAAGGGCCGTTTCGCTATCTGAACAACCACTGGATATTCGAGCGGGTGCCGGAAGGCTGCCGGATCGACTTTTTCGTCGATTTCGAATTCAAATCTCGGCTGATGCAAAAAGTCATCGAGGTGCTGTTCGGCGAAGCGGTGCGGCGCATGGTCAGCGCGTTCGAAGAGCGCGCCCGCGACCTCTATGGCGTCCGCCGCAAGGGCCGCGCTGGCAAGGCCGCGGTCTGAGGCCAATTCCGCCCGCTGATGCCGCGGGGCGAAAGCGGCATTCGTGCCGACCAATCGAAAGCCGATAGCTCTTCGCTCACGCCGTCCCTCGGCTTATGCTCAACCAAACCAGCCGAGGGGAGACAGGGATGCCGGAAAGCGTGAGGCTCTATGCGAGTGTCGGGCCGCAACTGACGCATTACGAGGTTAATGTCGACGACGCGACCCTGACCCGCCGCGGCACGCGTCAGCCTGCCCGCCAATGTCCATTACGCTTGGCCGCACGCCTCGCGGAAGTACCTCTATGTCGCATCGAGCAACAGCGCCTCGGGCATCGGCGGTTTTGTCGGCGACAAGCACCATGTCAGCGCTTTGCGCATCGATGACACCACCGGCGCGCTCGCGCCGCATGGGGCTCCGATCGCGCTGCCGACCCGGCCGATCCATATGACCAGCGACATTCCCTCGCACCACCTACTGGTCGCCTTCAGCAACCCGAGCGGCCTCAAGGTCTACCGCGTTAATCCGGACGCCTCGCCCGGCGCCGAAATCGTGCAACGCGAGGCGGTCGATCCCGGCATTTACGCGCATCAGATCCGCGTCAGCCTCGACAACCGGCTGGCGATCCTGGTCACGCGCGGCCATGACGCCGCCGCGGGCAAGCCGGAAGAACCGGGGGCGCTGAAGGTCTTCCGTTACGAGGATGGGCTGCTGACCGGCGAAGTTTCGGTGGCGCCCGGCGGCGGCTATGGCTTCGGGCCGCGGCATCTCGATTTTCATCCGACCCGGCCTTGGGTTTATGTCTCGCTCGAGCGGCAGAACCGGCTCGACATGTTCGCGATCGATGGCGACCGCTTGTCGGCCGAGCCGCAGTTCAGCAAGGGCACTTTGGCCGAGCCCGGCAACATCCGCGGGCGGCAGGTCGCCGGGACCATCCATGTTCATCCCAACGGCCGGTTCGTCTACGTCGCCAACCGCGCATCGAGCACGGTCGGCGAAGGCCCCGAGCGCGTCTTTGCCGGCGGCGAGAATACGCTCGCGGTATTCGCAATCGACCCGGCGACGGGCGAGCCGAGCCCGATCCAGCACGTTGACACACACGGCATCCATTGCCGCACCTTTCACATCGACCCGAGCGGCCGGCTGCTGGTCGCGGCGCACATCATCGGGCTGCCGGTCAGAGAGGGCGGTGTCATCCGCACCGTGCCGGCGTGCCTGTCGCTGTTTCGGATCGCCGATAACGGTAAGCTCGATTTCGTGCGCAAATACGATGTCGATGTCGGCGACCAGCAGATGTTCTGGATGGGAATGGTCTAGTGTCCGGGCGGAGGGCCACCCCTCTATAATGCAGCGAAGGCCGTTTCCCCCACCTCCGGTGTGCATCCCGGTCTCCGCCCGGACATGCGGATAGAAACGACAGAATGGGTCGGTAAAATGGCAGATTGGGTCGATTCCGTGACAGGCGCACGCTGTTTTCAAACGATGGTGCCGATGCGCGATGGCGTGCGTCTCAATACCTTCGTCTTTCTGCCGGCCGAGGGCGGGCCGCGCTGGCCAGTGATCGTTCACCGCACGCCTTACGGCATCGCCGCCGCCGACGCGCGCGACAAATTCGATTGCAGCAAGGCGTGGCTGCCGAGTGTGGCCGAGCCGATGCGCGGCTCGATCCTGCGCGGCTGGCGCGCCATCGTCGGGCACGGCTTTGCCGCCGTCCATCAAGACACGCGCGGTCGGCACGGTTCGGAGGGCGAGGATCGCGTCTATGCCGATGATGCGGCCGACGGGCACGACACGCTCGAATGGATTGCGCGCCAGCCATGGACCAACCAGCGGGTCGGGGTATCGGGGTCGTCGGCCGGAGCGACGACCACCTTTGCCGCCGCCTCGACCCGGCATCCGAGTTTGCGGGCCTTTTTCGCCCAGGCCGGTGCCTCGAGCATCTACGACGATGTCGTCTATGAAGGCCAGTCGATCGAGATGGAGCGGCTGTGGCTGTGGGTAGCACGCAACATCCCCGGGTCTCTCGACGTCACATCGCGAAAAGGTCATGGAACGCTTTGGCATCGGTGCGGCGGAGTTCGAGGCCGCCGCTGCTGCGGCCGCCGCCCGCTATGCCCGTCTTGATGCCGCGCGAGCGGCCGAGCCGCCTTTTATCGCCTCGGAGGATTGGATGCGGCTGCCCTTGACGGGCTATCCCGACTTTGCGACCGGGCAGCCGTTTCTCGACGAGATCATCACCCATCCGGCTCCGGACGCGTTCCGCGCCGCGCATAATTTCCGGCGCACAATCGACATTCCCGGATTTCATGTGACGACCTGGTTCGACATTTTCCAGACGAGCGTCATGGCCGCCTTCGCCGACATCCAGGCGCGCGTCGGCAACCAGAAATTATGGATCGGGCCCAACGAGCATTACTTCGTGTATCACAATAATTTCTGGCGCCACGATCCGTATTTCGCCTGGTTCGACTATTGGCTGAAGGGCGAGGATAACGGCGTCATGGACGGCCCCGCCGTTTATTATTCGCCGCGTGCATGGGTCGAGGACCGCGATAATTACGCCCCGAACGATTGGCAATACGCCGAACGCTGGCCGCCGCCGGATTCGCGGCCGCAGCGGCTCTACCTGCGCGGCGATGGCAGCTTGGCCGCCGTCGCAGCCGAGGGCGCGCCGCGCCGTTATCGCTATGACCCGCGCCGACCGATCCCGACCTTGGGCGGGCGCAACATGCTGATCTCCGCCGGCTCGCTCGACCAGCGGCCGGTACAAGCCCTGCCCGATTACGGCCTCATTTACCGCGGCGAGGAATTGGCGAAGCCGCTGACGATCGCAGGCAATGTCCGCGTGACGCTCTCAGTGCAGTCCGACTGCCCGGACACCGATTTTGTCGCCAAGCTGATCGATCTTCATCCCGACGGCAGCGCGATGCTGCTCATGGACGGGATCACCCGCGCGCTTTACCGCGACGCCTCGGGCGAACCGCGCCCGCTGAGGCCGGACCGCGTCGAACGGCTGACGATTGATCTCGGCCACATCTACCACACCTTTGCCGCCGGCCACCGGATCGAAATCGACATCACCAGCAGCAATTTCCCGCGGCGGGCGCGCAACACCAACAGCGGCCACCCGGTCTTGGCGGACGACAGCGACGCCGATATCCGGGTCGCGATCAACGCTGTCCACCACACCGAAGCGGCGCCATCCTATATCGAGCTCCCGGTGCTGTTACGCTAAACATTAAAGATATCGAGCGGATCGACGGCCTGTTTAACTTGCCGCGGCAAGCCGGCTGGTTGCGCGTCAACTCAATTATCTTTGATTAAATCGAGAAACATTGATTTAGGTCAACGCTCAGCGCCGCGTTTGACACCATAAAGGGTCCGCTGAGCGCGCCTATCGTGCACCCGAGAAAAAGGAGAGGCACAGTGGCCCGCGGCGCCGCTTCTGCCGCGTGTGTGCAGTTTCAGCGGTTCAAACTGCGTTGCTCCCGCCGCCTGGTCTCGCGCCGATTAAATCAATGACCCTTTCCCGCACTGCGAACTTATTGCTGCTCGGCGTCTCGGCGGCCGGACTGATCGGCGGGATCGCCGCCTGGATCGGCAGTGAGCCAGAATCGGCCGAGGAAATCTGGGTCATCAGCTCGGCACCGGTGTTCCTTGCGCTTATTGTAGGCATTGTGCGCGCTGTGCTCCGGCGTGAAGCCGGGCTCGACCTGATCGCCTTGCTGTCAATTGGCGGAGCCATCGCTCTCGGCGAATATCTAACGGCTGCCGTCATTGGTTTGATGCTGGCGAGCGGACGCGGCCTCGAAGACCTCGCCGAAGAACGGGCCCGCCGTGAAATGTCGGCATGGCTTGGCCGGGCGCCGCGTTCGGCAAACCGATCTGAAGGCACCGAGATCATTCAGGTGCCACTCGATCAAATCGAACCCGGAGACCGGCTGCTCGTCCGCTCCGGCGAAGCGGTGCCGACCGATGGACGGATGGCGACGGAAATAGCCGTGCTCGACGAGTCGGCGCTCACCGGCGAACCGCTGCCGGTAAGGCGCGATTCGGGCGAACCGATTCGAAGCGGTGCGATAAACGCTGCAACGCCCTTTGACATGATCGCCACCACGCCAGCCGCCGACAGCACATTCGCCGGCATCGTCCGGTTGGTCGAGGCGGCGCATCGCTCCAAGGCTGCGTCGGCGCGGCTGGCCGAACGCTATGCGCTTGGTTTTGTACCAGTGTCGCTCGCCGTCGCTGCAATAGCCTGGGTCATTGCAGGCGATCCGGTGCGTGGTTTGGCGGTGCTGGTCGTCGCCACACCATGCCCGCTGATTCCGGCTGTCCCAGTTGCGATCGTCGCCGGCATGTCGCGCTGTGCCAAGCGCGGGGTTCTGATCAAGGGAGGCGGCGTGCTGGAAAAGCTCGCCCGCGCGAAAATCCTGTTCTTTGACAAGACTGGAACCTTGACCGGCGGGCATGCGCGTCTGGTCGCGTCGAGACGGCGCCGCAGTTTGCTGCCAGCGAGGTCTTGCGGTTTGCCGCATCGCTCGATCAGGCCTCGCAGCACGTGATCGCCCAGGCCATTGTGGCGGCCGCACGAGAGCGCGGTCTGGCGCTGTCGTTGCCCTCGGAGGTCGAGGAGCGCCCTGGGGCGGGGGTGATCGGGATCGTTAACCAGCGGCGCGTTGTGATCGGGGGCTACGGCTTTGTGACCCTGTTTGCCGTGCCTGCTGATTGGAGTGCGCAGTTTTTGCAGCGCATGGGTTACGAGGGCGCGCCCGGCGTATTCGTCGCGATCGACGGCGTGGTCGCCGGAGCCCTGCTGCTCGTCGACGAGATCCGATTGGAAACGCCGCGGGCGTTGCGGCTGTTGCGCAAGGCCGGCATCGAACGCATCGTCATGCTCACCGGCGACCGTCGCGATGTGGCTGAGACAGTCGGCGCGCTGCTGGGCGTCGATCAAGTGCTGGCGGAACAGCAACCGCAAGACAAATTGGCAGCGATCAAGGCGTCACAACCGTCGGGCGCAACAATCATGGTCGGCGACGGCGTCAATGATGCGCCGGCGCTCGCGGCGGCCGATGTCGGTGTGGCAATGGGCGAACGCGGTGCTGCGGCTTCATCCGAGGCCGCGGATGTCGTGTTACTTGTCGATCGGCTGGACCGGCCAGCAGATGCGCTGCGGATTGCCATCCGCTCGCGCGCCATTGCAGTCGAGAGCGTCGTTATTGGAATGGGCCTGTCGATTGCGGCGATGGCGTTTGCGGCATTTGGTTTCCTGCCGCCATTGGCGGTCGGTCCTCCAGGAAGCGATCGACATTGCCGTAATCTTGAACGCATTGCGCGTCCTTCGCGTCCGCGGGGTGCGGCAGGGCCGCCCGGCGCTCATTCCGGAGGAGGCGGTCGCTCTCAAGCGCGATCACGACGAGCTGAGGCCGATTCTGGAGCAGGTCCGAAGCACGGCGGACCGGCTGGAGATGCTACCCCCTGACAGAATTCAGGATGAGCTCGCGCGCCTGAACGAGGTTTTACAAAGCCGGCTGCTTCCACATGAGGAAGCGGACGACAGCAAAGTCTATCCCAATGTTTCGCGGCTGATCGGCGGCGACGATCCGATGGCGGCAATGAGCCGCGCACACCGCGAGATCCGGCATGTGACGCGGTTATTGCAGCGCATGAGCAACGATTTGCGACCCGCCGGACCCGATCCAGAAGCCCTCGCCGAAATTCTGAGGCTGCTGCATGGGTTCGACGCCATCCTCAGGCTGCACTTTGCCCAAGAGGATGAGATCTACCACAGCGTCGCGGAAGCCGCGTGATCGGCGGTGCGCTGCTGCGACAACATCCGCGGAGGCAAGCAATGTTCAGGAACATCCTGGTTGCCATCGATATGAATGACGAAAGCTCGTGTCAAAGGCCGCTGCTCGCGGCGGTGGCTCTGTCGCGCACATTCGGGTCCCAGCTCCATGTCGTCACGGTGGTGCGGGAGGTTGAGGCCGTCTTGCAGGCGAAGGCTGGAGCACTTGGCTACGAGCCGGTCATCAGATATCTGGAAAAGGAGCTCGAGGCTCTGATTCGGAAAGTCAAAGCCTATGACTTGCACCCCAAAATATTGGTGACGGTCGGCGCCAGCATTTATGCCGAGATTTTGGCGGTGGCCGAAGCGGCGCAAGCCGATCTCGTCGTCGTGGGGTCGCACCGGCCGGCAATGAAGGACTATCTCCTTGGCACCAATGCGTCCCGGGTCGTGCGTCACGCACGCTGCTCGGTGCTGGTCGCCCGCCAAGAAGTCTGAAGGTCGTATTGTAGGAAAAGTGAGACCGGCTCGCAGCCACAGCGCGTCACCGGGACAAATCGGATGAAACTCATCGCCATCGCTATCACAGCAACTGCCGTATCGGTCGCAGCATACGCCGAGCCAACGCCCGACGAAGTTGCCCGTAGCCTCGGGGAGATGGAGTGGCACGCGTCCGTCTGTCGCCTGCCAACAGCACCCCTCGAAGCCGCTCTCGAGCGATATATCAAGCGGGTCCAGGCCGGATCGCTTGAGGCGGAACATTTGCGACAGGAAATGGTTGCGGGCCGCGCGGAATATGAGCGCATGCTCGGCGGCCACATGAACTGCGACGGTGCCGCCTCCGAAGTCGCCAATATGATCGCCAAAACCGACCAGTATGGACTTCGCTGAGCGCGTGTCATCCAATACGCGAGCGGTCCGGTATCATATGTAATCAGCGCTGTTGTCACGAGTGGCGGCGATGCACGCCAGCAAGAGATGACGATCGCCACCCGGCCGATCGCCGGGCTGGCAACTGCAATGAGCCTCGCCGGCAGGATCATTCGCGGGCGCGGCTCTATGCTGCTGCGCCGAGTAGGAGCTTTCGCTCAGCCCGGATCAGCGGCAAAATGCCGTGTCGAAACAGATAAGTACCGAACGCGGGAGCGGGCGGGTGCCCGACCGCCATCGGGAGGACGGCCATGGAAGAGCGTGTGATCCGCAAGGTCAGCTGGCGTATCGTCCCCTTTGTCGCGCTGTGCTACTTCGTCTGCTATCTCGACCGCGTCAATGTCGGCTTTGCCGCGCTGACGATGAATAAAGATCTCGGCTTTACCGCGACGGTATTCGGTTGGGGTGCCGGCATTTTCTTTTTTGGCTACTTCATCTTCGAAGTGCCGAGCAATCTGGCGCTGGAGCGGTTTGGCGCGCGCCTGTGGATCGCCCGGATCATGCTGACCTGGGGCGTGTTGTCCGCCGCCATGTAGCTGATTTGGAACGAGGCGAGCTTTCTCGTTGTCCGGTTTTTGCTGGGTGCGGCCGAAGCCGGCTTCTTCCCGGGAATTATCTTGTTCCTGACTTACTGGTTTCCCGCCGCTTACCGCGCCCGCATGGTCGGCCGTTTCATGGCCGCGGTACCGATTTCGACCGTGATCGGAGCGCCGCTTTCCGGGCTGATCCTCGGCCTCGACGGCGTCTGGGGGCTCAGAGGCTGGCAATGGCTATTTATTTGCGAGGGGGTGCCGACGGTTCTACTCGGTCTCGTGGTGATGTTTTACCTCACCGACGGCCCGCATAAGGCGCACTGGCTCGAAGCCGACGAGCGCCGCTGGTTGACCGATCGGCTCTGGCGCGAACGTATGGTGCGCGAGGCCCATGCCGAACACTCGTTGTGGCAGGCGCGAAGACATCCGCGCGTGCTGCTGCTGAGCCTCGTTTATTTCGGCAACGCCGCCGCCAACTACGGTCTCGGCTTCTGGCTGCCGACGATCGTCAAGAATTTTGGCATCAGCAATCTCGAAACCGGGTTTGTGACCGCGATTCCCTACGTTGTCGGCGCCTTTTCGATGGTCTTGTGGCCTCTCCTATCGGACCGAATGCAGGAGCGCAAGTGGAATACCGCACTGGCGTTTCTAGTAACCGCGGCTGGGCTCGCGGCATCGACTTGGTTCCCGAACCCGGTTCAGAAGATCGGCATCTTGTGCATTTGCGCAATCGGGCTATTCGCGATAGCGCCGCTGTTCTGGACGTTGCCGACCGCGTTTTTGAGCGGTACGGCGGCGGCCGGTGGGATCGCGCTGATCAATTCGATTGGCAATCTCGCTGGCTTTGCGGCGCCATACATGATGGGTTACTTAAAGGACACGACCGGCAGCTTCAGCGCCGGTTGCTGGCCGTATCAGTCCTGCCGTTCCTGTCGTTCATCCTGGTGCTGGCGCTCGGCCATAACCCGGCGCTCGAACGCGCCTCGCCATCGCCCGAAGGCGCTGCCGCCGAATAGCGCGAGACTTAGACGACGGCGAGCGGCCGGTGCGGCGGGGGAGGGGGCTCGATCCGGATCGGGTCGCCGGGGCGGATCTCCCCTGCGGTCAGCACGATACCCATGATCCCAGCCTTGCGCACGAGATTGCCTTCGGCATCGCGGTCGAGCGTCGCCGCCATCAGCCCTTTCTGGATCTTGTCGAGCTGGGCGCAAGGATTGCGCAGCCCAGTCACCTCGACGATTGCGGTCTCGCCGATATAGAGCCGGGTCCCGGTCGCAAGCCCGAGCAGATCGACGCCCGAGGTCGTGATGTTCTCTCCCATTTGGCCGGGCCGCACCGCAAAGCCTTTCTGCCTTAATTCATCGTGCAGTTCGGCATGGATCAGATGCACCTGTCGCAAATTGGGGTCGGCCGGATTGCGTGCTACGCGCGAGCGGTGCTTGACCGTGGCACCTTGATGCGCATCGCCTTCAACGCCTAGCCCGGCGACCAGCCGGATGGCTGCCTCGTTGTGCTTGATCAAGCTATGCTTTGGACTGCGGTTCACCGCAGTGACGACCCCGCTCATCGCTAGATTCTCAGCTCCCATTCCGCCGGTGCAGGCAATCGCTGCAGAAAGATCGTATCGTAGGGGCCGGGGCACTGCTATTGCGAGGTACATGACGAATTCGACACGGGAAATCACCCTTGACGATATCGAAGCCCTGGCCGTCGGGGCGTGGATCCTCGGCACCGGTGGTGGCGGCAGCCCCTATCTCGGGCTCCTGAACATGCGCCGGCTCTATGCCGAGGGGCATCATGTCAGGCTGATCTCGCCTCTCGATCTCGCCGATGATGATTGGGTGGCGGTGGTCTCGAATATGGGAGCGCCGCTGGTCGGCCAGGAGCGGCTCGCCGACAGCCGCAACATTGCCCGCGCGGTCGAGATCCAGGAGCGGCTGCTCGGGGCGAAATTCCGCGCCGTCATGTCGCTCGAAATCGGCGGCGGCAACGGCATCCAGCCGTTCATGGCCGCCGCCCATCTGGGCCTGCCGGTAGTCGATGCCGACACGATGGGCCGCGCCTATCCCGAGGCGCAGATGACCAGTGTCGCGGTCGGCGATCTTCGCCCTTATCCGTGCGTGCTCTATGATCCGCGCGGCATCGAGGCGGTCGTCACCAAGGTTCCGAACTGGAAATGGATGGAGCGGGCGAGCCGCAAGATCTGCGTCGAGATGGGTTCGATCGCGTCGACCTGCAAAGCGCCGCGCACGGGTGCCGAGGTCAAGAAGTGGGGCATCCATTTCACCGTGTCAAAGGCGATCGGCATCGGCCGCCGGGTGAAGCAGGCACAGCACCGGCACGAAGACCCGATTGCCGCAATTCTCGACGAGGCGCATGGCAAGCGGTTGTTCGGCGGCAAGGTCGTCGACATCAACAGGCGCACGACCGAAGGATTTCTGCGCGGACGGGCGGTCATCGACGGGCTCGACCAGGACCGTGGATCACGGCTCGAAATCGCATTCCAGAACGAATGGATCGTGGCGTGGCGCGACGGGGCGCCGCTCGCGATGTCGCCCGATCTGATTTGTGTGCTCGACACCGTGTCGGGTGAAGCCTGCGGCACCGAGACGATCCGTTATGGCCGGCGGGTGACCGTTGTGGCCCTGCCGGCGCCACCGGTGTTCCTGACCGCGAAAGGCCTCGACCATGTCGGCCCGCGCGCCTTCGGCTATGACCTCGACTTCAGCTCGGTGTTTGGCAACTGAGATTGGCCAAATGCGAAATGAGTGCCCTTTGCCCTGGCTTGGCCCGGGCATCCGCGCCTTTGACAACCCAATCGCCTTCGCCATTCAAGACGTGGGTGGCCGGATCAAGTCCGGCCACGGGAGCTACCCTCGGTCATCACGGGCCTGAGATGCGGCGGATCGGGATCGATGTCGGCGGCGGTCGTGCAGGCATTTGAGGCCATAACGAGCGCGACCGCGACTGGCGACGCTCTTCAGCCCTTTATCGGGCTAGTTGACGTTTGTATGTACAACCACACATATTGGCCGCATGTCTCTCGTGGTCATCGGGTTCGATTGGGATGCCGGGAACCGAGACAAATGCCAAAAGCACGGCGTCTCGGTCGCCGTTATCGAGAGCCTGTTCCGCAATCCGATCGCGGTACTCCCGGATCCGGCACATTCGGAACGCGAAGAGCGGTTTAAGGCAATCGGGCTGGCTGAGAATGGGCGCAACGTGCTGATCGTCTTCACCTTGCGGGTGCGGGACGGGCAAAACCTGATCCGGCCGATCAGCGCGCGCTACATGCGCCGGAAGGAGAGCGAATACTATGAAAAAGAAGCTGCCAAAGCTGCACAGCGATGAAGAAGCCGAAGAGTTCGTCGCCACCGCCGATCTGACCGAATATGATCTAACGGAGTTGCGGCCAGTGCTTTTCGAATTTCAGCCCAAGAGCGAGCGCGTGAATATGCGGTTGCCGAAACCGCTGCTCGATGCGGTAAAGGCATCGGCGCGCAAGGCCGGAATGCCTTATCAACGCTTCATTCGCCAGGTGCTGGAAGCGGCGATTGGGCCATCGGCAGACAAGAGCTGATCGTCGAGCGAACCCCGAAACCGGGGACGAATGGCGGTAGCTGATGCGGCGGATCGGGATCGATGTCGGCGGTACCAATACTGATGCGGTGCTGCTCGCCGACGGCCGGGTCGTCCATGCGGTCAAAACGCCGACCACCGAAGACGTGACGACCGGCATTATTACCGCGCTCGGCGAGCTGTCGGCGCATCCCGCGGTCGCCTGCGGTCCAATCGACGCGGTCGTGATTGGTACGACCCATTTCGTCAACGCCGTAGTTCAGCGCCAAGGGCTGGCGCGCGTTGCCGCGATCCGCATCGGATTGCCCGCGGCTGCGTCGTTGCCGCCGTTTTGCGATTGGCCGCCGGATCTCGCCGAACTGGTCCGCGGCGAGGTCGTGATGCTTGAAGGCGGGCATGATTACGACGGCCGCCCGATCGTGCCGTTTGATGAAACCGGCATGCGGCGGGCAGCACGGCTGGTCCGGGAACGCGGCATCGGCTCGGTGGCGGTTGCTGCGATCTTCTCGCCAATCGACAGTTCTTGCGAAGAGCGGGCACGCTCGATCCTTGCCGAGGAATGGCCTAACGCCGCCGTCACCCTGTCGCGCGATCTCGGCCGCATCGGGCTTCTCGAGCGCGAGAATGCGGCGTTGCTGAATGCGGCACTGATCGAGTTGGCGCGCAAGATCGTGGCCGGTTTTACCGCGGCAATCGCCGAAACCGGCATCGACGCACCGCTCTACCTGACGCAAAACGACGGCACGGTCATGGCGGCGGCAATGGCGACGACGCTGCCGGTCATGACCTTTGCCTCGGGCCCGACCAATTCGATGCGGGGGGCGGCGTTTCTATCCGGCCTCGCCGACGCGATGGTGGTCGATGTCGGCGGCACCTCGACCGATATCGGCCAGCTGCGCCGCGGGTTTCCGCGCGAGGCGAACTCGGTCGTCGAGGTCGGTGGCGTGCGCACGCTGTTTCGCATGCCCGATCTGCTGTCGATCGGGCTCGGCGGCGGCAGCATCGTCGCGCGCGATCCGCTCGGCGTCGGTCCGCAGAGTGTCGGCTATCGACTGACGCGGGAGGCGCTCGTCTTTGGCGGCGACACGCTGACCGCAACCGATGCCGCGGTGGCAGCCGGCATTGCCGATATCGGCGACAGGTCGCCGGGTTGCGGATCTGCCGCGCCCTTTGGCGCAGGCCGTTCTGGCAAAGGCGCAAGAGCGTATCGAGGATGCGGTCGACCGGATCAAAACCGAGGCCGGCGATGTGCCTCTGATTGCTGTCGGCGGCGGCGCCTTTCTGATCCCCGATCGCCTCGCTGGGGTCTCGCAGGTGATTCGGGTCCCATACGGCGCGCATGCCAACGCCGTCGGTGCGGCAATCGCACAGATCAGCGGCGAAACCGACCAGATCTATCGCGATCTCGACCGCGCCGCGGCGATCGCGGCAGCCGAGATGCAAGCTCGCGAGCGTGCGGTTGCCGCCGGGGCGGATCGCGACAGCCTCGAAACCGTCGATGTCGAGGACATGCCGCTTGCCTATTTGCCGGGCAACGCACTGCGCGTGCGGGTCAGAGTGGCCGGCGAGATGCACGCGCTGCCGGCTTCGTCGGGGCGGAGATGAGCCTGCGCGCCGAAATCCTGCGGCTGGGTACGCGCTATCTGCTCAAAGGCAGACCCGGTCCGGAAGCGAGCCTTGCCGAGCGCCGCCGGCGCGCGATCGCCATTCAGCGTTGGGTTCCCGATCCACCCCCCGACATCGAGCGGATCGCGGTTGATGCCGGCGGGGTCGCGGCGGAATGGGTCGTCGCCCCGGTCTCAAAACCCAACCGCCATATTCTCTATCTGCACGGCGGCGGATACGTGATCGGCTCGCCGTCGCTTTATCGTCACCTGACCTGGCGGTTGGCGAAAGCGGCGCGCGCCCGCTTGTTGGCGATCGACTATCGGCTCGCCCCCGAACACCCGTTTCCAGCGGCACTCGACGACGCCACCGCCGCCTATGAATGGTTGCTGGCGAGTGGCGCCGACCCGCGCGCGATCGCAATTATCGGCGATTCGGCCGGGGGCGGCCTCGCCCTTGCCTTGCTGCTGCGGTGCCGCGATCACGGCCGCATACGGTTGCCGGCCGCGGTCGTGGCACTATCTCCCTGGACCGATCTCGCCGTGACTGGAGCATCGCTAACGGAAAACGCGGTCGCCGATCCGTTTCTCGACGCGAACGGGATCCCGCCGATTGCCGAATGTTATCTGGCCGGCGCCGATCCGCGGAACCCCTACGCTTCGCCGCTTTATGGCGATCCGACTGGACTGCCGCCCGCCTTGATCCAGGTCGGCAGCGACGAAGTATTGCGCGACGATGCGATCCGCATGGCCGATCGATTGCGCGCCGCGAGGTGCGAGGTGGTTCTCGAAATCTGGCCGCGTATGCCGCACGTCTGGCATCTCTTCGCATCGGTAATGCCGGAGGCGCGGCGCGCGATTACCCGTGTCGGCAGCTTTGTCATGGAGCGGACCACGGCTCCGGCGGTCTAGCGGCGGCCCGGCGGCTAGCGGCCATAGCTGCCGCGAGCGCCGGAAGCCGGCGACAAGCCGCCGTCGTCCCCCAGCTCAGCGCCAGAGTGCCGATAAACACCGTGCCTGCCTTGACGATCGCCGGCAAGTTTGGCGACAGCAACGCATATTGCAACCAGATCACGAACAAGTAGTGCACGAGATACATGCCATAGGCATTCTGCTTCAGGCTGTCGAGCCATGGCCGCCACTTCGCGGCAAAGCGCAGGGCGAGGGCCAGCACGCCAAAGCAGTTGCCAAAACATGCGAGCACAAAGCTCAAATCGTCGATGATTTGAAGGCCTGCGCTGACCCGACTCTGGGCTTCGACGGTTAATGCGGTTACGCCGAGCCATAGCGCAAAGGTACCGACCGTTAGTCCGAGCCACATTCGCCAATGTTTGACGAGCGCTCCCTCGGGGCCGAGCAGGCCGCGCTCGATCCCAAAAGCGCCCAGCCCGGCGCCGGCGAAAAAATAAACCGCGTAGTGCAAGGGTCGGCTCAGCTGCAGCGAGAATGGGCCGACCTCACCCCAAGCTTCGGGGGTGAAGGCGAGCGCCAGCGGGACATAGGCGATTGCCGAAGCGGTTAGCAGGCCGGCAAAGTATCGGACTGGCCGCGTCTCGGCGATTCCTGCCATTCGACCGAGACGATCCCCCCAATCGGGAGCAAGGATGTAGAGCCCGGCGGCCAAGAGATCGGCGGCGAGCAGCAGCCACAGGAACCACATCGGCCCGCTTGGCCAAAACGGCAGCGCCAGAAATGACCGAACATAAGCGCCGATGCCGGGTTCGAGCGCGGTTTGCAAATAGGTCGGGTATTGCGCGAGCGGCATCAAAAGCCCGACGACGAGGACAAAGGGCAGTCCCAGTCTTTGCATCCGGTTACCAACGAAAGCGGCAACACCCTTGCGCTTCAGGCTCGGCCAAGTAAACAAACCGGACAAGAAAAAGAACAGGGTCATCAGAAAGATGTCCTGCCAGGCGCAGAACAGTTCGAGCCCGATGGAGCGATCGTGGTCGATGATCGGAAACGCAACCCACCCAAAGGGCGGGCTCGCGAATGCAAATGGATGGGCCGGCAGAAAGGCGAGATAGGCGAGCGATGAATGAAAGGCCAGCACGAGCAAAATGACATAGGCCCGCAGATTATCGATCGCGAGGCTGGTACGACCTCCCCGTCGAGGATACGCTGTCATCTTTCGTACAGGTATTCGGTCGGCCGCTCCTCGCGGTGTTCGACAGGAGCGTCCGAGATCTGCCGCGCAGGTGGCACCTGGCGCACGACGATCATCGGTTCGTACCGCGGTTGGCGGCGGCGGGTCCAATCCGAGGGTTGGCGCGGAGGTCCCATCAGCGCCGGCTGAAACAATACTGCGGCCGCCATCGTACAGACGAGCGCCAGCGCCATCAGTTCGCCCATGCTTGAGGTCCCGGGATTGCTCGACATCCACAGGCTGCCGAACGCGGTTGCCGTGGTCAGGGCGCTGAAAATGACGGCGCGGGTCAGGCTCGATTGCACCAGCGCAGTCCGACCGCTGCGCCACGCCAGCATGTAATAAATCTTGAAGGCGACACCGACCCCGAGCAGCAGCGGCAACGCAACAATATTGGCAAAATTCAACTGCAGACCCAAAACGACGGCCAGTTCCAGCGTCACGATACCAGCGACGAGCAGTGGCACGAGGGTCAAGAGCACGTCGCGGACGCGGCGCAGGGTCACCGCGAGAAGGACGACGATCGCGCAAATCGCGAAAATGCCCGCCTCGACAAAGGCGCCGACGACCGTCTTTCCGGCTTCGAACAGCAGCACCGCGGGCCCAGTCGCATTCGGCGCTATCGCGAGGACGTCTGTAACGAAACGGCGCAGGACTGCGGTATTATCGGGATCACCCTTTGGCAAGACCTCGACTCTGGCGACGCCGTTCGGCGTCAGCCACTGCCTCTTCAGATCGGCAGGGATCGTGTCGCGCGTGATACGCTCCGGTTTGAGCGCGTGCCGCAAATCGTTCAGCGAGATACGTAGCGGTTCGGCTACCGCAGCCTCGGCACGTTGGCGGGCGGCGGGTGGAGCTTTTGCCAAGTCGAGAAACAGCCCGACCAGCCGTTTGGCTGCGCTCGCGCCTGAGCCTTCCTTATGAGCAGCGACCTGCGACAGCATTTGTGCGGTCGAGGTCAGCGCCTCGATATTCTGCTGGTCGCTCGGCGGCGGCTCGATCTGCTGCGGCGACAGAGATGGCCGGATCGCCGCGGCCGCCTTGCGGATCAGCTCGAGCTTTCGGTCCTGATCAGCCGAGATCAGAGTGTCGAGCGTGGACGCTTGTGAAACTTGCGGTAATGCCGAGAGGCGCCGGGCAACCGCGTTTGCGGCATCGAGACTCGGGCTCATGACTTCGATCGCGTTCGCCCCGATCTGCGGATCCTTGCGCAGTGCGAGATAGGTTGCCACCGCCGACGCATTTGGATCTTGCAGATGTAGCGGGTTGAAATCGAACCGGAGCAGCATCAGCAGCGGCGAGGCCGCGGCGACCACCCCCAATGTGGCGGCAACGATCGCGATGCGATGCCGTCCCAAAAAACGGTCGACCGGCGCCAACGAGGCAAACCCCATCGGCCGCCGCTCGAGTGGCGGGTTCAATACAGCCAGTAGCGCCGGGAGCAGGGTGACGCTTAACAAAAAGGCGATCACCATTCCGGCGCCGGCGATTTCGCCAAGTTCGGAAAGCCCGCGATAATCGGTCGGTACGAAGCACGCGAAACCGGTCCCCGTTGCCGCGGCGGCGAGCGCCAAGGGTGGGCCCGCCTTGCGTGCGGCACTGCGCAGAGCCGGACAAAGCTCGATGAGCTCATACCGCTCGGCGCGATAGCGCACGCTGAATTGGATGCCGAAATCGATGCCGAGCCCGATAAACAGCGCCAGAAAGGCGACCGAGATCAAATTGAGGGCGCCGACGAGGAACAGTCCGAAAGCGGCGGAAGCCGCAAGCCCGGCGATGATGGTGGCAACCACCGCCAGGATGATTGCGGCCCCAGCGCAGCGCCAGCCACAGAATGAGGAAAACTGCGGATAGCGAAATCGCCGCGTTGAGGTCGCTATTTTTGGTCAACGTCGAAAAACTGTCGTCGTTGATCGCAACGAGCCCGGTCAGTTGGATGCTCGCCTGATAATCTTGTGCGATCTTGAGTTGCCGGGCGGTTTGGAGGATCGCATTGGTGGCCGCGCGCCCGGGCTCGAGAGCGTGATAATCGAGAACCGGGTCGACCTCGATAAAGCGGCGCAATTGTGCTGGCTCGGCCGGATGACCGCTCGCCAGGACTTGCCAAGAGAAGTTTGCGGGCCGGCCGGCGAGAGCCGCCTGCGCCGTTGCGGCGGCCATGTCCATCGGCCGCGTCAATGCGTCGAGCGGGATCATCCCGGCTTGGACCCCGGCGAGGCCGTCCGAGAGTGCCTCGAGTGAACCGCGCAGACTGGGGTCCGCCGCTAATGTCGCGAGCAATGGGTCGGCCTGGGTCAGACCCTGGATCAGCTGCGCGACCTGGCCGGTCGGCAAATAAAGCAAGCCGTTGCGCTCGAAAAACGGGCCGCCCTGCGGCTCGCGCACGCTTTTGATCAGGTCCTTGCGCGCCGAAAGCCCCGCAGCGAGCTTGGCCGCCGCCTGCTCGACATTCTCCGGTGTGGGGGCCTCGACGACGACGATGACTCCAGGCTCGGGAAAGGTCCGCATATAGCGAAACGCCCGCTGCGCCCACGACAGGTTGGAAGGAAACAGCGCAGTGGTGTCGGTGGTGATCGCAAAGTGCCGCACCGCATAAATGCCACAGCATCCGCCAAGGACTGCCGCGGCGAGAACGACCCACCACGCCCGCCGCGCACAGAAATTGACTAGGCGAAAAATTGCTGCTCCGAGCATTTCGCTCGCCCCCGCAATCCCAAAGAGCGACCACCACAGGTGACGAACAACAGAACTCGGTGCTCGCCGCCTATTTCGCTAACCGTCAACCGCGCGATTCTGTTCCCACCCGACTCTTATGCCGCGGGTTGAGTTAAGGGATCGTGTAGAACCCTTAGCGAGGCTGGGTTAGTGGAGGCATCAGCAAAATGTTGGAATTGTCGAGGATTGTCTCGATCTGTTCTGCCAGGGGCTGGACTGCTTCGAGCGCCCGGCCGAGGGCGCTGACGCCGGCATCATCGTCATCGTGCTGTGTGCCGGTCAGCCGGTCGTAGAGATATGCAACGATACCCTGCTGCCGCGGGAATACCGTCAGCTCAACAGGCGAGTCCGCTGGGATATTCGCGACTTCCTTGGCAAGTCGTAAAGCCACCTCATAGCCGCCCAGCGCATCGACGAGACCGTTGGCCTTGGCTTCTTCGCCCGTCCATACCCGGCCCTGCGCCACCGCCTCGACCGCATCGGCACTCATGTGGCGACCGGCCGCAACATGCTCTTTGAATCCTCTATAGCTCGCGTCGAGAAACGCTTGCAGCCGCGAGAGGGCCAACGGCGAAAAGTTGGAAATGGCGCTGAACATTCCAGCATTGGCGCCGAATTGCACCGCATCGGTCGACACACCGATCTTTTTCAACAGATCGGCGATCACCAGCTTGCCGGCGAGCACACCAATCGAGCCGGTCAAGGTCGCCGGCTCGGCGACAATCTTGTCCGCGGGTGCAGCGACATAGTAGCCGCCCGAGCCCGCCACATCGCCCATCGAAACGACCACCGGCTTGCCGCGCTCGCGGGCAAAGACGACGTCGTGCCAGATCGTCTCCGAGGCGACCACCGAACCACCCGGGCTGTCGATGCGGAACAGGATCGCGCGGACCTTCGGGTCCCGCACCGCATCGCGGAACGCCGCGGTTATAGTGTTCGCCGACATGAGATCGGACTGGGTCAGCGGATTGGGGGAACCACCACCGCGAACAATCAGCCCCGATCCATAAATCAGCGCAATTCGCTCGCCGGTGCGGTGCGGCCGACCGGCGCCCTCGAGATACATCGACACGCCGACGAGTTCGGCGCCCGAGGCCCGCTTGTGGGCCTCAACGATCGCGTCATCGCGATAACCGAGCCGGTCGATCAGCTTTGCCTGCAATGCCTCGTTTGGGAGCAGGGGGGCTTTGTCGATCGCGGCATTTACAGCATCCGGTGACAGCTTGCGGGCCTGCGCGATGCCATTCACCACTTGTCCTGATATCGATTTCAACAGGTCCTCGACCTCTTCGCGCTGCGGCGGGGTCATCTGAGTTTCGGTCAGGACGTTGGCTGCGGTTTTGAATTGGCCCTTATGATTGAACTCCGGTGCTATCCCAAGCTTGTCGAGGGTGCCCCTGAAAAAGATGGCTTCGGCGTAGAGCCCGGTCAGTCCGAGGCTGCCCATCGGTTGCAGCCAGATTTGGTCGAAGGCAGTCGCCAGATAATAGGGCCTGGTGCCAGCGCCGAACTCGCCGAAACTGTCGGCAAAGGCGATCGCGAACTTCCCTTTGGCCCGAAAAGCGGTGATTGCATCGCGAAGCTGCTGGGCTGTCGCGAAGCCGATATCGTCGCTGCCGACCCGCGCTAATACGCCTTTCACTCGAGGATCGGTCTGTGCCGCTTCCAGCGCGTCGACAATGTCGCGCAGGCTCGGCTGTGTACCCAAGATCAACCGTTGCAAGCCTTCCTGCCCCGCTCCCTCGGCGAGACCCTGCGTCAGGTCCATCGACAGGATGATCTTGTCAGGAAGGGGTGGTGCACTCGGATGCAGCCGAGTGATCAGCACCACGACGGCGATCACAAACAAAAACGACAGAAACCCGATCGCGGTGAAAAAGCCGACCAGCAGGCGCCGCATCGGTCAGACTTCGCCGCCGAGCGCCCGGTGGCGCAACAGATGATCCGCCAGCACACACGCGACCATCGCTTCGCCCACCGGGACCGCGCGGATCCCGACGCATGGATCGTGTCGGCCATGAGTGGCGATTTCGACTTCGTTGCCGTCCTCATCAATGCTGCGCATCGGTGTCAAGATCGAACTGGTCGGCTTGACGGCAAACCGCGCGACAATGTCTTGCCCGGTGGAAATGCCGCCCAGAATACCGCCGGCATTGTTCGACAGAAACACGACCTGGCCATCTGCCATTCTCATCTCGTCGGCATTCTCTTCGCCCCTGAGCGCGGCGGCACCAAAACCGGCGCCGATCTCCACCCCTTTGACCGCGTTGATCGTCATCAGCGCGCGAGCGAGATCGCCATCGAGCTTGTCGTAAATCGGCTCGCCGAGACCGGCCGGGACACCGCTTGCCACGATCTCGATCACCGCGCCCGCCGACGAGCCGGCCTTGCGGACGCTATCGAGATAATCCGCCCAGCGCAGCGCCATCGCCCCGTCAGGGCACCAGAACGGGTTCTCTTCGATGGCGCCCCAATCCCAGGTGGTTCGGTCGATCGGATGGGGCCCGATCTGCACCAGGGCGCCGCGTATCGTAATCCCGGGGCCAAGAATGGCTCTGGCAACGGCTCCCGCCGCGACCCGCGACGCGGTCTCGCGTGCCGAGGCACGGCCGCCGCCGCGGTAATCGCGCACGCCATATTTCTTCCAATAGGTAAAGTCGGCATGACCGGGGCGAAACCGGTCGGCAATATTGCGGTAGTCCTTGGATCGCTGATCGGTGTTCTCGATCATCAGTTGGATCGGGGTGCCGGTGGTCACCCCGTCAAAAACACCACTCAGGATGCGGACAAGGTCTTCTTCGCGCCGTTGCGTCGTAAATCGCGATTGCCCGGGTTTACGTTTGTCAAGCCAACGCTGGATGTCAGGTTCGGCAAGCGGCAGGCGCGGCGGCACGCCATCGACGACGACGCCGATCGCCGGCCCATGGCTTTCGCCCCAAGTGGTGAAGCGGAACAGTGTTCCGAACGAGTTGCCGGCCATGGCTCCTATGCGGGTTAGAGAAGCTAATAGGCCCCCCGGATCGGCGGGAGCCGAACGTACCCCAATTCGCCGCCGCCCCGGCCTGATGGTTGGCCGAGGCAATCAGCTGCAATTGTCGGTGAATATGCCTTCCGTATCGCTCACACTACAGAGATGTCGGGAGCGTCAACCGCTTTCATGCCGACGATGTGATAACCGCAGTCGATGTGATGGACCTCGCCGCTGACTCCCGCCGAGAGATCGCTCAACAGATAAAGTGCGCCGCCTCCGACATCCTCGATGGTCACATTACGCTTGAGTGGAGAGTTGAGCTGGTTCCATTTCAGGATGTAGCGGAAGTCGCCGATCCCGGACGCCGCTAGGGTCTTGATCGGGCCGGCTGAGATAGCGTTGACACGGATCTTGTCGGAACCGAGATCCACCGCTAAGTATCGCACACTCGCTTCCAGCGCCGCCTTGGCGACGCCCATCACATTATAGTGCGGCATCACCCGTTCTGCGCCCGAATAGGTCATGGTCAACAAACTTCCCCCCGCTGTCATCAGCGGCGCCGCGCGACGGCAGACATCGGTAAACGAGTAGCACGAAATTTCCAGCGTGCGCAGAAAGTTGGTCCGCGTCGTCTGAAGATATTTCCCCTTCAGCTCCTCCTTATCGGAAAATGCGATTGCATGGACCAGGAAATCCAGCCGACCCCATCGCCGTGTCAATTCATCGAACAGCGAATCGAGGCTTTGCTCGGAGGTGACATCCGCCTCGACCACGAGATCGCTGTCCAGGCTTTGCGCCAGCGGCCGTACCCGCTTGCTGAGCGCCTCGCCCTGGTAAGTGAAGGAGAGCGTGGCGCCGTGTTCGTGCAGGACCTTCGCGATGCCCCAGGCGATCGAGCGCTCATTGGCTACCCCCATAATCAGACCGCGTTTTCCCGCCATCAGCGGTATCGTCATCGCCATACCTCGCTTTGCGGATCACCCTCTACAACGGCGGCGGAAAGCACCAACCTGTGGGCGTTTGGAATGATGCTGGCGCGGCGGTCGCGGGGTGCGGATAATTGCCCGGCGCCAGTCTGTTTACCAGATAAGTCGCGGCGAGGTTCGCCTAATGCGCTCTGAGGCGGAAAAGCGGCGGGAAACCAGGCCCGGCGTGATGCGCGGCGCGGCAGCAACGGCCGGCGCCTTCACACTGTACTCATTACGCCGCTTCAATGCTGACGGATGCTTTGCGGCCTCGGGTGCCCTTAGTTACGCCGCACTCGTCTCGCTCGTGCCGCTCGCTGTGATCGCACTTGGAACGCTCTCGGTTATCCCGATCTTTAGTAATCTGCATGACGAGATCCTGGCTCTGGTGTTCAAATATTTTGTTCCGTCGATTGGAGAGCAGGCCGGCTGGTGGTTCCGGGCCTTTGCCAACTCGGCCGCGCAAACCACGGCATTCGGGGTCATTGGCATCGCTGCGACTGGGGTCCTGCTGTTGGCCACCGTCGAGGATCAACTCAATCTGATATGGCGCGTGACCTCGCCGCGCCCTTGGGGGCAACGGGTTCTCTCCTACTGGGCGCTGATCACCCTCGGCCCATTGTTGGTCGGACTCAGCCTGTCACTATCGACCTATTTTGAAATCGCCGCACGTCATGTCGGCTTTGGTCAGGAAGCCTTTATATGGCTTGAAAGCGGCTGGCTGCATGGCATCGCCCGCATCATACCGGCGCTGCTCGAATTCATCGCAGCGACGTTGCTTTATTGGCTGATTCCCAATTGCGCGGTGCGATGGCGCGATGCTGCTCTGGGAGCGCTGGTTGCGACTGCCGCAGTCGAGATCCTGAAAATCGGGTTTTCGATATACATCGGCGCGGTGTCGTATTATCAGACCGTTTACGGCGCGCTCTCGGCGATTCCGATCTTCCTGTTGTGGATGTACATTTCATGGGCGGCGGTGCTGCTGGGAGCCGAAGTGGCAGCTGCCTTGCCGCTCTGGCGGATCGATGATCGCATCGGCGGTATTTCGGCCGGCGGGGTGCGGCTCGGGCTGAGCTTGGCGCTGCTTGCGGCGTTGACCCGGGCTCAACGGTCGGGTGCCGTGCTGACGACGCAAGCCCTCGCAAAGGAGCTCGGGGTTGCCACCACGGTCATCGATGAACATATGGAGCCGCTTGCCGCCTCGGGCTTTGTCGCCCACACGCAGGCGGGCAGCTGGGTATTGGCATGGAATCCGGAGCACGCTACCCTGCGAGACCTTTATGATGCGCTGCATCTTCCGTTTGCCGGCAGCTGGCTCGGCAATGTCTCGGCACCCTGGCAGCGACAGATCGAAACTGCGGTCAGGCGCATCGTCAGAGCCGAGGCGGCAGCGACGCAGATGACGATCGCCTCGTTGATCGCGGAAACGGCTGAACCGAACACGGGTCGGCGCGGCGGTCGCCAGTGCTCGCCAAAAGAGATCGAAGAGATCGGATCCCGATAGGGGAACCGTTTTTATGGATGACATCGTCGAAACCGAACCGTGGACGCCGTTCGAGCGCTGGTTTGCCCAAGCGCTTGAGCGCGAAGCGGATGCGAACGCGATGATTCTTGCCACCGCGACCGCCGCCGGCCTTCCCTCGGCTCGGGCCGTTCTGCTCAAGGGCTGCGACGCACGCGGCTTTGTCTTCTATACCAGTCTCGAAAGCCGCAAATCGGAAGAACTGGCCGAAAACCCGCGCGCTGCTCTATGCTTTTTATGGAAATCGCTACAGCGGCAGGTGCGGGTCGAGGGTGTCGTCGAGCCGGTATCGGCCGAGGAAGCCGATGCTTATTTTGCCAGCCGGCCGCGCGACAGCCGAATCGGCGCCTGGGCCTCGGATCAGTCGCGGCCGCTCGCCAATCGAGGCGTGCTCGAAGCGCGGGTCGAAGAAGTTGCGCGCCGCTTTGGCGAGGGCGAGGTGCCGCGCCCGGCGTTCTGGTCGGGCTTTCGGGTGGTCCCGCAGCGGATCGAATTCTGGCAGGAGCGCCCCTCCCGCCTGCACGACCGTTGGTTGTTTGTTCGCGAGGGCGGCGCATGGCGACGCGAACGGCTTTTCCCCTGATCTACGGGCCGCAAGCCGATCGGCTGCGGCGGCGCGCAACCTACGCTTCGGTCGTGGTCGCCCTGGTTTTGATCGGGGTCAAATTCATGGCCTGGCTCGAAACCGGCTCGGTTGCGCTATTGTCGAGCGTCATCGACTCGCTGCTCGACGGTGTAGCATCGGTGATCAACCTAATTGCGGTACGGCACGCGATGGCCCCGGCCGATCGTGAGCATCGCTTTGGGCACGGCAAAGCCGAGCCGCTGGCAGTGCTCGGGCAATCGGCCTTCATTACCGGCAGCGCGCTGTGGCTATTTGCCGAGGCGGTGCGCCGGCTCGTCGAACCAGTGCCGATAGCACACCCTCCGCTCGGCGTCGCGGTGATGCTGTTTGCGATCGTTTTGACATTGCTGCTGGTGCTTTATCAGCGGCATGTCGTCAGTCGCACCGGTTCGATCGCCGTCAGTGCCGACGAATTCCATTACCGCAGCGATGTGGTCCTGAACCTCGGCGTGATTGCGGCCCTGGTGCTCGGCGCTCTTTCTGGTCTGCGCATCATCGATCCGCTGTTTGGCGCCGGCATCGGCATATGGATTATCTGGTCGGCAGTTGGGCTGGCGCGGCTCTCGCTTGTCCAATTGATGGACCAGGAACTCCCCGATGACGAGCGCGAGAAAATCCGCGCGATTGCCCAAGCGCATCCGGACGTGATCGCGGCCCACGATCTACGTACCCGAATGGCGGGACCGACTGCTTTTATCCAAATTCATATCGAAATGGATGGTGCGATGAGCCTAATTCGAGCCCATGAGATTTCGGACGAGGTCGAAGCGAGGCTGCGCGCGGCCTACCCCAATGCCGAAATCATCATCCATCAGGATCCGGAGGGCATCGAGGAGCCGCGCTCGAGCTTCCCGCGACGGGTGGCGGTGCGATGACCAGCGAGCACCCGGTCCTCCTGCTGACGGGTGCCAGCCGGGGCATAGGGCATGCGACCGTTCAGCGCTTCAGCGACGCCGGCTGGCGGATCATCACCTGCTCGCGCGATGCGGTGCCGCCAGAGTGCAAGCGGGACCCGAACTGGAGCCACCACATTACCGCCGATCTTGGCGACCCCGGGGATCTCGATCGATTTGTCGTTGAAGCTAGGAATTTGATCGACGGCCCGTTGCACGCGTTGGTCAACAACGCCGGGGTGTCGCCGAAATCGCCGACACGCGAGCGGCTTGGCACCCTCAACGGCGATGTCGAAGATTGGCACCGGGTGTTCCATCTGAATTTTTTCGTGCCGCTGCTCTTGTCGCGTGCGTTTGCATCGGAGCTGGCGCGCGGCAAGGGAGCGATCGTCAACATCACCTCGATCGCCGGTCATCAGGTGCACCCGTTTGCGGGTTCGGCCTATGCCACCTCAAAAGCGGCCTTATCGGCCCTGACACGCGAGATGGCGGCCGATTTCGCTCACCTCGGCGTGCGCGTCAACGCGGTGGCGCCGGGTGAGATCGAGACCGCGATGCTGTCGCCCGAAACCGCGGTGCTTCTGCCGCGCATCCCGTTGCACCGGCTTGGCATACCGTCCGATGTCGCCGGAACGATTTTTTTTCTCTGCAGCGCCGACGCGGCCTACGTCACCGGCACCGAAATCTCGGTTAACGGCGGACAGCATATTTATTGAAATGATCCGTGGGACCGGGCATCGACCCAGCTCCGGAGCATGCCGCCAGCGCTTGGTTGGCGCTTTGCCGCTTGGCAATAGCTGGTAATCGCCGCTAAGAACGGTTTCGCCCAGGCGCGGCAAGCGCGGCACCGGCACGACCACGTCGAATTGATCGACCCGAAGATCAGGATCATCGCGCGCTTCTTCCCGAGTTAGGCTTGGCAGCGCAGAATTGCGCCTCGCCCCCAGCCCGGGATAGGCTCTTTTTCAGAGCAAGGAGGTGCGGATGAAACTAACGGGTGCCACCATTTCCGATGCGATCGTCCAGCGTGTGATCGCGCGGCGGGGCAGCGAGCATTGCTTTGCCGATCTCGACCCGGCGCGCACGGCGCTCGTCGTGATCGACTTGCAGCACGCGTTTATGAACGACGCGGTCGGACACGCGGTGTGCCCGGCAGCGCGCGACATCGTTCCGGCGGTCAACCGCCTCGCAGAGATCTTGCGGACGGCCGGGGGAGGCGTGTTCTGGATCCAGATGACCCACGATGCCCGCTGCCTTGACGAATGGTCGGTGGCCCACGAGATGGCCTCGCCCGAAATGCGCGAGAAGCGGATCGCGGCCCTTTCCGAGGGGACGCTAGGCCATCAGCTATGGCCCGAGCTCGACATCCGGCCCGAAGACGAAATCGTCAAAAAATATCGCTACAGTGGCTTTATGCCGGGAACCTCGGACTTGCCCGAACGGCTGCGGGCGCGCGGCTTCGATACGGTGCTGATCACCGGCACCGTGACTAATGTTTGTTGCGAAAGCTCGGCGCGCGACGCCAACATGACCAACTTTCGCACGATTATGGTCAGCGACGGGAACGCCGCGATGACCCCCGAGGAGCACGAGGCCTCGCTCGTCGCCTTTTACAACACCTTCGGCGATGTGATGGACGCCGAGATGATCATCGATCGCCTGCGGCGAGCCCGGCCGGCCCGCGCCGCCTGACGACGCGGCTTTCGCAATGCCTGTGGCAAGAGAGAGCATCATGAGAGAGAATCGCGTTAAACGCATCCTGCGCGAGGGCGGATTGGCGCTCGGGACCCATGTCGGCGGCATTCCCGATCCGCAGATTGTCGAAATTATCGGGCTCGCCGGCTTCGACGCCGCCTTTATCGACATGGAGCATACGAGCTTCGATCTGCATGATGTGCAGGCGATGGTCGTGGCGGCCGAGCATGTCGGCATCACCCCGATCGTGCGCACCCCGGGTTTTGACCCGGCCTTTATCCTGCGGCTCCTCGATATGGGGGTTCAGGGCATCCAGGTGCCGCATGTGCACAATGCCGAGACCGCACGTGCCGCGGCCAAGGCGGTGCGCTATCCGCCGCTGGGCGAGCGCGGCATGGCGGCGGGCAGCCGCGCCGCCGAGTTCGGCCGGATCCCGCTCGTCCAACACATGGAGCAATCGAACCGCGAGATTTTGCTCGCCTGCATGATCGAAGACATGGAAGCGGTCGAGCGCATCGACGAGATCGCCGCGGTCGAAGGTGTTGATCTGCTCGCGGTTGGTCCGTCCGATCTGTCGCGCTCGCTCGGCGTCAGCGGCACGCCCGATCATCCGCGGCTCGTGGCGGCGATCGACCGGGTGCGCGAGGCGGCGAAAAAGAGTGCCGGCGCCCGCCTGGCACTGCCGTTGAACCACGCCGCCTTTCCGCGCAACGCTGCGCAATTAAAGGCGCTCGGTGCGGGCTACACGAACTGCGCGCCGACCCCGGAAGCGCGGCTGCTGCAATCGATGCGCGAGCAGGCGGCGGAAGCGCGCAAACAGCTCGCCTGACCAGAGCTGCCATCGGCTTGCCACCCTGCGGCATGTTTGTCGGCCGACCGCAGCAACGTATGGTGCCCGATAGAACCGCGATGGTCTTGCCGATGAGTGTCCCCGAAAAATCCTTTGCGCCCGAGGCGACGTGCCCGCTCGACGGGATGCGCGTCGTCGATATGTCGCGTCTCGTCTCGGGCCCGCACCTGTCGGCGACACCGGGCCGCTTGCGCCGCTCGGCCCCCGCCTTGGGCGAGCACACCGCCGAGATTTTGCGGGAACTGGGACTTGATGATGCCACGATCGCCGGCCTCGCCGATGACGGCGTGATCGGACAATCGTAAAAGCGGCGGAACCGGACTCTCTGCGACACAGGTTTCGCCGGATGCCTCGATAGCCGAAATCGGCGGAATTGTATCTCGTCGCCGCATATGAGGGAGGGCTACCATGGAGAGCGAGGTCGAACAGCGGGTCGCCCAACATTACACGCATGGCAGCCTCGAGGAGGAGATCTGGGCGGCCGTAGTGGCATCGGGGGCGGATCCGGCTCGTGTTACCCTGGCCGATCTCGCGCCGGTAGATGAATTTCATATTGGCGGACGGCAGGCGACCGCCGACTTTGCCGCTCAATTGGAATTTTCTCCTGGAAGCGCGCTGCTCGATATCGGCTCTGGTCTAGGCGGCCCCTCGCGCTACTTTGCCAAAGAGCAGGGTTGCCGGGTCACCGGTATCGATTTGACGTCGGAATACGTCGCGGTTGCGAATGCGCTGGCGGCCCGAGTCGGGTTAACGGGAACCGTTTGCTACCACCAAGGCAGCGCGCTCGCTCTGCCATTCGCGGCGGCCAGTTTTGACGGCGCCTACATGTTTCACGTCGGGATGAACATCGCCGACAAGCAAAAGCTCTTTGCCGAGGTGCGGCGGGTCCTGAAGCCGGGAGGAATATTCGGGATTTACGATGTCATGCGCGAGGCGGAAGGCGATCTTGACTTCCCGGTCCCCTGGGCAACGACGGCCGAGACGAGTTTTGTCGGGAGCGAGGCAGATTACCTAAGTCTTCTCGAAGGTGCCGGCTTTTCCGTGCGTAAAATCCGTAATCGGAAGGAGTTCGCGATAGACTTTTTCAATCAATTGCGCGCTCGCGCCGCGGCTGTGGGCGAGCCTCCACCGCTCGGCCTGCATCTCTTGATGGGAAGCATGGCCTCGCAAAAGGTCGCAAACATGATCAACAATCTGCAACGGGGACTTATCGCGCCAGTCGAGATCGTATGCAGCGCACCATGAAGAACGAAAGAGCCGGAGGACGCCGACGATGAACCCGAGCCTGCCGGTGTGGCGCTCATTGCTGTTTGTGCCGGTTACCCAACGCCGCTTTGTCGATGGCGCGGCGCGGCGCGGTGCCGACGCGATCATTCTCGATCTCGAAGACAGCGTCGCCGCCTCCGAAAAGGAGCGGGCGCGCGGGCTGGTGCCGGAAGCGGCCGAGATCGTCTCGCGCGGCGGCGCCGATGTCGTCGTGCGCATCAATCGACCCTTGCGGCTCGCGGTGCGGGATATCGAGTCGGCGGTCGGCCCGGGCGTGCAGGCGCTGGCATTGCCCAAGACCGACAGCCCCGAACATGTGCGGCTCTTGGCCGAGATCATCGACGAGGTCGAGGCTGAACGCGGCATGGTGCCGGGGACAACGCGGCTGATCGCGATGGTCGAGACTGCGGCGGCGTTTTTCCGCATCGCCGAGATTGCGCGCGCCCACCCGCGGCTCTGCGGGCTCAACCTCGGCGCCGAAGATTTTGCGCTGTCTGCCGGCATTCTGCCCGAGGCTGAGGGGCTGTTTATGCCCAAGCAGATGACGGTGTTCGCTGCTCGCGCCGCCGGCATCCTGCCGATGGGCTTTATCGGCACCGTTGCCGAATTCCATGACCTCGACGGCTTTCGCGAGACGATCCGGCGCTCGCGCCGGCTCGGCTTTGTCGGCGCCTCGGTCATCCATCCAAGCCAGGTGCCGATCCTGAACGAGGAATTTCGCGCCAGCCCGCAAGAAATCGATCATGCCCGCCGTGTCGTCGAGGCTTATGACAAGGCTTTGGCCGAGGGTATCGGTGCGGTTACCGTCGACGGCAAGATGATCGACGTGCCGATCGTCGAACGTGCCCGATTGTTGCTCGAACGCGAAGCCGCGATCGCCGCCCGCGAAGCCCGCATGCGCGCCGCAACATGAGGGCAAGAACAGCTTTCGGTATCACGAAGCTGAGTCTATTTCGTGCGATTCCCTTCTCCCTTTACCGGCGAAGGCCGGTATCCACGGCCGAAATGGGTCCCGGCCTGCGCCGGGAAGGCGAAGGAGATTGCCGGAATATCTGGTCTGGCGGACGATGCCGTTTGCTCGCTGCCTTGCCCGGCGCGGTGGTGCTGGCCGCGGTGGGCGTTAGCCTCAGTGCCAGGGCCGATCAATCCGATATGATCAAGGAACCAGTCGCGATCCTGCAGGGGCTCGACAAGATCACCGCGCGGGTATCCGAAATCACCGCACCGGTCGGCACGCCGGTGCGGTTCGGCACTCTCCGGATCGTGGTGCGCGATTGCGAAAAGAACCCGCCAGAGGATCGGCCGGAGGATGCGGCTTTTCTGCAGATCGACGAGGTTCGCCCCGGTGAAGACAACGTCCGCCGGTTCAGCGGCTGGATGTTTGCCCAGAGCCCGGCGCTGTCGTCTTTAGAGCATCCGGTCTATGACGTGATCTTGCTCGACTGCAAGGGTGCCGGCAGCAATGCCAGTGGATCGCCCCCGGCGGCCTCCGGCAGTTCAAGCGGAAAGGATGCGCGATAGGCAAGAGCGGAAGCGAGCAGGCGATGATAGCGCGCGCGGCTGATCTCGATGCCGCCAAAGCGCGCCAGATGCGGGGTCAGGAACTGGGTGTCGAGCAGCCGATAGCCGCCCGCCCTTAGCCGGGCTACGAGATGGACGAGGGCGACCTTGCTTGCGTCGGTTTCGCGGCTGAACATGCTCTCGCCAAAAAATGCCGCCCCGATCGACACGCCGTAAAGCCCGCCAACCAATATGCCATCGCGCCAACATTCGACACTGTGCGCTGCGCCGCGCCCGCACAATTCCGAATAGAGCCGCACGATTTCCTCATTGATCCAGGTGTTCGGGCGCGTTTCGCTGGCTTTGGCGCAGCCGCGGATCACCGCTTCGAACGCGGTATCGCAACTGACCGCGAACCGGTCTTGCCGCAACACCCGCCGCAACCGGCGCGGGACGTGAAACGCATCGAGCGGCAGGATGCCGCGATGATGGGGGTCGACCCAGAACAGCTCGGGGTCGTCGGCCAACTCGGCCATCGGAAAGACGCCCGCGGCATAGGCCGCGAGCAGGATCTCGGGCGTCAGCTGAATTTTTCGCCGCCTCATCGACCGCGTCCGACAAAGCGCTCGAGCCAGTGGATATCGTAATCGCCCTCGATGAACTCGCGGGCCTCGACCAGCCGCTGATGCAGCGGGATCGTCGTCTCGATGCCGCCGATCACGTATTCCTCGAGTGCCCGGCGCAGCCGCATCAGACATTCGCTGCGGCTTCGCCCGTGGATCACGAGCTTCGAGATCAGGCTGTCGTAGAACGGCGGCACCACATAGCCCTGGTACAGCGCGCTGTCGACGCGCACGCCGAGGCCGCCCGGCGCGTGATAATCCGTCACCCGTCCCGGTGACGGGCGGAAATCGTCCGGGCTCTCGGCGTTGATGCGGCACTCGATCGCGTGACCGGAGAGCCGGATTTCGGCCTGGCGATAGCCGAGCGGCGCGCCGTCGGCAATGCGCAGCTGCTCTCGCACGATATCCACACCGCTGACCATCTCGCTGATCGGATGCTCGACTTGGAGCCGGGTATTCATTTCGATGAAGAAGAATTCGCGATCCTGATAGAGAAATTCGAGGGTGCCGGCGCTGCGATAGCCGAGCTCACGCATCGCCCCGACAGCCATCGCGCCGATGCGGTCGCGCTCGTCCGGGTCGAGCGCCGGGGACGGGGTTTCCTCGATCACCTTCTGGTGCGTGCGCTGCAATGAGCAATCGCGCTCGCCGAGGTGAACGACGCCGCCCTGGCCGTCGCCGAGGATCTGCACTTCGATATGCCGCGGCCGTTCGAGAAAGCGTTCGAGATAGACCTCGCCGCGCCCGAAAAAAGCGTCGGCCTCGCGTTGTGCCAGCGGCAGCGTCTGCGCGAGTTCGGCGCGGCTGCGGGCGATCTTCATGCCGCGGCCGCCGCCGCCCGCCGCCGCCTTGATCAAGATCGGATAGCCGATCGCATCGGCTGCGAGCTCGGCCGCGGCAAGGTCGTGCACCGCACCGGAACCCGGCACCGTCGGTATGCCGAGCCGGGCCGCGGCCGCTTTCGCCGCGATCTTGTCGCCCATCAGCCGGATATGCTCTGGCGCCGGGCCAATAAAGACAAAGCCATGCTCTTCGACTGCCGCCGCGAAATCGGCGTTCTCAGCGAGAAATCCCAAACCCGGATGGATCGCGTCGGCGCCGGTAATCGTCGCCGCCGACAGGATCGCGGCGACGTTCAAATAGCTGTCGCGGGCCGGGGGCGGACCGATGCACACGGTCTCGTCGGCGAGGCGCACATTCATCGCATGCGTGTCGGCGGTCGAATGCACCGCGACCGTCTTGATCCCCATCTCGCGGCAGGCGCGGTGGATGCGCAATGCGATTTCGCCACGGTTGGCGATCAGAACCTTTTCGAACATCAGCTCCGCCACTCAGACCCTCTCCGCCCTTAAGGGCGGAGAGGGTGAGAAGCATTCTATCAGCATTAGGGCGATGCCCTATTGGACCTGCTGGACACCTCTCTGGGGCAGCTATTGTCCAAAGTCCTCGGGGGCACGATCATTCGATCAGCATCAGAACCATACCGTATTCGACCGGCTGAGCATCCTCGACCAGGATCTCAGCAATTCGGCCGGCGCGCGGCGCGCGGATTTCATTCATCACTTTCATCGCTTCGATGATTAGTAATGGCCGACCTGCTTCAACCGTTTCACCGCGCCTTACAAAAGCGGGCGCGCCAGGATGTGGTGCGAGATAAACCGTACCGACCATCGGCGCCGTTACCGCTCCGGGATGGTCGGTTACGGTGCCGCCGCCGGTGCTCGGAAGCGGCTCGGCCGGGATCCCGGCATTGACCGGTGCCGATATCGGCGCCGGCGTCGAACCGGCGCGCGACACCCGGACCAAGCGATCACCGACGGCATATTCGATCTCGCTCAGACCGTTCTGCACTAACAATTCGGCAAGCGTGCGGATCAGGTCGGGATCGGGCGCCAATAGCGGCGGACGGCGGCGGTTGAACCTCACCGCACCTCCCGGGTGGGTGCCTCGCCGATCAGATCGGCGACGGCTTCGAGCGCCAACTCGTAGCCTCTGGCGCCAAGGCCGCAAATCACTCCGGTCGCGGCGAGGCTCACATAGGAATGATGGCGGAACCGCTCGCGGCGGAAGATATTCGAGAGATGCACCTCGATGACCGGCAGATCGGTGGCGGACAGCGCATCGAGCAGCGCGACCGAGGTATGGGTCAACGCCCCCGCGTTGAGCACGATGCCAGCCGCGGAAAGGCGCGCCTCCTGGATCCAATCGACAAGCTGGCCCTCATGATTTGTCTGGCGAAAGTCGATTTCGAGACCCAGCGTTGCCCCTCGCGAGCGGCAACGCGCCTCGATATCGGCTAAAGTACCACGGCCGTAGATTGCGGGCTCGCGCACCCCTAACAGGTTCAAATTGGGGCCGTTCAGAACAAAGATCGTCGGCAAGGCGCAGCTCCTGACCCGACCAAGTTCACCCATAGTAACCGCCGCTTGCTCGGCAAGCGAGAGCGCCATCAGCTGGCGCGGCGCGGAGTCGGATAGGGTAGGCGAGAGCTGGAACCCGAGCAGAACACTTTGCCTCGCCGCCCGGGGCGGCCATAGTGCCGATCACCATTTCGGGAGACAAACTCATGGCTATCACGCTCTACGATCTCGCCGGCGCCGAGCCGGAACGGCGGTTCAGCCCGTTCTGCTGGCGCACAAAAATGGCGCTTGCCCATAAGGGATTGCGGGTCGAGACGATCCCGTGGCGGTTTACTGAAAAGGACAAGCTGCCCAAGCCCAATCAAGGCCGGGTGCCGGTCATCGTCGATGACGGACACGTGGTGCACGATTCGACGGCGATCGCCGACTATCTCGAAACGCGGTATCCGGACCGGCCCTCATTGTTCGGCGGGGAAGGCGGGCGCGCGCTGACCCGATTTGTCCAGAATTGGACCGAGACGGTGTTGCAGCCGGGATTTGTCGGTTTTGTCGTGCTCGATATCTGCCGGCACGCGGCGCCGCAGGACCAGGCCTACTTCCGCCAGTCGCGCGAGGAGCGGTTTGGAACGACCCTCGAAAATGTAGTCAGGGATCGCGAGGCGAGATTGCCGGCGTTTCGCGAGAGCTTGGCGCCGCTGCGTCGCACTGTCGAGCGGCAGAAATTTCTCGCCGGCGATGCGCCGGCTTATGCCGATTTCATCGTATTTGGCGCGTTTCAGTGGGCGCGCGCCATCAGCGATTTCGAGTTGCTCGCCGCCGATGATCCGATTGCCGCATGGCGCGGCCGGCTGCTCGATATGTTTGATGGATTCGCTCGCCAATATCCTGCTTATGGCGGCTGAGCGATGCCCGTTGCCCCGCCAGCCATCGTCGTCCCCGCGCTGATCGTCCATATTCTCGCGGCCGTCGTCTGGGTCGGCGGCATGTTTTTTGCGCTTCAAGTGCTGCGGCCGTCGTCCGCGGCACTCGAACCAGAAGAGCGCCTCGCGCTGTGGTCGCGCGTGTTCGATCGCTTTTTCCCTTGGGTATTTCGCTGCGATCGTCCTGCTGCTGGCGAGCGGATATGGGCTTGTCTTCGGCGTCTATGGCGGGTTCTCGGCGCTCCCGATTTACGTCAACCTGATGCAGGCGGTCGGCATCGTTATGATGCTGCTGTTCCTGCACCTTTATTTCGCGCCATGGCGGCGCTTCGGGATCGCGGTCGCGCGCCAGGATTGGGCGGAAGGCGGGCGTCAACTCGGACAAATTCGAACGATCGTGACGATCAATCTGGTGCTCGGATTGATCGTCGTTGCAATCGGCGGTAGCGGGCCCTATTGGGGCTGATCATCCTCGAGTGCAGCGGTGGTGCGAATCGGCAGATCCGCGGTATCGATCCGCCGCACCCCCGCCTCCATTTTGGTCGAGCCGTCAGGTGAGATCCAGGTGGCATTGAGGCCGCCGTCATCGCGCGGCCGGAAGCGCAAGGTGCTTTCGCCTTTCTGGTCAAAAACCAGCTCATGCCCCTCGATGTGCCCGCGGCGGCGGCTCCATTCGGCGGGTTCGCCGCTGTCGATGCCGGGCCCGATCGCGTAAATGGCGGTCAGTTCGCGCCCGGTCACCGCCTCGATCGCGATTAGCACTTCGCGTCCATTGGGATAGAAGCCATACCAGGCGTCGTCGGCGGCTGGACCGGTTTTGCCGCCGTGTAAGGCCGCTGAGACCGGTGCCGAGGCACCGAGCAGTGCGTTCAGCCGGGGCGCTTGAACGTGCGCGTGCAGCACCTCCAACGGTAGCCGCAATTCGGCGCTCGGCTGGTCGCCCCAGACTGGGGTGCAGTCAAACTCGCCGCTCAACTTATTGTCATCGGCAAATTGGCGGATGCAGTCGCCAAAGCGGCGCAGGAAGGCGCCGCTCGACGAGATCCAATGGCCCGTCAGGTAGGCCGGCTGGTCGATGACCGCAAAACCGGTACCGCGCTGCGACAGGATCGAGCGCGAGGTTTCTCCGCGTCCGCCCGGATCGAAATCGTCGCCATGAAAGAAGAACAGCATGACCCGCGCGCTCTTCACGTTCTCAAGCAGCGGGTAGAGCCGCGTCGCATTGAGTTGCCAGGTGTCGTAATATTCCTGGAAATCACCAAAGGCGGCAGGTGCGGTCGCGATCACCGCATCGACGTCATCCGAATCGTCCGCTGCCATCAATGCCAAAAATGCGCCAAAGGATTGGCCGGCGAGCACGATTCGGCGATAGCCGCGATCCTTGAGTTCGGCCACGATGCCGACGAGCCGGCGCGAGCTTGCGCTGAGCGTGTCACCATCACGCAACCGGTCAAAGCGAAACACGTCCCAGCCCGAGGCGCGGAGTACCCTGAGATAGGGCGGTGTCGGCGCCTTATAATCTTCGCTGTCGAGCGAACGCCCGTGGCTCCAGACTACGGCCCCGATCGCTCGTTCCGGGCCCAATGAGCTCCGGTGAAATGCCGCATCCAGCCCCATTGCCGCCGCCGGTTGACTTGCAAGCGTCAGCAACCCCAGAGCCAGCGCCCATGCGCCGGCAAGTAAAGACTGCCGCATTTTTAGACACCCCCCACCCGTCGTCTGAGCTCAGACTTGCAAGCTCAGACTCGGGGATGGAGTGTATCGAAATGTTTCCCTTTATGTCACTTCGTAAACGAGGGGGCTTTAGCGGCTAGTTGCCGCGCTTAATACCATTACTAGCGATCCCGGGTGAATATGCGGCAAATGGGCGCAGGACGCGACCTCTGCGCTCATTGCTCTCTCAAGGTCATTAACACGCCTGCCGCGAGCAGTACACCGAAGGACTCAAACCCGGTGTTGATCTGTCCCAACGCCATGCTCATCAACGTCGTAGCAGCTATGGCGGCGCCGATCAGAAAAGGCATTTTTTATCATCCTGAACATTGGATTGCGTCTAAGCCTCGGTTAAAAACGAATCACCGATCGCCGCTATTCCTGCGAGCCTTCGAGAGGGAGCGATGGGATCCATCTATGTGGCGCGCAGCGCCAAGCTCGCCCGCTGGGCGTCGGATGTCGGGCTTGGCCGATATGTCTATAAGGTCGGAGTGACCGAAGAGGACCCGAAGGCGCTTGCCACTCAAGGCTGGGCCGGCGAGAGCGATTGGACAATCGTCCGCAAGCGAGCCGTCATGATGTCAGCGAGGAAGAAGCTCTGGCTCGGCTTGCCGGCAAGGAAAAGATGATCGATCCCAATCTTTATCCGAAGCTCAAGGGTGCGCTGGGCGTGTTCCGGCTGACCGCGCCACGGGTCGAGAACCATATCTTGGTATCGCGAGCCCTCTCCGGCGAGGGCGGAGCCTGCCGCGATTAAGCTAAAGCACGGCGATTTTGCCGACTACCTGATCCACAACGCGCTGCGGTGAGCACAACCGAGCTTTATTGGGCCTGAAACTGATCGGTCTCTTAAACGCCGAACGAGTTTCAGCTTCACCGGGTCGGCATCGCGAGGCGGCGGCCAACCCAATCCGGCCGCTTGAGCCCTGCATGGGCTGCCGCGGCCGCAGCGACCCGGGCCCGCGCTTCCGGCAAGAACGGCATGACGCAGCGCTGCCCGAGATCGATCGATAGGAACATCAGCTCCTGTGTTGCCGAGCGCCGGTCATCGGCGAGCCGGAACATCTCATGCGCGACATGCAGCCGTTTGTCGTCGGCCCCGAGTATCTGGCTCGCGACCCGCACTCTCTCTCCGACCAGCAATTCGTTTTCGTAAAGATTGTGGGTCTCGACGACAAAGGTGCCGTGTCCGGTCGCATCCTTGTAATCGCGACCGATGCCGATTGTGTCGAACAAGAGGTCGCTCGCATAATCGAACAGCACCGTGTAATAGGCGAGATTCATGTGGCCGTTGAGGTCGATCCATTCCGGCAGGACTTCGCCCCGGTAACGGTCAAACGGCGCCGGTATCACGATGCGGCCCCGGCACTGGCGAGAAGCAGCGGCAGCCGATGATCGAAATGCAATTTCGCGCTTGCTGGCCCCGCCGAGCAGTTGGCGCCCTGCGGTAGCGGCAAGATCACCGCGGCAACCGTGGGGCACGCCGGTGCCTCCACCATCACTCGGCTTTTCGCTTGGCCAGTGCGCGCAAAATCTCCGGCAACACGCCATCCTCACCGAGGTGATCGAGACCGGCGAGCATGGGAATGCCGGGCTTCAAGCGCTGGTCTGGGATCGCTGCGCCGAAGCGCATTTCGACCGGGATGACGCCCGCCCAGCAATCGAGCGCGTAGTCTGGCTCATCGTCGACCGGTCCGCCGGTGCGGACCTTCGCGGACACTTCATCGATGACCATGCTCATCAACGTCGTGGCCTTCAGCTCCTGCGGCAGGATGGGCCGGATCTCACGGGTGCGCCCGGGATAGAGGCGCTCGACAAAGGCGTTGAGCCCGGCCGCTTTGGCCTCATCGTCGGCGACGATTGCGGCGTTTCCGAAGGCCATTACCGCGCGGTAATTAAGCGAGTGGTGGAACCCCGAGCGCGCCAGAACCAGCCCGTCGACATGGCTGACCGTGAGACAGACCGGAATCCCCTCAGATTGCTTGCGCAGCATGCGGCTCGCCGACGAGCCGTGCCAATAGAGCCGCTCGCCTTCGCGCCAGAACAAGGTCGGGGTGACATAAGGCAGGCCATCGATCACGTAGCCGACATGACACAGCAGGGCAGCATCGAGGATGGCGTAGATCGTCTCGCGGTCGTAACGGCCGCGTTCGTGCAAGCGCCTGACGCGGGTGCGCGGGGTTGGACTGAAATCGGGTGAGGTGCTGTCGGGCATGTTCCGGCTCGAATTAGGTCGCCTATCCTGGAACCTAACGATCCGCTCGCACGAAACAAGCTCCGAGGCTGGGCAGGAATGCTAACACGGCTGGACTGATGCCGTGCGTCCTTCGAGACGGCCGCTCCGCGGCCTCCTCAGGACGACGATCATCCCAACAGCATCATAGGCTTACGTCATGCTGAGGAGCGACCCGGCGCAGCCGGGGCGCGTCTCGAAGCACGCATGCCACCTGATGCAGCGCCTTCTTGCCCTGTCTCTCTGCTTTCACGGAATTGGACAGCCCCGCCGCATGAGGGCCGCTGGCGTCATCAGCACCGCCATGGTGCCAATACACTCAAGCCGCCCGATGTCGGCACGTCGGCTCACGGGAGATTCAGAAAGCGCCGAGCCCGAGAATGCCGTCCTCGGGATCGATACCGGCGATGACACGCTTGCCAATCAGGTCGCGCAGCGTCTTGCTGGTGCCGCCGCCCAGAGTGCCGTAACGCGCGCCGCGATAGAACCGCGACACCGGGAACTCATCGGTAAAGCCATAGCCGCCATGCACCTGGATCGCTTCACTCGTCACCTTGAGCGCCATCTCGTTGCACGTGACCTTGGCGACCGCCGCCAGCAACGGGTCGGGGAACGGGTCGGCGGTGGCGCAGGCGCGGTACAGCACGCTGCGCGCCGCCTCGATCTCGCGATACATTTCGGCAATCTTCCAACGCATGCCCTGAAAATCGCCGATGGCGCGGCCGAACGCTCGGCGATCCTTGACGTATTTGACGGCTTCTTCGAGCGCCCCTTCGGCAAGGCCGAGCGAGATGCTGGGATTGAGGCAGCGCTGAGTGTTGAACGCCGACAGCAATTTGCGAAAGCCGTCTTCCAGCACGAGATTTTCGGGCGGCAATTCACAATCCTCGAAGCGGATCTCGTGCAGATTTTCGCCGCCCATCGTGTGATAGGTGCCGGTGACCGAAAACCCCGGGGTGCCCTTTTCGACCAAAACGCAGCCGATGCCCTCGCGACCGGGTTTCCTGTCGACCCGGGTAAAGACGACAAACATGCCGGCCTCCTCGGCGCGGCTGATCAGGGTTTTCACCCCGTTGAGCCGCAACCGGTTGCCGATGCGGTCGACATTGGTTTTGTAATTGGCGACATCGGTGCCGGCGTCGGGCTCGGTCATACAGATCGCGAGCAGGCAATCACCGCTGACCACCGCCGGCAGGATGCGCTTCTTGATCGGCTCCGGCGCATAGGTAGCGATGATCCGGGTCTGGACCCCGACCTCCCCGAGCACCGCCATGGCGGTCACGTAGCAGACCTTGGCGATTTCTTCGAGCACCAATGCGGTATCAAACACGGGCAGCCCGAGCCCGCCATATTCCTCGGGCACAGCCATGCCGAGCACGCCCAATTCGGCGAGCCGGCGCATGTTGTCCCACGGAAAAGCCCCGTTCATGTAATCGAGGGCACGGGCACGGAACTCGCTTTGCGCCAGTTCGCGCACGGTACCGATGAATTGGCGCTGTTCGTCCGATAGGCTCGTGAACACCGGTCTCCTCCCGAATGACGAGGGCAACTGCCCGCACACCGCTAATACACAGCAGGCACAGAACCCCGCGACCCGGTATAGAACGATATCCGAACCCGCTTACAGGATGAAGCTTACAGGATGAAGCTTACAGGATGAAGCTTACAGGATGAAGCTTACAGGATGAAGCTTACAGGATGAAGCTTACAGGATGAAGCTTACAGGATGAAGCTTACAGGATGAAGCTTACAGGATGAAGCTTACAGGATGAAGCTTACAGGATGAATTTCGACAGATCGGCGTTCTGTGCCAGCGCGCCGACCTGATCGCGGACATAGGCGCGGTCTATGCAGATCTCAGTCCCCTCGGGTCGATCCGAGGCGGTAAAGCTGATCTCTTCGAGAAGCCGTTCGAGGATCGTGTGCAAGCGGCGCGCACCGATGTTCTCGACCGCGGTGTTGATCTCCTCGGCCAACAAAGCGAGTTCGTCGATTGCTTCCTCGTCAAAATCGAGAGTCACCCCCTCGGTTCCGAGCAAGGCCTTGTATTGCTTGATCAGGCTCGCTTCGGGCTCGACCAGGATGCGGCGGAAATCGCTGCGGTCGAGCGCCTTCAGCTCGACCCGGATCGGCAAGCGGCCCTGCAGTTCCGGCAACAGGTCAGAAGGCTTCGTCTGATGAAAGGCCCCCGAAGCAATAAATAGAACATGGTCGGTCTTCACCGACCCGTGCTTGGTCGCGACGGTGGTGCCTTCGATCAACGGCAGCAGATCGCGCTGCACCCCTTCGCGGCTGACATCGGGTCCGCCGATGCCGCCGGCGCGTTCGCCGCGGCCGCAAATTTTGTCGATCTCGTCGATAAAGACGATGCCGTTCTGCTCGGCGGCGGAGATCGCCTCGCGCACGACCGTCTCCTGATCGAGCAATTTGTCGCTTTCTTCAGCCATCAGCACGCGATAGCTGTCGGCAACGGTCATCTTTTTCGGTTTGGTGCGGGTGCCGAATGCCTTGCCAAAAATATCGCCAAGGTTGAGCATGCCCATCTGCGCGCCGGGCATGCCTGGGATCTCGAAAGTCGGCAGATTGGCGGCAGCATTCTCCTGAACCGCGACCTCGATCTCACGATTGTCGAGCGAGCCCTCGCGCAATTGCTTGCGAAACCTCTGGCGCGTTTCCGCGCTCGCATTCGACCCGACAAGGGCATCGAGCACCCGCTCCTCGGCAGCAATCTCGGCCTTGGGCTCGACTTCCTTGCGCAGCCGCTCGCGGGTCATGCCGATCGAAATCTCGACGAGATCGCGCATGATCTGCTCAACGTCGCGGCCGACATAGCCAACCTCGGTAAACTTGGTCGCCTCGACCTTAACAAACGGCGCCTGAGCCAGCCGCGCCAAGCGCCGCGCAATCTCGGTCTTGCCGCAACCAGTCGGGCCGATCATCAGAATGTTCTTTGGCAACACCTCTTCACGCAATTCGGGTGCCAGCTGCTGTCGCCGCCAGCGGTTGCGCAGCGCAATCGCTACCGCGCGTTTGGCATCGTGTTGGCCGACAATGAACCGGTCGAGTTCGGAGACGATTTCGCGCGGGCTGAAGGCGGGCATAAGCGGTCAATAGTCCATCTTTTCGAAAGTGATCTTGTCGTTGGTGTAGATACAGATGCCGGCGGCGATGGTCATCGCGCGCTGCGCAATGGTGGCCGCATCGAGCCCGTCCATGCCGATCAGCGCCCGCGCCGCAGCGAGCGCATAGCCGCCGCCGGAGCCTATGCCGATCAACCCGTCCTCGGGTTCGAGCACATCGCCGGTGCCCGATAAGATCAAGGATACGTTTTTATCGGCCACCGCCATCATCGCTTCCAGCCGGCGCAGATAGCGGTCGGTGCGCCAATCTTTGGCGAGCTCGACGCAGGCGCGCGATAGCTGCCCGGCATATTGTTCGAGCTTGCCCTCGAGCCGCTCGAACAGAGTGATTGCATCGGCGGTAGCGCCGGCGAAACCAGCGATCACGGCACCGCCACCGAGCCGGCGCAATTTACGGGCGTTGGATTTGACGACGGTCTGACCCATCGTGACCTGGCCGTCGCCGGCGATCACGACTTGGTGATCCTTGCGGACGCAAAGGATGGTTGTGCCGTGCCAAACAGGAGTGCCGCTCTGTTCCATAGGCTCCATCTAAAAGCATGCCGCGGCCGCGGAGCGCTCAGTTCGGACATGTTGGGCGCGCCTCGTTCGCGGTCAAGCCGCGGCGTAAATAGTGGCAGCTTCACGGCAAAATCGCTAAATAGGCGGTGTTCGCGGCGGGCGGCGATGAAGGAGAATCTGGTGCGGGTGGCGACGGTCGAGCGCAACACGAAGGAAACTCAGATCACCGGCCGCGTTGATCTCGACGGCACCGGTATAGGCGACATCACGACCGGGATCGGATTTCTCGATCATATGCTCGAGCAATTGGCAAAACACAGTCTGATCGACGTTGAGTTGCGGGCGAAGGGCGATTTGCACATCGACTTTCATCACACGACCGAAGACACCGGCTACGTCGTCGGCGAGGCGGTCTCGAAGGCGCTGGGCAACCGCGCCGGAATCGCGCGCTACGGCCACGCGGTGATCCCAATGGACGAGACCCTGACGCGGGTCAGCCTCGACGCCTCAAACCGCCCCTACCTCGTTTGGAAGGTCATGTTTACCCGGCCGAAACTCGGCGAGATGGATACTGAGTTGTTCAAGGAGTGGTTTCAGGCCTTTGCCCAATCGGCGGGTGTAACCCTCCATGTCGAAAACCTTTACGGTGAGAACAATCATCATATCGTCGAATCATGCTTTAAGGGTCTGGCGCGGGCGTTGCGTCAAGCGGTCGAAATTGATCCGCGGCGCGGCGGTCTGGTGCCGTCGACCAAGGGAGTCCTCGGCGGCAGCCTGTGATGATCGTCGCGATTGTCGATTATGGATCAGGAAATTTGCGCTCGGCGGCAAAGGCCTTTGAGCGCGCTGCGACAGAGAACGCCATCGGGGCCGAGATTGTGGTCACGAGTGTCCCCGAGATTATCGCCGGCGCCGATCGCGTCGTATTGCCGGGGGTTGGCGCTTTTGCTGATTGCCGGCGTGGTCTGGCCGCCGTGCCCGGCCTCGAAGCCGCAATGCGTGAAGCAGTTTGCGCGCGCGGTCGGCCGTTTCTTGGGATCTGTGTCGGCATGCAGCTGATGGCCGATCGCGGCCGTGAGTTCGAAACCACCGACGGCCTCGGCTGGATTGGCGGCGAGGTCGTGGCGCTCGAACCCAATGACCCGGCGCTCAAAATCCCGCATATCGGGTGGAACGAGCTGACCCCGCATCGGGTGCATCCGCTGCTCGACGGGCTTGCGGCGGGCGCGCACGCTTATTTTGTCCATAGCTATCACCTTTGCCTTGGCGACGACGCCGATCTGATTGCCGCGACTGATTATGGGGGACGGGTTGCTGCGGTCGTCGGACACGACAATGTCGCCGGGACTCAATTTCATCCGGAGAAGAGCCAGATGGCGGGATTACGGCTGATCGGCAATTTTTTGCGATGGCGGCCATGAGCGACATTCAGCTCGTCGAACCGAGGCTGAACATTGAGCGAATTACCCAATATTCGGGGACCGATCTCGACGATTTGTGCGAAGCGACCGAAAGTGCAATCGTCGAGGGCGGCGGCTTTGGCTGGCTCAAGCCGCCGCCCCGGCAGGTCCTCGAAAACTACTGGAAGGGCGTGCTGCTGGTGCCCGAGCGGCGTCTCGTGGTCGGCCGGCTCGACGGCATCATCGCGGGGTCGGCGCAGCTCAGCCGAGCGCCGCGCAACAATGAGGCGCAGGCCTTTGCCGGGACGCTGACCAGCGCGTTTGTCGCCCCCTGGGCCCGCGGTCGCGGTCTCGGACGGGGCATCGTGTTGGAGATCGAGCGGCTGGCCCATGAATTGGGCCTGGCCGTGTTGAACCTTGATCTGCGCGATACGCAAAAAGCCGCGATCGGGTTGTACGAGAGCCTTGGCTACCGACGCTGGGGTACGCATCCGGTCTATGCACGGGTCGACCGCCGCATCGTCCCCGGGCATTACTACTATAAGCTGCTCGATGACGGGTCGGCAGCGACGTGATCCTTTACCCGGCGATCGACCTCAAAGACGGCCAATGTGTGCGGCTGGTCCGCGGCGAGATGGCAAGCGCCACGGTGTTCAACGATGATCCGGCGGCGCAGGCCCGCACCTTTGCTGCGGCCGGGTTTACGTGGCTGCACGTCGTCGATCTGAATGGTGCGGTTTCCGGGCGCTCAGTCAATGGCGAGGCGGTCAGGGTGATCCGCAACGCGGTTGATCTCCGGATCCAACTTGGTGGCGGCATTCGCGACCGCGCCGCGATCGAGCATTGGCTCGAGCTTGGGATCGAGCGGGTCGTGCTTGGCACCGCCGCGTTGCGCAACCCGATCTGGTGAGAACAGCGGCAGCGG
>CAWJXM010000033.1:0-23511 GCA_963846635.1 uncultured Alphaproteobacteria bacterium | reverse complement strand
CAAGAGGTCGCTCGCATAATCGAACAGCACCGTGTAATCGGCGAAATTCATGTGGCCGTTAAGGTCGATCCATTCCGGCAGGACTTCGCCCCGGTAACGGTCAAACGGCGCCGGTATCACAACCCGAGGCCCCGGCACTGGCGAGAAGTAGCGGCAGCCGATGATCGAAATGCAATTTCGCGCTTGCCGGCCCCGCCGAGCAGTTGGCGCCCTGCGGTAGCGGCAAGATCACCGCGGCAACCGTGGGGCACGCCGGTGCCTCCACCATCACTCGGCTTTTCGCTTGGCCAGTGCGCGCAAAATCTTCCGGCAACACGCCATCCTCACCGAGGTGATCGAGACCGGCGAGCATGGGAATGCCGGGCTTCAAGCGCTGGTCTGGGATCGCTGCGCCGAAGCGCATTTCGACCGGGATGACGCCCGCCCAGCAATCGAGCGCGTAGTCTGGCTCATCCTCGACCGGTCCGCCGGTGCGGACCTTCGCGGACACTTCATCGATGACCATGCTCATCAACGTCGTGGCCTTCAGCTCCTGCGGCAGGATGGGCCGGATCTCACGGGTGCGCCCGGGATAGAGGCGCTCGACAAAGGCGTTGAGCCCGGCCGCTTTGGCCTCATCATCGGCGACGATTGCGGCGCTTCCGAAGGCCATTACCGCGCGGTAATTAAGCGAGTGGTGGAACGCCGAGCGCGCCAGAACCAGCCCGTCGACATGGCTGACCGTGAGACAGACCGGAATCCCCTCAGATTGCTTGCGCAGCATGCGGCTCGCCGACGAGCCGTGCCAATAGAGCCGCTCGCCTTCGCGCCAGAACAAGGTCGGGGTAACATAAGGCAGGCCATCGATCACGTAGCCGACATGACACAGCAGGGCAGCATCGAGGATGGCGTAGATCGTCTCGCGGTCGTAACGGCCGCGTTCGTGCAAGCGCCTGACGCGGGTGCGCGGGGTTGGACTGAAATCGGGTGAGGTGCTGTCGGGCATGTTCCGGCTCGAATTAGGTCGCCTATCCCGGAACCTAACGATCCGCTCGCACGAAACAAGCTCCGAGGCTGGGCAGGAATGCTAACACGGCTGGACTGATGCCGTGCGTCCTTCGAGACGGCCGCTCCGCGGCCTCCTCAGGACGACGATCATCCCAACAGCATCATAGGCTTACGTCATGCTGAGGAGCGACCCGGCGCAGCCGGGGCGCGTCTCGAAGCACGCATGCCGCCTGATGCAGCGCCTTCTTGCCCTGTCTCTCTGCTTTCACGGAATTGGACAGCCCCGCCGCATGAGGGCCGCTGGCGTCATCAGCATCGCCATGGTGCCAATACACTCAAGCCGCCCGATGTCGGCACGTCGGCTCACGGGAGATTCAGAAGGCGCCGAGCCCGAGAATACCGTCCTCGGGATCGATACCGGCGATGACACGCTTGCCAATCAGGTCGCGCAGCGTCTCGCTGGTGCCGCCGCCCAGAGTGCCGTAACGCGCGCCGCGATAGAACCGCGACACCGGGAACTCATCGGTAAAGCCATAGCCGCCATGCACCTGGATCGCTTCACTCGTCACCTTGAGCGCCATCTCGTTGCACGTGACCTTGGCGACCGCCGCCAGCAACGGGTCGGGGAACGGGTCGGCGGTGGCGCAGGCGCGGTACAGCACGCTGCGCGCCGCCTCGATCTCGCGATACATTTCGGCAATCTTCCAACGCATGCCCTGAAAATCGCCGATGGCGCGGCCGAACGCCCGGCGCTCCTTGACGTATTTGACGGCTTCTTCGAGCGCCCCTTCGGCAAGGCCGAGCGAGATGCTGGGATTGAGACAGCGCTGAGTGTTGAACGCCGACAGCAATTTGCGAAAGCCGTCTTCCAGCACGAGATTTTCGGGCGGCAATTCACAATCCTCGAAGCGGATCTCGTGCAGATTTTCGCCGCCCATCGTGTGATAGGTGCCGGTGACCGAAAACCCCGGGGTGCCCTTTTCGACCAAAACGCAGCCGATGCCTTCGCGACCGGGTTTTCTGTCGACCCGGGTAAAGACGACGAACATGCCGGCCTCCTCGGCGCGGCTGATCAGGGTTTTCACGCCGTTGAGCCGCAACCGGTTGCCGATGCGGTCGACATTGGTCTTGTAATTGGCGACGTCAGTGCCGGCGTCGGGCTCGGTCATACAGATCGCGAGCAGGCAATCGCCGCTGACCACCGCCGGCAGAATGCGCTTCTTAATCGGCTCCGGAGCATAGGTAGCGATGATCCGGGTCTGGACCCCGACCTCGCCGAGGACCGCCATGGCGGTCACGTAGCAGACCTTGGCGATTTCTTCGAGCACCAGTGCGGTGTCAAAGACAGGCAGGCCGAGACCGCCATATTCCTCGGGCACAGCCATGCCGAGCACGCCCAATTCGGCGAGCCGGCGCATGTTGTCCCACGGAAAAGCCCCGTTCATGTAATCGAGGGCACGGGCACGGAACTCGCTTTGCGCCAGTTCGCGCACGGTACCGATGAATTGGCGCTGTTCGTCCGATAGGCTCGTGAACACCGGTCTCCTCCCGAATGACGAGGGCAACTGCCCGCACACCGCTAATACACAGCAGGCACAGAACCCCGCGACCCGGTATAGAACGATATCCGAACCCGCTTACAGGATGAAGCTTACAGGATGAAGCTTACAGGATGAAGCTTACAGGATGAAGCTTACAGGATGAAGCTTACAGGATGAAGCTTACAGGATGAAGCTTACAGGATGAATTTCGACAGATCGGCGTTCTGTGCCAGCGCGCCGACCTGATCGCGGACATAGGCGCGGTCTATGCAGATCTCAGTCCCCTCGGGTCGATCCGAGGCGGTAAAGCTGATCTCTTCGAGAAGCCGTTCGAGGATCGTGTGCAAGCGGCGCGCACCGATGTTCTCGACCGCGGTGTTGATCTCCTCGGCCAACAAAGCGAGTTCGTCGATTGCTTCCTCGTCAAAATCGAAAGTCACCCCCTCGGTTCCGAGCAAGGCCTTGTACTGCTTGATCAGGCTCGCTTCGGGCTCGACCAGTATGCGGCGGAAATCGCTGCGGTCGAGCGCCTTCAGCTCGACCCGAATCGGCAAGCGGCCCTGCAGTTCCGGCAACAGGTCAGAAGGCTTCGTCTGATGAAAGGCCCCCGAAGCAATAAATAGAACATGGTCGGTCTTCACCGACCCGTGCTTGGTCGCGACGGTGGTGCCTTCGATCAACGGCAGCAGATCGCGCTGCACCCCTTCGCGGCTGACATCGGGTCCGCCGATGCCGCCGGCGCGTTCGCCGCGGCCGCAAATTTTGTCGATCTCGTCGATAAAGACGATGCCGTTCTGCTCGGCGGCGGAGATCGCCTCGCGCACGACCGTCTCCTGATCGAGCAATTTGTCGCTTTCTTCAGCCATCAGCACGCGATAGCTGTCCGCAACGGTCATCTTTTTCGGTTTGGTGCGGGTGCCGAATGCCTTGCCAAAAATATCGCCAAGGTTGAGCATGCCCATCTGCGCGCCGGGCATGCCTGGGATCTCGAAAGTCGGCAGATTGGCGGCAGCATTCTCCTGAACCGCGACCTCGATCTCACGATTGTCGAGCGAGCCCTCGCGCAATTGCTTGCGAAACCTCTGGCGCGTTTCCGCGCTCGCATTCGACCCGACAAGGGCATCGAGCACCCGCTCCTCGGCAGCGATCTCGGCCTTGGGCTCGACTTCCTTGCGCAGCCGCTCGCGGGTCATGCCGATCGAAATCTCGACGAGATCGCGCATGATCTGCTCAACGTCGCGGCCGACATAGCCAACCTCGGTAAACTTGGTCGCCTCGACCTTAACAAACGGCGCCTGAGCCAGCCGCGCCAAGCGCCGCGCAATCTCGGTCTTGCCGCAACCAGTCGGGCCGATCATCAGAATGTTCTTTGGCAACACCTCTTCACGCAATTCGGGTGCCAGCTGCTGTCGCCGCCAGCGGTTGCGCAGCGCAATCGCTACCGCGCGTTTGGCATCGTGTTGGCCGACAATGAACCGGTCGAGTTCGGAGACGATTTCGCGCGGGCTGAAGGCGGGCATAAGCGGTCAATAGTCCATCTTTTCGAAAGTGATCTTGTCGTTGGTGTAGATACAGATGCCGGCGGCGATGGTCATCGCGCGCTGCGCAATGGTGGCCGCATCGAGCCCGTCTATGCCGATCAGCGCCCGCGCCGCAGCGAGCGCATAGCCGCCGCCGGAGCCTATGCCGATCAACCCGTCCTCGGGTTCGAGCACATCGCCGGTGCCCGATAAGATCAAGGATACGTTTTTATCGGCCACCGCCATCATCGCTTCCAGCCGGCGCAGATAGCGGTCGGTGCGCCAATCTTTGGCGAGCTCGACGCAGGCGCGCGATAGCTGCCCGGCATATTGTTCGAGCTTGCCCTCGAGCCGCTCGAACAGAGTGATTGCATCGGCGGTAGCGCCGGCGAAACCAGCGATCACGGCACCGCCACCGAGCCGGCGCAATTTACGGGCGTTGGATTTGACGACGGTCTGACCCATCGTGACCTGGCCGTCGCCGGCGATCACGACTTGGTGATCCTTGCGGACGCAAAGGATGGTTGTGCCGTGCCAAACAGGAGTGCCGCTCTGTTCCATAGGCTCCATCTAAAAGCATGCCGCGGCCGCGGAGCGCTCAGTTCGGACATGTTGGGCGCGCCTCGTTCGCGGTCAAGCCGCGGCGTAAATAGTGGCAGCTTCACGGCAAAATCGCTAAATAGGCGGTGTTCGCGGCGGGCGGCGATGAAGGAGAATCTGGTGCGGGTGGCGACGGTCGAGCGCAACACGAAGGAAACTCAGATCACCGGCCGCGTTGATCTCGACGGCACCGGTATAGGCGACATCACGACCGGGATCGGATTTCTCGATCATATGCTCGAGCAATTGGCAAAACACAGTCTGATCGACGTTGAGTTGCGGGCGAAGGGCGATTTGCACATCGACTTTCATCACACGACCGAAGACACCGGCTACGTCGTCGGCGAGGCGGTCTCGAAGGCGCTGGGCAACCGCGCCGAAATCGCGCGCTACGGCCACGCGGTGATCCCAATGGACGAGACCCTGACGCGGGTCAGCCTCGACGCCTCAAACCGCCCCTACCTCGTTTGGAAGGTCATGTTTACCCGGCCGAAACTCGGCGAGATGGATACTGAGTTGTTCAAGGAGTGGTTTCAGGCCTTTGCCCAATCGGCGGGTGTAACCCTCCATGTCGAAAACCTTTACGGTGAGAACAATCATCATATCGTCGAATCATGCTTTAAGGGTCTGGCGCGGGCGTTGCGTCAAGCGGTCGAAATTGATCCGCGGCGCGGCGGTCTGGTGCCGTCGACCAAGGGAGTCCTCGGCGGCAGCCTGTGATGATCGTCGCGATTGTCGATTATGGATCAGGAAATTTGCGCTCGGCGGCAAAGGCCTTTGAGCGCGCTGCGACAGAGAACGCCATCGGGGCCGAGATTGTGGTCACGAGTGTCCCCGAGATTATCGCCGGCGCCGATCGCGTCGTATTGCCGGGGGTTGGCGCTTTTGCTGATTGCCGGCGTGGTCTGGCCGCCGTGCCCGGCCTCGAAGCCGCAATGCGTGAAGCAGTTTGCGCGCGCGGTCGGCCGTTTCTTGGGATCTGTGTCGGCATGCAGCTGATGGCCGATCGCGGCCGTGAGTTCGAAACCACCGACGGCCTCGGCTGGATTGGCGGCGAGGTCGTGGCGCTCGAACCCAATGACCCGGCGCTCAAGATCCCGCATATCGGGTGGAACGAGCTGACCCCGCATCGGGTGCATCCGCTGCTCGACGGGCTTGCGGCGGGCGCGCACGCTTATTTTGTCCATAGCTATCACCTTTGCCTTGGCGACGACGCCGATCTGATTGCCGCGACTGATTATGGGGGACGGGTTGCTGCGGTCGTCGGACACGACAATGTCGCCGGGACTCAATTTCATCCGGAGAAGAGCCAGATGGCGGGATTACGGCTGATCGGCAATTTTTTGCGATGGCGGCCATGAGCGACATTCAGCTCGTCGAACCGAGGCTGAACATTGAGCGAATTACCCAATATTCGGGGACCGATCTCGACGATTTGTGCGAAGCGACTGAAAGTGCAATCGTCGAGGGCGGCGGCTTTGGCTGGCTCAAGCCGCCGCCCCGGCAGGTCCTCGAAAACTACTGGAAGGGCGTGCTGCTGGTGCCCGAGCGGCGTCTCGTGGTCGGCCGGCTCGACGGCATCATCGCGGGGTCGGCGCAGCTCAGCCGAGCGCCGCGCAACAATGAGGCGCAGGCCTTTGCCGGGACGCTGACCAGCGCGTTTGTCGCCCCCTGGGCCCGCGGTCGCGGTCTCGGACGGGGCATCGTGTTGGAGATCGAGCGGCTGGCCCATGAATTGGGCCTGGCCGTGTTGAACCTTGATCTGCGCGATACGCAAAAAGCCGCGATCGGGTTGTACGAGAGCCTTGGCTACCGACGCTGGGGTACGCATCCGGTCTATGCACGGGTCGACCGCCGCATCGTCCCCGGGCATTACTACTATAAGCTGCTCGACGACGGGTCGGCAGCAACGTGATCCTCTACCCGGCGATCGACCTCAAAGATGGCCAATGCGTACGCCTGGTTCGTGGCGAGATGGCAAGCGCGACCGTGTTCAACGATGATCCGGTGGCGCAGGCCCGCATTTTCGCTGCGGCCGGATTTGCATGGCTGCACGTCATCGATCTGAACGGCGCATTTGCCGGGCGTTCAGTGAATGGCGAGGCGGTCGCGGCGATCCGCAGCGCCATCGATCTTCGGATACAGCTTGGCGGCGGTATCCGCGACCGAGCTGCGATCGAGCATTGGCTCGAGCTTGGGATCGATCGGGTGGTGCTCGGCACCGCTGCGCTGCGCAATCCAGATCTGGTGAGAACAGCGGCTGCGGATTATCCCGGCAGGATCGCCGTCGCAATCGATGCGAGAAATGGCCGGGTTGCGGTCGAAGGCTGGGTCGAGACGGCCGATATCGGGGTTGTCGAACTCGCGCGCCGGTTCGAGGATTGCGGCGTCGCCGCGATTATCTTTACCGACATTGCCCGCGATGGCGTGCTCGGCGGCATTGACGCGGGAGCCGCGGCCACTCTCGCCCGCGCAGTTCGAACCCCGATCATCGCCTCGGGCGGTGTTGCCTCGCTCGTCGATATCGCGGCTCTCAAACAACATGAGCGCGAAGGTATCAGCGGCGTGATCTGCGGGCGCGCCCTTTATGATGGCCAACTCGAGGCGCGCGCGGCACTAAAGCTCGCGGCGGGAGAACTCTCATGCTGAAAATGCGGGTCATCCCCTGCCTCGACGTCAAGGATGGCCGGGTCGTCAAGGGCATCAACTTTGTCGATCTGGTGGACGCCGGCGACCCGGTGGCGCAGGCGCGTTTTTATGATCGCGAGGGCGCCGACGAGTTGTGCTTTCTCGACATTACCGCCAGCGCCGAAGGCCGGGACACACTCTATGACGTGGTCCGCCGCACCGCCGAGGAATGCTTTATGCCGCTAACCGTCGGCGGCGGGGTGCGCACGGTTGACGACGTTCGCCGCCTGCTGCTCGCCGGCGCCGACAAGGTGTCGATCAACACCGCCGCGGTCGCCCGCCCTGAATTCGTACGCGAAGCGGCGCAGAAATTCGGCAGCCAATGTATCGTCGCGGCGATTGATGCCAAAGCCGCGGAACCCGGACGGTGGGAGGTGTTCACCCATGGCGGGCGACGGCCGACCGGCATCGACGCAATCGATTGGGCGCGGCGGCTCGCCGATTATGGCGCCGGCGAGATCCTGCTGACATCAATGGACCGCGATGGCACGAAATCGGGTTTCGACATTCCTCTGACCCGGGTTGTGGCCGACGCGGTTCGCGTGCCGGTGATCGCGTCCGGTGGCGTCGGCAGGCTCGATCATCTGGTCGAGGGCATCCGCGACGGGCACGCGACCGCGGTGCTGGCGGCCTCGATCTTTCATTTCGGTACGTGGCGCATCGGCGAGGCCAAAGCCCACCTTGCGGCCCGCGGCATCCCGGTGCGGAACTGAGACATGGCAAAGCAACAGTTGGGGGCAAAACCCGAATCCGGTGCAAAACAAGAATCCGACGCAAAACAGGAATTGGGCGCCGCTCTCGGCCGGCTGTGGCGGGTCATCGACGCACGCCGCGGCGCCGACCCGAAAACCTCATATACCGCCCGGCTGTTCTCGCGCGGGCGCACGAAGATTGCGCAGAAGCTCGGAGAGGAGGCGGTCGAAGCCGTGATCGAGGGGATCAAGGGCGACTCAGCAAAGCTCGTTGGCGAGAGTGCCGATCTGCTCTATCACCTGCTCGTGCTGTGGGCCGATGTCGGCGTTTTACCCGCTGACGTCGCCGCCGAACTGACGCGCCGCGAAGGCACCTCGGGGCTCGACGAAAAACGCAGCCGAGCAAACCTGTGAGCCGGATTGGAACGGACTCGAACCGTGGCTTATGATCGCAACAATGTCTTTGCCCGCATCCTGCGCGGCGAACTCCCGTGCAACAAGGTCTATGAGGACCAGCACGTCCTTGCTTTTCACGACATCAACCCTTTGGCGCCGACCCATATCCTCGTAATCCCGAAAGGGGAATACATCTCCCTCGACGATTTTTCCGCAAACGCTTCGGCGGCCGAGCACTCGGCCATGTTTCGCGCCTTGGGGCAGATCGCTGCGGAACGGGGCATAGCCGAGACCGGTCATCGCATCATCGCCAATAGCGGCCGCCACGGGCACCAGGAGGTGCCGCATTTCCACGTTCATCTGTTTGGCGGCCGGGATCTCGACCGGATGCTGTTGCGCCGCTGATTGATGCGGACTATCCGCTCAGCGATCACGAGCGGAGGCGAAGCAGGTGTACGTCAAATCTATTCAGAGATAGGACGGCTGGCCGCCCGGACCGCCATCCGATCCGAGCACAAAATTCGATGGAGTTTACCGGTTGTTACCGGCCTGGCGTTGCGGCTGCTGCAAGATTTTCCGCATCGCATTTGGAATCGGTTCGCTCAGAACATGGTCATAGAGCGCATGCAGCAGATCCTCGCCGTTTGTCCCCCCATCGAGAAACGCGGCGATGCTGGCTTTAACCAAATGCGCCGACAGTTCAGCCGTCCCATAGCGGCAACGAACATTTGCAGCCATCGCGAATGGGTTCCTTGCGTAACTCATGTCTCTGCCGCCCGGCCAGTCTGTTACAATCGAGATCAGCTCATGTCAAGCTGATGTCACAAATCCAACATTCTGTAACAGAAAATGTTCCATCGATGCCGGGGGCTACCCATGAGAAAATTGCATGAACCACATTGGAACCCATCCCGGGCTGGGGCCGTCCCCGGACGCCTGCAACCGGCTCGACCGCATTGAAGCCGATGTCTAAACTCCCTTGCTTGCAAATAGGTTAAAGCGGAAATGCGGAACACCGGCAAAAGCCTGATCCTGCTGACCGCGGCGTTGCTGCTGGTCATTTATGGCGTGCCGCGGGCAAATGCGGCGGAGCTGCAGACCGTGCAGTTCGGCACCGATTGGAAAGCCGAGGCCGAGCATGGCGGCTACTACCAGGCGATCGCCACGGGCATTTATAAGCGTTACGGGCTTGACGTTAAGCTGCGTCCGGGCGGACCGCAGGTCAACCACGCCGAGCTGCTGGCAGCCGGCGTGCTCGATTTCAACATCGCGTCGAATTCCTTTGTGCCGCTGAATTACGTGCAGCAAAAGATCCCGATGGTCGCGGTCGCGGCGATGTTTCAAAGGGACCCGGCGATTCTGATCGCCCATCCCGGCCAGGGCAATGACAGCCTCGCGGCGCTCAAGGGCAAGCCGATTATGATCGGCTCCGACTCCCGCACCACCGGCTGGCTCTTCCTGAAGCAGAAATTCGGCTATACCGACGACCAGATCCGACCCTATACCTTCAGCGTGGCACCGTTTCTCGCCAATCCCAAAGCGATCCAGCAGGGCTATGTGACGAGCGAGCCGTTTACGATCGAGCAGGCCGGCGTGAAGCCGGTCATCCTGCCGCTCGCAGATGTCGGGTATGGCAGCTATGGCGGGCTGATCGAGACGTCCGACAAGCTGGTTCACGACAACCCCGATTTGGTGCAGCGCTTTGTCAATGCCAGCATCGAAGGCTGGTACAGCTTTCTCTATGGCGATCCGGCGCCGGCAAAGGCGCTGATCAAGCGCGACAACCCGGAAATGACCGACGCGCTGTTGGATTACGGCATCGCCAAGATCAGAGAATACGGGATCATCGACAGCGGCGACGCCAAGAAATACGGCATCGGCACGATGTCCGCGGCGCGCTGGCGCGAGTTCTTCAAAACGATGGCGGCGGCCGGCGTCTATCCCAAAGATCTGGATTATCAAAAAGCGTTCACATTGCAGTTCGTAAACAAGAAAGTCGGGATGAAACCCTGAGCATACCGGCCTTCTCTTTCACGACCCCGGCGGCGCCGCCGATCGTCTCGCTGCGCGGCGTAACCAAGCGCTTCAGTTCCGGGGTGACGGCCCTCGACCCGATCCACCTCGATGTCGCCAAAGCCGAGTTTTTGAGCCTGCTCGGACCCTCGGGCTGCGGCAAGACCACACTACTGCGCATCATCGCGGGCCTAAGCGAGCCCAGCGCCGGCGAGTGTCGTCTGGCGCTCGACAGCGCCGATCGCGCGGCCTCGGCGGCGGGGCGCATCGGGTTTGTGTTTCAGGACCCGACCTTGATGCCGTGGAGCACGGTGCTTGGCAACGTATTGTTGCCGTTTCGCCTCGCGGGCCGGGTCGGCGCTGCCGAGCACGACCGGGCCTTAGCTGAGCTGAATGCCGTCGGGCTCGCCAGGTTCGAGCGCGCCTATCCGCGCCAGCTTTCGGGCGGCATGCGCATGCGCGTCTCGATCGCCCGTGCCCTGGTGACCGACCCCGATCTGTTGCTGCTCGACGAGCCGTTTGCTGCGCTCGACGAGATCACCCGCTTGGCGCTCAACGACGATCTGTTGCGGTTGTGGGAAAGCCGCCGCGCGACCGTTGTCTTTGTAACCCACAGCGTTTTCGAATCGGTCTATCTGTCGACCCGCATCGCGATCCTGTCATCGCGGCCGGGGCGTATCGTGGCGGATCTCGCGGTCGATCTGCCGCAGCCGCGCGAGCGCGTGTTGCGCACGAGCCCCGGTTACAACGCGATCTGCGCCACCGTCTCGGCCCATCTGGGCCGCGCAATGGCGGCAGAGCCGTCATGAGACAGCGCCTGCGGCTTTGGCGCATCGCAGCGCCGCTCGCCGTCGGGGTGGTTTTGCTCGCGTTATGGCAGGCGATTGTCATGGTCGAGCAGGTCCCCGTCTACATCCTGCCTGGGCCGGCCGCGATAGGTGCTGCATTGTGGACCGACGGACCAAGCCTTTTGGGCTCCCTGCTCGTCACCTTGCGCATCACGCTTGCGGCATTGGCTGCCGCCGCATTTCTCGGCGGGGCGATCGCGCTTGTCTTTTCGCTGTCGCGCATTCTGGCGCTGAGCCTGTTTCCCTACGCCGTGATCCTGCAGGTAACGCCGATCGTCGCGATCGCGCCACTGATCATCATCTGGGTGCAGCAGCCGTTTCTGGCGCTCCTGGTCTGCGCCTGGATCGTCGCCTTCTTTCCGATCGTGTCGAACACGACGATCGGGCTCAACAGCGCCGACCGCAATCTGCTGGCCCTGTTTCGGCTGTATGGCGCGAGCCGGTGGCAGACTTTGCGCTATCTGAGATTGCCGACGGCACTGCCGTATTTCCTTGCCGGGCTCCGGATCAGCGGCGGCCTCGCGCTGATCGGGGCGGTTGTCGCCGAATTTGTCGCCGGCACCGGCGGCACCGAAACCGGGCTCGCCTTTCGCATCCTCGAAGCCGGCTATCGGCTGGCGATCCCGCGTATGTTCGCGGCGCTGTTTCTGCTGTCGGCCACCGGCATCGTGATTTATCTGATCATCGATATCCTCTCGCGCTTTGCTCTACGGAACTGGCACGAAAGCGCGATCGACGAAGGAGAGGAATGAGCGATCACCCGACCATTTCTGCGCATCCGAAAAGTCATCTGATGAGCCGCCCGCCCGCTGACGAACCCGTTTTGAAGCGCTTCCGTGCCGCACTCGATGCACTCTATGGTGACCGCATCGAGCGGGTCGTGCTGTTCGGCTCGCGTGCCCGTGGCGACGCGCACGACGATTCCGATTACGACATCGCGGTCTTCCTGCGGGACCTGACCGACCGCTGGCAGGAAGTCGCGCGGATCGTCCCGATCGTCACCGATATCCTCTACGAGGACGCAGCATTTATTCACGCTATGCTGTACCGTGCCGGCGCTTACCGGGAGCGCACCCCGCTAATGGGCGAGATCCGTCGGGAAGGTGTCGATCTGTGACGCCGGAGGCGAACAGTCACCTCGAAAAGGCTCGACAGCTCTTGGATCGCGCTCGCGCCATCCTTGCCGCGGGTATCGCCGAAGATGCGGGCCGCGACGCGTATCTCGCGGCCTTCCATGCGGCACAGGCGCTTATTAGCGAACGCACCGGCAAGGAATCCAAAACTCACCGCGGAACGCACGTTCAATTCGCGCGGCTGACCAAGGACGAGCCGCGGCTCGATGCCGAATTAAAACGCTTTCTGCCGCAATCGTATCACCTGAAAGCGACCGCTGATTATGAGACCGGGTCGGAGGCGGCGATCCCGATCAGCGAGGCCGCAGCCGCGATTGAGACCGCCGAACGGTTCATCCAGCGCATCACGGCGCTCTTGCCATAGCTATCCATCAACATCTTGTGTTCGACCGGCTTGAAGTAACGGCGCGCCAGGCATGTATTCGAGCTCGATCCGACCGGCCACGAGCCCAGGCTTTTATTGAGGTGTGGGACGAAAACCTGACCATCAAGACTATCCTTCAAGGGGCTCCAGATCATTGCCATAATGGGGCTCCCGTTTACCATCGAGCCTCAGCCAATTTGAGGAGGTGGTAGGGCATCGGCGGAGTGGTCGCTGCGGCGATGGCGAGCCGCTCGTGGATCGTTTTCAAGACGAAGCGGCGGTTGAAGCGCCAAGCAAAGGCGCCGAGATAGCGCGGCAGATGCTTGGCGCTGACCACGCGGTGGGTGGCCAGGAGGCTGTTCTTGACGTTGGCCAGCACTGTGTTCGCCCAGCGAAAGGCAGGGTGGCGCGCCGCCTTGCGATCGGAGCCGGTGACATGGCGCTCATGGACGAGACCCGGCTGTTCGGCGATGCAGCGAAACCACTGGCCGCCGTCGCTGACGACGGTTGTTCCGGCGGCGATCCGGGCGCACAAGCGTTTGGTTTCACCGGCTCGGAAGCCACGCACCACCTGCAAGCGCGCGTGTAGCGGCCGACCCTCATCGGTGGTCTCGATCGCGACGATAAAAGGGGTGTGGCCGCGGCGGCCGCGCCCGGACCCCTCGCCGGTGCGCTCGCCGCCGATGTAAGCGTCGTCGATCTCGATCCGCGGGCCGGCGGCGCCGAGCTTGTACCGCCGGTCGCGCTCGAGCATGGCCTGCATCAGCTTGTGCTGAAGCCGCCACGCCGCGTTGGTCGAGATCCCAAGCCGTCGTCCCAACTCGATGTTGGACAGGCCCTTCTTGCCCTGGGCGAGCAGATGCATGGCGCGAAACCACACCCGCATCGGCAGCTTGGTGCCCTGCAGGATTGTCCCGGCGATCAGCGATGTCTGATACCGGCACCGCCGGCACTGCAGCAGTTGACGGCCCTGGATCTCACAATACGCTGTCCCTGCGCACCGCGGACACCTGAAGCCCTCCGGCCAGCGCCAGGCAAACCACGCCTTGCGGCATGCCTCCTCGTCTGGATAGCGCTGTTCGAACCCATCATCCGAGAGGCCCTTCTGGTGCTGCACGCGGTTGCGAGGCATCGTTTTGTCCTGAAAATCGGCGTGTTTTCAGGATGATATTAGCCCATTGCTTGCTGAAGGTCGATGGTAAGCGGGATGGGGCTTATGCGATTTTGCAGAGCCACTCCGACCATGCAAGAAACACAAGATGTAGAAAACAGGGGGACATCGGGCGCAACGAGCAAATTTACACCTATGCCTCCGCGAAGTAATGGATGGTCTTATGGGCAAAAGAAATTATCTTATCGAGGGTGTTTCCGGCGCCGGCAAAACGGCGGTCTGCACAGAATTGCAGCGGCGCGGCTACCAGGCCATTCATGGTGACCGGGAATTGGTGTATCGAGGCGATCCGGAAACGGGTCTACCGACGGCTCCGAAACGATACACCGACGGCTACCTGGATGTCCGAGCACCAGATTTGGGATGTAGAGAAAGTACAAGCCTTCGTCGCCCACCAGGAGGAGGCGGTCACCTTTTTCTGCGGTGGCTCGAGGAATTTTGCTAAATTCATCGACTTATTTGACGGCGTGTTTGTCCTGGAGGTCGACCTGGACACCATGAACCAGCGGATTGATGAGCGAGTGGCACTGGACCCAACTGACTTCGGCGGAAAACCAGAGGAACGGGAACTCGCTGTGCGCTTGCATCAGACGAAAGAAGACATTCCGAAAAACGGCATCATCATCGACGCCACACGACCACTTGAGCGCGTGGTGGACGAGATTCTTACGCGTACCCGGACAGTTGACTGAGCGCGCTGGTTGCACTCATGACTTACCATAAATGGGTTGTGCAACATTTCTTATAGGCGCCAGAGGTCCGTTATGTGGGTCAGCTGCGCGGGCGTGTTTGCCGAGGATGCTACGAGGTGCGGCGATGCGTCTTCGGTCGGCGGGGCGGCGCTTGGCTGAGCCCCGATCCCAATCGACGCTATTTCTCGACGGTTTCGGCTTCGACTTGGTAGTAATCGTCGAGGCCGATCAAATCCTCGATCTCCTTGCGTACCGCGGTGAACTGGTTGTCGCCAATCCCGGTGTAATTCCCGGTGCGCTGCATTTCCTCCAAGGCTTGTTTCATGAAATGCACGCCGACGCCGAGCAATAGCTGCGCGTCGATGCAGGCGCGGTAGCCCATCGCCTTCAGCCGGTCGAGCCCATAGATCGGCCGGCCGTCGCGGTTGCCGCGGCTTTGCACCCAAACCAGCGGCACTTTGGCGAGAAGCGGTGCCGCTTCGGCCTCGGCATCGTTGCGCGGAAAGACGAGGCCGAGATCGGCGCCGACCTCGGCCGCCGCGTTGACCCGCATCATCGCTTCGTCGAGACCCAATTCGCGGCAGGTGTCGGAGCGGGCAATGATCACGAAATCAGGGTCGGTCCGGTCGCGCTCGCGGCAGGCCCAGCGGATCTTGTCGACAAACTCGGCGACGGGTACGGCATGGGCGACGTATTTGTGATAATGCGCCCGCTTCGGGAACAGCTGGTCTTCGATATGAACCCCGGCGATCCCGGCGGCGGCGAATTCGCGCACCGTGCGCATCGTATGCAGCGGTTCGCCAAAACCGGCTCCGGCATCGGCAACGAGCGGCACCGAGACGGCGCGGGCGACCTCGCCCGCAACCCGGACCTGCTCATCCATCGTCAGCAAGGGTTCAGTGATCGCTCGCGATGCACCCGTCGCATAACCGCCGGTATAAACGACCTTGATCCCCGCCGCTTCCGCCAGCCGCCCTTCGATCGGCGTCGTCGCCGACGGCATGTAGAGGAATTCTCCCGAAGCGATCAGAGCGCGCAGCGTTGCAGTTTTCGAGGTCATCGGCAGCTCCCCGGTTTAGAGGATGGCCCGGAATAAATCGGAGTTCTCAACAAGTTATCGCTCTCTGTCGTCATTCCCGCGAAAGCGGGAATCCAGGGGTAGCAAAGGCCGCAGCGGTTGCCCCTGGACCCCCGCGTTCGCGGGGGTGACGTATAACCATTGATCACCGCGGACTTCATTTTAGCCGGCTCCTAGCCAAGCGAGGCGATGATTTCGCGGTATGCCGCCTCGGGGAAGGCTTTTAAGGTTCTGGTGCGGACGGCTCCTTGCATCCCGAGCACCAGCGCGAACCGTGCCGCCACCGCGTCGTCCGGGGCTTCGTAGATCATGACCAGATCGTAATCGCCCAACGTCATGTAAAAGACCTTTGAACTCGCCGCCCATATCGGCGAGCGCTCGCTTTGCGGTGTCGAGCCGGCGCGGCGATTCCCGCACTTTCTGACTGCCTTGATCGGTCCAATTGGCGAGCATGATGTAGGTCGGCATGGCCCGGCTCCCTATTTCGCATTTTGTTGTCGCGGCACGACGTAAAGTCCGAACCCGCTTGCGGTCACGATGCCGGGCAAACTGCTCCGCGGCGATGCGGTCGAGCTTGGCGGCCATAATAAAGTCGTTTTCGTGAAGCCCTTTGATCTTCTTGGTGTGCAAAGAGACGGTGGCGAAGCCCCAGCCAAAGCGGATTTCGGGATGATGCCCTTCGGCCTCGGCCAATGCCGCCGCGCGTTCGACAAAAGCGAAAGCCTCGCGGAAATTCCGGAAGCGATAAGTACGCTCGATCCGCTTGGCGTTATCGAGCAGCGCCCAATCGGCCGCCTGCGCGTGGAGCCGCTCGGCTTCGTCGGCATCGAGCGGCGGAATGCCGCCGCGGCAGGGTGTGCAGGTTTTATCGGCGAGTGCTGTGGCCATAGCGCATCCTCCTCAACAATTTTCACGATAGCACAAAATACCGCGCAGGCATGGGGACCGGTTCCATGAAGTATCGGGCAGGTTGGGTGGTGGCCGGTTTGCTGGCACTGATGCTGATCGGAAAGCAGGCCGCGACGGCCTCGGTCGACCGGCGGGACATGGCAGGTGGTGTTGGCGGCCGGCGACAATCAAGAGCCGGTATTCGATGACGCGATACGTGACTTGGCACGCCACCTGCGCGCCGACGGCGTTCCCGCGCAGAATATCCATCGCCTGAGCGCCGATATTGCGAAACCTCATAACGGGGTCGAGCCGGCCACCGCCGAAAACGTGCTGCGCCGTATCGCGAGCCTGCCGGCACGGCCCGGTGACCGCTGCTTTATTTTTCTGACCTCCCATGGCGAATACAATGCGGGTTTGTGGCTGGCGCGCTCGCAGCGGGCGCTGCGTCCCGAAGAATTGGCGCGAGCACTATCACAGGGCTGTGGTGCGGTGCCGACGGTGGTCGTGGTTTCGAGCTGCTACAGCGGCGGCTTTGTCTCGGGTGCCATGGCAAAACCCAACCGCATTATTCTGACCGCCTCGCGCCGCGATCGGCCGTCTTTTGGATGCCAGGTCGAGCGAACCTACAGCTTTTTCGACGGCTGCTTTCTGAGCGCGCTGCCAGAAGCGGCGGATTGGAAGACGGTGTTCCAGAAGACAAGCCGCTGCGTTGAGCGCCAGGAAAAAGCGCTCGACGAGCGGCCGTCCGAACCCCAGGCGTATTTTGGCGCCGCAAGCAGCCACCCTTCCGGCCCGCTTTTGACAGGCAGAGGCTCAGCGGATCACGACGATCGGTACCGTGCCCTCCCGGTGGGTGATGTTGAGCGCCACGTCGCGATCATGGCGACGCAGGACAAGATCGGCGAAGCCGCCCTTCACCCGCAATCCCCGCAAATGCAATTCGTTGATAAACCGGGGCAGCACCGGATAGTGGAAGCGGATCTCGTCGGCGCTGTGCCCAAAGCTTAATCCGAGACTGGCCTGAACGAGAGCAAACACCGTGGCCGCAGCCCAGGCTTGCGGCGAGCAGGCCACCGGATAGAGTGTGGGTGCCGTCAGTTTGCGCCACTGGAAGCCACAAAATAATTCGGGAAGACGCCGCAACTCCATACAGCTAGCGGCCTCGAACAGGCCGCGAAAGATTTTCAGCACCGCAGGTTTCAAATCGTAGCGCGCAAGCCCAAGCGCGATCAGCGCGTTATCGTGCGGCCACACCGAGCCGTTGTGATACGACATCGGATTGTAGCGCGCTGCCGACAGCGCGACCGTACGGATACCCCACCCAGAAAAACATGACAGTCCGAGCAACGTATCGGCGACGCGGCGGGCGCGCTCCGGCTCGGCGATGCCGGTCAGAAGCGCATGGCCCGCGTTCGATGATACGACCCGGCAGAGGTTTTTGGTCCCGTCGAGCGCCAAACCATAGGTCGAAAGTTCCTCGCACCAGAACGCTGCCTCGAATTTCTGACGCAAACGCTCCGCTTCCTGGCGCAGGCGCCAAGCCGTTTCGGAATGGCCGAGTAAGATGGCTAAGTTCGCGGCGTGGTGCTTGGCCGCGTAGACATAGCCCTGGACCTCGCAGAGCGCGATTGGGCCTTCGGCCAGCCGACCATCGGCATGAAAGATCGAATCGTACGAATCTTTCCACCCCTGGTTGACGAGTCCGTTGGTGTTCTGTCGATTATATTCGACAAAGCCGTCGCCATCGGCGTCACCATAGATGTCGCACCAGTGCAACGCTCGCTCGATATTCGGCCACAATCGCCGCACGGTGTCGATATCGCCCGTCCGCGTAAAATATTCGCCCGCCAACATGACAAAAAGCGGTGTGGCATCGACGCTGCCGTAATAGCGCGTGAATGGAACCTCGCCAAGCCGTGCCATCTCGCCGTCGCGCATTTCATGCAGGATTTTGCCGGGCTCGGCATCGCTCTGCGGATCGACTTCGGTTGCCTGGTTGGCCGCGAGAAAATTGAGCACGCCCTTGGCAATGCTCGGGTCGATCCACAAGGCGAACAGCGCCGTGATGATCCCGTCGCGGCCAAACACCGTGCTGAACCACGGAATACCGGCAAAAGGGTAGGGGCCGTGTGGCGTGTCGGTCACCAGCATATAGAGATCGGCGACCGAACGGCGCGCCATTTCATTAAACAGCGAGTTCGAGCTTTCGATCGCGGCAGCGCGGCCACTGGCCGTGCGTATCGCCCGCCGCGCGGATCGCAAGCTGCTGTAAAAGCGGCGGGCTAGCTCCCGATCCGCGGGCTGCTTCATCGCACGCAATCTGCAGAATGATCCGGGTTGCCTCGCCAGGCTCGAGCGTTTGATCGAAGCGCGCATGATTCTGATCCAGCCGGAAGGGAGGCGGGTCGAACGTCAAAGTGGTGATCCGCTTCACCCGGTCCAATCCAAAATGATGCAAGGCCACCGAGGCGGCAGAGCGCTGTTCGATTGACACACGTCCGCGTCGCGCCCGCTTCTGTCCGCGGACCTCGAAAAGATCGGCAAAGTCTGCAGCGAAATCGATCCGCAAGCTTAGCTGATGCGGCACAACGTCGAAATTGTGCACGAGCAACCGCTCGTAGCAGCAATTGCTTGATAGATATCGCCGGCGATTGACATGGATCCGCTCGCCGCGCAGCACATGTTCTTGGCCCTCACCGGGATCGGGATTGGTCAGGTCGACAGTCAGGACGACATTGTCCTCCTGGACATTGGAACTCAGCAACAGTAGCGGAGCGTCATTAAGGCGCAATTCGAGCCGCGATAAATATCGTGTGTCGCGGTGATAGATACCGTCCGGACTGCCGCGCACAGCGACAATGTCGCCGCGTGGATCAAACACCGCAAAAGTATGGCCACGCTTTAGCGCGCGCGGCCGGCGTTCCTGAAACGTCGCCGCTGATTCGATGTAAAAGCGAGAGGCTTCGCCGTTTTCTGACGTTGTTTCGGTCAACCGCGGGGCCCCCCAGCCTTAACAATCAGTCGGTGTCGGCCCCCGCCGCAGTGCGCGGTTTCCGATCGGCCGCGAGGCCGCGACGCATCACTTTGCGATAGAGATCGAGATAGTCGTGCGCCATGCGCTCGACGAGAAAGCGCTTTTCAAAATGGCGACGGATGCTCCGGCGATTGAGTCGCTGTGCCATTGGGATCGCCGCGACCGCCTCATCGATGTTGTCGACCAGACAACCCGTCGTTCCCGGCTCGATAATTTCCGGCACCGCGCCACGGCGGAATGCAATCACCGGGGTGCCGCAGGCCATGGCTTCGATCTGTATGAGGCCGAACGGTTCGGGCCAGTCGATCGGAAACAGCAAGGCTATCGCATCACCCAACAGGGCTCCTTTCTCGTCGTCGCCGACCTCGCCGATATATTCGATAAGCGGGTCGTTGAGCAGCGGCTTTATTCGATCCTGATAATATTCCTGGTCGACCTTGTCGACTTTTGCCGCGATGACCAACGGCAGCCTAGCCCGGCGCGCAATCTCGATGGCTCGTTCCGGTCCCTTCTCGGGGCTGATTCGGCCGACAAAGACGAGATATCCGCCAGCTCCTCGGCCGAGCGAGAAAAGATCGGGCGGCAGCCCATGATACACCGTGCCCTGCCAGTTGGCCCAGGCGAGCGGAGCGCGCTGCGCGTCGGAAATCGAGACCAGCGGCATCATTGGGAATTCCCGATGGAGCGGCGGCAGATCGGGCAGATCGAGCCGGCCATGTAGTGTGGTTAGCGTCTTGCCCGCGCGCGAGGCAAACACCGGGAAATGCAGGTAGTCAATATGGAAGTGGATGATGTCGAACAGATGGGCGCTGCTCGCTACCCTGTTGATCAGCACCATGTGATGCGCCAGCGGGTCGCGGCAATGCGGATCGAGCCGCAAGGCTCGTTCGCAGGGCGCCTCAAGCATTGCCAGAGTTCGCGAATCGCCGCTGGCAAACAGGGTGACTTCATGACCCTGGCGAACCAGCTCCTCTGTCAGGTGAGAAACGACACGCTCGGTGCCGCCGTAAAGTTGTGGCGGGCAGCTCTCATACAAAGGTGCAACCTGGGCAATTCGCATGACGCAACCCTCTGTCGTTGGGTCTCGTTGTTATCTCGGTCGAGGCAAGGTTGGCTGCGCCGGGACTTTGCGAGTCGCTTCATCACTGGGCAGCCTGCTAGTTAACCACTTGGCAAGGTGCAAGTTCCAGGCCGGCTACCGCTTGAACACCGAGGCTGGCTGCCTAAATCGAGAGTGTGCCGGATGCCGCTCAGCGGGTCGCGGCAGGGAATGAGGGTCGGGCGAATCGCGGCCGGCCAGGGGTCATGTCGCTTCTTGGTGAGGATGTGACTAACCGTTACCCGGTCTTTCTCCGGTTTGCATCCGGGCCATTTGCGGCATCGCCACGCCGGCCTGTTTCGGGGCTGTTGCTTCCTTCTTCGCCCTGTCGTGCACGTCTGCGGCAACGTTTCTGGATGTGCACCGTTTTTGGACGGACATGAATAGGAGGCAAGAATCATGGCGTTGTCAGAGTTTCCCCGTTTGGGGCTGGACCCGTTTCTCGAATTGCGGCGAATGCAAAGTGAAATGAACCGGCTGTTCTCCGGGTTCAATGCTGTCGCCGCTCGCGAGTTTCCCCCAATCAATATCTGGCTCGGTGAAAACAGCGTTGTCGTTACTGCTGAATTGCCGGGCGTCACGCGCGAGGATGTCAATATCGGTCTTCAGGATGAAGTCTTGACTTTGGAAGGCGCGCGGCAGCCGCAGCTTCGTCAACAGGATGTCAAGTGGCATCGCCGGGAGCGGGCCTATGGCAGCTTTGCGCGGACTGTTCAGTTGCCGTTCCGCGTCGACCCGGAGAAGGTCCAGGCCCGCTACGCGAATGGCGTCCTCGAGATTGAACTCGAGCGGCTGGAAGCGGATCGGCCCAAGAAAATCCAGATCCGCGCCGCCTGACAAATCGGAGGATCGAGAAATGCCCCAAGAAGTAAGCACTGGCGAGCAGCGCACACCGCAGACGCAAGGCCAGCAAACGCCGCAGGCACAAAGTGCCGAGCGCAACGTGCCGCGGCCGGTTTTCGTGCCGCCGGCGGACATCTACGAAACCGGCGACAGCCTTGTCGTAATGGTCGAAATGCCGGGTGTTGCGTCCGATGGCGTCGACATATCCCTCGAACGGCGGGTGCTGACGATTCGGGCCCGCTCGGCCAACCAGCAGCATGCTGGCTATCAGCGGGTCTATACCGAATACGCCGACGGCGATTACGAGCGCGTCTTCACGTTATCCGAAGACATCGACCGCGACCGAATCGAGGCCACCGCGCGAGATGGGGTCTTACAGCTGGTCCTGCCAAAGGCAGCGCCGGCAAGGGCCCGCAAGATCGAGCTGAAGTCGAGCTGAGCGCGATCGAATAAATTCGTCCGGGCCGCTTTTGGCGTTTCGCCTGATACCGAGGCAGTCGAGAGCGACCCACGACGCATGCCTCAGCCGGGGGGGAGCCCCGACTCGGCCGCTGTCCGCGACCGCGGATCAATCGAGTGGCAGATCGCTCTGCTGTCGCTGTAGCGCAGCGAGGTCTCGACATACCCGCCATCGAGCCGGTTCAGCCGGAAGACGTGGCTTTTCTGGTCCGGGCCGGCGAGATGCATGATGCCGATGACTTCATGCGGTGAAAAAGGTTCGACAAAGAGTCCGCGTCGGGCATCGAAAGCGGGGGCGGCGTCGCCGGGCATCCAGTTACAATAGGCGGGCAAGAAATCAACCGGCAAATGCTCGGCGAAGATGGCGTAATTGAGTGCTGTCTGCTCCACAAAGAAAAACCGCGTGCGCTGCGCGACCCGTTCGATGATCCGCCCCCAGATGTGCCAATGCGGAGCATCGGCGCGCAGCGCAAAAACACCGCAATTGACCATCGGGTTGCGCCCGAGCCGGTCGGCGGCGCGCCACCCAAAGGCTTCGCGATAGTTCTTCCACGTCAAGGTGAGACCGAACAATTTCGGCCGCTTGTAGTGGCGCTTATAAGCACGGTCGATTTCCGGCACGATGGCGAGCGTGCCGTCGCGTGCGGCCTCGACATAAAGCCTGATTACCCGCCAATCCTGCACCCAGGCATCGGCGTCGATCCATAAATAGGTCTCATAGCCGGGCAAGTGCCGCGGCAAAAAGGGGCGGGCGAATTGCGCCTTGCGCGCTTCCGGCGTTTGCGCCTGCCCCGGAAAAACGATGTCCCACCCCGGGGTGACCAAATGCGTCACGCGCTGAGCCAGCCATTTGCGCTGATCCGGGAGGAGCCCGACATCCAAGATGCCGATCGGCGCGTCGGCCTGTAGCACCTCGATCGACAGTACGAGGTCGCGCAATAGCGGGAAATAGCCGCTATCGGCCCCGCTGACGATCAGGAGGTCGGGTGACCGCACGTGATCAGCTGGTCGCTGTCCACAGCGGAGCCGGCTGCGGGCCGCGTATTGCGGAATGCGTCAGGGAACCAGTCGGTACCCACCGGGCGCGGTCACGAGGATCTCGGCCGCCGCCGGATCGCGTTCGATCTTCTGCCGGAGACGATAAACATGCGTTTCGAGGGTGTGCGTCGTGACGCCGGCGTTGTAACCCCAGACCTCGCCGAGCAAGGTGTCGCGGTCGATGACCCGATCGCCGGCGCGATACAGGTATTTGAGGATCGCCGTTTCCTTTTCGGTCAATCGGACCTTTTTGTGCGTGCCGGGTTCGGTCAGCAGCTTTGCGCTTGGCCGGAAAGAATAGGGGCCGATCGTAAAGATCGCGTCGTCGCGATGCTCGCTCTGGCGGAGGTGAGCGCGCAACCGAGCCAGCAATACGCTCAGCCGGAACGGCTTGGTAACGTAGTCATCGGCACCCGAATCGAGG
>CAWJXM010000032.1:0-40802 GCA_963846635.1 uncultured Alphaproteobacteria bacterium | reverse complement strand
CCCCCTCTCTCACCCACGGCATTCCGCGCCTCCGCCGTACCTGTCGGCCGGATGACGAGTGCTGCCCAATCCGGCACGCCAAGCTGTTATTTTAAGTGAAAGCCTTGTCCGCGCAGGGCATCAGTCTTCGCTGCGGCGGCGCATAGGAAAACGAGGCCAACCACCGGATCGCTCGCGGATCGTCTGAAAGGCGACATAGAGCATCGGGATCACGAACAATCCGATGGCGCTTGCGGCGGTCATTCCGGCAAAGATCAGGGGTGCCGACCGCGTGGCGGCTGAGTTCGGCCGCGCCGCTGGCGCCTAGCGAAGCGACCCGCACTCGGATCTGTCAACGAGGTCCTCAGAAAACCACCACGGCGCTTCGGCAAGGGGAGAGGATCGGCAAGGTTGATCGGAACGAGCCGGCATTGATACCTATGATAGAAATGAATACGATACGCCGCAACCGCGCGTTCTCGGGAAGGCTGATCGCAATAACTCATAATAATATACCGAAGATGTTGCTGGCTATAGCACTCCTCTCAGTAACTTCCGGATGCGCTACATCCGCGTTGCAAGATACTGCGATAGACCAAGGGTCTACCCCGACAGATTTATATTATAAAATGGTGCTTGATAATTTGGCAATGTTTCGGCAGAACCCCCGATAGTTTGCTTTGGCATTTTAAGATCACCAGCGGCACGACGCAGATCACTGATTCCGCTCACCACCCATCAGTTTCCCGCGATGATGGGGTTGACGAATTGAAACCGGGTATGAGGCAACGATTTCACGTTTGTTCTGAGGTCGGATCGCGCCGTGGCCCAGGTGAACGGGATCGTCGTCTGGGCGGAAGGAACCAAGGCGGAGGTGGCCAAGCGGCTGCCGCAGCAGCGCAAGACGCAGCGCGACAAGTTGGCGGTTCTGGTGGCAACCATGTTGCACGTGCGCAGCGCCAACCTGGTGGAACTGGCGGCCGGCCCTTCGACAAGCTCAGGAGCCAATCCCGCTGCTTCTCGATCAGACCAAGGCATCTGATCGCCACCAAATCCTGATGCCGAGCGTGCGCTGGGGTGAGCGCGCCTTGCCGCGCGCTTGGCGGGTTGAAGAGACCGAGGGGGCTCTCGGCTTCGCCACGCAACAGGAGCTGCTCGCGGTGGTCGCCGGCTGGCGGCCTGCGGGTCAGGCCGTGGTCCTGCTCGCTGATCGCTTCTACGGAACCCCTGCGATGATCCGGTGGTGTCGCGATCGCGGGTGGGACTATCGGCTGCGGCTCAAGGGCAATCTCCTCGCCCGCTGGGGCGCGACAAAGACCACCACCGGCGCGCTCGCCTTGTCCGGCGGCCACTATTTCGAGGCTGTCGCCCTCACCGGTCAGCGGGTCACGACAAACAGCGGCGTCATTCGCGATCCTGGACACGCCGAGCCCTGGATCATCGCCATGTCGGCCAAGCCGGGATATCTCACCACCCTGGGGTACACCGCGCGCTGGGGCATCGCGCCCATGGTTTCTGACTTCAAATCGCGGGGGTTCGGCCTCGAACAGACCCATCTGCGCTATCCCGACCGTCTCGCCTCCTGAGCTTGTCGAAGGGCTGATCCTGGTCATGTCCTTGGCCCTCTATTGGGCGGTCTCGACCGGCATGTGGGATCAAGCCAACCACCCAATCCCGGCCGAAAAAAAACGACCGGATCGTCAGCCTGCCAAGCGCGCCCGCGGAAGGCTCTCCTGGTTCACGCGGGGCATCCGGCGCGCCATCAAACTCCTCCTCGAATGCCTCCCACTCCCGAAGCTATGGGAGTGCCTACTAAACTGATGGATGCTCAGGTTGATTGGTGTTCCGAATACGAGCGTGGCGAGAGTGGCCGCTGCGGTTGGTCCTTGGCTCGTCAGGAATGAGATGAAATGATCGCTAAGAGATTGAATTACTTGAAGTGTGATCTCAAATGAGCCGATGCCTGTTGCCTTGACGTGGACACTGACTCGTGTTGCTTTATCGTTCAGCGCAGAATTTGCCGCGTCTATAAGCTGTCCCGCCGCGAGGACAGCTGGTGCCAGATCACGAACATCCATCGTCCCCTGCTCTAGGGCGGGGCCATCATAAGCAATGGATGCGGTCGCGACGCTCACAACCGTCGATCTTAACCGATTGGCCGCAAAACTCCTATCGCCTCTGCGGATTTGGTCCCATTTGCGCCCGAATGTCGATTATTTCCCGTTTACACGGGAATTTCGCGGTGACAGCGGCGCAAAGGGAAGCCGTGCCGGTTTTATCGGATCATGCATGCATGGAGCGCAGGCCTCGGTGGCAAATCATGGTTGGCGCTCATCATCGGGAGGCTCAGGATATTCGGCGCTGAATTAGCCACTACTCGGGAGCCGAACATGAGCGCGCATATGACCCCTGAACAGGTTCGTGCGAAGATCGACCATCCGATCGTCGACGGCGATGGTCATTGGGTCGAATACGATCCGGTGTTCAGCGACAAGATGCGCAAGGTCGGCGGCGATCTCGCGGCCGACGGATTTTTAAAAGCGATGGGCACGACCCGTGAGGCGTTGTCGATGTCGGTCGCCGAGCGCCGCCACAAGCGCCTCCCGCAGCAAGCGTTCTGGGCGCGCCAAACGGAAAACACGCTCGATCGCGCCACCGCGATGATGCCGCGGCTGCTCTATGATCGGCTCGATGAGCTGGGCCTCGACTTTGCTGTCATCTACCCGACCGCCGGGCTGCGCTTTCCGCGCATCCAGGATGATGCGACCCGGCGCGCCGTGATCCGCGCCTACAACATCGTCTCGGCCGATTATTTCAGCGGGCTCGGCGACCGGTTGACCCCGGCGGCGATCATCCCGATGCACACGCCGGACGAGGCGATCGCCGAACTCGAATTCGTTACCAAGCAACTAGGGTCAAAGGTCGGCATGTTCGGCAGCAACATGGCGCGCAAGGTGCCGGCGGTTGCCGCCAACGACCCCGACACGGCGCGTTTTGCGGTGTGGTATGACGTCCTCGGTCTCGACAGCGACTATGATTACGACCCGGTCTGGGCGAAATGCGTCGAACTTGGGATCGCACCGACCTTCCACAGCGCCGCCAGCAATCAGGGCCTGCGTCTGTCGCCGACCAATTTCGTCTACAATCATATTGGGCATTTCGCCGCCGCCGGTCATGCGACCGCCAAGGCGATCTTTTTGGGCGGCGTCACCCGCCGCTTCCCGCAGCTGCGCTTTGCCTTTCTCGAAGGCGGTGTCGGCTGGGCCAGCCAATTGTTTGGCGATCTGATCGAGCATTGGGAACGGCGCAGCGCTCAGGCCCTCGAACGCATGCATCCGGACAAGCTCGACCGTGCCAAATTGCTGAGCCTCGTCGAGAAATACGGCTATGACGATATCGCCGCGGCATTGCGCGAGCGCGGCGGGCTGCCCGATCCGGAACAGGCCTATCTGATCGGCAATGTCGAGAACATCGACGATTTCTCGGCCTGCAAGATCACGCGCAAGGAAGACTGGGTCGAGCTCTATGCCAAGCCCTACTATTTCGGGTGCGAAGCCGACGACCGGATGAATGCGACCGCGTTCGGCCGCAACAACCCGTTCGGATCGAGACTGAACGCGATCTTCAGCTCGGATATCGGGCATTTCGATGTGATCGATATGCGCCATCCATTGCCCGAAGCATATGAACTCGTCGAAGACGGCCACATCACCCCGGCCGATTTCCGCGACTTCACCTTTGCCAATGCGGTGCGACTATGGGGCACGCAGAACCCGAAATTTTTCGAGGGGACGCGGGTCGCCAAAGAAGCCGCCGCTGTGCTTGCCGCGGCGCAGACCCCGACCCGAATCGCCGCCGAATAGAGCCGGTACACCCCAGCGCCGCCACCCCGGCGGCGCTGCTTTGCTGGCTTAATGGAACCTACACGCCAAAAATCGCGCCGCGCACATTGACGTGCTCGCCCGAATTCGTGTCAGGCGACGGCTTGCTGCTGATGGCTGCTCCGACGCTTTCTTTTACTGTGAACGGGGTGTCGCGCACCTCCCAGTATTTGCCGTGGCCGAAGATCGCGATCCCGCCGCCATTATCGTCCGCATACCAGCCGTCGCGCAGCTCCAAGACCTCCCAGCCCTCAGTGCGGAGGGCTGCCATGTCCTCCGGTTCGCCAATACAAAAATAATCGGTCTTGCCGGCGCCATTGCTGACAATAGCCGGAGTGCGCCGTACCGCCTTGACTTCGACCGATGTCGGCGCTGACGGCGCCGCGCTGCGAATGAGGAACATCATGCCGATGCCACCCTTTGATCCGCTTCGGTGAGGAAACCCGCGACTGCGGCGACAAAGGCCGCGGGCTGCTCGAGTTCGGGATGGTGCCCGGCGCCTTCAATCAGCTCGAACCGCGCGCCGGGAATGAGCCCGCAGTAGCTGCGCCCGTAATCGGGCGTGACAATCCGGTCGCTTACACCCCATAGCACCAATGTCGGTACGGCGATGCGGTGCAGCCAGTGTTTCAGCTGCGGGTTGTACATATGCGGGCGCCACGCATAGATGCATAGCGCATCCCAATTGCGCGCGAGCACGATCATCTCCTCGTCACTCATCGCCTCGCCGATCGCCGTGTGCCAGCCGAGCCCGTAATTGCCTGGCGGCTGCTTCGCCGGGTCGTGCCAGGCGCGGCGGTTGAGCTCATCCGGTGACGTGTTGAAGAAATGAACAATATCGCGCTCTTCGCGGCCGCCGATCTTGATGCCGACCGGATCGACAAGAACCAGCCGAGCGAGCTTGTGGGGGCGGCATACCGCGACCTCGGCGGCAATCCAGCCGCCAAACGAGAAGCCAATCATTGTGATCTTCTCGTCCGGGAGGTCGTCTAACACCGCGAGATAGAGATGCACGAGGTCGTACATCGTGTCGAAATCTTCGGGACGCGCCGAATGGCCGAACCCCGGATGAGACGGCGCGACGATCTCGCCGTGCTGGGTAAGCGAATCGAGAAAGGGCGCTCCGGGATTGATGTTGTTGATCCCGTGTACCAGCAAAATCGGCGGTTGACCGGGCGGCCGGCTCGCGCGTCGCAGCACTTCGAGCTGAAACGGACCGACATTCAGAAAATCGACATCGCTCATGAGGCTGCCGCCGCAACGCTGCGCTGCGCCAGCCACCGGGTTTCGTCCTCGTCGATCGGCGGGAGGTCCTGCAATTGCGGCAGGACCTCGCGGGCGGCGAGGGTGAAGCTCTTCTCGGCTTCAGCGTGGGTTACGAGCCCCTGCCGGGTCATCATGATGATGTGCTCGATCCCGCCAACGCGTCGGCGGAATTCCTTGATCTGCTTTACGACCGTGTCCAGTCTGCCGGCGAACATCTGGCCCTGCGATATCAGCACCTCGGCGTCGAGGTTGGTTGGGCGCGGTCGCCGGGACGCGCCAGTGCGCCACGCGGCAGGCGCCATTTCCGGCGCGATGGCGCCGGGCTGAAACTTCGAGAATTGCGGCGCGCTCTTGATGCTGACGGTCAAAAACCAGGCGATCTTCTGGCCGATGCGAAGCGCTTCTTCGTCGGTGTCGCCGATATAGGCGAAGGCCATGTATGAAAATCGGTCCTCGCCCGGCGCTGGGAGCCCCGCCTCGGTGCGTGCCTTTTTATAGGCGTCAAAAGCCTGCCGGGTACGGTCATAGCCGCCGAACAGCAAGGTGTTGATCATGCCGCGGCGGCCGAGCTCAGCGCAGGTCGGCAGATCGCTGGTCGCTGTCCAGAATTCAGGACGCGGCTGCTGGTAAGGGCGCGGCCAGATGTTGACATGAGGGTGGATGAAGAATTTCCCCTCCCAGCTGAACGGGCCGTCATGGCTGGTCAGGCTCTTCTCGATCAGATCGATCGCCTCCCACTCGCGCTCGCGAATGCGCATCGGGTTGGCGTCGCCCGAAACCATCTCGGTCGCACCCGATTTGACAAAGCCGATTTCGAGCCGCCCGCGCGACAACACATCGATCGTGGCGTACTCCTCAGCGACGCGCACCGGGTCGGGCCGAACCGTGATCAACGTCCCGAGCGAGAGGATGCGAACCCGGCTGGTCAGCCGCGCGACGATGCCGGTAATGACCGGGCTCGCCGCCCACAAATTATTGATGCCGGAGTGATGCTCATTGGTGACGATGTGGAGCCCGAGATCGTCGCACAGCCGATATTCATCGAAGACCTCGTCATAGAGACGCGCCGCGATCTTCGGGTCGCAATATTTGTTCGGGAGACTCGCCCGCACCGAGGGGGCCTGCTCCAGCACCTCGTTCGGCACAAACGGGTAAGGGTTCTCGCAATGATTCCACAGCTCCATCCGGCCCTCCTTCGGCACGCACCGCCGCCTTGCGCATATATTTTCTGATGTGACCCGATACGAGGTATTGCCATCTCGCCTTCCCTGATGCCGGAAGCCGCATACACCGCGGCTGAGAGCGGCGCGGTTGATCGTAGGCTGGCGGCAGGTGAGGGGAGGGGGGTCAGGTGACCGCAAAGCGGCGGATCGCGTCTTGGCTGAAGTTGAGGCCGAGACCGGGCTTGCTCGGCATCGCCAACAGCCCGTTTTGTGGTACCGGCACGTCTTCCCACAGATGAAACAGGCGCGGCATATATTCGACGGTCAGCCCGTTCGGCACCGCACCGACCAGATGAACATGAATTTCGGGCACACCGTGACTGACAACCGGCAGATTAAAGGCCTCGGCCATGCCGGCGATCTTGAGCCACGGCGTGATCCCGCCGGATCGCACCTGATCGATCATGACGATATCGACCGAGCGCGCTTCCAGCATGTGGCGGAACGGCACAATGCCATAGAGGTATTCGCCACCGGCAACCGGCGTCGCCAATGCTGCGCTGACCCGCGCCAGCCCGGGGTAATCGTCGTGCGCGGTCACGTCTTCGAGCCAATAGAGGCCGACCCCGGCTTCCTCGACGCGTTTGCCGATATCGATCGCCTGCTCCGGCCGCCAGCGCTGGTTGATGTCGCACATCAGATCCATGTCGGGGCCGACTGCCTCACGGATCAGCCGCGCCTGCTCGACTTCACGCGCCGGTGATGTGATGCCCGGCAGGCCGAGCTGCATTTTGGTTTGGCGATGGCCCTTCTCGCGCAGCCGCCGGGCTGCAACGAGCGCTTCGTCGAGCTTGAGCCCGCGGCGCAGCGCACCGCTCGCATAAGTCGCGATCTGGTCGCGCCCGCCGCCGAGCAGTTTCCACAACGGCAGACCTGCGGCCTTGGCCTTGATGTCCCACAACGCGACGTCGATTGCCGACGATGCCATCGTGAAGATACCCGCGGGACCGGCGCTGACCGCAGCCGCACGCAGTTTCGCGGCCACCGTCTCGACCCGCATCGGGTCTTCGCCAATCACGAGCGCGCCGAGCTCGTCGACCGCATGCCGGAGCGTGCGGGTCAAAGCGCCGCCGAAATAAGTGACGCCGAGCCCCTCGATGCCTTGATCAGTGCCGAGCCGCAACCACACGATCGGATTGATCGCGTTCGGATTTTCTGAAAAGCCGGCAAGCGGCTCGTCATTCGGCAATGCGACGATGCCGGTCTCGACTTTGGTGATTTTCATCAATGATTTGCTCCGGTAAACAAGTCCTGCCAAGGACACGCTGATACTTATTTCATCCTCTCCACGGTATTCGCCGGTTAACCCTGGAGCCGACGAATGATATCTCTAGTTTCGTCTTCCCGACGAAGGTCGGGATCCACTTGTGCAGTGGGTACCGGCCTTCGCCGGTATGACGGGGAAAGATCTTAGAGAAGCTCCACATACCCGTGCTTCAGGAAACACGGCAAATCTGTCACGCGACGGCATAGCGGTCGATCGTCGCCTGATTGAAGTCGAGACCGAGACCGGGGCGGTCCGACAACACGAGTTCGCCGCTCTTGGCGTCGAACTCGGCTGTTCCTTCGAATAATTTCAGCATCCAGCCCATGTATTCGACGGTCAGCCCATTTGGTGCCGCCGCGACGAGATGGGTATGGATCTCCGGAATCACGTGGCTGACGACCGGCAGGTTGAAGGCTTCGGCCATGGCGGCGACCTTCAACCAAAGTGTGACACCACCGACCCGGGCGAGGTCGATCATCACATAATCGACCGAGCGGGCCTCGATCATATGGCGGAACGGCACCATACCGTATACCAGTTCGCCGCCGCAGATCGGCGTTGCAAGGGCGGCGTTGACCCGGGCGATCCCGGCATAATCGTCGTGGCTCGTCACGTCTTCGAGCCAAAACAGCCCGACCCCAGCATCTTCGACCCGTTTGCCAATATCGATCGCCTGCTCCGGCCGCCAGCGCTGGTTGATGTCGCACATCAATTTTATATCGGGACCAAGCGCCTCGCGGATTTTGAGCGCGCGCTCGACTTCTTTGGCGGGGGTGGTATCGCCGGGCAGCGCCAATTGCATCTTCGCTTCGCGAAAGCCTTTGTCCTTCAGCTTGCCAGCCGCGGTCACCACCTGATCCAACGACAGATTGCGGCGCAAGGCACCACTGGCGTAGGTCGCGACCCGCTGCCGCGCCCCGCCCAGCAATTTCCACAATGGCAGGCCCAGCGCCTTGCCGCGGATGTCCCAGAGCGCCACGTCGATGGCCGACAGCGCCAGCGTGAACATCCCGGCCGGTCCGGACCCGCCAGCAGCCGCGCGCAATTTGGCGGCGATCGCCTCGACCCGGTGCGGGTCTTCGCCGATCGTCAGGGCACCAAGATCGTCGACCGCACGTTTCAGCGCCGCAGTGATCGCTCCGCCATAATAAGGTGACCGCGATCCCCTCGATCCCATCATCGGTGCCGATCCTGACGATCACGATCGGCCGCGCCGCATTCGGATTTTCCGTCGTATCGGCCAACGGATCGGCTTCGGGCAAAACCAGTATCTGCGACCGGATGCTGGAAATTCTCACGGCTTTTGCTCCCCGATGCTGCGCCTGCGCGACCATAGCACGCTGTAGCCCGATCGAGACCGCCCTTACCGCAAGGTGTATGCTCGCGTCAGCCCTCCGGTCCCTGCGGCCGCGTCGCTCGACTTTCGGATCGGATGTTTACCGGAAAGAGCCGATGTGAAAAGCGTTCTCAACACACTTTTTGCACTAGGAGCATGATTAGCGCGGGGTTCTCTGTGATCGGAGCTATGCGGCGCGGATGGAGAGCGCGGCTTTTGCCAGCCTGCCGAAAGCGATCGCTACACCTCTTTCGTTTGCCAGGCGCAGGCCATGCCAACGCGGCAATCTGCATGGGGAGCTTTTTATGAACACACGTCAAAATCAGCATACCGCGGCGGCGGCCGGCCTTCACTCCGCGCTCCACTCTTACCTCCAGCATGAGGCAGCGTCCGATGGTGCATCCCTATTTTAAGCTTCGCCGAACTGGGGTGACTGCACGAGCGGCCTCATGCGGCGGCCGGCGGCCCATGGAATGTGCCGACCTGTGCGAGGCCTATAATTGGCCAACCGGCCTCGCTGGTGGCGGCGTCATCGCCATTGTCGAACTTGGCGGCGGTTGGGTGCAGTCCGACATGCAGCAGTTCTTCACCGGCATCGGCCAACCGGTTCCGAACATCACCGTTTCGACGGACTCAGAAGCACCCGCCGGAGCCGACCGCAATGCTGATGGCGACGTCGCGCTCGAACGAAGGCCGGCGCTGCCTATTTCTGCAACCGGCAAGCCCGTCGACGTATCGTTCGCGTTTACTGGGCACATTGCCAGCGCGGTGCGCGCCGCGGACAGCTGATGGCTGCGATGTGTGCTCGATTTCCTGGGGCGCGGACGAGGCAATGTGCGGGCGTGGCAAGCCGCGTCCAGGACTGGAAGCAGGCGCGACCGCCGGCTACCGCTGCCGGGCATGATCGTATTCGCAGCCTCTGGCGACGACGATTTCGGGCGACGGCGGCCCCACCCATCAGCCAATGTCGACCTCCCGGCTTCGGCGCCGCATGTGGTCGGCTGTGGCGGCACGCCAAGACCCCGACCAACGAAACCGTCTGGAACAACGATCCCGGCAATACGAACGGCGAGGGGACGGGCGGCGGCTTCTCGACCCTGTTCTCTGTCCATTGGCTGACTGACAAGCTGGGAATGTCAAACGGGCCGGGCGCATGGTACCGGATGTTGCGGTAGACGCCGATCCGAACACCGGATATAATTCGTAGCCTCCAAGGCCAACATGATTATGGGCGAGCGGGCACGAGCGCTTGGACCAGTTCTATGCGGCACTTGTCGGTTCTTTTGGCTCTCAGCACGGACGACCCGTTTGGAGCGATGGGACCGTCTCCTTTAACGCCCACTCCGACACCGACACCTACTCACGCCCCCGACGCCGGCTCGCCGATGTTGCAGGTACAAAGCTCGCTTCCGACGTCACGCCATCCGACAGCACCTGCGCCGGTGACGCTGGAACAGAGAAGCACCGCCTCATATCGGCCCGCCTAGGCGGGCCGGTATTCAGCCTTGGCGTCGGAACCACGGCGGCAGGGAGGCGAGCGGCGCTAATGCTAAAAAATCAGGGCGCGCGGCGATCGCGATCAGCGCCGCCGCCGCGAGGTATAGCGGGAGCACCACGAGCCACGCGCGTTTGGCTTGTTCGGCCGCGTGCGAGGCCAGCGACTCGGCGTGCAGCAATATACCGTCGCGCGCTATATCATCGATAAAGGTTTCGAGCTTTTCGACAAGCCGGGGTAGCCGCTCGATCGCGTCGGCGATAGTTTCGAGGCGGTAACGCAATCGCGCCTCGGGACCGCGGTTCTCGCGCATCCAGCTTTCGATCAGCGGCTGCGACAACGTCCAGACATTGATTTCGGGATCGAGGCGGCGGCCGATCCCCTCGACCAGCACCATCGTCTTTTGCAGCAGCAATAGTTGCGGCTGGGTCTCCATGTCGAATTGCTCGGTCACCTGGAATAATTGGGCGAGCAAGCGGGCGACCGAGATTTCCTGCAGCGGCCTCCCGAGGATCGGCTCCCCGATGGCGCGGCAAGCCTGGGTAAAGGCGTCGATCGATCGGGTCGGGGGAACATAGCCGGCAGCGAAGTGGACTTCCGCGACACGCCGGTAATCGCCGATCAAAAAACCGATCAGCATATCGGCGAGATACCAGCGGGTGGTGCGGTCGAGCCGCCCCATGATCCCAAAATCGACGACTACGATTGCGCCCGAGGCATCCACAAACATGTTTCCGGGGTGCATGTCGGCGTGAAAAAACCCGTCCCGGAAGACTTGGTTGAAGAAGGCGCTCGCCGCCTTGGCCAACACGTCTTCGACGCGATGACCGGCCGCAATGAGCCCGGCCCGATCATCGATGCGCACGCCCTCGATCCGTTCCAAAGTCAAGACGCCGCGGCCGGTGCGCGACCAGTCGATGCGGGGTACCTGAAAGCTCAAATCGCCGGCGAAATTTTCGGCGAGCTCGGAGGCGGCTGCCGCCTCGAACCGCAGATCCATCTCAAAGCTGACGATTTCGGCCAGGGTGCGAACAATCTCGATCGGCTTCAGCCGTCGTGACGGGGGGTAAACTCGCTCGATCAGGGTGGCGAGCCACAAAAACAGGTCAAGATCGCGGGCGAAGGCATTCGCGACTCCCGGCCGTAGTACCTTGACGGCCACATCATGCCCGTCTGTGGTGCGCGCGAAATGAACCTGAGCAATCGATGCGGCGGCGATCGCGATCTCGTCGAAAGATTGGAACATGATTTCGAGCGGCCGGGCGAGTTCGCGTTCGATCGCGGCCCGAGCGACGGCACCTGAAAACGGCGGCAAGCGATCCTGCAGCCGGGCGAGATCGGCCGCGATCTCCTCGCCAAACAGATCAGCGCGGGTCGACAACAGCTGACCGAGCTTGATAAAGCCGGGGCCCAGTTCGTCGAGCGCGGCGGCAAGGCGTTCGCCCGGTCGCGCGGTCACGCGCCCGCGCCGGCGCGCGAACCACCCGGTAAGGCGCACATAGGATGCGACCACCGGCACCTCGGTAAACAGGAACAGCGCGTCGTGACGCGCCAGTGTCAGCGCGATCCGGGTAAGGCGGGCAAGATTGCGCAGGCTGCGCCGCAGCCCAAATTTGGGCTGCGGCGCGTCAAAGGCGCCAAGCGGAGTGGAGCGCAGCAATACCCCCTGTCAGGTTGCGGTACCGAACCTGCTCCAGCCCCGCTGCGGCAATCATCCGGGCGAGCTCGCCCTGGCGCGGAAAGCCGCGAATGCTTTCAACCAAATAGGTGTAAGCCTCACGATCGCCGGCGACAATCTGGCCCAGCAGCGGGACGACATAGAAGCTGTAGAGGTCGTATAACGGCTGCAGCAGCGGCGCCACCTCCGGGGTGAATTCGAGACACAAGAACCGTCCGCCTGGCCTCAGCACGCGACGCGCCTCGGCGAGTGCCGCGTCGACATGGGTGACGTTGCGCAGCCCGAAGGCGATCGTATAGAGATCAAAACTGCGGTCTGCGAAGGGCAACCGCTCGGCATCGGCAGCCAGCCATTCGAGGCCGAACAACAGGCCGCGATCGAGCGCCCGGGCGCGGCCGATCTCGAGCATGCGCGCATTGACGTCGCAGACGACGGCCCCGCCCTCGACCGCTACGCCGGCCTCAGGCGCCAGTCGCGGTAGCGCGCGCAACGCGACGTCGCCAGTACCGCCGGCGACATCGAGCAAGCGCTGGCCTGGGCGAGGTTTCATTGATGCCACCATCTCGGCTTTCCACAACCGGTGGACGCCGCCGCTCATCAGATCGTTCATCAGATCATAACGCGGGGCAACGGCATCAAAGATCGCGCGTACGACGGATGCCTTCTCGCCTTCCGGCAAATGGCGGTAGTCGCGGGTGCCGCTTGTTTCTTGCTCGCTCATCAGGCAGGAAGATAGCCGCATCGGACCGCGTGCGCCATGCCGCGGCCGGCACGCGGAAACCATATGTCGCATGCCTGAGCTGCCTGAAGTCGAGACCGTCCGGCGAGGCTTGGCGGCGAAAATGACCGGCCGCCGGATTGTGCAAGCCGAATTCCGCCGCCCTGATCTGCGACGGCCGTTCCCGCCCGAATTGGCCGAGCGGCTCCGCGGCAGCCAAATCGGGGCGCTCGGCCGGCGCGGCAAATACATTTTGATCGAGCTCGACGGTGATGGATTGCTCCTTCTTCATCTCGGCATGTCGGGCCGGATCACCGCCAGCGCTGCCGGGTCGCCGGTGGCGCTGCACGATCATGTCGTGCTGTCTCTCGACGACGGTACGGTCGTCACCTTCAACGACCCGCGCCGTTTTGGCCTGATGGATTACCTGCGGCGCAGCGAGGCGACCCGACACCCGCTGTTGGCTGGCCTTGGCCCCGAGCCGCTCGGGCCCGATTTCAATGCCAGCTATCTTGCCGGCAAGCTTGCGGGCAAGATGACCCCGATCAAATCGGCGCTGCTCGATCAGCGCGTCGTCGCCGGGCTCGGCAACATCTATGTCTGCGAAGCCCTCTATCGCGCCCGCCTATCGCCACGGCGTCTCGCCGGCACGATTGGCCGCGGCCGCGCCGAGCGGCTGGTAGCAGCAATCCGCGCGGTGCTTGACGAAGCGATTGAGGCCGGCGGCTCGTCGTTGCGCGACTATGTCCAGGCGAATGGCGAGCTCGGCTATTTCCAGCACCGCTGGGCAGTCTACGGCCACGAGGGCGAGCCTTGCCCTGACTGCGATTGCGCCGAAGGGGTGCGCCGCATCCTCCAGTCCGGCCGCTCGACGTTCTTTTGCGCGAAGCGGCAGCGCTAGAGAGGGAACCGCAATGAGTGGAGAGCGCGCCTACCAGAACATTCTCGTCGAACGCCGAGGGGCGGTCGGCATCGTCACGCTCAATCGCCCGCAGGCGTTGAACGCGCTCAACGCGGCGCTGATCGGCGAGCTTGCCGCCGCGATCGATGAATTCGAGGCGGACGACGCGATCGGTGCGATTGTGCTGACCGGCAACGAGAAGGCGTTCGCCGCCGGTGCCGACGTCAAGGAGATGGCTGGCAAATCCTATCCCGAGATCTATCTCGAAGATTTCATCACCCAGGGCTGGGAGCGGGTCGCTCAGTGCCGCAAGCCGGTCATTGCCGCGGTCGCCGGCTTTGCGCTCGGCGGCGGCTGCGAGATCGCGATGATGTGCGACATCGTCGTCGCCGCCGATGCTGCCCGCTTCGGTCAGCCCGAAATTACCCTCGGCACGATGCCGGGGGCGGGCGGCACCCAGCGTCTAACCCGCTTTGTCGGCAAGGCGAAGGCGATGGATCTTTGTCTGACCGGGCGGATGATGGACGCCGCCGAGGCCGAGCGCGCCGGTCTCGTCAGCCGCATCGTGCCAGCCGCCGATCTCTTGACCGAGGCGGTCAAGATCGCCGAGCGGATCTGCGAGATGTCGCGGCCGATTGCGATGATGGTCAAGGAAGCGGTCAACCGCGCCTATGAAACAACGCTGGCGGAAGGTGTGCGTTTCGAGCGCCGCGTGTTTCACGCGACCTTTGCCACTCAAGACCGCAAAGAAGGGATGGCCGCCTTTATCGAAAAGCGTAAGCCCACCTTCCGCAATCGCTGATGCGAAGGCTGCGGCGCACTCAGCTGCGAGGCGGCGTTCGCCGGCCGGCGAACGCCTCACGGACACTGGCGAATGAAGGGCGAAGCGGGTTGCGCTTTGCCCGGCTGCTATCGTATTCGCCGCGCTCGGCCGCGAGCTTTTTGGCGAGGCGCAAGCGCGGACTTTGCGAGGCGTGGCCGGACACCCCATGCTTGTGGCTGCCCATGCCGCCGCGGCCCTGCTGCATCTTGAGCCTCGGGCAATCCTGCTGATCAGCCTACCTTGTCACCCCAGACGACGTAGCGGTTGCGCCGCATCGGCTCCAAACCCTCTTGGATCATCCGTTGCATTTGGGCCTCGACGAGGTCGGCAAGCGGATCGCTCGCTACCCAGGCGAGGCCGTGGGCGCGCAGCAGTGTTTCGATCTCCTCGCGCGGACGGCCGCCGAGAAACGGCAGCCGCTCGCCGACCGCGGCATATTCGGGGCTGGTGCGGGCGTTTTCTTGGCCGCCGGGCTGTGTTGGTCTGCGGTCGCTGCCGTCGAGCACGGCACCGTCGACGACAACAAGCCGTCCCCCGGGTCGCAAAATGCGGATCCATTCGTCGATGGCTGCTTCGGGGTGCGGCAGGGTCCACAGCACATGACGGCTGATCACCAGGTCGAAGCTCGCCGGCGGATAGGGTAACTGCTCGGCATCAGCCCGTTCAAAGCGCACCGCAAGCCCGCGCTCGGCGGCCTTTCTTTCGGCGCGCGCGATCATCGACGGCGCGAAATCGACCCCGGTCACACGATGCCCGCGCCCAGCGAGCTCAAGGCTCAGAAATCCGGTGCCGCAACCGGCGTCGAGCGCGTCGAGCGAGCGCGCCGAGGGCAAGACTAGGCCGAAGATCCGGTCCCACGCCGCGCGCTCGGCTTCGGTGCGGATGCTGTGGCCGAAATCCTCGTCGAAATGAGCAGCCCGCCGGTCCCAATGGGCCGCGACCTGTTGCTTGATCGGATCGGAATGGAGTGACGACATCGTAGCTGCCCCCATCAACGCGCGCCTAGCCTAATCCTGCGACGGTGGCGAGCGCCTCGATCTGCTCGACATAGCGCGAGACCGGGTTCAACAGCAGGTGGTTGGCGCCCATTGCCACGAGCTCTTCGAGCTGTTCGCGGACCAATTCCGGGGTGCCGTGGATGCCAGACGCGTCGGTTCCGGCGGGATTGTGATAGACATCGGTGAACCAGCGGTTGAGCTGCGCGCGGGCGACTTCCGGGCGGTCGTCGACCGCCATGAATAACCGTTTGGAAATCGGGAACTTTGCCGGATCGCGCCCGGCCTTCTCCAAGGCTGCGCGAAGTATCGGCACGGATTCTCTAAAGGCGGCGATCGTCGACCCGCCGGACCCCATCCAGCCATCGGCGAGAGCCCCGGCGCGCCGCACCGCATTGGGATGGCCGACGCCGAACCAGATCGGCAAACTCGGCTTTTGCGCCGGCTTGGGCGCCATTGTCCCGCCTTCCAGACGAAAGATCTCACCGCGATAGTCGACGCGCGGCTCATTCCACAATGCCCGGATCAGCTCGACCCCTTCGCGAAAGCGCCGCACGCGGCGCTCGCGGGGGATGCCGAACTGAACGTAATGGTGTGCGCGGCCGAGCCCGACCCCGAGGATCGCGCGCCCACCGCTCAGATGATCGAGCGAGGCCCATTGATGGGCAACGTGGGCCGGATGATGAGCCGGCAACACGACGACCGATACGCCAAGACGGATCGTCGTCGTGACCGCAGCGGCATAGGTCAGGATCGCGACCGGGTCAAAGCAGAACACATGATCGAGGGTGTTCTCGGTCACCCACAGATCATGAAACCCGAGCACCTCGGCGCGCTGTGCTACGCTGCGTATGTCAGCCGGGCTGATCGGCTCGGGCGAACGGTGAGGCAGCGACACACCGAGAGCGACTTGATCCTTCAAAGCCATGCTCGCCGCCTTCCAGGGTTACGAAGTGGAACAGTTAGACTTTTTCGATCAATTCCATCTGCGCGCCGTCCGGAGCCTCGACAAAGCACACGCGCCGGCCGTTGTTGGGCGGCATTTCTTCCAAGATCTTGACACCGTTTTGGCGCATGCGGGCGAGTGTCCCCTCGTAATCGTCGGTATCAACGGCGATGTGTTCGATCCCGTAATGCTGCTCGTGATTTTGGCTGGCGATCAAGGTCGTGATGTTGAGTTGCAGCCCATGCAGGTCGAGGCGAAAGCCGCGGCCGGGAATTTCAGCCTTCAATGTAGCGCCGAAATTGTCGACATAGAACTGCATCGTTTGCTTCGGATCGCGGGTCTTCAGATGCACGTGCTGCACGCCATAAGCCATGGTCGATCTCCTGTCGGTTGTGGCGCTCATCGCGTTTGTTGCTCGGCTGACAAGCCGCAGCACACGATATCTCGATCGCCCGCCGACAGCGAGCATTTGTTCACTGCTTGCAGCCGATCGCCGATCTGCCGATGTCTAGCTCTGCCAAATCCCGCTCAGAGCGGGAGATGCTGATATTAACTTTGCAATCGACCTATGCGAATGACCGAGTTCGGGTCGGGTGTTATTGACTGACGCCATCACACTCCGTAGATAGGCAAACAGGTTCCCTTCCTACGAAATCGGCTTGGAGAGATGGCCACTCACAAATCGGCAGAGAAACGCATCCGCCAGACCGAGAAGCGTACGGCGATCAACCGGTCGCGCATGAGCCGCGTGCGCACCTTTGTCAAGAAAGTCGAAGCGGCGATCGTCAGCGGTGACAAGGCTGCGGCAGAGTCGGCATTTCAACAGGCTCAGCCCGAATTGCATCGGGCGATTACCAAGGGCGTGATGCACAAAAATACGGCGTCCCGCAAGCTGTCGCGGCTCGCATTGCGTATCAACGCGCTCTAAGAGCCTGACTTAAATGAATTCTGAGTTCCCAACAGGTTATCGTCACTCCCGCGAAAGTGGAGGTCCAGAGCCTGCCCCTGGCTTGAACAGGGGGCAAACTGCTGCGGCGTTGCTAGCCCTGGATTCCCGCTTTCGCGGGAATGATGGCAAGAGGCGACAGCTGGTTGAAACTGGCGGACTCATTATCGGTCGGGCTCTAAGCCACCGTCTCTGATAGACAATACCTTTGCAGAGGGCGCTCGGCCTCGCTTCGGACAGGGCAGGGTTAAATTCGCGCCACGACGCGCCCGGATCGCTGGAGATTGTAATGTCAATTCTGCGCCGCCTTTTTAACCAAATCAACGTCAATTCGCCATCCTAAAAAACTTTAGGTGTTCCCTTTTCAGCCTCGTTGCCAGCCCTTCGAGGAGTAAGTTACTATTTGTCCATGGCGCCGCTACGAACCAATTGGCGCCCCTAAACGACAGTCGGGGGCAAGCATCTTTCGCCTTAGCAAACCAAATTATAGTATTCATAGGCTTAGGTGAGCAGATCTCACTGCCGTAATTCGCAAAAAGCGGACCATTATTTACTAGATTCAAACGTCGATTAGACCGGTGTTGATCCGGGGGCGCCGCTTTTCCTAATCGGGGGGATGTGGTGGTGGCAGAAGCAGCTCAAGAAAATCCTGGCGAAACCGCGGTGAATACCCCGGAAGGACAATGGGGCCGAGTGATCGGACAACTGAAGCAAGAGATCGGCGATGTCGCCTATCGCAGTTGGCTCGCCTCTATCAACCTGCAACGGATCGAAGGCGGCGAGGCGGTGATTGCCACCCCGGCCCGCCTCTACCGTGATTGGATCGCCTCGCACTACGCCGATCGAATCCTTGCGCTGTGGCGGGCCGAGAACAGGCAAGTCAAGCGGATATCAGTCGTGGTCGCACCGGCCACCCGCGAGCCCCCATCTCCTGCGTCGGCTGCGGAGGAAGGTCGGATCGAATTGTCTCAGTCGGTGCCGATGCTGGGCTTCGAACCCGCCTCGGCGGTTGATAGCGATGAGGAGCGGCCGCAGCCTTCCGGCCTCGATCCGCGCTTCACCTTTGAAAATTTCGTCGTCGGCAAGCCCAACGAATTGGCTCACGCGGCGGCCCGTCGCGTTGCCGAGGCATGCTCCGCCCCGGTGCGGATGGTTCCGTTCAATCCGCTTTTCCTTTATGGCGGCGTCGGTCTCGGCAAAACTCACCTGATGCATGCGATTGCTTGGCACGTTCACAAAAACGCCTGTGCGCGAAAAGTGATCTATCTCTCGGCAGAAAAATTCATGCATCAGTTCATCCGGGCCCTCCGGTTCAAATCGACAATGGACTTCAAGGAGGAGTTTCGTTCTGTCGACTTGCTGATGGTAGACGATGTCCAATTCATCAGCGGCAAGGAATCAACGCAGGAAGAATTTTTTCACACGTTCAATGCGCTGGTCGATCAGAATAGGCAGATCGTCATTTCCGCCGACAAATCGCCGTCTGATCTCGAAGGACTCGAAGAACGCATGCGGTCGCGATTGGGGTGGGGGCTGGTCGCCGACCTGCATCCGACTACCTATGAGCTGCGCCTCGGCATCTTGCAGTCGAAGGCCGAGCAGGCGAACATGCATATCCCGAGAAAAGTCTTAGAACTGCTCGCCCACCGTATCACGTCTAATGTGCGCGAACTCGAAGGTGCGCTCAATCGCCTCGTCGCCAACATGCAGCTTGTCGGACGCGAGATTACGCTCGAAAGCGCGCAAGAGGAGTTGCACGATCTGCTGCGCACGCGCGAGCGGCGGGTGACGATTGACGAAATCCAGCGGCGGGTGGCCGAGCATTTCAACGTGCGGTTCGCGGAAATGACCTCCGCTCGACGCGCTCGAACCTTCGCCCGGCCGCGCCAGGTTGCAATGTATCTCTCAAAACAATTGACGAGCCGATCGCTGCCGGAGATCGGGCGTAAATTTGGCGGTCGGGACCACACCACGGTCATGCATGCGGTGCGCCGCATCGAGGAGTTGAAGAATAGCGATCCGATTCTAGCCGAAGACATCGAACTGTTGTGCCGAACACTCCAGGGCTGACGCGAGCGCAAAATCCTGAGTGCGTGCGACCAGCGGCGAACATGAGGCTGAGACGTACCTCCTTATGATGTGATAGGATGATATCCCGTCCATTGGTGCCGAAGTCCGGTGCGACGGGAGCGCCGGCTCCGCGCGGCCGGCGTCGTTAGCCCCGTCAACCAGGCCGCAAGCATGAAACTCACGATCGAACGGGCCGCTCTTTTGAAGGCCCTGGGCCACGTGCAAAGCGTGGTCGAACGGCGCAACACGATCCCGATTCTCTCGAATGTGCTGCTCCGCGCCGATGGCGAGGCGGGGAGCGGGGCGCTTGCACTTAGCGCTACTGACATGGATCTCGAGATCATCGAACGGGTAGCGGCGCAGATCGAGCGAAGCGGCCGCACGACCGCCCCGGCGCACACCCTTTACGACATCGTTCGCAAATTGCCAGAAGGTGCCCAGATCGAAATCGAGGTAAATGACGGACGCAGCTCGATGGTGCTGCGTTGCGGGCGGTCGACCTTTACCCTCGCCTGTCTGCCGCCCGAAGACTATCCAATCATGGCCAGCGGTGAGCTCGGGCATTGCTTTGCGGTAACCGCAGCACGGCTCAAGACTCTGATCGATCGCACCCGCTTTGCGATCTCGACAGAGGAAACGCGTTATTACCTGAATGGGATCTATCTGCACGCCACCAAGAACGACGAAGTTCCGGTGATTCGAGCGGTCGCGACCGATGGGCACCGCCTTGCCCGCGTCGAGATGGTTCTGCCGGAGGGTGCTGCAGGAATGCCGGGCATCATCATACCGCGCAAGACCGTCCTCGAACTGCGCAAACTAATCGAAGAGAGCGAGGACGAGATCGAACTTGCGTTGAGCGAGACCAAGATCCGCTTTACGGTGGGCGAAGCGATGCTGATCTCGAAGCTGATCGATGGCACCTTTCCCGACTACGACCGCGTGATCCCGACAGCAAACGACAAGGTTCTGGAAGTCAAATGCAAGGATTTCGCCGAGGCAGTCGATCGTGTGTCGACGATTACGACGGAAAAGAGCCGGGCCGTTAAGCTTGCCATTACTCCCGGGAGCAATGCCGGCAGCCTCGCGGTGTCGGCGACGAGCCCGGAAAACGGTACAGCAGTCGAAGAACTTGAAGTCCATTATCTCAACGAACCACTCGAAATCGGGTTCAATTCGCGATACCTGCTGGACATAGCCGCACAGATCGAGGGCGAGGACGCGCAGTTTGTGATGGCCGATTCGGCCTCCCCAACGATCGTTCGCGACCGCGCCGACCCCAGCGCGCTGTACGTGCTAATGCCGATGCGGGTCTGATCGCGTCAGCCACGAGTGGATAAAAAACCCGGCGATCCCATATAATTGTCATGCTTACCGAGGCGCGGGAAGCGCGCCTGAGCAGCGGTGCCGCAGCGGCTGTAGCGTTGTCGAGCCGGTTCGGCGTGACCCGCCTCGCTCTGACCAATTTCCGCAATTATCGCAGCGCAAGAGTGGCGCCGTGTGATGGCGCGATTGTGCTGACCGGGCCCAACGGCGCGGGCAAAACCAATTTGCTCGAGGCATTATCGTTTTTGGCACCTGGGCGCGGGCTGCGGGGGGCAAAATTGGGCGAGGTCGAGCGCCGGCCGCGCGACGAGGATGCGATTGGGAGCCAGGGCTGGGCGGTTGCAGCCGCAATCGCCACGCGCTCAGGCACAATCCGCATCGGGACCGGCCGCGATCCAGCCGGAGGCGAGCGGCGGACGGTTCTGATCGATGGCGAACCGGCGCGCAGTCAGGGAGCACTCGGCGAGCACCTCGGCGTCGTATGGCTGACGCCACGGATGGACCGATTGTTTGTCGAGGCTCCGGGTGGCCGGCGGCGATTTCTTGACCGGCTCGTGCTGGCAATCGACCCGACGCACGCCACCCGGGTCGGCAGCTATGAGCAGGCATTGCGCGAGCGCGATCACCTGCTGCGTGAGGGTTCCGCCGACCCGCGCTGGCTCGGTGCGCTCGAGGAGGTCATGGCGACGCAAGGAGTTGCCGTGGCCGCCGCGCGCCGTGAGGCCGTTCTGCGCCTCGATGCCGCCTGTGCCGAGACCGAAGGCCCGTTCCCGCGTGCCCGGCTGGCATTGGTTGGGACGATCGAAGGGTGGCTCGATCAGATGCCGGCGCTCGCGGCCGAGGCAAACTTCGCAGCGGCACTCGCCCAAGCTCGCCGCGCTGATGCTCTGACCGGTGGCGCGGCGGTCGGTCCGCACCGTTCAGACCTGCGCGTCACCCTGTCGCCCGCCGCGGTGGCTGCCGAATTCGCCTCAACCGGCGAACAGAAGGCGCTGCTGATCTCGATCGTGCTGGCCCATGCGAAATTGCAACGAGCTTTACGCGGCGAACCGCCGCTGTTGCTGCTCGATGAGATCGCCGCTCATCTGGACGCCGACCGCCGCGCTTCTTTGTTCGGACTGCTGAGCCAAAGCGAAAGCCAAGCCTGGCTGACGGGGACCGACGAAGGGCTGTTCGCGCCGCTGCGCGGCCGCGCCCAGTTCCTTTCGGTATACGACGGAATCATAACCGAGACTTACTCCTGATTTGAAAAATCCTAAACCATCAAAGAAATGATAAATACTTCCAGACCCGAACCGCAGTCCTCGGCTGCCGATCTTCCCGGTCGCGTTTTGCCTGACGCACGGGCTGACGGTGCCGCAGACAGTCTTTCCAAAGCAGCAATCGGCAATGGCGAAGATGCGACCTACAACGAGCAGTCGATCGAGGTGCTGCGCGGTCTCGAGGCCGTGCGCAAACGGCCCGGGATGTACATCGGCGATACCGATGACGGGTCCGGCCTGCACCACATGGTCTACGAGGTCGTCGATAACGCGATTGACGAGGCGCTCGCCGGCTATTGCGATACGGTCACCGTAACCCTCAATGCCGACGGCTCGGTCACCGTCACCGATAATGGCCGCGGCATTCCGGTCGGCATTCACGAGGAGGAGGGGGTATCGGCCGCCGAAGTCATCATGACCCATCTCCATGCGGGCGGAAAGTTCAACCAAAACGCGTACAAGGTTTCGGGCGGGCTGCACGGGGTCGGTGTATCGGTCGTCAACGGGCTGTCGAGCCGGCTCGATCTGCGGGTTTTTCGCGGCGGCAGGGAATGGTTCATGCGGTTTCGCGAGGGCGTACCGGAAGCCCCGCTGGCCGAGATTGGACCCGCGCCGGCCTGGCCGGCAGGCTCGCATCGCCACGGAGCGGTAACCGGCACCGAGGTCACCTTCCTGCCGAGCCGCGAGACCTTCAGCAATATCGAGTTCGATTTCACCACCCTCGAACATCGCCTGCGCGAGCTGGCGTTCCTGAACAGCGGCGTCACCCTGGTGCTGAACGATTTGCGCGGGGTCGAGCCGAAATCCGTTAGCCTTCATTTCGACGGCGGTCTCGAAGCCTTTGCCCGCTATCTCGACCGCTCAAAACAGGTGCTGCACGCGCCGCCGATCGTGATCCGCGGCGAGCGCGACGACATCCTTGTTGAAATCGCGATGGAGTGGACCGACAGCTATCATGAGACGATGCTGTGTTTCACCAACAACATCCCGCAGCGCGATGGCGGAACCCATCTCGCCGGGTTTCGCGCGGCGTTGACGCGCACGGTCAATGCCTATGCCAATGACAGCGGCATTGCCAAAAAGGAACGGGTGGCGCTGACCGGCGAAGATATGCGCGAGGGCCTGACCTGCGTGCTGTCGGTCAAGGTGCCCGATCCGAAATTTTCGTCCCAGACCAAGGATAAGCTCGTCTCCTCCGAAGTACGTCCGGCAATCGAGAGCATCATCGCCGACAAGCTCGCGCAATGGTTCGAGGAGCACCCAGCCGACGCCCGCAAGATCGTTGCCAAGGTGGTGGAGGCGGCGGCGGCGCGCGAAGCGGCACGCAAGGCGCGCGACTTGACCCGGCGCAAAGGGGCGCTCGACGTGGCCAATCTGCCGGGCAAGCTCGCCGATTGTCAGGAGCGCGACCCGGCCAAGAGCGAGCTCTTTATCGTTGAGGGCGACAGCGCAGGCGGCTCGGCGAAACAGGGCCGTGACCGCCGTTTTCAAGCGATCCTGCCGCTTAAGGGCAAGATCCTGAATGTCGAGCGCGCCCGCTTCGACAAAATGCTCGGCTCGGCCGAGATCGGCACTCTGATCGCGGCCCTCGGCACCGGCATCGGCCCCGAAGATTTCGACGCGGCAAAGGCGCGCTATCACCGCATCATCATCATGACCGACGCCGATGTTGATGGCAGCCACATCCGTACGTTGTTGCTGACATTTTTCTTCCGCCAGATGCCGGATCTGATCGATAAGGGCTTTCTCTACATCGCCCAGCCGCCGCTCTATCGGCTGCAGCGCGGCAATGCCAAGGCAGTCTATCTGAAAGACGATGCCGCACTTGAGGCCTATTACGTCGAGACAGCGCTGCGTGACGCGGTCTTCACCCAATTCGATGGTGTGCAGCGCGCCGCCAACGATTTGCGCGCGCTGCTCGACGAGGCGCGTCACCAGCGCCGGTCGATACAGGGGCTATTTACCAAGGTCGGCAATATCGAGGTCGTGGAGCAGGCGGCGATCGCCGGCGCGTTGTCGGCCGATCTGCTTGCCGACGAGGGGCGGGCGGCTGATGCCGCCCGGCGCACCGCCGAGCGCCTCAATCAATTGGCGCCGGAGGTCGAACGCAATTGGCAAGGCGAGATTGTCACCGGCTCGTCGGGCATCGAGGGCTTGGTGCTGGCGCGCTCGCGCCAAGGTGTCGAGGAACGGCGGCTGGTCGAGGCCGCGCTGCTGCGATCGAGCGAGGCGCGCCGTCTCGACGCTGAATGCGACGCGCTGCGCCAGATCTACGAGCGGCCGGGCACATTAACGGCGCGTGACAGAAGCTGGACGATCAGCGGGCCTGTGAGCCTGGTCGAAGCGGTCATGGATCTGGGCCGCCGTGGCATCGAGGTGCAGCGCTATAAAGGGCTTGGCGAGATGAACCCCGATCAGCTCTGGGAAACGACCCTCGACCCTGAAGCGCGGGCGTTATTGCAGGTCAAGGTCAGTCACGCCGACCTCGCCGAAGAGACGTTTTCGACATTGATGGGTGATCTCGTCGAGCCGCGCCGCGACTTCATCCAGGCCAATGCGCTCACCGTCGCCAATTTGGATGTGTAACGAATGGGCGGATGCCCTCGGAACCAAGCGCGCAAATCCACCTTTCACGGACGGAAACACCGATCCGCAGTTGTACACAGTTCGATCACCCTAAAGCTCCATAAATGTTCCCTTCATTCCGCTGCGGTAGTGCTCGCTTCGCCAAAAGGCTATGTTTTCTACGCCTTTTGTCAAATTGCAGAAGGGGCGCTGATCTCGGGGGTTGCTAAACCTCAGATCGCATTATAGATAGCCTTCGCCCGGTCGATGTGGTTATTGACCGCATGCTACCGGGGAAAGGCGTTGACGATGTCAAGCGTGAAATCGACGGCTTCGCCGAGCTTAATTGCAAGGCTCCAGGTAGATCGCTATCGGCACGGCAGACGCTCTTCCAACTAGGAGAGTATAGCTGACCTCGTTGCACGCGGAGCAGTCGCGCTAGCGACTTGTAAGTGAGTTGTCATCCGGGAGAGGCGAAATGGGCGGACGCGTACCCGAACCCTCTCGGATTTGCTAGCAAAGCACAATAGCGATAGAATTTTTAGCTAAGGCATAGCGAATGAAGCGAGAAGGTTGGTACGCTCTACGAAGTTATCCCCATTTTGATATCCCGATTGTGGATATGCCGTCAGGAAGACGCTTCGCGTGCAGAAGAGGGGGTCAGAAATAGCCTTTTGAAACTAGGCGGATCCACAAAGCTAAATGAGTCAAAGACAGAGCGGTCTATTTTTATTCGAGACGCTCACGGTGAGCTTGCGTGTGATCGACCCAGTCAATATGTTGGTTTCATTTTCGATGGTAACGATATTCGGGTGCGCTCACAAACTCTCTCGAAATACGCAAGGCGGGCCGTCTACGCTGTGCGTGCAGCCAAACGAGCGGCTAATCGATCCACCGAAGCGCCTGGAATTGTTTATAAGCGCAGGATATACCGCGAGCTTACTCATCTGGGACACAGAAACTTTATTACATATGCAAAGCGGTCGGAGCGCGTCATGGGGACCGGAGCGATCCGTAAGCAGATCCGGCGCCACATGCCGCGGATCGTCAAGGCGTTGAATATTCCGTAAGCCAGGGAATTCGAGGACGGCAGCATTTTCACGTTCGCTGCGGAGTTATCGCCGTTTCTGTTGGGCCAGTCGCGAAGCAACTGAGCGGGCGGCCCAGTCGTCTCCACAAGGACGAGCGGCTCAGATAGCGCAGAGTGTATAATCGGCCCACCCGCCGGCGCGGTGCGAAACGGAGATGGGCCGATGCGTATGCTCGGTCGGTGGTCGGCGATCCTCGCGGTGCTGGTCTGTTGCGGGCTGCCGGCGAATTGCGCCGCGGCGCTCGCCTCATCGCACGACGAAATTGTCTATGTGATCGCCGGCAGCTGGCATACCGAGATCGCGTTGCCGGTTGCTGAAATCGGCGGCCCTCTGGCGCGGTTCGCGGATCGGTTTCGTGGAGCGCGCTATCTGATTTTTGGCTGGGGTGCGCGCGACTTCTACATGGCGAAAAACCCGGGCCTCGGCGACGTGCTGCGCGCCGCGGTTCCGGGACCCGCCGTGATACTCGTCATTCCGCTGGGGGTTCCGCCGACCACCTATCTTGGTGCCAACAACGCTTGGGCTATTCCGGTGTCGCGCGCGGGGGCGGCGCGGTTATCGCAATTTTTGTGGGACAATTTTGCCAAAAACGGCAGCGGCGAGCCGCAGCGCGCCGGCCCCGGCCCCTATCCGCAGAGCGTCTTTTATGCATCGACCGCAACCTACGACGCTTCCAACACCTGCAACACCTGGACGGCGAGTGCCTTGCGCGCCGCCGGGCTGCCGGTGACCGCTGGGGGCGTGGTCTTCGCCGGTCAGCTCGTCGACCAGCTGCCACCGCTCATTGCCGCGTCGTCCCAAGCCGCGCGGTGATCACGGGATCTCGTAGACCGCCATCGCGTCGGCGAGGAGCCTGAGGGCGAGCTTCAGGGCTGCCTCGCGCACCGCGGTGCGGTCGCCGGGAAAGACGTGACGCTCGGTGCGGCAAGCGCCGTCACGCCGGGCAAGACCGAAAATCACGAGGCCAACCGGCTTTTCGGCACTGCCGCCGCCCGGGCCGGCGACGCCGGCGATCGACACCGCGACATCGACCGGAGCGCGCACGGTCGCACCCTTCGCCATTGCCGCGGCGGTTTCGGCGCTAACGGCGCCGTGTGCTGCGATCGTCGCGGGTGGGACCCCCAACAATTCCGATTTCGCTTCGTTCGAATAGGTCACAAACCCGCGCTCAACGACGTCCGAAGAGCCCGCGATCGCGGTCAGGGCCGCGGCGACGAGACCGCCAGTGCAGGATTCTGCGGTCGCGAGACGCCAGCCGCGGACGCGGTAAGCATCGAGGACGCCCTCCGCCAAACTCAGGATCTCAGCTGTGAACACGCCAGGCTCCAACAATCGTTGCTGCCGCCGCCAGGACAAGGAGAGCGTAGCCCGCCGCTAGAATGTCGTCGAGCATGATGCCGAGCCCGCCTTTGACGTGCCGGTCGGCCCAACGCACCGGCCACGGTTTCCAAATATCGAATAGGCGGAACAGCAAAAACCCCGCTATCCAGGCGAGCGGGTTGAAGGGTGCCGCGAGCAGGACCAGCCATTGGCCGGCAATCTCGTCGATGACCACTTCCCCCGGATCCGGCACTCCACGCGCCCGGGCGAAGGAGCCTGCCGCCCACCATCCGGTTCCGATGCTCAATGCGATCGCGATTGCCAGCCCCGCCCTATTCGATCCGGCTCGGAGCACCCAGGCCAGCAACAGCGCGACAAGAGACGCCCAGGTACCGGGCGCGATCGGGATCAGGCCGAGGCCGAACCACGTCGCGATCAGGCTCGCCGGATCGCGCAAGGCGAGGCGGGGAGGGTTCGAAGGGGCGATGGTCACAGTGGCAGCCGCACCGTGGCGACAGCCTGAGCGGCGACGCCTTCGCCACGGCCAGTAAAGCCGAGGCGGTCGGTGGTGGTCGCTTTGACGCTGACCCGGTCGGCAGCGATGCCAAGGATCGCGGCGACGCGTTCGATCATCGCCGCGCGATGCGGGCCGATCCGCGGGCGCTCGCAGATGATCGTGACATCGACCCCGGCGACCACGCCGCCCCGCGCCTGTACGAGAGCGGCGGCATGTCGCAGGAATTGCTCGGACGCGGCACCACGCCATTGCGGATCGCTCGGCGGGAAATGCTGGCCGATATCGCCGGCACAAATCGCGCCGAGCATGGCATCGGTCAGCGCGTGCAGCCCGACATCCGCGTCGGAATGGCCGACGAGGCTCGCGTCGTAAGGAATGTCCACGCCGCACAAAACGATTTTGTCGCCCGGCCCAAAGGCGTGGACATCAAAGCCCTGGCCGACGCGCACATCGCCGAGCCGCGCTGCAAGCAGCCTTTCGGCGGCAACGAGATCTTCCGGGGTCGTTATTTTCAGGTTCTCCTCATCACCCGACACCAGTACCGGCATCAGACCGGCCGCTTCGGCCACCGCCGAATCGTCCGTCAAGTCGCCGCCCGCGACCGCGCAGTGGGCAGCTCTGATGGCGGCAAAATGGAAGCCCTGCGGGGTCTGCGCGCGCCACAGCCGGGAGCGATCCACCGTTGTGCAGATCAGACCGCCCTCGGACCGCTTGATCGTATCGCGCAACGGCAGGCAGGGAATTGCAGCCGGCGCCCGATCGAGTGCGTCGATGACGCGGTCGATTAGCGCTGCACCCGCATAGGGCCGCGCGCCGTCATGGATCAGCACGTATTGCGGTTGATGCAGCCCCAGCGCTTCGAGCCCAAGCCGGACCGATTCCTGCCGGGTCGCACCACCGGCACAGGGCGGCAATACTGGCAGCCCCGCGATGGCGTCGTCGAATACGGCTCGGTCTTCTGGTCTGATCATGACCTGAACGCCGACGATGCGCGGATGCCGGGTGAATGCCGAAACCGCATGAGAGAGCACCATCCGCCCTGCCAGCGGCAAATACTGTTTGGGTCGTTCGCCGCCAAAACGGCTGCCACGGCCCGCCGCGACGACAAGCGCGTAGACGGATTGCATAGCGGTAAGTTAATCGAAGCGCTTCGGCTTTGCCACTGCAGGTGTTTTATGTCGCAAACGCTGGTTTATGTTGCGGCGCAGCAAGAAAAAGCTTAGGCTTTGCTTAATCGATAGGCATATGGAAATAATGCTTAGAAAATGGGCATTGATCTCGGTTTCGCAGTCATCGATCAGCCGGTGATCCTGGCGCCAATGTCGGGTGTTTCCGATCTGCCGTTTCGCCGCCTTGTCAAGCGCTTGGGCGCCTCCCTCGTGGTGTCGGAGATGATCGCCAGCGAGGCAATGATCCGCGAGAGCCGCAAGACGATGACAATGGTTCAAAGCTGCGCCGAAGAACAGCCCATGGCGGTCCAGCTCGCTGGTTGCGAGCCGCACGCAATGGGCGAAGCCGCCAAGATCAATGCCGACCGCGGTGCCCAAATTATCGATATCAATTTCGGCTGCCCGGTCAAGAAAGTGGTCAACGGTCATGCCGGCTCCGCGCTAATGCGCGACGAACTTCATGCCGCACGCATCCTCGAAGCAACGGTCAAGGCGGTGAAACTGCCCGTGACGCTGAAGATGCGCACCGGTTGGGACGAGAAGAACCGCAATGCGCCGCGGCTTGCCCAAATTGCGCAAGCTTGCGGCATCCGCATGATAACCGTGCATGGCCGCACGCGCTGTCAGTTCTACGCGGGGTCAGCCGATTGGGCCTTTGTTCGAGAGGTCAAGAAAGCTGTAACCATACCGGTCATTGTCAACGGCGACATCGACACGCTGGAGGCTGCAGATCTCGCCCTCGTGCAATCGGGGGCGGACGGAATCATGATCGGCCGCGGCTGTTATGGGCGGCCCTGGTTTCTGCATCAGTTGACCGCTTGGCTCACCGAGCGGCGAAGGATCCCAGATCCGCCACTCGATGAACAGCTGGCGATCGTCGAAACCCATTACGACGATATGCTGGCGCATTATGGGACCGATATCGGCGTTCGCATCGCGCGCAAGCACGTTGGCTGGTACTCGAAAGGACTCCCGGGCTCAGCCGAATTTCGTGCCGCGGTCAATCAGGCGACCGAGCCGGGCCGCGTCAAAGCGCTGATCCGGAGGTTTTACGAGCCTTTGCTGTCGGCCGGGATGGCATGACCACTCCTCCCCGTCAGCGCAGCGGCGGCAAGCCTGCCACCGTCGCGGCCCCACTCGACGCGTCGACGGTATTGGCGGCGCTGGCCAATCCCGTCATCGTCATCGATCGCGATGGTTTCATCCGCATGGTCAACCCGGCCGCCGAGCAATTTTTCGGCACTGGCGCGCCGGCGCTCAACGGCGCAGCCCTCGCCACTCTATTAGCTCCGCACAGCCCGCTGTTGGCGATGATCGATACGGTGCGCCGCGTCGGCAACACGATGTCGGAACATGACGTCCCGCTTGAAGGGCCACGCTTTGGCACTCGCACCCTGACGATCCAGGCGACACCGCTCGCCGACGCGGCGGATCAGCTGGTGCTGAGCCTTCATGAGCGTTCGATGGTCGACAAGCTCGATCGCCAATTGACCCACCGCAATGCCGCCCGGTCGATCACCGCGATGGCCGCCATGTTGGCGCATGAGGTCAAGAATCCGCTCTCCGGCATTCGCGGCGCGGCTCAGCTTTTAGAACAGGACGCAGACGAGGGCGGCCGGCAACTGACCCGTCTGATCTGCGACGAAACCGATCGCATTGTCGCCCTCGTCGATCGGATGGAGGCTTTTGCCAGCGATCGGCCGATCGTGCATGAAGCCGTCAATATCCACGAGGTGCTGGAGCGTGTTCGAAAGGTGGCCCAATCGGGTTTCGCGCGTCATGTGAACTTTGTCGAGGAGTATGATCCCTCGCTGCCGCCGGTGTATGGCAATCACGATCAATTGGTCCAGGTCTTTTTGAATCTTGTCAAGAACGCCGCCGAAGCGGTGGCGAGCTCCAAGGGCGAGATCATACTGACGACCGGTTACCGCCACGGCTTACGGCTCACGGGTCCGGGCGGCGAGGCGCGGCGCCACCTGCCGCTTATGGTTGCGGTGACCGATAACGGTGCCGGCATTCCCGAAGACCTGCGGCCCCATCTGTTCGACCCCTTTGTCACCACCAAGCGCAACGGAACTGGCCTTGGTCTTGCACTGGTGGCCAAGGTGATCGGCGACCACGGCGGCGTCATCGAATTTGACAGCCAACCCCGTCGAACCGTGTTCCGGGTGTATTTGCCCGTGGTCGCGCAGGACGGTATCGAATGAAGGCTTCGACAATCCTGGTGGCCGACGACGATCGGGCGATCCGAACGGTGCTGAGCCAGGCGCTGGGTCGACTGGGGCATGATGTCCGCATGACCGGCAACGCCACGACCTTGTGGCGGTGGGTAGCCGACGGCGAGGGCGATCTTGTCATCACTGATGTGATCATGCCGGACGAAAATGGTCTCGAGCTGATCCCCCGCATCAAAAAGATCCGGCCCGATTTGCGCATCATCGTCATGAGCGCGCAAAATACTCTATTGACGGCGGTCAAGGCGACCGAACGCGGCGCGTTCGAATACTTGCCCAAGCCGTTCGACCTGCACGAGCTGATCAATGTCGTCGAGCGAGCGCTGGCGGCGCCACGCCAAGACCCGGCAATCAGCCCTGACGACGATATCGAGGATCAGCTGCCGTTGATCGGCCGCTCCCCCGCGATGCAAGAGATCTATCGCGTGATCGCGCGGTTGATCGGAACCGATCTGACGGTGACCATCCTTGGCGAGAGCGGCACCGGCAAGGAACTGGTCGCGCGCGCGCTGCACAATTACGGCAAGCGCCGCAATGGTCCGTTTGTCGCCATCAACATGGCGGCGATCCCGCGTGAGCTGATCGAAAGCGAGCTGTTCGGCCACGAAAGAGGTGCCTTCACCGGGGCGACCGCGCGCAGCATGGGGCGCTTTGAGCAGGCGCAAGGCGGCACCCTGTTTCTCGACGAAATCGGCGATATGCCGCTCGAAGCGCAAACCCGATTGTTGCGCGTTTTGCAGGACGGGGAATTCACCGCTGTTGGGGGGCGCGCGCCGATCCGTGCCGATGTTCGCGTAATCGCAGCGACCCATCAGGAGCTGCGCAGCCTCATTCACCGAGGCCTGTTCCGAGAAGACCTTTTTTATAGATTGAATGTGGCCCCGATTTGGCTGCCGCCGTTGCGTGAGCGCAGCGCCGACATCCCGGCGTTGGTACGGCATTTCGTCGCGCAGGCAGTGCGCGAAGGCCTGCCGCCGAAGCGGCTCGACAACGCCGCGATGGAGCGGCTGTGCAGCTACAGCTGGCCGGGAAATGTACGCGAGCTCGAAAACCTGATTCGCCGGTTGGCCGCCCTGTATTCGGAGGACGTGATCGGTCTCTCGGTAATTGAGACCGAACTCGGCGAGATGCCGGACGCCGTCGAACCAGCCCATAATGTCGGCGAAGGCCTAGCCGGCGCGGTCGAGCACCACATCCGCAGTTATTTTGCCGCGCATAAGGGCGGCCTGCCGGCAGCCGGCCTGTACGACCGCGTATTACGGGAGGTCGAGCGGCCGTTGATCGTGTTGACCTTGGGCGCAACTCGCGGCAACCAGATCAAGGCTGCCCATTTGTTGGGATTGAACCGCAACACCTTGCGCAAGAAGATCCGCGAGTTGGACATCCCGGTGGTTCGCGGGCTAAAGTAGCGACGGGCGTTGCTATCCGACAGCATCGGCCGCTTCGATTGAAGCAAGGGGAGGCTGTGCGGCGCGTCGCCCGCACCAGCAGCTCTTGAGTTGCAGCGCTGCGCGTTAGGGGTCCTGCATGAAGCTGATGCGGCGGGTTCGGGTATGGGCCGGCCGAATCGGTCTGTGGCATAAGCTCGCGCTCGCGCTCGCGATCGCCGCCCTGGCCTCGGGTGTCACGACGTATCTCGCGCTGACCGGGGAGCCGCCCTTCGCCAAAAAGCCACGCGCGGTTCTGTTGCTCTTCAACCTCGACCTCGTGTTGCTGCTGGCGCTTGGCGCTCTGATCACGAGCCGGTTGCTGCAGGTATGGGCCGAGCGGAGGCGTGGGCTCGCCGGCTCGCGGCTGCAGATCCGCCTCGTCGTGCTGTTCGGGCTGATCGCGGTCATTCCCACGATCATCGTCGCGATTTTCTCGTATCTGTTCTTCACCTACGGTGTCCAATCGTGGTTCAGCGACCGCGTGCGCACCGCCATTTCCAACTCGCTTGCGGTTGCCGAGGCCTATCTGCACGAGCATCAGCAGGCGATCCGCGCCGACGCGCTGGCAATGGCCAATGATCTCAATCGCGATGCCGTCGAGCTGGAATTAGACCCAACCCGGCTCGAGCAGGTGGTTTCGGCCCAGGCGGCACTGCGCGGACTGACCGAAGCCATGGTGTTTGACCGCGCGGGCCACGTCTTGGCGCGGTCGAGCCTGTCCTTCACGCTTGGCTTCCAACCGGTGCCGGATGGCGCGATGCGCGTCGCCGACGAAGGCGATGTCGCGATCATGACCAGCGACAGCGACGATCGCGTGCGGGCGCTGGTGCGCCTCGACCAATATGGTCCAGTCTATCTTTACATAGGCCGCTACGTTGAACCTAAGGTACTCAATTATATGGAGGAGACCCAGCGTGCGGTAGCCCAATACGAGCGTACGGAAAACCAAAGGTCGGGCTTTCAGGTCACGTTTGCGCTTATTTTTCTTATGGTGGCGTTGCTCTTCTTGGTCGTGGTGGTCGCAATTGGGATCAACTTTGCGATGCAGCTGGCCGTCCCGATCAGCCGACTTGCGACCGCGGCGGAGCAGGTGCGCGCGGGTGATCTCGCAGCGCGCGTGCCAGAAGGCGAACGCGACGACGAACTGTCTTCGTTGAGCCGCGCCTTCAACCGTATGACGAATCAGATCGAGAGCCAGCAACGCGAATTGCGTGAAGCCAATCGCCAGCTTGACGAGCGCCGCCGCTTCACAGAAACGGTATTGACCGGGGTTTCGGCCGGGGTGATCGGGCTCGATCGCGATGGCCGTGTTTATCTTCCTAATCGCTCGGCTTCGGCCCTACTTGGGGCTGATCTCGAACAGTCGATCGGCTGTCATCTTGCCGAGGTCGCGCCGGAAATGGCGAATCTGCTCGATGAAGCCGAACGGCGCCCCGATCGGCTGGCGCAGTCGCAAGTCCAGCTCGCCCGCGGCAACAGCACGCGCACCTTGTTGGTGCGGATCGCCGCCGACCAAGACGAGTACGACATCAGCGGCTTTGTGGTGACCTTCGACGACATCACGGAATTGCTTTTGGCCCAGCGCAAGGCCGCCTGGGTTGATATAGCCCGCCGCATTGCGCATGAGATCAAGAACCCCCTGACCCCGATCCAGCTCGCCGCAGAGCGGTTGCGCCGGCGGTATTTGAAGGAAATCAGCGAGGACCGTGAGACCTTCACGATCTGCACCGACACGATAATCCGGCATGTCGGCGACATCGGCCGCATGATCGACGAATTCTCTGCCTTTGCGCGCATGCCGGCGCCGGTCTTGAAACCCGAAAACCTGGTCGAAATCACGCATCGTGCAATGTTCCTGCAACGTACGGCGCATCGCGAGATCACATTCGAGACGAGGTTCCCCGATCATTCCGTAATGCTCAACTGCGACGCTCGGCTGGTCGGCCAGGCAATCCTCAATATTGTAAAGAATGCGGTTGAGTCGATCGAAGCGCGCATTGCCGAAGACAAGAACGCTGCGCCCGGTCACGTTCTGGTATCGGTCGAGAAGGGCTTGGGACAAGCGACAGTGATCGTCGAGGACAATGGCAAGGGTTTGCCAAACCAGGGGCGCGAGCGGCTGACCGAGCCTTATGTAACAACCCGAGCCAAAGGTACCGGCCTCGGTCTCGCCATTGTCAAAAAGATCATGGAAGATCACGGGGGTGAGCTGATGCTTGAAGACGGACATCCGAACGGGGCAAGGGTCAGACTGGTTTTCGCGGTCGAGGCACGGGCGGCCGAGCGCAGGCGCGATCACGATCGGCCGCTGGCCTTGAGCGATGCCGCCGATGGCGCATGACATCCTGATCGTCGATGACGAGGCCGACATCCGCATGCTGATTGCGGATGTACTTAGGGACGAGGGCTATCAGACGCGGGAGGCCGCCGACAGCGCTCAGGCGCTGGCGGTGGTCCATGCGCGGCAACCGACCCTGGTCATCCTCGATATCTGGCTGCAGGGCAGCGAGCTCGACGGGATCGAAATCCTGAAGTTGTTGCGCGCCGAGATGCCATCGGTCCCGATCGTCATGATCAGCGGACACGGCACCATCGAGAGCGCGGTCGAGGCGATCAAACTCGGCGCTTACGATTTTATCGAGAAACCGTTTGAATCCGACCGTCTGCTGCTCGTCGTCGAGCGCGCGATCGAGGCCGCCCAGCTGCGACTTGAAAACGAAGAACTCAAATTGCGCGCCGGCGGCGATATCGATCTGGTCGGGGTCTCGCCAGCCGCCAATCAGCTTCGCCAGCAAATCGAAAAGGCAGCGCCGACCGGCAGTCGGGTTTTGATCACCGGCCCGCCAGGCTCGGGCAAGGAGGTGGTCGCGCGATTGTTGCATCTACGCTCGCGCCGAGCAAAGGGTCCCTTTGTTCCAGTCAACTGTGCGACAATGCGGCCTGAGCGGCTCGAAATCGAGCTGTTCGGCACCGAATACAATATCGATGGCGCGCCCCGCAAAATCGGCACGTTCGAACGCGCGCATGGCGGCACCTTGTTTCTCGACGAAGTCGCCGACATGCCGCTCGAAACGCAAGGGAAGATCGTCCGCGCCCTGCAGGAGCAAACGTTTGAGCGGATCGGTGGGTCGAGCCGGGTCGAAGTCGATGTCCGGGTGGTTGCTTCGTCAAATCGCGAACTGGCAGGCGAGATCAGCGCCGGCCGGTTCCGCGAGGATCTGTTTTATAGACTCAACGTCGTCCCGATCAGAGTGCCGCCGTTGCGCGAGCGGCGCGAAGACATCCCCCTCTTGGCGCGCCATTTTATGACGCGCTCATCCGAGGCCGCACGGCTCGCCCCGCGCGAGATCGGCGAGGATGCGATGGCGGCGTTGCAGGCCTATTCGTGGCCCGGCAATGTGCGCCAGTTGCGCAACATCATCGACTGGCTGTTGATCATGGCGCCCGGCGAAGCCCGCGAGCCGATCCGTGCCGATATGCTGCCAAACGAGATCACCGCGATCGCACCGACCGTCGTCAAATGGGAAAAAGGCAGTGAAATCATGACGTTGCCGTTACGCGACGCGCGCGAGGTCTTTGAGCGCGAATATCTGTTGGCGCAGGTGACCCGGTTTGGCGGCAACATCTCGCGCACCGCCGCCTTTGTCGGAATGGAGCGCTCGGCCTTGCACCGCAAGCTGAAATCCCTTGGTGTCTTCGGCAATGATCGTGCGCTGAAGTTCGGGATTTAGGACCAATGTCGCGCATCGCCTATGTCGGCGGCCAATATGTACCGCATCGCCTAGCCGGTGTGCATATCGAGGATCGCGGTTACCAGTTTGGCGATGGCGTATACGAGGTGCTGGCGGTTTTCGGCGGCCATCTGGTCGACGAGGCGCTGCATTTGGCGCGGCTGGCGCGCTCGCTCGCCGAGTTGCAGATCGCAGCACCGATGTCGGAGGCGGCGCTGAAGCTCGTCGTGCGCGAGGTGATCCGCCGCAATGGTGTAGTCGACGGCATCGTCTATATCCAGGTGACGCGTGGTGTGGCGCCGCGGGAGCACGGGTTTCCGAGGGCGGCCCAACCGGTTTTGGTCGTCACCGCGCGACGCAAGCGGACAACCGATCAGCACCTCGGCACCCAAGGCGTCGCGGTCATCACGATCCCCGACATCCGCTGGCAGCGCTGCGACATTAAATCGGTCGCGCTGATCGCCAACGTTCTCGGCAAACAGCGCGCCCGCGAGGCCGGGGCCTTTGAGGCTTGGCAGGTCGATCGCGACGGCTTTGTGACCGAGGGGACATCGACCAACGCCTGGATCGTGACCAACGACGGAACCGTCGTGACCCGCCAAGCCGATCATGCGATCCTCAACGGTGTGACCCGCCGCGCGGTGATCGACATCATCCGGGCCGAGGGCTGTCGCCTGGTCGAGCGGCCATTTAGTGTGGCTGAGGCGAAAACCGCGCGCGAGGCCTTTTTAACCAGTACGACGAATGATCTCTTGCCGATCGTGCGTATTGATGACGACGTTATCGGCAACGGCGCACCCGGCCCCCTTACCCTTCGACTGCGCGAACGCTATCTGGCGCACGCGGCGGCGGCCAAATGAGTGCTCTGACCTCGACCGTTGTCGCGCGCCCGCAAGCGATCCTGTTCGATTGGGACAACACGCTCGTCGACAGCTGGGTGACGATCCACGAAGCGCTGAACCACGTCATGGCGGCGATGGATAAGCCGCTATGGTCGCTCGCCGAGACGCGCGCCCGCGTACGCCTCAGGCTGCGCGAGAGCTTTCCGATGCATTTCGGCGATCGCTGGGAAGAGGCGAGGGGGATTTATCTCGACCGGTTTCGCGCGATCCATCTCGAACGCCTCACCCCGTTGCCGGGATGCGCCGAAATGCTCGAGGCGCTTGCCGGCGAAGGCATTTTTCTCGGCGTCGTCAGCAACAAGACCGGCGCGCTGCTGCGCCGCGAGGCCGAGCAGCTCGGCTGGTCGCGCTATTTCGGCCGCATTGTCGGGGCCGGCGATGCCATAGCCGACAAGCCCGACGCAGCACCGGTCCGGCTCGCGCTCGAACCGAGCGGCGTTGCTGCGGGGCCGGCCGTGTGGTTTGTCGGCGATACCGGGGTCGATATGGAATGCGCTGCCAATTCCGGCTGCGTCCCGGTGCTGCTGGGACCTGATCTCGCCGCAGAAGAGCGCCTCTGGTATGCCCCGCACTTTACGTTTGCCGATCCGACAGCGCTGCTGCGCTTTGTCCGGGGCTTGTGATTTACTTTGGCGAAACCATTTCGGCTTTGGAACTGGCGGTGCAGCGCGCCGGCTACCGGCCGAGCTGGGCTAATTCTGGCTCGGCTCTAAAAAGGTGAATGGGGGATACCCATGTCTGCGGAGAAGTCACAAAACGTTCAGGACGTGTTTTTGAACCACGTCCGTAAAAACAAGACCCCGGTTACCGTGTTTCTGGTCAATGGCGTCAAGCTGCAAGGGATCATCACCTGGTTTGATAATTTCTGCGTGCTGCTGCGGCGCGACGCGCATTCGCAGCTCGTCTACAAGCACGCGATCTCGACGGTGATGCCGGCACAGCCGATCCAGCTGTTCGAGCCGGGGAGGGAAAGCGAGGAACTCTGATTACCTACGAAAACAACAGCACCTTTGCACCAAACGGCACGGCGAGCGGCCGCGCCCTCGTCGTGCATCCGGCAGCGAAATCCGCGCCCCGACAGATGAATGGCGACGCCATGCGTTCGCTCGAAGCGCGGCTTGAAGAGGCGGTGGGGCTTGCGCGCGCGATCCATCTCGATGTCGTCCGCGCCGAGATCGCCCGCCTCTCTCGCCGCCGCCCGGCGACCCTGTTCGGCAGGGCACCGTCGAACATCTCCGCGAATGCATCAAGGACGACGCGATCGGCCTCGTCGTCGTCGACGGCGCCCTGTCGCCGGTGCAGCAGCGCAACCTCGAAAAAAGCTGGCAGGCCAAGGTCATCGACCGCACCGGCCTGATCCTCGAAATCTTCGGCGAGCGCGCCCGCACCCATGAGGGCCGGCTGCAGGTCGAATTGGCGGCACTGTCCTATCAGCGCTCGCGCCTCGTGCGGTCGTGGACCCATCTCGAGCGCCAGCGCGGCGGCTTCGGCTTTTTGGGCGGCCCTGGCGAGAGCCAGCTCGAAATCGACCGCCGGCTGATCGGCGAGCGCATCGCGCGGCTGAAGCGCGAGCTCGACGGCATCAAGCGCACCCGCGCCTTGCACCGCGAAGCCCGCCGCCGCGTGCCTTATCCGGTCGTGGCACTGGTCGGCTACACCAATGCCGGCAAATCGACCCTGTTCAACCGGCTGACCCGATCGGCGGTGATCGCGGACGATATGCTGTTCGCGACCCTCGACCCGACGATGCGGCGGCTCGAACTGCCGTCCGGCCGGACCGTGATCCTATCCGACACGGTCGGGTTTATTTCCGATCTGCCGACCCATCTCGTCGCCGCCTTCCGCGCGACGCTCGAAGAGGTGACCGAGGCCGACCTCGTCATCCACGTCCGCGACGCGCACCACCCCGACAGCGAGGCGCAGCGCCAAGACGTGCTGGCGGTGCTGGCCGATCTCGGGCTGCCGACCACGGCCTTGACGGCGCCGTCGAGGAGCGGATCATCGAGGCGATGAACAAGATCGACCTGCTCGATGCAGCAGCCGCGCCAGCCTCGAAAACCAGATGCTGCGGATCCGAGCCGGGTCGCGTTGTCGGCGGCGACCGGCGAGGGCTGCGAGATCTGCTGGCGCTGATCGACCGCCGGCTCGAAACCGGCACCCGCCCGGTGCGCCTCGACATCCCGTTGAGCGACGGCAAGACGCTGGCCTGGGTCTACCGCCACGGCGAGGTGCTCGGCCGCCGCGACGACAACGAGGCCGCCCATCTTTCGGTCCGCCTCTCCGAAGCCGACATCGCCCGCCTGCGCCACCAGCAGCGGGCGCATTGAACCTTATTTGCTGCGGACACGCAGCATATGCGTGTGGCCGTCGCGGCGATCGGGCGTGAAGCCTGCGATTCCCAGAAGGTCTCGCTCCCGGTTCCGGCGTTGACGGCGATCGTCCGCCGCGGTCGCTTCGGATCGAGCAGAGAGCGAGCGAGCCGGCGAGCGATACCGCGGCGTCGAAACGCTTTGGCCACATAGAAGCGCCGCATGCGCAGCGCGCCGGGAACGGCGGCTCAAGTGTTATCCCGCCACGCCAGCCAAACCGTTTCCGCATAGGCTGCGAACAGCGCTTCGCCGAGCGGTTGAAGCGCGTTTTGCCGGCGCTCCACTCCGTGTCCAGCGTGTCGAGCATGCGGTGTCCCTCGGGGCGCCTCGGGCGGATCGCGTCGAGCCGTCTCGGGAGTGTGTCGATGACCTGTTGCAGGCGGATGTCTGGCTTGCCCCTCACCCTGCTCATGGACATGACGCGGGCCAGCAGCGGGACGGTCCCTCCCTCGCCTCACAGACGGGGAGGCAGGGCCGGGGTTAGGCCGGCACGCTGCGCCTACGACGGGCTCTCACGCGCTTGACCTCCTGCCATAGCGCTTCGAGCGCATCGAGTTCGTCGCCGATGCCGCGTTCCACGGCAAGTGCCTCGACCCGGCGAAAGCGCCGCTCGAATTTTTCGTGGCGCGGCGCAGCGCGGCTTCGGGATCGATGTCGAGCTTGCGCGCAGGTTGGCGGCGGCGAAAGGATGTCGCCCATCTCGTCCTCGATGCCGGCGTGATCGGCGGCGCCGTCGGGGTATCTCGGCTTCGAGTTCGGCGATCTCCTCGGCGAGCTTGGCGATGACCGGAGGTGCGTTCGGCCAGTCGAAGCCGATCCGCGCCGCGCGGCGCTGGATCTTGGTGGCGCGGAGCAGGGCAGGGAACGCCAGGGCGACGCCGTCGAGCACGCTCTCTGGGGGCCTGCCGCGGCGGCCTTGGCGGTCCGCTCCTTCGCCTTGTACGCTTCCCAGGCCTCGTTCTGCGCCGCGGCGCTGGCGATCTCCGCATCGCCAAAAACATGGGGATGGCGGCGCACCATCTTATCGACGATCGTCGCAACGATGTCGGTGAAACAAACAGCCCGTTCTCTTCGGCCATGCGGGCGTGGAACACGACCTGGAACAGCAGGTCGCCAAGTTCGTCCCTTAGCGCGGCGATTACCCCGCTCGATCGCATCGGCGACCTCGTAGGCTTCCTCGATCGCATAGGGGGCGAGTGTGGAGAAATCCTGCTCGCGGTCCCACGGGCAGCCGCGTTCCGGGTTGCGCAGCCGCGCCATGATCGCGAGCAGTCTGTCGAGGGCAGGGGTCATGCGCTGGCCAACGATTGTTTCTGAGTGAAGGTCGTCATCAGGCACAATGGTATCATGCGACGGGAATATCGT
>CAWJXM010000031.1:0-119285 GCA_963846635.1 uncultured Alphaproteobacteria bacterium | reverse complement strand
GCAGCTGGGTTTTCATGATCTTGCCGGTGGCGGTGTGCGGCAATTCATCGACCCAGACGACCTCGTCGGGCAGCATCCATTTTGGGAATTGCCGGGCGAGGAGTTCGAGCAACGCCTCGCGCTCGGGCCGGCGGCCCGGCCGCGGCGCCACGATCAGTAATGGCCGCTCGCCCCAGCGCGCATCGGGTATGGCGATAACCGCGGCCTCGGCGACATCCTCATGCGCAACCGCAGCGTTTTCGAGATCGATCGAGCTGATCCACTCGCCACCCGACTTGATAACGTCCTTGCGCCGATCGGCGATCTGCATGTAGCCGTCCGGGTCGATCGTCGCCATGTCGCCGGTGTGAAACCAGCCGTCGGGTTCGACCGCAGCACGGCTCGCAGCCTCGTCCGCGAAATAGCCGCTGATGATCCACGGGCCCCGCACCAATAATTCACCCATCGACTTGCCGTCATGCGGCTGGGCGCGGCCTTCGTCGTCAACGATCTTCATTTCGACGCCATAGATCGGCCGCCCCTGCTTCGCTTGCACCGCGAGCTGGGCCTGCGGATCGAGCGCCCGGTGCTTGGCCTTCAAGGCGGCGGTCGTGCCGAGCGGGCTCATCTCGGTCATCCCCCAACCCTGACGCACCTCGATCCCGTGGCATGCAAACGCCGTCACCATCGACGGCGGGACGGCCGAGCCGCCGGAGAGCAGCCGCTGCAAGGTCGAGCAGTGCTTGCCCGACGAGGATAGGTAGCTTTCGAATCCGAGCCACACCGCTGGCACGCCGAGCGCGTAGGTAACACCTTCGCTCTCGAACAGCTCATAAAGACTGGCGCCGTCGAGACGCGGGCCGGGTAACACCAGTTTTGCACCGTTCATCGGAGCGGCAAACGGAATCCCCCAGCCGCAGACGTGAAACAACGGAACGACCGGACAGACGACATCGCGCGCCGAAACCCCGATCGCATCGGGGAGCGATTCGCCAAAGGCATGCAATACCGTCGAGCGATGGCTGTAGAGCGCGCCCTTCGGGTGGCCTGTGGTACCCGAGGTGTAGCAGAGCGCCGCGGCGGTGCGCTCGTCGAATTCCGGCCATTCAAACGCGTCGTCTTCGCCGGCGAGCAAGGTTTCGTAAGACGGCAATAGCGGCAGACCGGCTGGTGGCGCCGCCGCCTCGCCATCCGAAAGCGGTACGATCCGGCAGTCGCTCGGCAATCGCGGCGCCAGCCGCTCGACCAATGGCAAAAACGTGCTGTCGATAAAGAGTAGCCGGTCTGCCGCATGATTGACGATATAGACGATCTGCTCGTCGAAAAGCCGCGGGTTGATCGTGTGGCAGACGGCTCCGATGCCGGAGATCGCATAATAGAGCTCGAAATGGCGGTGGGTGCTCCACGCCAAAGTGCCGACCCGGTCGCCGCGGCCGATGCCGAGGCGAAGCAGAGCCTTGGCCAGCTGCTTCATGCGGCGCTCGGCGTCACGGTAGGTATAGCGGTGGATCGGGCCCTCGACGGTGCGCGAAGCCACCTCGGCATCGCCGTGGAAGGTCGCGGCATGAGTGATGATCGACGAGATCAGCAGCGGTCGCTCAGACATCATTCCCAGCATCGCTTGCTCCCGGTTCTGCAAAGCGATTCGGCACTTGCCGCTGTGGTATGGCAAAACCGGTTCGCGGTAAACGCCGGGATGCGGTCTCGCCTGACGGCCGCACCGCAGATTTCGGCGTCCCGCGCGCCCGCGCAGAGTGAGCTGGTGGACGGGCTCGATGCCGGTCTCTATATCGCCGATATTCCGTTTGTGTTTTATTTCGGCCATGCACGACATCAGATGGATTCGCGAGCACCCGGCGGAGTTCGATCGTGGCCTCAGGCGCCGCGGCTTACAGCCGCAAGCTAAGGACATTCTCGAGGATATTCTCAACCTCGATAGGGCCTGGCGAGCAGCGGAAACCCGCGTGCAGGAGGCTAAGGCACTCCGTAACAAGTTTTCCCGGGACATTGGAGCAGCTAAAAGAGCGGGTGCCGACATAGCTGACCTAGAACAAATGATCCACGCGAGCCGGCAACTTGAGGCCGACGAAGGAAAGGAGGCCTCTCGTCTCCGAAAGCAGTTAGACGACCTGCTAGAAGGCCTGCCCAATCTGCCCGCGGAGGACGTCCCCGACGGCGCCGATGAGACCGCGAATTTGATGCTGCGCCGGGTCGGGGAGCCGCCGCGGTTCAATTTCGCAGCGGCCGCTCACGACGAGATCGGCGAACGGCTCGGCTTGATGGATTTTCGCCGCGCCAGCAAGCTTTCCGGCTCCCGATTTGTCGTATTGCGGCGGGATCTGGCGCGGTTGGAGCGCGCGCTGGCGCAATTCATGCTCGATCTGCACACGCGGGAGTTCGGGTATCAGGAGGTGTCGCCACCGTTGTTGGTCCGCGATGAAGCGGTTTTCGGCACCGGGCAATTGCCGAAATTCGCCGAGGATCTGTTCCGCACCACCGACGGTTACTGGCTGATCCCGACCGCCGAGGTGCCCCTCACCAACCTCGTCGCCGACGAGATCCTCGACGAGCGTGACTTGCCATTCGCTTTACCGCCTGGACGCCGTGCTTTCGCTCCGAAGCCGGAGCGGCTGGCAAGGACACGCGCGGCATGATCCGCCAGCACCAGTTTATGAAGGTCGAGCTGATCTCGGTGACCACACCCGAGCAATCGGCATGCCGAGCACGAGCGGATGACCTCCTGCGCCGAGGAGGTGTTGAAGCGGCTCGGTCTCGCCTATCGTGTCATGGTGTTGTCATCGGGCGATATGGGTTTTGCCGCGCAGAAGACCTATGACATCGAGGTGTGGTTGCCGGGCCAGGGAACCTATCGTGAGATTTCGAGCTGCTCGAATTGTGGGGCATTTCAGGCCCAGCGTATGAAGGCGCGCTATCGCCCGGCCGAAGGTCGGGGAACGCGGCCGGTGCACACCCTGAACGGGTCGGGACTGGCGGTCGGCCGCACCTTGATCGCGATCCTCGAAAACTACCAGCACGAGGATGGCAGCGTGTCGATCCCGCCCGCCTTGCAGCCCTATCTCGGCGGCCAGCAGGTTATCGAACACCATGGCTGAGCCCGCAGCTGATGCGGGTTCTGTCCAGCGCAAACTGCGGCTCTTGATGGAATTGCGTCGCGCCGGCATTGCCGATGCGCGGGTCCTGGGTGCGATTGAAAAGACGCCGCGCGAGCGCTTCGTGCCGTCCGCCTTCGCCGACCAAGCCTATGAGAATGTGGCTCTGCCGATCGATTACGGGCAGACCATAAGCCAGCCCTATGTCGTGGCACTAATGACCGAGAAGCTCGAACTCGGCGAGCGCCACAAGGTGCTCGAAATCGGCACCGGTTCAGGCTACCAGACTGCGATCTTGGCGCGGCTTGCTCGCCGCGTGTTCACGATCGAACGCCATCGGGAGCTGTTGCAACAGGCCGAGGCGCATCTGGCCGGATTGCGCTTGCACAATGTCGTGTTCCGATTCGGCGACGGCAGTAAGGGGTGGCCGGAACAGGTTCCGTTCGACCGGATCATCGTCACCGCCGCTGCGCCCGAGGTGCCGCCGGCACTGATCGACGGTCTGGCGCCCGGCGGCCTATTGGTAGCACCGGTCGGCGGCGATCGCCGCGACCAGCAATTGCTGCGCATTCGCCGTACGGACGACCGGTTTGTAACCGAAGATCTCGGGCTCGTGCGCTTTGTCCCGCTGGTTACCGGTCCGCCCCCTCGCCCAGAGGCTGGAAACGCTTGAGGATGCTCACGCTATAGGGTACCAAGGCCTATCGCAGCTTGTACGTCGGGGGGCGTGCATGCAAAGACTTGATCGGCTGTGGCGGCGCGAGTTAAGCGCGGCGGGCGCGCTAACAGCTTTAGCAATGCTGCTTGCGGCGTGCGGGACGAGCGGCCCGGCGCCAGTGGTCACCGGCAATTCGCAAGCTCAGACGGCGCCAACGCAAATCATCGTCCAACAGGGCCAGACCCTGTCGGGCATCGCCCACGCTTATCACATCCCGATGGGGATGCTCGCTGATGCCAATCACTTGGCACCGCCCTATCGTATCCGCGTCGGTCAAGCCCTGATCGTCCCGACAGCCAGCGAGCCGATTTCTCCAGGACCAGTCGTGGCGATGGGCGAGCCGATGTTGCCATCCCAGCCCGGAACGGCGCTGCAGTCGATGACAGCACCATTGACGCCGCCGTCTCCGGTATCGGTGCAGCCGTTACCGCCTGAGCGATCCGCGCCGGTCTCTACGCAACCGTTGGCTCAGCCGCTCGACCGCACGTCTCCCGCTCAGGTGGCGAAGCCGCTGCCGGCTGCCGCGCCGCCAAGCCCATTGACGCCGCCCGCGCCGGCATCGTCCGAGGCTAACCCGGCACAACCATCGACCCCGCCCGGGCCCACAAAACCATCCGCTAACGCACCTGCCGGCTCAGCGGCACCCGGCGCGATAGCGTCGACATCCGGAGCGATGGCGTCGGCGCCCATTCCGCCGCTGGCGACACCGGGCGCATCCAAGCCGCCCTCTGGCTCGACTGCTGCGCCCGGCCCGGTGGCTGCGGCTGAGCCGCCGCCCGCGGCATCGCATGGCGGCGGCAGCTTTCTATGGCCGGTTCGCGGCCATGTGGTGGAGGGTTTTGGCACTGGACCGGAGGGCACCCACAACGACGGCATCAATATTGCCGCGCCGCGCGGCGCGGCAATCGAGGCGACCGATGGCGGGGTTGTCGCCTATACCGGCAACGAGCTGCGCGGTTACGGCAATCTGATCCTGATCAAGCACCCTCAAGGGTGGATTTCAGCCTATGCCCATTGCGATCTGATCCTGGTCAAGCCCGGGCAGAAGGTGGCTCGCGGTCAGGTGATCGCGCGGGTCGGCTCGACCGGCAATGTTGGCGAACCGCAGCTCCATTTCGAATTGCGTCGCGGTAAAAAACCAGTCGATCCGCGCGAATACCTAGTCCCGCTTTCGACTGCCGCAAGCAAAGAAGGCCATTCGAGCTAAACCGCTGCGTCCGCCTCAGGCGAGCGGTTTACCGAGACGGCCAGCCAGATCTTGAATGAATTGCCACGCGACACGGCCCGAGCGTGACCCGCGCGTGATCGACCACTCGTTGGCCTCTGCTTTCAGCTGATCAGCCGGGAGGTCAAGACCGTAGCGCTCGGCATAGCCGCGCACGATCGCATGGTAGGTGTCTTGGTCGAGGTTGTGAAAGCCCAGCCACAGGCCAAAGCGATCGGACAGCGAGACTTGCTCTTCGACGGCCTCGGCCGGGTTGATCGCGGTCGAGCGCTCATTGTCGATCATTTCACGCGGCATCAGGTGACGGCGGTTCGAGGTCGCATAGAGCACGACATTGTTTGGACGACCCTCGATGCCGCCCTCGAGCACTGCTTTCAATGATTTGAAGCTGGTGTCATGCTGGTCGAAGGAAAGATCGTCGCAGAACAACAAGCAGCGCCGCGTTGATTGCCGTGCCAGCGACAACAGATGCGGCAGGCTCGGGATGTCCTCGCGATGGATCTCGACGAGCGCCAGTGCATGCGGCCGCTTGGCATTGACCGCGGCATGTGCAGCCTTGACCAGCGAACTCTTGCCGGTGCCGCGCGCGCCCCACAACAGAACATTGTTGGCCGGCAGACCGGCGGCGAAGCGCCGGGTATTTTCGAGGAGTATGTCGCGGACCCGGTCAATCCCCCGCAACAGCCCGATTTCAATGCGGTTGACCTCGGCAACCGGCTCGAGCCAAAACCGGTCAGCATGCCAGACAAACGCATCGGCGGCGGTGAGATCGACCGGTGGCGGCGCGGCCGGCACGAGGCGTTCGAGGGCGTCGGCGATCCGGCTCAGCAGCGGCAGCAAATCGCGATTGGTCATTGCCTGTTCGATGGGACCAGCGGGGTCATAGCCGGCCCGGACGCTATCACGGGTAACGCAACACGGGAACTGTGCGGCAGCCCCACCCATTGCTCTTTCGCCGGGCATCGCGTACCTATGCCTGTGAGCCAAGCGGCATGACGATTACTGCCGCCGGCGTGTGCGCCTCCTCGTAGCGACGCGGCGCAAGACGAGAGGCCCCGATGCCCCCGATGCCGAGTCTGATTTCGACTGCTTATGCCCAAGGAACGGGCTTGTCGGGCCTGTCGGGCATGTTCGACAACCAGGGCGCGCTGCTGCAGTTCCTGCCGCTGGTGCTGATTTTTGTGGTCTTCTATTTTCTGTTGATCAGGCCGCAGCAAAAGAAAGCAAAAGATCATCGGGCTACGCTTGACGCGCTGCGGCGCGGCGATCGGGTCGTGACCGGCGGCGGCATAATTGGGACGGTGGTGCGGGTCGACGGCCCGGAAGAGGTCAGCGTTGATATAGCAGACGGGGTACGCGTGCGGGTTGTGCGCAGCACGATTACGAGCGTGCTCGCCAAGCCCGAACCGGTCGCCGCCCGCGAGCCTGCCAGGCAAAGAGATCAGTCGCGGGCCAAGGCCGAAACCAAGGAGTGATTCTCGCGTCCCCCCAAGCGGCGCCAGCAGTGGGGCTTAGCGAAAGCGGATGGAAGTCTCTGGTGTGAATGGGCGTTGTGACCGGCAGGCGAACCGTCTCTCGCCGCAAGCGGAGTATCTAGGTGTACAATCGCAGGATGTTGCTCGGTGCTGCTTTGGCGGCTCTGGCGGTTCCCTGGCGTGCCGCTATGGCAGAGCCGCCGCCTGGCGGGCCACCGCCATCACCGCCTCCAAGCGGGCCGCCGCCGCATCATCGGCCTCCGCCTCCGCCACCGTATCACGAGGTGCGGCCGCCCTACCCTGCCGGCCACTATCATTGGCATTGGGTGGCGGGTTTTTGGCGCTGGAATGGCTATCGCTGGGTCTGGGTGCCAGGACATTGGCGGCACTGAGCCGCAGCCCGGAAGATCGGACCGGCAGCGATTAGCGCTGCCGGCCTCCTTAGGTTCGGAGAATGCTCTATTTTGCGAATTGGAAGATCCTGCTGATCTGCGCGGTTTGCGCGCTCGGGGTGCTGTTTTCGGTCCCGAACCTGGTCAGCCCGTCGACGCTCGACCAGCTGCCGAGCTTTGTGCCGCACAAGCAAGTAGCGCTCGGGCTCGATTTGCGCGGCGGCTCGTACCTGTTGCTCAAGGTCGACTTTGAGGCGGCGCAGCGAGAGCGGCTCAATTCGCTGATCGACAATGTGCGCAACGCGCTGCTTGACGCCAATATCGGCTATACCGGGCTGGCGGTCAAAGACAACGCGATCGTGTTCAAAGTGCGCCAGCCCGAGCGGATCGACGATGCGCGTCAGGCTTTGGCCAAGATTGATCCCGACCTCGTTGTCACGATCACGCCCGATGGGTCCGGCACGGTGCAGTTCAGCGCGGCTGCGACCGAAACGCGCCGGGCCCAGGCGGTCGATCAGTCGATGGAAATCATTCGCCGCCGCATCGACGAAACCGGAACCAAGGAGCCGACGATCGAACGCGAGGGTCAGGACCGGATCGTGGTCCAGCTCCCTGGAGTTGACAATCCCGAGCGCGTCAAGGCATTGCTCGGACGCACCGCCAAATTGACCTTTCAGCTCGTGGACACCGGTGCGTCGCTTGAAGACGCCCGCAGCGGGCATCTGCCGCCCGGCGACGAAGTTCTGCCCGCCGCCGAGAGCGGGAAGGTCAGGATCGGGCCGAGCGCCTATGTCGTTCGCAAGCGGGTCATCGTCGGCGGCGACATGCTCGTCGATGCGCAGCCGACGTTTCAGAACAACGAGCCGGTCGTCAGTTTCCGCTTCGATGCCGAGGGTGCCCGCCGGTTTGGCGATGCGACACGCGACAATGTCGGCAAGCCCTTCGCGATCGTGCTCGACAACAAGGTGATCAGCGCGCCGGTGATCCGCGAGCCGATCCTCGGCGGGGCGGGCATTATTTCGGGCAGCTTCACGGTTCAGTCGGCTAGCGATCTCGCGCTGTTGCTGCGCGCCGGGGCGCTGCCCGCGCCGATCACGATTCTCGAAGAGCGCACTGTCGGCCCCGGCCTCGGCGCCGATTCGATCCGTGCTGGGACCACTGCTTGCGTGGTTGGGGTCGCGCTCGTTGTTGTGTTCATGATTCTGTTCTACGGGTTGTTCGGGGTGTTCGCCGACATCGCCTTATTTTTCAACCTATGTCTTATGCTCGGCAGCCTGTCATTGCTTGGCGCGACGCTGACCCTACCCGGCATCGCCGGCATTGCCTTGACGATGGGTATGGCGGTCGATGCCAACGTGCTGATCTACGAACGCATCCGCGAAGAGGTGCGGGTCGGGCGGACAATCCTCTCGGCCCTCGATGCCGGGTTCAAACGCGCCTTTGGCACGATTCTCGACAGCCACATCACGACGCTTGTCGCCGGCGCCTTGATGTTCTGGCTCGGCTCCGGTCCAGTCAAAGGTTTTGCCATCACCTTGAGCATCGGGGTGTTGACCTCATTGTTTTCGGCGATCCTGGTGACGCGTCTGTTGATCGTCACCTGGGTGCGCCGCTGGAAGCCACGGGCAGTACCGATCTGACCGCAAGCCAAACGCTGTAACGCATCATGTTGAAACCGCTAATCGTCATTCGGCGCACGCCAAAGATCGATTTTATGAGATGGCACAAGCTTGGCTTTGCCTTCTCGGCACTGCTGACCCTCGGGTCGATCGGTCTGTTCTCTACTGTCGGGCTCAATTACGGCATCGACTTTGTCGGCGGCACCATGATGCAGGTGCGAGTGACGTCGGGCCCGGCCAATCTTGCCGAGATGCGGCAAAAGCTTGATGCCCTGCATCTTGGCGACGCATCGCTGCAGGGTTTCGGCTCGCCGAGCGACGTCTTGATCCGCCTGCCGCGCCAGCCCGGCGGCGATGCTGCACAAGAGAAAGCGGTCGCGGAAGCGCGCAAGGCGTTGGGGTCCGGCATCGATTATCGCCAGATCCAGGTCGTCGGCCCGACTGTCGGGGCGGAATTGATCCGGGCCGGTGTCACCGCGACCGTGTTGGCGCTGGTCGCGATCGCGGTCTATATCGGCTTCCGCTTCGAGTGGCAGTTTGGCATCGGCGGCATGATCTCGACCCTGCATGATGTGCTGACCACGGTCGGGATTTTTGCGCTGTTCCACCTAGAATTCGATCTGACGACACTGGCCGCGATCCTCACTGTAGCCGGCTATTCCGTCAACGACACGGTGGTGATCTACGATCGGGTGCGCGAGTCGATGCGCAAGTACCCACGCATGCAGCTAAGGGAACTGATTAACCTCGCTTTGAACGAAACACTGTCGCGAACAATATTGACCGTCAGCACTGTGGCGTTGGCCGTGTTGTCGTTGCTGTTTCTGGGTGGTCAGGTCTTGCGCGGGTTCAGCATCGCGATGCTGTGGGGGGTCGTAATCGGCACTTATTCATCGCTGTTTATCGCCGCGCCGGTTCTGTATTACGTGCGGCCGAACCGCGCCGCGATTGCCCGCTCGGGGGAGGGCGCGACTTCGCAGCTGACGCGAGCCCGCTAACGTGCGGAGGCGAGCATGGATCTGACCCCGCTTACTCCGGCCGGCCGACAGGTCATCGAACGCTACGGGCCGAACGGGTTTCGCGTCGCCGGGGTGATCTGGCGCGGCCCGGTCCTGGTCTTTCCCGAGGTGACGAGACTGTGGACGGCATTGCAGGACGCCTCCGTCACCACTGACAGCCTGCAGCCGGTGGTTGAGCATGGCGGCGTCCAGATCTTGCTGCTCGGGCTCGGCAGTCGAATGGCAATGATATCGCGTGAGCTGCGCACGTCGCTGCGGCAATCGGGGATCGTGATCGAAGCGATGGATACCGGCGCCGCCTGCCGCACCTACAACATGCTGCTCGCCGAAGAGCGGCGCATCGCCGCGGCGCTGATTCCCCCGGTCTGAGCAACTGTGAAGAAATCAAATCACACACGAACTGTCATTCCGGGATGCCCGTCAGAGCCTGCCCCTGGCCTGAACAGGGGGCAGGCCCGGAACCTATGAACACGGTGCTTCTTATATGTTCCGACACGCTGGTTTCATGGTTTCCGGGCTCGCGGGCGTTGCCCGCGCCCCGGAATGACATTTTGGCGATTTTCTCATGCGCTTCTGAGGGCCGGCGCGCGGCCGTAGCGGCTACTTGGCAAAAATGTCGAGCGGCAGAAAGGCGCTGACGACCATGTTGGGGACGTCGACCAATTCGCTGATCTTCAGATCGACAGCGACGCTGCAAATTGCATAAGCCTGCTGCCGCGTCCAACCGCGCTCGACCAACAGGTCGATCATCGCCAATAAAGCGTTCCGCGCGCTCAGTGTTGTGTCTTCGCTCTCATTCGTGCCATCGGCGCGGACCGACATCCCCGTCGTAGCGAGAAACCGCCTCGGAGCGGCAAGCTCGGGCGGGAAATAATAGTCATTGCGCAAAAAGCGCGGAAAGCGGATGCCGCGACGCTGGGCCTCCCCTTTGTGCACTGTAAAGCGAACCAGGATAGAGCCCGACATTTCGATCGCGGTGCCGCAGGCCTCGCCGTCGCCCTGGGCGAAATGGGCATCGCCGACCGAGAACAAGGCGCCGTCGACAAAAACCGGCAACAATCAGCCGCGCGCCTTTGCTCAGCTGCTTGATATCCATATTGCCGCCGTTTTCGCGTGGCGGGATTGTGCGCAACGCCTCCGACGCAATCGGCTCGACCGATGGCACCGCGCCCTGCGCCTCTGGCGGCAGGGCCATACCGCCGCGCGCGGCTAACGCTGCCTCGCGCTGCCGGACGGTTTCGCGGAGCTCGCGCGAAGGCGCAACGCCGATCACGCCGACGAACGAGCCGTCGGGGATGCGGACATCGGGCAGATCGGTCGACTGGGCAAAGCCGTCCTTGATCGTCCATTTGGCGATGTAGGGGTCGGGGAACGCGTCGCGCAAAAAGCCGAAGCCCGGGACCTGTACGGTGTAGCCAAACTCTGCCGGCTTCATGTCGCAGATCTCGACTTCGAGCAAATCGCCCGGTGCGGCGCCGGTGACATAGACCGGGCCAGTCAGCGGGTGAACCCGGTTCAGGTCGCAATTCCGCAGATCGTCCGCTGTGGTAGCTGGGGTGATCTGGCCGTCGAAGGCGTCGCGGGTCTCGATCTCGACGTCTTCGCCGGGTCCAGCCTCGATCACCGGCGCAATCGCCTCATGCCAGCGGTTGTGGCCCTTGCCCGGTTCCTCGGATAACTGCCTGCGATAATCGACGGTGATGCTCTTCATCTGGCCCCCTGCCGTTATCAGTCGAGGCTAGGCCTGAGACCGATCGGTTGGCAAGCAGCCGGTGTGCGGTCGAACCGACCAGCCGGAACCGCGGTTCCACGCTGCGAGATCTTCAGATCGCAGGATCGTACCCGAATGCTTGTGCCGCGCGCGCGACCCGTTCGGCGCGGTCGCGCTGGCGCGCTTCGGCCCGGTCGAGCACCTGCCGCAACACGGCGGGGTCGGCCTTCTCGGGCGAACCCGCATCGAAGGGAGGCGCCGGATCGTATTCGATCGCCAGCTGGATTGCCTCGGCCGCGGCCCGGCCGGCGATCTCGGCGGCGACGGTGAGCGCGACATCGATGCCGGCGGTCACGCCGCCGCCGGTAAACAGGTTGCCGTCGACCACGACGCGCTCGCCGACCGGCTCGGCGCCAAAGGCGTGCAGCATTTCGCGCGACATCCAATGCGTGCCGGCGCGCTTACCCCGCAACAACCCCGCCGCCCCCAGCACCAATGAACCGGTGCAGATCCCGACAACATACCGCGCCGTGGCGGCCGCACGGCGCAGGAATGCCAGCACGTCCTGATCTTCGAGCAGCGGGTTGATCCCGCCGCCGCCGGGCACGAGCACGAGATCGAGCGGCGGGCAATTGGCTAATGTCGTGTCGGGCAGGATGGTCAAACCGTGCTCGGAGCGCACCGGGTCGCAGCTTTTCCACAGGAGCAGAGTCTCGGCCCCGGGGATGCGGGCCAACACCTCATAGGGGCCGGTCAGATCGAGCTGGGTCAAATTCGGAAACACCAAAAGGCCGCTGCGCAACATTGTCTCTCCCAACGCGGATTACCGGGGCAAATCGCCGCCGGTGTTGCCGACCCGTTTAGAGGGTAGGCTGGGCCGAAGCAAATCGAGGAGACGGCTGGTGCCCTTGATGCTCGCAACCCCCGCATTTTCCCCCGGCGGCGAGATCCCGACCGAATATACCTGCGACGGTGCCGACATATCACCTGCCCTTGCCTGGTCGGGTGTGCCGCCGGGAAGCAAGAGCTTGGTCGTGGTCATCGAGGATCCGGACGCGCCGTCCGGCCTATTTATGCACTGGGCCGCCTATGACATCCCGCCGGGAACGAATGGTCTTTCCGCCGGCTACGGCGGCGGCCGGCCGGGAAGCGGCTTTCGCGAGGGCCGTAATGATTTTGGGACCGAGGGTTATCGCGGTCCCTGCCCGCCGCGCGGGGGTGGCACGCACCATTATGTATTTCGATTGCTGGCGATCAGCCGGCCAAGGCTCGATCTGGCTCCGACCGCGAGCGATGCCGATGTATTGCGGGCAGCGCAACCCTATGTCATCCAGCAAGCGGAGCTGATGGGTACCTTCCACCGCTGAAGAATTCATTGAGGTTAATGGCTTTGGCGTTCGCAGCGCGACTGCCGTTGGCGGTTTGCGACGTCCGCGCCCGTTGTGAGCCGCTGGCCCGGCCGGAAGATTTCCGTCTATAACCCGACAGATGATCCGCTACGCTACCGATATGCCGTCGACCTGCCGGTCGGCACGCTTCCAGGTGACCTGATTTTGAGAATGTGGCGTTAGCTTGGCAAACGGACCGAGCGCTGGGATGCCCGATACGGCTATCACTCATACCGAAACTCGCCCGGGGATCGGCCAGAGCTTGGCGGTTGCCGCGCTCGGCGTTGTCTATGGCGATATCGGCACGTCTCCGCTCTACACCGTAAAGCAGTGCTTCGAGAACGCCGAAGTCAGCCAGACCCGGGTGTTCGGGGTCTTGTCGCTGATTGCCTGGGCGCTGACCCTGATCGTTACCGTGAAATACGTGCTCGTCTTGATGCGAGCCGATAATCGCGGCGAGGGCGGCATCTTGGCGCTGATGGTCTTGGCACTCCGCTCCGCGATCGAAGGACGCGGCCGTTGGATCATGTGGGCCGGGCTGATCGGCGCCGCGCTGTTCTATGGGGATGGGGTCATCACACCGTCAATTTCGGTATTGAGCGCGGTCGAGGGGCTGAAAGTCGCGACCCCGGCTTTCGACCCGTTTGTGGTGCCGTTGACGTTGCTGCTGCTCGGGGCGTTGTTTATCGTGCAGCGCCGCGGGACGGCTCATGTGGGCCATTATTTTGGCCCGGTGATGATCCTGTGGTTTTGCTCGATCGGGGTGCTCGGCGGCTGGGAGATCGCACGGCGGCCATCGATCCTGCTCGCGGTGGATCCGCGCTATGCGATCGAACTGGTGATCCACTATCCCTGGCATGGGTTTGTCTTGCTTGGCTCGGTCGTTCTGGCGGTGACCGGGGCCGAGGCGCTTTACGCCGATATGGGACATTTCGGGCGCTCGCCGATCCGCCGTGCCTGGCTGCGCTTTGTCTTTCCGGCGCTGCTGTTGAATTACTTTGGTCAGGGTGCGTTGCTGCTGGGCAAACCGGCTGCGATCGCTAATCCGTTCTTTCTGCTGGCGCCAGGCTGGGCACTCTATCCTCTCGTCGTTCTCGCCTCGACCGCCACCGTCATCGCCTCGCAAGCCGTCATATCGGGCGCGTTCTCGATCACCCATCAGGCTGTGCAATTGGGCTATCTGCCACGAATGCTGGTTCGCCACACATCCGAACGAGAAATTGGTCAGGTTTACGTGCCGGCGATGAACGGGCTGTTGCTGGTGGCGGTGGTGGCGACCGTGCTCGGCTTTCGTTCCTCGGATGCGCTCGGCGGGGCCTATGGCGTCGCGGTCACCGGCACGATGAGCGTCACGACCGTGCTCGCTTTTGTCTATTTCCGGTGGGGATTGGGCTGGCCGCTGTGGCAGCTTGTTCCATTATTCGCACTGTTCCTGTGCGTCGATCTGTCCTTTTTCAGCGCCAACCTGCTGAAGATCATCGACGGCGGCTGGTTCCCGCTGGCGATCGCCGGCACGCTCTATGGCATCATGATGACCTGGCTGTGGGGCCGGCAGCGGCTCGCGGCCCAGCGGGCGAGTGGCGCCCTGCCGCTCGCAACGCTGCTCGAGGGTCTTAGCCCCGGTCATCCGGCACGCGTCCCCGGGACGGCGGTCTATATGACGGCGCGGGTCGACAATGTGCCGGCGGCCCTGCTGCACAATTTGAAGCACAACAAAATTCTGCATGAGCGCAACGTGTTGATGACGGTGCGCACCGAGGACGTCCCGCGCCTGCCCGAGGCCGAGCGCCTGCAGATCGATCATCTGAGCCAGAATTTCCACACCGTGACGATCCGTTACGGCTTTCTCGAAGAACCCGATATTCCGCGTGCGCTGGCGCTGTGCCGGATCGGCGGCTTCCGCTTCAACCTGATGGAGACCTCATTTTTTGTCGGCCGCGAAAAGATCGTCGCGAAGGGCCGGTCAGGGATCATGCTGCCGTTCAAAAAGCTCTTCGTGCTGCTGAGCAATCTGGCGCTTGACGCAACCGAATTCTTCCACATCCCAACCAACCGCATCGTCGAACTCGGCGGCCAGGTCGAAATCTGAACGAACCCAGGTGGATGCGCTGATTCGCCGCCGCAAACGAGAGAGGGTCCGCTAACAACCGCTCGGCCGCCGGCGGCAGTTAGTGGATGTCGTCCTGCTCGTCGAAGGCTTGGCGCAACCGGGCGACCGAAAAGCCCGGGGCGCGGGCCGCATCAATGACAACCTTTTCGCGGCGCGCGAGCAGGTCGGCCGCCCGCGGGATCTCCTTGACCGCTTCGACCGGCACCACGACCGCGCCATGGCGGTCGGCATGGATCACGTCATTGGCCGAGACGACCATGCCGGCGACGCTGACCGTGCCGCCAAAATCGACCAGATGCACATGGGCATGCGACGGCATGATCGAGCCCGCGAGGACAAAGAACTCCGGCGCCATCGCGTCGAGATCGCGGACCGACCCGTCGGTGATTACGCCAACACAGCCGAGCCCCTTGTGCACGTTGCTTTGCACCTCACCCCAGAACGCCCCAAACCCGTAATCGGGCACGTCGATGTCCTGGATCACGGCGATGCTCGGCAACGGCTCGGCCGCGATATGGGCGTAATAACCGAGGCGGATTTCCTTCGCCTCGTCGCGGTTGCGCGGATGCGGCTCGCGCGAGCGGATGATCGCGGTGCGGGCAAAGGCCACGACCGGCTTCAACTGCGGAAATGGCGCAATCAGCGGCCGGCGGTTGAACCCGGTAGCGCGCCGCGCCGGGGCGACAAGTTCGAGCGCGTTGCAGATCGTCGGCGTGTCGAACGCGCGCAAGGCTTCGAGATCGGCAGGGTCGGGCAGGCGCGGCATCGGGCGATTCCTCCGGCGGATTGTCGAGGCTCTGGCTTTATTGGAGAATGGCGGGAGCCGGCAAGGCTTTTTCGCCGTCGCGGCAAGAGCGTGGAGAAGAGGAATGAGCGATTACGATCCCGAGCGGGTCAGGCAATTGCAGCGGCCGCGAGGTCTGCCGTTCGCGATCGGCAAGATCGGGCATGTCGTGCTCAATGTCGCGGATGTCGAGCGCTCGGCGCGGTTTTATACCGAGGTGCTGGGCTTTCAGATCTCCGATGTCTATCCGGAGGACATGGTGCCGGGCGGCATGGTGTTTTTGCGTTGCAATACCGATCACCACGGCATCGCTTTGGTCGGGTCGGCCGAGGGACCGGCAGCCAATATCGAACTCAATCACCTCGCCTTTGAGGTCGGCAGCCTCGACGATGTCGTGCGGGCGCGCGACCATTTGCGCCGGCACGGGGTCGTGATCGATTTTGAAGGACGGCGGCGCGCCGGCTGCCAGCTCGCGGTCGAATTCCGCGACCCCGACAATCACCGGCTCGAAATCTATTGGGGCATCGATCAGATCGGCAGCGACGGGCATGTCCGCCCGCCTTCGGAATGGAAGGGCGCGCGCAGCCTCGAAGACGCGATCGCCGACCCGGTGCGCGGCCAAGACACGACGTTTCGCGACCCCTTCCTCCTCCGCCGCTAACCGCGGCCCCGCGACATGGTTATCGAACCGGCCCCTCCCCTGCCCTTTCAAGGAGAAAGGGTGGGACTGATGCCGCGCCATTGACAAGACGAGTAACTCAGGCCGGAGAGTGCTCTGCACGTTCCCACGAGGGCGCAAGTGCCTCTTCTGCATCTCCGATCATCGCATCGAGCGACGCACCCTCAAGCACTGAGAGCCTGTTTGAGTGATTTAGGCAGCTGTTTCATGGCTTGGCATCGGATTGATCAGGGCTTCGACGCCAGACAGGACGGCGACGAAGGCCAGGCGTCCAGCGGAGACATCAAGGCGACCGGCGCGGTCGCGCAGCAAGCCATTCCAGTGGGCCAGCCAGCCGAAAGAGCGCTCCACCACCCACCGCCGGGGGACGACGACAAAGCCCTTGGCCGCCGGGTCGCGTTCGACGACGTGGTGGCGCATGCCGTGCAGGTTCGACCAGGCGTGGCAGCGCTCGGCCGTGAAGGCGCCGTCATAGACCGCTTCCCGCAGGCTGGGCCATGCCGCCTTGCCGCGGTCCAACGCGGGGAGGGTGTCGCGATCCTGCACCGAGGCCGGCACCACGGCGACTGCCAGCCAGTGCCCGGCCGCGTCCACCAGGGCCACACGCTTACGACCCCACACGCCCTTGCCGGCATCGTATCCCCGCGGCCCGCGCACGCCGATGCACGTGACCGCCTGCGTATCGATGATGCCCAACCGGGGCCTCGCACGCCGGCCTGCTGCCCGGCGACGCAGACAGGCGATCCCCCGCATCAGCGCATCAATCAAGCCAGCCTCCAGCCAACGCCGGAACCAGCCATAGACGGTGCGCCACGGGGGGAAGCCGCCGGGCAGCGCCCGCCACGGGCCACCCACCCGCAAGTGCCAAGCCAGTGCCGCCACAATCCAGCGCAACGGGGTGCGCCGCGGCGAGCGCGGGGGATCCGCTCGCTCCAGCCAGCGCGCTATCTCGCCCACTGCACTCACTCTCACCATGTCTTTCAGGCGCGCCTCATGCCGCGCCCGATGCGCCTCGGTCCACATCCACTCCCTCACCTCCCGCCCTGCCAGGCGGACCAGTGTGATCCTTAGGAGTACAGATGGGATCGGGGCGCAAAAGCGCATTCAAACAGGCTCTGAGCACACCCGCCTCACTGGACCTAGTTTAAATCCCGCTAATGAGATCTCAGGATGCCCCCAGCATCTCCGCAGTTTTCTCGAGATAAAAAATGGATAACTCGGGGATTGACAAGCGACGTTCAGAGGCGCTATTCTCGACGAAATGCGCGCTCCGAGAGACGAGTTGAGCGCGTTACCTTCATCCGAGGCGAACATGGAAATTAGGCTGAACCTGACCGACGGACACCTCATCGCCGGGGTTAAGATCAATGACAACCAGTTTCTTGGCCGATTGAAGGCCCCCCAATTATTCCAAATTGCGCCAGATCCCCGCGATACCGAGAACCGGAAGAAAGTGGAGGCGAGCAAGGATTTGCAAGATCTCCAAGAAATTCGAGAAGAGGTCCAACGCCTGTTCGCGGGTCAGAAGGCAAAAAACGTCGACTCTTACGCCGACTATATAGTGCAAGTTCGCGCAGGGGAGGTCGACGGGATCACGCCACCGATCATCCTTTACTCGGAGGAGAAGCTGCTGGAAGGAGTAGATGAGTCCGGGAAGGAGTTAATCCAAATTCCTTACGAAAAGCGGCTCGTCGCGATTGACGGTGAGACCCAACTCGCCGCTCGGTTCGAGGCTGCAAACCGTGATCCGCAAACCAAGAGCGAGTTTGTGGCCGTCTACATATGTCATGGCAGAGATAAGCAATGGGCGCGGCAGTGTTTCCATGACCTTAATGTTCTTGGAGTACGACCGAATGCGGCTCTTAGCATCGGCATGGATGCCCGCGATCCACTAACCCGTGTGGCGCGAGAGATAGAGCGTCGCGTTCCATTTTTCCGGAGTCGCGTAAACAAGGCTCGCCGCCAATTGGGCTCTCAAGACGCCGACGTCGTTACTATTACCGCCCTCCGAGGAGCATGCATTACCCTCGCCGAAGGTATAGGGGGAGTAAAATACGGCACGCGGCCCGTACCTATGCCGAGCAACCAAGTGGAGCGGGTACTCCAGGTCGCAGTAGAGTGGTTCACGGCCGTCACAGACGCGATCGGCCCCGCTATGGAAGATCGTGAAAATAAACTTGCATCGGCTCCGAGCGTACTCGCTGCAATCGGCGCTGTAGGTCATGAATTGGTCAATATTGATGACCCCGAGCCGCGGGAGGCAAAGGCAACGTCTCTGATAAGGAAGCTAAGAACTGTAGATTGGCGCCGAGGAAAACATTGGGAAGGTATTGCGGGAAAATTCACGCCAAAAGGGATCTTCTCAGTGGGCGGCAGCAAAGAAACCGCATACGCTGTCTACGAAGCGCTGAATGACGAGACCTCCGCCGGGTATGTGAGCATTCGCATCCAGGTCATGGCTCAAGCCGCCGAGTAATGGGCGTGTTCTGAGTTCTATTTGTACTCGGCTCACGCTCCGCTGAGGGTCCTGGGGGTGGCAGAGGACGGTGCGATAACCGTGGCTCCAGACCGCGAGCGGCGGGCGTATGTGGGCGACCACCTGCTCCCCGTCCGCGACAACGCGGGGTGGGTGTCTTGCTCGCGGCCGATACGCCCGGTTAGGCGGCGGGAGTTGATTGCAGCTGGATAAAATTTTCGAGGCCGATCTTGGGGATCAGAGCGAGCTGCGTCTCGATGAAGTCGAGCTGGGATTCTTCCTCTTTGAGGATCGTCGCGAACAAGTCGCGGCTGACGAAATCACGCACATTTTCGCAATGGGCGATCGCCTCGCGCAGCTCGGCAAGCGCCAATCGTTCGAGCCGCAGATCGCAGTCGAGTATCCCCGGCACCGATTCTCCGATAAACAGCTGGTCCAACACCATCCGCGGCACACCGCCGAGAAACAATATCCGCTCGATCAACAGGTCGGCGTGCTTCATCTCGCCAATCGACTCGTCGTACTCGTAGGCCGCAAGCCTGGCGACACCCCAATGCTTGAGCATGCGGGCATGCAGAAAATATTGGTTCGTGGCGGTCAGTTCGTTTTTGAGCACCGTGTTGAGATGTTGGATGACGATTGCATCGCCTTGCATTTTGTTCCTCCCATTCAGCCGCACTTATACTGATGCCGGCACAGAAAACACCATCCTCGACCACGATCGGGCCTCGATCAAGAACCGACGGTTAACCCCGCCATCGTGATGGCAAGAGAGCTTGCCGAACCCGATTTCGTCCACAAATTCATTGGACCTGAGGTTTTGACGCCGAATTCGGCGCATGATCGAGGCAAGTCTTCGATGAACGAAACCGACAATCTGTTTGCGATGCTGCGGCAATCGGCCGATCCCGCCGCCGCCGCGGCGATTCAACACTTGGTGCGCGAGGCACCTGATCATCAGCTCAGCCGCATCAATGTGCTCGATGTAGCCGCCAAAACGGGCCTCGATGAGGAGCGGCTGATCGCGGCATTTCTGCACGCCGCCCGGCTCGGCCTGTTCGAGTTGTCATGGAATGTGCTGTGCCCAAGTTGCGGCGGGGTGATCGAGGCCGCCGCTACTTTGCGCCACATCGACCACGATCAATACCATTGCGCGTGGTGTGCGGCCAGTTACGAACCCACCCTCGACGAGATTGTCGAAGTGACCTTTACAGTCAGTCGACGGGTGCGCAGGGTCGCCGCGCACGACCCCGAGGGATTGTCCTACAGCGAATATTTCCGGCAGATTTTCTGGGGTTCGGGGATCGATCTGCCCGCCAATCTCGACCACGCTCTCCAGGAGATCACACTCGAAACAATCGAATTGCCGCCAGGTGAGAAGGCGATCCTATCACTGCAATTGCCGCCCGAGTTTGTGATCCTGCTCGATCCAGTCACGCATACCAGCTGGTTTATCGACGTCAAGGGCGAACCGACGCGCGAGCGCCAGGTCTTGTCGCTGGTATTCGACAGATTGCGCGCACCGGTCGAGCGGATGGAGCTGCATCCGGGCCCCTTGCGGCTGTCGCTCGAAAACCGCACCGGCGCCCGCGTGCTGCCGGGTTTGTGGTTGGCCAACAATCAGCTCGAAGAGCTGTTGCGCCGGCGCCGGCCGTTTTTGACCGCAAAGCGGCTGCTGACCAACCAGGTGTTTCGCGACATTTATGGCACCGACACGATTGATGTCGAACAGCGGCTCAAGATCACCAGTCTGACGTTTCTGTTCACCGATCTCAAAGGCTCGACCGAGCTTTACGACCGGGTCGGCGATATTATCGCCTTTGATCTCGTGCGCGCGCATTTCCGGGTGCTCAACGAGATCGTCGCCGCCGAGGCCGGAGCCGTGGTCAAGACCATCGGCGATGCGGTCATGGCGACCTTTTCGACCCCCGATCGTGCCGTCGCCGCGGCCCTGCGCATGCGCGAAGCGATGCAGGATCTGAACAACGGCCGCAACGGCGAGGATTTGCTGCTCAAGATCGGCATCCACGAAGGACCGTGTCTCGCGGTCGTGCTCAACGATCGCCAGGATTATTTCGGTCAGACCGTCAACATTGCCGCTCGTGTGCAGGGTCTTGCCAATTCGCGTTCGATCCTGGCGACCCGGCCGGTCGTCGCCTATCCTCAGGCATCGAGCCTGTTGCAGACCCAGGGTCTCGAACCGGTGGCGCAAACCCGCGCTCTGCGCGGCGTCGCCGACGCGATGGCGGTGTACGAGATCCCTTAAGCCTTGCTCGCACCGCAGTGAACGATCCTTGGTTGTGGTCAGCCCTGATCCGCTGATAGAGCGCCTGGAATATCCCATCGATGCCGTTCGACATTAGGACCAATAGCCTAATCGCCTCTGCCCTCTTGGCGGGTTTGGTGATGCCGGCAATGGCGGCTGATCCGGGCGGCGGCGGGTGCGACACCTGCCGGGTACTCAGCGAAAAGGTGTTGTCGCTCGATCTGGCGGAGGCGATCGCGCTCGGAGCGGTCGCCAAATGTCGCGCCGACGGGAATCATGTCAGCATCACCGTTGTCGATCGCGACGGGCTCGCCAAATTCGCGCTGCGCGACGACGCGGCGTCGCCGCATACGATCACGACCAGCCTGCGCAAGGCGTTCACCTCAGTGACCTTTCGCCAGCCCTCGGGACAGTGGGCGCACCGGGTGTTGACCGACCCCGCAATCGCCGGGCTCAAGGATACCGCCGGCACAATCGCGCTCGGTGGCGGCCTACCGATCAAGGCCGGCAACGAAGTCATCGGCGCCGTTGGAGTCAGCGGCTCGCCCGGCGCCGACAAGGACGAGGCCTGCGCCAGCGCCGGGATCGCCAGCGTCGCCGACAAGCTGAAATAGAGCCCCGTCTGGCTCATCGGTTCTTTAAAATCACTGAGCTGATGGGTATTTCGCGGCTCTTCACGGCGACGGTTGCAACAGCGCTGGCGCTGAGCGGCTGTTCACTGCAGAACTGCGCTTATTACGGTGGCGCTGATGCGAGCGTCCACTGCGTTGTCGTGGGCCCCTCGCCGATCGGCGGCGGCCAATGACGTCGCGGTGTTGAGTGAATCAAGCGTGGAGCGATTGTCCTCGACATAACGGAGGTTCGATGCCCGAAAAAGGTCCGCTCGTATTCCTCGATTACGATCAGGCAGCGCTCGACGCCGCCTATGATCAGGCCGCCTATGCCTCAAACCGCGAGCAGCTGATCCGGCGGCGCGAGAGTGAGAGTGCGGCGGCGCAGGCACGGCTCGGGGTCCCCGAACGTGTCTCCTATGGCATGGCCGATGTCGAAAAGCTCGACATCTACCGGGCGGCGGGCGAGCGCCGTCCGATCTTTGTATTCATCCATGGCGGCGCCTGGCGCGCCGGCACCGCGGCGGGCTACGCCGCGTCGGCCGAGATGTTCGCTGCTGCGGGCGCGCATTACGTGGTGCCCGATTTCAATTGGGTGCAGGATGCGGCCGGCAATCTGATGGTGCTCGCCGAGCAGGTCCGCCGAGCGATCGCCTGGGTTTACCGCAACGCTAGTCGCTTTGGCGGTGATGCGAGCCGGCTCTATCTCGGGGGCCAGTCCTCGGGCGGACATCTGGCGGCGGTGGCGATGACCACCGACTGGCCAGGCCAATTCGAGTTGCCGGCTGACATGATCAAAGGCGGGCTCCTCGTCAGCGGCATGTACGATCTGGCGCCGGTGCGGCTTTCGAAACGCAGCGCTTATGTCTCTTTCGACGATAGGACGGTCGAAGAGTTGAGCCCGATCCGCCATCTCGACCGGTTGCGGGCGCCGGTGGTCGTCGCCTACGGCACGTGCGAGACCCCCGAATTCCAGCGTCAAAATCGCGAATTTGCTGCTGCGGTTGCGGCCGCCGGCAAGCCGATGCGCCTGCTCGTCGGCGAGTATTATAACCATTTCGAATTGCCCGAGAGCCTCGCCAACCCTTATGGCCTGTTGGGTCGCGCGGCGCTCGAACTGATGGGCCTACGATGATGGATATGATCGATCTGCGGTCCGACACGATCACTCGGCCATCATCCGGCATGCGCCAGGCGATGGCGGCAGCTCCGGTCGGCGATGACCAGTATGGCGAGGACCCATCGGTCAATCGCCTGCAGGAACGGATTGCCGAACTCCTTGGCAAGGAGGCGGCCCTGTTCGTGCCAAGCGGGACGATGGCCAACCAGATCGGGCTCAAAGTTCTGACCCGCCCCGGCGATGAGGTCGTGCTCGGTCACGAGGCGCATATCGTCTGGCACGAATTGGGCGCAGGAGCGGCCAATTCCGGTGTCCAGTTCACCGCCGTTGGCGAGGGCGGATTGTTTACCGCCGACGACCTCGCCGCTGCCTATAAGCCGCCGGGCCATATCGTGTTCCCGCCGACCACGCTGGTAGCGGTCGAGAACACCCACAATCGCGGCGGAGGCGTCGTGTTTCCGCAGCAGGATGCGGTTGCAGTCGCGGGATTAGCGCGCGATCGGGGGATGGCGAGCTATCTCGACGGCGCACGGCTCTTTAATGCCGCCGTCGCATCCAGCCGCAGCCTCACCGATCTCGCCGCTCCCTTCGACCTTGTCTCCGTCGCATTGTCTAAGGGGTTGGGCTGCCCGGTCGGGAGCGTGCTCGCCGGCCCCCGCGAAATCATTGCGCGCGCCCATCGCGCCCGCCGCATGTTTGGCGGCGCGATGCGCCAATCCGGGATTCTCGCTGCAGCGGGGTTATGGGCGCTCGACCACAATCTCGACCGGCTGGCGGAAGATCACGCCAATGCTCGGCTATTGGCGGAGCGGCTGGCGGGATTGCCCGGTGTCGAACTCAATCTCGCGACGGTGCAGAGCAATATCGTGATTTTCCGCCTCGCGGCGAATATGCCCGATGCAGCGATGATCGTTACGCGCGCAGCCGAGGTCGGCGTATTGGTGTCGGCCTTTGCCGCGCGCACGGTGCGCGCCGTAACTCATCTCGACATCACCCGAGAAGAATGTCGCCGCGCCGGCGATCTCCTCGCCCAAGTGATTGCACGTCGGGAGCTCTGAAATCCTGCCCTCGTACGAAAGCGCTGTGCTAAGACGCGGTTTCCATTTCCTGCAATAGCTTGCGCAGCTCGAGCGCCAGATCGGGCCCGCGGCCGTGCGTTGCCGGCGGCTCGACATCACCCTCCTCGACGGCCTGAGCATGTCTGACATGCTCCAAAACCGCGGTCAGGCCCCTGACTGCATCGCGCAGTTCGGTCATGACCGCGGCATCGCCGGCACCGGAAAACGATCCTGCTGGTTCGCGCAGCTCGGCCCCGCGGAAGGCGGCTTCAAGCGCCTCGACCGACGACCGGGCCGTTGTCGCCAACCCTTCGGTCGTCGCCGCCAACCCTTCAGTGGTCGCCGATAGCCGCTCGATCGCTTCGAACAGAGCCCGGTGACCCTGTTCGAGGATCTCGTCGAGCCGTTCGGGGATTTCCAGCGTGGGTGCCGGTGCGGCGGCAGCGGGCGGCCGGTTTGCCGGCGGGGCGGCGGCAAACAACTCTGCGATGCGGCGCAACAGCCCAATTTCGGTTGTTTCGGCCGGCAGTCGCGAAATTGTTTCGATCAGCGGCTCGGCCGCGACATCGACCGCAATCCGAGCCAGTATTGCCAGCAACACCAACCCGGCCACGGCCAAGGCTGCCGGCACGGTCGGGATCCGGCCGGGCAGAAACGACAGCGGGCCATAGGCTTGCGCAGCACCCAGCACGACGCCGGCGACCAGCACCACGAGAGCGCTGAAAAAATGAGCGCGCGCCGCCCCGATGTAATACAGGCGCGCCACCTCGCGCCGTGCTTCACGCGGTTCGCAAGGGCCCTGCAGCACAACGGTTCCGTCGGCCGGAATGGGGCTCGGTTGCACCGCAGCCCGCGGCGGCACCAATCTTCGAAGTCCACTCGAATCGAAGGCGGTCGTCCAGTCCGGCCACGCCGAGCCGGTATGCGGGGGATTGTGAGCGAGGTAATGACGCAGCTGCAACCCGCCGACGATGAGATCACCCGAGGTCAGTAAGATCGCGCACAGCGCGTAGACGGTCAGTGCGGCTACCAAGAATGCCGGTAGTAGCGGGGTCAAGCTCGGCAGGATTGGCCCAGGCGGAGCCGAACCCAGCTCGGGGCGAATCGCCGCAGCGGCAGCGATGAGCGCCAAGACCGTGCTCGAAACCACGATAATCCAGGTTCTCATCACTATCCCAATTCGAAAGTCGAGGGTTACCCGCCGCCGGTGGCTCTCCCGGCGAGTGTCGTTATTGAGCCAGGTTGCCGCCGCGTCTACATGGTGCGAGCATTTTCGCGGCGGCCACCAATACCTGTTATCAATTATGCAGCGGTGGCAACAACAAGTCGTAAATTTTTGTCCGTATTGGCGGAGTTCTCGGCTTTTGATCGCTTGCTGACCAAATGCGGCGAATCACCAAAGCCGGTTTCCTGAGTCGGTTCAGGACGAGGCGGCTGCAAACCCCGAGCTTTACCTTTGGATGCGGGGAAGCGCGGAACAGATTGGGCGGCAACACGGCCTCCATCGCGATCGCTGATATAAATGGTAACAATCTTTGTGTTGTAAAAAGGCGAGGCGCGACGCGACAGTCACGCGAACGGCCGATTCCTGGTATCGAGCTTTACATGAGCCAATCTACTTTCGCCGCCATCATTCTCGCCGCCGGCAGCGGCACCCGAATGAAATCCGCCATTCCCAAAGTCATGCACCCGGTCGCTGGCCGGCCGATGATCGCGCATCTGATGCATGCACTCGAGCCGCTGAAGCCCGCCGCCACCGTCGTTGTGATCGGCCCGGGGATGGAAACCGTCGTCCGGCTGGTCAAGCCAGCCGCGAGTGTGATCCAGGATCCGGCGCTTGGTACCGGCGATGCGGTGCGCATCGGGCTCGATGGGCTTGCCAGCCGGTTAGCCCCAAAGGGCGATATTGAAGATGTGCTGGTGCTGTTTGGCGACACGCCGCTGCTGACCACCAGAACCTTGTCGATGCTGCTCGACGAGCGCCGGCGCACCGGTGCCGCAATCATCGTGGCGGCGTTGCGGCCTAAAGAACCCGGGGCCTATGGTCGGCTCGTTCTCAGCCGCGACGGCAAGCTCGATCGCATTGTCGAGGCGGCTGACGCAAACCCAGAGGAGCTGACGATCAATCTCGTCAATGGCGGGATCATGGCGCTGGCCGCGCGGCATGCGGAGGCTCTCGTCGCCGCCCTCGACTGCAATAACGCAAAATCCGAATTTTATCTGACCGACATCGTCCCCGTCGCCCGACGCCGCGATCTCGATTGCCGCATCCTCGAATTACCGGAACACGAGCTCGCCGGTATCAATACGCGCGCCGACCTCGCCGCTGCCGAGGCATTGATGCAAGACCGGTTGCGGCAGGAAGCGATGGCGGCCGGAGCGACGCTAATAGCACCCGAGACCGTCTTTCTCAGCACTGATACCCGGCTCGGGCGCGACGTCGTGATCGAGCCCAACGTTGTCTTCGGCCCCGGGGTCGCAATCGGTGATGGCGCGCGCATCCGTTCCTTCAGCCACATCGAGGGGGCGACCATCGGGGTCGGGGCGATCGTCGGCCCCTTCGCGCGGCTGCGGCCAGGTGCGGTGCTCGAAAACGAGGTGCATGTCGGCAATTTTGTGGAGGTCAAGGGGGCCCGGCTCGGCGCCGGCGCCAAGGCCAACCACCTGTCTTATATCGGCGACGCCTCGGTCGGCGCGGGCGTCAACATCGGCGCCGGCACAATCACCTGCAATTACGATGGCGTTAACAAATGGCGCACGATAATCGGCGAGCGCGCTTTTATCGGCTCGAACACGGCGCTGGTGGCGCCGATCGAAATCGGCGAGGGGGCGTTCGTAGCCGCCGGCAGTGTCGTGACCCGAAATGTGCCAGCTGATGCTTTGACCGTGGCGCGCGGGCAGCAGGTCGACAAACCGGGCCGGGCCGCCCTGATCCGGGCGCGGCTGGGGAGCAAGAACTGATGTGCGGCATTATCGGCATTATCGCCAAGGAAACGGTCGCCGCTGGACTGATCGAGGGTCTGCGGCGGCTCGAATATCGCGGCTACGATTCGGCCGGAATCGCGACCTTGGTCGATGGCCGCATCGAGCGGCGGCGCGCCGAGGGCAAGCTCGTCAACCTCGCCCGGCGGCTCGATCATGAGCCGGTGCAGGGTGCCATCGGCATCGGTCACACACGCTGGGCGACGCACGGCCTGCCGACCGAGACCAACGCGCATCCGATCGCGACCGATCGCGTTGCCGTCGTTCACAATGGCATTATCGAGAACTTTCAGGCGCTGCGCAGCGAGCTGACTGCACTCGGCTATGTCTTTCAGACCGACACCGATACCGAGGCGGTCGCGATCCTCGCGACATATTTCCTCGACCGGGGGCTGACGCCGCAGGAGGCGGTGGCGCAAACTTTGGCGCGGCTCGAAGGGGCGTTTGCGCTCGCCTTTTTGTTCGCCGGCGAACACGATTTGTTGATCGGCGCCCGGCGCGGCAGCCCGCTCGCGATCGGCTATGGCGATGGCGAGATGTTTTTGGGCTCCGACGCGCTGGCCCTGGCCCCGCTGACCCGCCGCATCACCTATCTCGAAGAGGGTGATTGGGCGGTGGTGACCTCGTCAGAGGTAACGATCTTCGATGTCGACAATAAAGCGGTCGATCGCCCCATCCGCGAATTGGCGGCGTCCGGCGCGCTGATCGGCAAGGGCAATTACCGCCATTTCATGCAGAAGGAGATCTTCGAGCAGCCGGCTGTCATCGGCGATACGATCAACGCGATCGTCAACCCGGCTACACGAACCGTCCATCTGCCGGAATTGCCGTTTGCGCTCGGCGACATCGAGCGGGTCACGGTCATCGCTTGCGGTACCTCATGGCATGCGGCCCTCGTCGCCAAGTACTGGCTCGAACGCACGGCACGCATCGCGGTCGAGGTCGACATCGCTTCCGAGTTCCGCTATCGCGCGCCGGCAATGCCGAGCGGCGGTGCGGCGATATTCATCTCGCAATCGGGCGAGACCGCCGACACCTTGGCGGCCTTGCGCTATGCCCGGGGGCAAGCGCAGCACATCATCGCAATCGTTAACCAGCCGGAAAGCTCGATCGCGCGCGAGGCCGACGTGGTCCTGCCGACCCTCGCCGGCCCGGAAATCGGCGTCGCCTCGACAAAAGCGTTCACGACCCAGCTCGCGGTCCTAGCCGGGCTGACCATCGCGATGGCACGGGCGCGCGGAGCGATCGATCATGCGCAAGAGGCCGAGCTTGTCGGGCATTTGACCGAAATCCCGTCACGCGCCGCCGAGGTGTTGAACCATGACGAGCGTCTGCGCGAGATTGCCCAGACCATCGCCGAGGCCCGCGACGTGCTCTATTTGGGCCGCGGCAGCGCTTTTCCGCTGGCCCTCGAAGGCGCCTTAAAGCTGAAGGAAATTTCCTATATCCACGCCGAAGGCTATGCCGCCGGCGAAATGAAGCACGGGCCGATCGCATTGATCGACGAAAGCGTGCCGGTCATCGTATTGGCGCCCCACGACGATTTGTTTGAAAAAACTCTTGGCAATGTCGAAGAGGTCATGGCGCGCGGCGGCCGCGTCGTGATGATTTCGGATAAGGCGGGGGTGGCGCGGTTGGCCGATCGGCTAGCCTGCGGTATCGCTGTGCCGGATTGTGACCCGTTTGTGGCGCCCTTGCTCTACGCGATCCCGATCCAGCTGTTGGCCTACCACACCGCGGTCATCAAGGGCACCGACGTGGATCAGCCGCGCAATCTCGCCAAAAGCGTCACTGTCGAGTAGGCCCGCTTACAGGGATCAAAGCGGCTACTTGAACAAGGATCGACGGAACGTGGCTCGCCTGACGATGTGCCGGGCGTTGCTGCATTCAGGGTATGCGCAGCTGAAGTCGAGAAAGCAGGGCCGGCGACAGCTCGACCAACCGAGACGGGCTTCGTCACAAGAAAAATCGATCCCGCAGCAGATCGTCACGCCCGCGATTGAGGCTGCGTTCTCGACTGAATCCCAACCTCGTATATGCCCCAAAGTCTGCGAAGCCAAACTCATGCTGATCTGCTGGCACGTCGTTCAGCCGTCAAAAGACGTCAATAATACGTCAAGTCAACCGAATGTTCCTTCCCAAAACGTATTAGTAAGGACTTTATTAAGGTACATTCCTTGGAGATCTATGTTGAGATTGTTACATAGTGAGCCTAACCATTTACAAAAATCTCATTATTTTGCCACGGACACGACGCAAGTACTTGGTCACAATGCGCGGACATTGGATAAGAGGAAATCAGGATGGCCACAAAACCGGCAGTGAATAAGAGGTTGCACGATGGACAGCTCGCGCTATGGGCCTTGGAGCTTGTCTATCCGCACCCGCCGCAGCAGCACGGAAACGTGGCACGCGGATCCGGCACAATGGCGATCCAACCCGATGGCACCGTTTGCATCGACGGCAGCGAGGTCCAATTGACCGACGAATGGGGCAGGCCGTTCTATCTGCGGCTCAAGATGCGAGTATATGAAGGGATTGATGAAGTGGTCGAACGGGACCCGCATCTAATCGGCGCCTTTGCTGGCGCTAGTTCTCACGATTCTCAGTAAAACGTCGAAGAGGATGAGTGTATCGCATTGGTAACGCGCAATCCCGTAATCTGAGGTGATTGAACTCTTTCTGATCTCCATCCACGACTATTCGCGTAGCGAGGTCGTTATCGGGATGGCTCAGCCAGGTTCAGCAAGGACTGCACCACGCCCGCTGACCGTGGGCGACACGGCGGCGGAGCGGGGCAGAAGATTTGTTAAAGGCGTTTGCCGGAGTTGCTCTAGGGCTCCAAACCGACCAGGCTGCGGGCGTAGGCGCGTGCCTCAAACGGACGCAGATCGTCGGCGGTTTCGCCGACGCCGATCGCATGGATCGGGATACCGTATTTCTCGGCCAATGACACCAGCACCCCGCCTCGTGCCGTGCCATCGAGCTTGGTCATGACAATCCCGGTAACCCCGACCATGTCGCGAAAAATTTCAGCTTGAGCGTGGGCATTCTGGCCGGTGGTCGCGTCCAGCACGAGCAGCACCGAATGCGGTGCATCGGGATCGACCTTTTTCAGCACACGGACGATTTTTTGCAATTCGCCCATCAGGTCGGCCTTGTTCTGCAGGCGGCCGGCGGTGTCGATCAACAGAATGTCGGCATCCTCGCGTTGCGCCTGGACCAGCGCGTCATAAGCAAGACCCGCGGCATCCGCCCCCGCGGGCCGGGTCACCACAGCGCAGCCCGTGCGCTCACCCCAGATCTGCAGCTGCTCGACCGCAGCTGCACGAAACGTGTCGCCGGCAGCGAGCACGACCTGCATCCCCTGATCACGGTATTGTTTCGCAAGCTTGGCGATCGTTGTCGTCTTGCCGCTGCCGTTGACGCCGATAACCAGGATCACAAACGGCTTGCGTTGACGGTCGATGCGCAACGGACGCGTTACCGGCTCGATCAATCGAACGACCTGTTCGACGAGAGCGGCGCGAACTTCCTCGGGTGCTACCTCCTGGTTGAAGCGGGTGCGGCGCAGCGACTCGGTGACTTCGCCGGCGACGCCAACCCCCATGTCGCTCGAAATCAGCAACTCTTCGAGTTCCTCAAGTGCCTCGTCATCAAGCCGGCGTCGAAGGAAAATCGTATTGATGCCGTCGTTGAGCCGCGCCGAACTGCGCGACAGACCGGCGCGGAGACGAGCGAACCACCCGCGCCCTTCAGTGCTCTCGGGCGGCGCGGCCGGCTCCGGCTCCATCGGCATTGGGGTGTCCGGAATCTCGGGCGCCAGCGGCGCCATCTCCTCGACCGCCGGCGCCGGTTCTGGCGAACGCAGTTCCGTCTCCTCCAGGGGCTCAGACGGAGGCTCTTCGACGGCGGGTGGCGGTTGCTCTGGAAGCGGTTCCTGCGGAATTTGCCGCCACCGCAGCCACCCCCAGCCCTCGGGTTGCGGTGTCGCCGGGGTCGCTTCGGCCTCCACCGGCGGCAGAGGCGTGTCCGGAATCTCGGGCGCTGGCGGCGCGGCCTCCTCGACCGCCGGCGCCGGTTCTGGCGAACGCAGTTCCGTCTCTTCCGGTGGTGGGGCTGGCAGTTCCCCCACAGTGGGGGGCTCTTCTTCCGGAAGCGATTCTTCCGGAAGGTGCCACCGCAACCACCCCCAGCGCTCGGGTGACGATGTTGGGGTAGCCGGCGCGGACGGCACTGGTGCGGCCGGCTCCGATGTCACCAGGGAGCCTGCATTCCCAGCCTGCGGTTCGGGTTCAGGCTGCCGCAGCGCCGTCTCGCCACTGCTGAGCGGAAGGTCCGGCTCCTCGTCCGCTGGGCTCGTTTCGGACGGAACAGGACGCCGCCAGAACCAGGTCTGGCGCTCGCCACTTTCGACAGCCGTCGGTTGCGACGCCACAGGCGCCGCCTTCGATCGCTCGACTTCGGGCTCGGGTGCCGGTTGCGATGTCGGCGCGGTTTCGTCGGCTTCTGCCTCGGGCCGCGGTGAGGTCAGCTCCGTCGCTTCGTCGCCAATGGTATGAGAGGCCGGCGTCTCGGTGTCGTGCGCCGGCTCGGCTGGAACATTGCGTCGCCAGAATCTCATTCGACTGGCACTCCGACGAGGTTTGGCCCATTGCTGCCGACGAGGCGCATGCGGCGCACGCCTCCAACCTCGCCGGTTTCCGTGAACACGACCGCGGCATAGAACGATGCCCGTCCCCTGCCCTTCTGCTCGATCAGCACATCGGTCTCCCCGCCAATGCGCGAGTTCAGCTCGGCGGTGAGCGCCGTTTCGCCGGCCCGCCGCAACCGCGCCGCCCGCTCCTTGACGACCGCCTCGGGGATCGGCGGCATCCGCGCTGCGGGTGTTCCTGGCCGGGGGCTAAACGGAAACACGTGCACAAAGGCGAGACCGCATTCGGCGATCAGGTCGAGACTGCGGCGGAACATGTCCTCGGTCTCGGTCGGGAAGCCGGCAATCAGATCGGCGCCGAGCGCCATCTCCGGTCGAATGTCTTTGGCGTGCCGCGCAACCGCGATCGCACCCGACCGCGAATGACGACGCTTCATGCGCTTCAGGATCAAATCGTCGCCGGCTTGCAACGACAGGTGCAGATGCGGCATCAACCGCGGCTCTTCGGCGATCAGCCGCCACAGCTCCACATCGATCTCGGCCGGATCGAGCGAGGATAGCCGCAATCGCGGCAGACCGGGCACCAAAGCCAGGAGGCGGCGCACCATCTGGCCGAGGGTCGGTCGGCCCGGTAGATCGGCGCCATAGGCCGTCAGATCAACGCCGGTCAGCACGATCTCCCGATAGCCTGCGGCGACGATACGGCGCGCCTGCTCGGCGACAACGCCCAGCGGTACTGAGCGGCTCGGGCCCCTGGCAAAAGGAATGATGCAAAAAGTGCAGCGATGGTCGCAGCCCTGTTGGACCTCCAAGAAGGCGCGGGTCTTGCCTTCGAACCCATCGACGAGATGCGCCGCCGTCTCATCGTGATCCGGCATCGAGTTGCCGGGCGCGAGATAGCTCGCGGCATCGAGCTTCGCCCGGTTGTCGAGGACATCGTCGACTTCGGGCATTTCGCGATAGCGCTCCGGTGCGATTTCGGCGGCACAACCCGTCACAATGATGCGGGCATCGGGATGTTCGCGGCGCGCGCGTCGGATCGCCTGGCGCGCCTGCCGCTCGGCCTCGGCGGTGACGGCGCAAGTATTGATGACAACCGCGCCGCGCAGCCCGGCTGCGGCCGCGGCACCGCGAATGACTTCGGACTCGAACCTATTGAGCCGACACCCAAACGTGATCAATTCGTTCGCGTCCATGTCTGGTCTCAAGAGCCAGCCAACAGGGCTTGGTCGAAGGTGCCCTCGAAACTCAATGCCGCCGGTCCGATCATGATGACGTGACCGTCCTCGCGCCAGCAAATGTCCAAACTTCCGCCATCGAGTTCGATCGAACCCCGACGACCGGTAAGCCCGCGCCGAAAGGCGGCAACGAGTGCGGCACACGCCGCCGTGCCGCAAGCGCGGGTGATGCCGGCGCCGCGCTCCCAGACCCGCAATCTCAGATGGGTTTGGTCATCGACCTTGGCCACACCGATATTCGCACGTTCCGGAAACAGCGGATGACGCTCGAGAATCGGACCGACCTCACCGAGATCGATCGCTTCGACATCCTCGACAAAAAAGGTGGCGTGCGGGTTGCCGATATTGGTGCATACCGGCTCTGACAACGGACCGAGCGCCAGATCCACGCAAAGGGTGTCTTCAGGGCGGGCGAGCGGAATTTCACTCCACTCGGTGCGGGCCAAACCCATATCGACCGCGACTTGCCCGTCGGGCATGATTTCGGCCTTGAGCAATCCGGCGGCGGTTTCGATACGCATCCGGGTCTCGCCATTCTGACGGTATAGCAGCCAGGCTACGCAGCGGGCGGCATTCCCGCAGGCTTCGGCGCTACTGCCGTCAGCATTGCGGATGCGCATAAAAAGCCGAGCGGTCGCTTGGCGCGGCGGTTCGAGCACGATCAATTGATCGCAACCGATACCGGTGTGGCGGTCCGCCAACCGACGTACTGCCTCGCAACAATCGAGCGCAACCGCCTCACGCCGCGCATCGAGCACGACAAAATCGTTGCCGAGACCGTGCATTTTGAGGAACGGCACCTTTGCCATGGCAGCGGTTATATGGCCGCCATACGCAGCATGTCCAACGCCGGCGCGGTGCGGCGGCCGGCCCCACGGTATAGATCGCTCGATCCTCGGCGGCGGCGGCGCGGTCTTCACGCGGCCGACATCGAGCGCAACCGATTGGTTCACACCCTTGAAGGCGATCGGCGAGATGTATGGAGTCCCTATTTTCGCGGCCGGCTTCGCGGATAAAGCTTGCCCGCGCGGTCCGGAAAAACGACACGCCCATCGCCGGCTTCCTAAGCCAAGCCAGGGTACAACCTCGATGCACTTGACATGTGGGGTTGAAGCGGACCCGCAGCAGCGTCACGAGCCGCCGTAAAAACCGCAATCCCGCCCGCTTGCGGCGCCGAACACACAAGTTTCGGTGGCACACTTGCTTGCCGCCAGCACTTATTCAGACATATCCCTAATTCTAATATCATGCCACGATTTTGCCCAGCCTACGGCCGTGCAATGACTATACTTTAGGCCGGTTGGAGCTGGAAAAGAGTACCACATTCTGCGCCTGAATGATGGCGGATGGGAATGGGGTGGCATCGGCGCAAAACCACATGGGGCCCACTTTTGGGCTATCGTCATTTGGTGACCAACCGGCCCTATAATCAGCTTTTTTTGCGCACCTCGATATCGGGTCGTCGGGCAAAGTAATGGGAGCCGAGCTGCCGTCGCCGGACACTAAGAGATGGACGATACGGCGAAAAGCTGCTGTTTTAGCGGCAATACGCACCGGCCTCGTCACCCGAGATGAGGTCTGCAGGCGCTATCAGCTTTCGGAAGAAGAGCTTTTTTCGTGGGAGCGCGCTTTCGAAGCCCATGGCCTTGGCGGGTTGCGGGTAACACGCCTCCAGATGTACCGTCGCCGAACAACATCGTAATACGATAAGACATGGCAATCCACCTCGCGGGCAAACGCTCGACCACGTTGCTCATATAAATCGACGAATACGTCTTTAAGGCTGCCGCCGGCGATCCGCCCGCCCAAAATATTCCGTACTGAGAATGTACGGCCGTCGCCACGCCCACGCTGTGACCACCAATACGAGCATATGCCAGCTCAGAAATGGGGACGCTTTTTTGACGGCAGCCAGCACGTGTTGTTAGCCTATTCTTTCGTATCGTCGAACGGTCGTAGTCCTTCAACTCCGACCATTGGAGGCGAGACGTGGTTAAGACACTGCACCCCTCGGTCGCTGAACTGCATAAGCAGTGGGTCAAGCTTGAGAATGAACAGCATCAACTCGCCACAGCAATCAACTCCGGCAAAGTTGACGCGCTCGACCGAGAAGCAGCGCGCCAGCGCCAGGCTAAGCTCCTGCTTGAAATTACTTCCCTTGTTGCCACAATACGGGATGCACCAGCGAAAACGATCGAAGATTTCATTGCATTACTAGATATTGCGCTCGAACACGAACTCGATCTTGCAGCAGACATCGCTGCATACGGACCGAGCGACTATCCGATGACGGCTCGTCTGCTGCGTGCTTTCGCCGGCAAGGTGCCCGGGTTCGAATTCAATTCTCTGCGACGATGGTTATCGGCACCGGGCCAGTTCGAACAGTTGATGGGAAACGATGTCCCTGCCGAGCAACCGGAAAACCAAGCTGCGGCGGAGCCAACCGGTTTCGGTGAGCATAGCTCATAGGGGCAGGCTATTAGAAAATCATTGAGGTTTTGGGTCGCCCGTGCGCCGAGCTCCGCGTTCACGCCGCTGCAGTGGACCGCCGTCCTTGCAGCACCTCGCGGATCCCGGCGATAATTCGCTGGCGGTCCGGAAAGACGTGGTTTTCGAGGACGGGGCTGTAGGGGATCGGTACCTGCAGGGCGCAGACCCGTTTTACCGGGGCCTTGAGCTGCGCGAAGGTAGCCCCGTCCTCGGTGACGACCGCGGCGATTTCGGCCGAGAAGCCGGCCGTGGGCCCCGCTTCGTCGGCGATGACGAGCCGCCCGGTTTTCTGAACCGAGGCGCGGATCGTCTGGGCATCCAGCGGAACGAGTGTTCGCGGATCGACGACTTCGACCGAGATACCCTCTTGCGCGAGTTCTTCGGCCGCGGCGAGTGCCTCGTGAACCAGCCAAGCAAGTGCCACGACCGTTACGTCATTGCCCTCCCGTTTGATGTCGGCCTTGCCGAGCGGGATCGTGTAGTCCTCCTCCGGCACCGGTCCCTTGCGGGTCATCAGCCGGCTCGACTCGAACGAGATGACCGGGTTGTTGTCGCGGATCGCCGTCTTCAACAGGCCCTTCATGTCGTAGGGTGTCGAGGGCAGGAACATCTTCAACCCTGCCACATTCATGAACATCGAGTAGGGCGACTGCGAGTGCTGCGCCGCGGTTAGGCCGCCGCCCCCGACGGCCGCCCGATAAAGGATCGGGAAGCTCACCTGGCCGCCGAACATGTAATGGATCTTGGCAGCCTGGTTGACGATCTGGTCCATCGCAACAAAGCAGAACGTCACCTGACGCCAATCGACGATCGGGCGAAAACCGGAGCCGGCCGCGCCGATCGCCATGCCGGTCAGCGCCGCTTCGGTGATTGGCGTCGCCCGGACGCGCTCCGCGCCAAACTCGCGCAGCAGCGGCGCCGATCGGGTCGGTCGACATGTAGAAAATTTTAGGGTCGCGCCGCATCTCCTCGGCAACAGCTTCGACCGCGGCCTCGTTGTACGTCAGCTCTGGCATCGTCTCCTCCTCGCGTCAGGCCGCAAACACGTCGTCGGTCGCCTGCTCGGGTAAGGGGAACGGGCTCGCCTCCGCGAAGGCGACGGCGGCCTCGAGAGCGGCCATGATGTCGCCCTCCATGCTTTGCAGCTCGGCATCGTCGAGGTCACCCTGCTCCCTGAGCTGCCGCTCGAGCCGTGCGATCGGGTCCTTTCCCTTCCACGCTTCGATCTCCGCCGGGTCGCGGACATCTGCCATGCCGCGGCGCTCGGTGTGGGCGCGCCAGCGGTAGGTCTTGCACTCGATCAAGCTCGGGCCGTCGCCCGAGCGCGCCCGCTCGACGGCGCGGTTTGCGGCCTGATAGACCGCGAAGACGTCGTTGCCGTCGACGACGACCCCCGGAATGCCGTAGCCCGCCGCGCGGGCTGCCACATCGCTCAGCGCGTGGGTCGCGGCCGCAGCGGTGTTCGCCGCGTACATGTTGTTTTCGCACACGTAGAGCATCGGCAACTTCCAGGTTGCCGCGATATTGAGGCACTCGTGGAACGGTCCCGCATTCGATGCGCCGTCGCCGAAAAAGGAAACCGCTACACCGCCCTTGCCTTCCATCTGTGCCGCAAGGCCGGCGCCGGTCACAATCGCGATGCCGCCCGCGACGATCCCGTTGGCGCCGAGCATGCCGATGCCGAAATCGGCGATGTGCATCGAGCCGCCCTTGCCCTTGCAGTAGCCGGTTTGCCGCCCATAGAGCTCCGCCATCATGCGATTGAGGTCGGCGCCTTTTGCGATGCAATGGCCATGGCCGCGATGCGTCGAGATGATCCGGTCGCCGCGATCGAGTGCGCTGCAGACGCCAACGGCGACCGCCTCCTCACCAATATAGCAGTGCACGACGCCGTAAATTTTGCCGGCGCGGTAGTCGTCCGAGGCGCGTTCCTCGAAGCGGCGTATCGTCAGCATCCGCCGCAGCATCTCGCGCTGCGTGTCGGGCGGCAGGTTTGGCGAAAGGCTTTGCGTTGAGAGGCTCATGGGCGTGATCCCTCCGGCCCGGACGTGGCAATTCATGATGCGCCAGCCCTCGAAGCGTGGCAACCGCAACGTCAGCTTCGGGTTCAGCGGGGTTTTGCGACGCTCGCGGCCAGTGCTCCGGCGCGATCAAGGTTAACAAAGACTGACCAGCAATTTCGTGACCAGCCCTTTAGGGTACCCGGTTGAGGCGGCGATCGGGAGCACAAGAATGGAAGCTCTTTACCCCCCGTGCAACGTATATATTTTGACGATAGATCTTACAGGCGTTTGACGGTGGAAATCGGGGAGACCGAATATGCACACCGTGATCCTCAGGCTGCCCCGGGGGGCGATCAGCCTATCGGCCCAAATGACCAGCATGCGGTCATGGCTCGACACGCACAGATTCGTCCCGTCCCGGTTTCATTACGATCTGCAACCACAGACCGTGACCATCGAGGCCGAGTTCAGCGATGAACGGGAGGCCGAGGCGTTCAAGCGACAATTTGCTGGACCGAACGGCGATCTGGGCAGATCCAAAAGACCACAGCGTCGGGAGACGATGGAACAAGTCTGCTGGTGGCGGCTGATTGCCGAAGAGCTGCGTGCCGAGGCAGAAGAGTTTGCCTCGAAATCGGCTCGAGAGACGATGACGCTGGTCGCGCAGAGCTACGACCGATTGGCTGAAGATCTCGAAAGGCGGCTTGGTAATCCGCGTTATCGTAATGGCCTACTCATCTGCTGAAGCTCCACGATGTCTGGGAAAAAAGAGCCCCGCCTAAGCGGGGCAAAGGCTGGCCTGGCGGGAGGGGAGGGATGTCCGCCAGGAATGAACACTTGCTCTAACCAAGCAGACCGTCGGCAAGTTCCGGTCGCAACGACTCGTTGAGACGCGGCCATTGGCAACATTCGTACGATCTCTCCACCGGCTGCACTGATCAGAATGCGGCACCAGCGGACGGCACTTGGCCAAATATTGAGACGCAACAACCCGCGTCTTGGCGATACAGTCCTTCGCCGCCAAGCGCCAGACCGATAATGAATCCGCCAGTTTTAACCAGTTGTCGCCTCTCTCCGTCATTCCCGCGAAAGCGGGAATTTAGGGCTGGCAATACCGCAGCAGTTTGCCCCCTGTTCAAGCCAGGGGCAGGCTCTGGACCCCCGCTTTCGCGGGGGCGACGATAACTTATTGGGAACTCGGAATTCATTTCAAGCAAGGCTCTCTCAGCGCGTAGTGCGCTCCCATCCGAAAATCGCCCGTAATCCTGCCGGCGGGGTGTTGTGCGCCGGGCATGGCTCTATCTAATCTTGGAGGTGCAAGGCATCCCCCTACTCGATCTACTAGGGCAAAGACCCCGCAGGATAAATCTGTAGAACTTGCCCGGCTGCAGCGCCACAGATGGCGACGGGCAGAGCCGCGGCCGGTCGCGCTGCAGAGGAACAGAATGAGGGATTACGACACGCTGGTTGCGACTCGCAAAGCCTGTCGGATTTGCGTCGAGCGCGACCCAGGCAGTATTCGCAGTTGCGCCGAATTCGAATACGACCCGAACGTCATCAGCCACTGGGAACTCTGGCTCGGTCATAAAGCTCCGAAGTTGCTCGTCATCGGTCAGGATTTCGGCAATGTCGACTACTTTGTACGCAATCGCGGCCGCGACGAGCCCAACAACAAGACCAACGATAATTTATGGAAGCTTCTGGCTGAAGCCGGCATTCGGACAAAACATCCGCGAGAATTAGACGTAGATGCGCCAGTGTTTCTGACAAATTCGGTCCTATGCCTCAAACAGGGAAAGATGAGCGGGCCGGTACGGGCCAGTTGGATATCGACGTGCACGGCAAGACATCTGCTCCCGCTTCTCGCATGGTTAAAGCCGCCTGTCGTGGTCGCAATGGGTAATTGCGGTTGGCGGGCAGCGCGGCAAGCTTTTCTATTGAAAGAGGCGCCGCGGCCGATTTCGGCGGCGGCTGGCTCCTGTTGGGTCTCCGAAGATCAAACGCGGGTATTCGCCGTCGGCCATTGCAGCCCGCTCGGGCTCATCAACCGCCCGTGGCCGCAGCAGGTGGCGGATTGGCGCCGGATCGGAGAGGCTGTCGCATCGGTGTGATCGGCGCGCCACCGCGGCGTAGTATTCTCACGGTAACGCTTTCGCCTGCTCGCGCAGGACGAATTTCTGGATCTTGCCGGTCGAGGTCTTGGGCAGCGGCGCGAAAACAACGGTACGCGGCACTTTGAACCGGGCGAGGTGATCGCGGCAAAAGCCGATGATGTCCTCTGCCGTGGCGCTGGTGTCGGGCTTCAACGTGACAAAGGCGCACGGGGTCTCGCCCCACATTGGATCGGGGCGGGCGACGACGGCAGCTTCGAGCACCGCCGGGTGGCGATAAAGCACGTTTTCGACCTCAACCGTCGAGATGTTCTCGCCGCCCGAAATGATGATGTCCTTTGAGCGGTCCTTCAGTTCGATATAGCCATCGGGATGGACCACACCGAGATCGCCACTGTGGAACCAGCCGCCGGCAAAAGCCTCCTCGGTGGCGCGCGGATTTTTGAGATATCCCTTCATGACGATATTGCCGCGCATAAAGATCTCGCCGATCGCTGCCCCGTCCGCCGCAACCGGTGCGAGACTTTCCGGATCGCCGACCATCAACCCGTCGAGCACCGGGTAATTGACGCCCTGGCGCGCCTTCAGCACCGCACGCTCCTGACTGGGCAGCGCATCCCATTCGTCATGCCAGGCGCATACTGTCGCCGGCCCATAGACCTCGGTCAGCCCATAGACATGGGTAATGTGAAATCCCAGGCCCTCGATGCCCTCGATCACCGCTGCCGGCGGCGGCGCTCCCGCCGTCATCATTGCCACCGGACGATCGAGCCTGCACTCGACCCCGGGTCCGGGATTGAGCAGCATATTCATGACGACCGGCGCGCCGCAGAGATGGGTAACCCCTTGGCGGCGGATGAGATCGTAAATCGCGGCGGCTTCGACCCGGCGTAGACAGACATGCGTGCCGGCCAAGGCGGTGACCGTCCACGGGAAGCACCAGCCGTTGCAGTGAAACATCGGCAACGTCCACAAATAAGTGGGATGTTGCCGCATTCCCCAGACGAGGATGTTGCCGATCGCGTTCAAATAGGCGCCGCGGTGATGATAGACCACACCCTTGGGGTTGCCGGTGGTGCCGGAGGTATAATTGAGAGCGATCGCATCCCATTCGTCGGCCGGCATGACCGGTGCGAAATCGGGATCGGCCCCGGCGAGAAACGCTTCGTAATCGATTTCGCCGAGGCGCTCGCCGCCCGGCCCTGCGGCATCGCGAATGTCGATCACGACCGGTTTGCGATCGAGCCGGGCCAGGGCAGCCGCGATGACCGGAGCGAATTCGGTGTCGGTCAGCAACACTTTGGCTTCGCCATGAGCGAGGATGAAGGCGATTGTCTCGGGATCGAGCCGAATGTTGAGCGCGTTTAGCACCGCACCCGCCATCGGCACGCCAAAATGCGCCTCGAAGGCTTCAGGCAGGTTTGGCGCCATCAGCGCGACGGTATCGCCGCGGCCCACCCCCTGGCCGGCCAACGCGCCGGCGAGCCGTTGGCACCGCTGATACGCCTCCCGCCAATTATAGCTGCGCTCGCCATAAACCACAGCCGGTCGTTCCGGATACACGGCTGCACTGCGCTGCAAAAAGCCGAGCGGTGTTAGCGGGACAAAATTGGCCGCATTCTTGTCAAGACCGACCTCATAGGGATTAATTTTGCGTGGCAGCGTCATTTGTTCCTCCGACCGGCACGATTTTGCCACGTACGACAGCTCTGTCGAGCAGCTTTGCGCGTTTTGGCAGTCTGGTACCGATCTGTCAGCATCCAGCTGACAGCAGCAGACCCATCTGAGGGTCTCACGTGATTGCGTCGTAACAGCTGTCCCGAACCGGCAGATGCGGGATAAGTATCTGCCGTCTGGCGGGGTGGATCGGACGAGCACCGCCATATCGGCCGGAACCGCCGGACGTCACTGGATTGGAGGTCATCCATGGGCAAACTCGACGGCAAAGTGGCGATCGTAACGGGTGCGGCCCGCGGCCTTGGCCGTGCCTACGCCAAGCGGCTCGCTGCCTTGGGGGCGAAGCTGGCGGTGGCCGATATCAATCTGCGCTCCTTCGAGGAATTCGAGGCCGAGGCAAAGGACATGACCGGGGACAATACGGTCGCCGAAATTGAGGCCGCAGGAGGCTCCGCGTTGGGGATTGAGGTCGACATGCGTGATACCGCAGCGGTCGAGGCGATGGCGGGGCGGGTCTTCAAAGAATGGGGCCGGGTCGATGTGCTGGTCGCCAATGCCGGCGGTGGTCGCGGTCGGCCGATGGACACCAAGGCAAGTTCACTCGATCCGGAACTGTTGCGGCTCGTGACCGAGATGAACCTGTTCGGCACGGTCTATTCGTGCAATGCGGTCGCCCCAATCATGAAGCAGCAGCGCTCCGGCAAGATCATCACGGTGAGCTCGATCGCTGGCATGGCGCCCGCGGCCGATGGTGGATATGCGCATTACGGTGCCGCGAAAGCTGCGATCGCTCATTACACGCGTTATCTGGCGCAGGACCTCGGACCCTTCGGTATCACCGTCAACTGCATCGCTCCCGGCGTGATCGCAACCGGGCGTATCATGGCGACTGTGATCCCGGGCAGCAGTCAAAGCAACCGTGATCGCGCCGAGTTGGTGGCTCTGCGACGCCTCGGCACGGTCGAGGATTGCGCCAGGGTCGTCGAGTTTCTGGCGACCGATTTGTCTGACTATGTGACCGGAGCCGTAATTCCGATCGATGGCGGATTGGTGCGTGGATAAGGATGCGCCGATCCACCCCAGCTACTCTCGTGCCCCGACATGCGCATTGGTCAAAGCCCGGCTCGCTCTCGCCACGGTGTCCGCCCGCTCGGACGCCAGCATCAGAAGCGGGAGAGAACCGGATTGGATAAATTCATTCAAAGGACATGATGCCCACGGCGAGGGCGAGAAATCCGGATCTCGGATTGCGCCCTCGCCAGAGGTCCATGAAACCCAGCAACGGGATCTCGGTTACCGCCCACGGCTGTCCGGTTGAGGGAAATGATGTATGACATGGCGAGGCACGGCACAAGATGTGCCGCTAACGGTAACAGCGACACTGAAGATGAGGGGATGACTTAGCGGGAATTGGCCAAGGTGTTCAAATTCGTCACTATGGTCGTGACGCTGTACGATGTGGTGCGCTTGTTGGGGGTGTTGCTCGTCTGTATATGAGCCAGCATGGATATGAGCCAGCATGGCACTGATGTTGGGCAAGACGTACAGGGCACTGTTATCCGCGGGGGCGACTGAGGAAGAGGCGCAGGCCGCCGCCGAAGAGCTGGCCGACTACGAGACCCGGATCGCCTCGATCGATAATCGCCTGGGGCGCATCGAGACGGAAATCAAGGTGTTGCATACTGAAATGCGGGTCATTACCTGGGCCGTTGGCATCAACGCCGCAGCGACGATCGCAATCCTCGGCGCTCTGTTACACGGCGTGCGATGAGATCCCGGCCTGCCGGGACACCAGCAAGATTGATCTCTGTTTTGCCAGGGAAATAAACAACCCGACGTCCGAATTCGGCAGGACCATACAATCACAAAACATGCCAAACCCCGCAGATACGCTCAATGTTAGAGATTACTCAATGTTAGAGATTACAAGGTACTAGAATACCTCTTTTGGCCGGGTTTGACCCGGCCATCCACGTCTTCCCGGGCCTTGATGATCTCGGCGGCCAAGACGTGGATGCCCGGACCAAGTCCGGGCAAAGCGTACTTACAGTTGCTTCGTGGCTCTCGACGCTCGATCCTGCGTTGTCGCAGTCGCTCAACCGGACAGCCGTGGTTATCGCCCGGGCCCGATTGATTTCCCCTTCCCTTTTTCGGGCGGATTATGGGTGTGATGGCTGTCGCGCTCACCGCCGCCGCCCGAGATCCGGCTGTGGCGGGGGTTGGTCGGCTCTCCCGGTGCCGGTCCGGAGTGATGCGGCGGCTCGGGTTTGCTGGCGTCCTGGCGGCTGCTGCCGGGTCCGCCGTGCGAACGATCGGCCGCCGGCGTTTTGGTGCTGCTCGACATCTCAGCGGTCCTGCTGATAGCCCTGATTTCTCGTATTGACCGCGATATTGCCCTGGCGGCCTTGCTTGTCGATATTGCGCTCGCGGGATTCGCCTGCATTCGTCGCAAGATCCGAGGGCGCTTTATCCTCAGCGGCGGCGCCGGGGCCTTTATCGCTGCGGCCGGCTGATGGGACAGGCGGCAGATCCTTTTTCGACATTGCAATCCTCCTTTGTTGCAATCGTTACCAGGCGCAAAGCCCAGCTTGGGTGGTCTTTTCTGCGGCTTGGGCGGGTGGTGTTTCGGTGAAACCAGTTGGGTGGGACGCATGCCAAGCCAAGGCGGTCTCGACGATGGTCTCGATGTCCGAACGCTGCGCTGCCCATTCCAAAACGGATCGCGCGAGCCTGGTATCGGCGACCAGGGCCGGCGGGTCCCCGGCCCGACGTCCGGTCTCGTGCCGCGGGACCTTTCTGCCGCTGATGCGCTCGATGGCTGCGATCACCTGATAAACGGAATATCCCCGACCGGTACCCAAATTGAGCGCGGTGCTGGCGCCGCCCCTGGCGAGATGGTCGAGCGCTTGCACATGCGCGTCGGCCAGGTCCGAGACGTGGACGTAGTCGCGGATCGCGGTTCCATCGGGGGTCGGGTAGTCGGTGCCGTAGACCGCGATCGGACCTGTCTGGCCGAGAGCGGCGCGAATTGCGAGCGGGATTAAATGCGTCTCGGGGTCATGGTGCTCGCCGATCTCGCCTTCGGAGTCGGCGCCTGCAGCGTTGAAGTAGCGCAACGACGCACTTCTGAGCCCGTAAGCCTGCCCATACCAAAAGAGCGCCCGCTCGATCGCCAGTTTGGTCTCGCCGTAAGCGTTGACGGGCGCCGCTGGTGTGCCTTCGGCGATCGGGACGCGATCAGGAATACCGTAAATCGCACAGCTCGACGAGAAGACGAGCAAACCGACACCGGCCTCGCGCATAGCGGACAATAACGAGAGCGTCCCGCCAACGTTGTTCCTGTAATAGGAGGCTGGATTCGCGACGGCTTCACCGACATTGGCGTAGGCGGCGAAGTGCATGACCGCCGAAACCCCATGTTGGCATAGGGTCGCGGCGAGAAGCTCTGTGTCCGAGAGCTTGCCTTTGACGAGCGGACCCCAGCGCACCGCAGCGTGATGACCGCGTGACAGGTCATCGAACACGATTGGCACATATCCCGCCTTGGCCAGGGCTTTGCAAGCGTGGCTGCCGACATATCCCGCACCGCCCGTCACCAGCACTTTCGCCGACGACCCGGCCCGATCGGTTTGCTTCACGATATCACCTCCGAGCCCCATAGATGACAACGCCGCGCTATCGCGAACGTCCCACGCCGCCGATTTAAGACAATTCGCCTAAGAATTTGAAAAGGCGGCGGCTACAAACCCGATCTGGGTCGATATTCCTCACTGGGGATCATGTCGGGATCAATAGGCGGTGGGCCGCTCCGTCCGTTCCACAACGGGCCGTTTCCAACGTGATCGGATCGAACTGGTTCAGTCCAGGTAGCGGTCAGGACGTCTCGAGCAGGCGCTGCCCGACATAGTCGCCCGGCGCAATTCCACCTGGACAAGCGAACAGCCCACCCCCGGTGTGGGTCACAAATTGATTGAGCATGTCGAATTGCGACAACTTCTCGAAGATCTTTATAAAGCCAGTGCGCGGATCACGCTGATAACATACGAAAAAGAGGCCGGCATCATATTCCACGGCTTGGCGCCAAGGCGGCCAGCGCTCGATCGTGAAACTCACTCCGTCATTGTACGAGTAGGCCCGCCGCAAGATCTGCGCGCTATTGTTGCTGGCAGCGGCGGCAAGCCGGATATGTGCGCTCTCGGGAATGATAGGGTTTCCGGCTTTATCAACCATATCCAGATCGACCGGGTCGAATTCGTTTTGTTTACCGAGTGGTGCGCCGGAATATTTGCTTCGGCCAAATGTCTGCTGCTGAAACTCGAGCGGCATGCGGTCCCAATGCTCGATGGCTATTCGGATTCGGCGCATGACGACATAGCTGCCACGGTGCATCCAGTCCGGGCCATCGCTGCCGACCCAAACAAATTTCTCCATGATTGCCGGATCAATGACCGACGGATTGCTTGTTCCGTCCTTAAAACCCATCAAGTTGCGCGGGGTCTGATGCGCGTCGGCTCCAGAGATGAAACCGGTCTGCGCCCACCGCACGACAGCCACACCAAAGACGAGCCGCGCCAGCTGACGAACGGCATGGAAGGCGACCTGCGGGTCATTGGCGCAAGCCTGCACCACCAGATCGCCGCCGGTGCGGCTCTCGATCAGCTGGTCACCGTTAAACTGGGGCAGATCAACCAAAGCCGGTGGCCGCTGCGATCCGAGCCCGTAGCGATCCTTTCCGTCCTTTACGAACAGTGTTGCCCCGAAACCAAAGGTCAATGTCAGCTGGGCTGGTGATAATTCTAGGGTTTCGCCGCTATCTGACGCGGGCTTTGCCAAATCGAGAGCGGCCGGTTGCGCCGGCTGACCAATGCTCATTCTTTGCGCGGCGCTTGTCCAAGCACGCAACAGCCCGATCAAATCGTGTCGCTTTGTTGTGATGAGATCGAACGCGGCTGCATAGGTGTGACCTTGCCGGGGTGTCGTGATCCCACCCTGATGTAGTCCCCAGAACGGCTCGACCTCGGTGCTTGAAAGATTTGTTGGTCCGCTGGTTGATTTGGCCTCGACGAAAGCTTTAGTAGCCCTTTCTGTCCCCAAGCCCGTCCCGGCAACGGCAGCGACACCAGCCGCGGTGCGTACCAAACCACGCCGGGTCGGGTGCGGCCGCTCGACATTTTGTTGGCTCACCGGTTTTCCCCGAGCATGTTCATGATCGAGTTCGACGGGATCCGAGGCTAGGCTCCATCATCATGACGCCGCAAGGCCCAGGACTTCCGCTTTCGGTGCGGCACATCCCAGGGATGGTGCGCTTCGGCCGGCGAGTACGCGGCTGAACCGTTCCCGGAGCCGGCAGCCGCGATCACCGACTGGGTGGTGAGCTGGATCAGAGATCCTTGGGGTCGGCGATGGCTACCGCGAGATGTTCGTATTGCTCGCAAACCATCCCGCAAATCTGCTTGATGGCCTGGAGCTGCGCCTGGGCGCTCGCCATGTCGCCTTTGAGGAGATAAGCCTCCCCTAGATATTCGCGGACCTGTGCATAGTGTGGATCAAGCGCGACCGATCGCAAATAATAGCCGATCCCCTCGTCGATCCGGCCCAGTTTGCGTGTCGCATAACCACGGTAATTTAGCGCGACAGGCGTGTTCGGGTTCTTGAGCAGATCGAGCACAGCCAATGCTTCGCCATACCGTCCGGCCTTGACCAGCGCTAAGGCGTAGTTGGTGAGAGCGTCATCCGGCAATACCCCGTTTTCTGCCTTGACGCATTTTTGACTCTTGCTGTCCCAGACCTTGCCCTTGCCGCAAGTGGGCGTATCGGAGGACCGGTCGCTTCCACCGCCACCGCTGTCAGCAATGGCCGGACCAACTGCGGCGAAGCAAAGAGCGAACACAGCTGCAACCATCATCTTCATTGGCATAATTCCCCTGGTTCGTGCACGGATCAGGGTGAGTTCCTCGCCCGATACCGTGCGTTTAGCCTACCTGTATCAATGACCCTTCCGGACCCACTCTTATTCCGGGAGCAGCCAAAGCGACAAGCAGAATTCCAGAGCCCCCTTGGCGCCGCGTCTCGAAGCGGCGGTCGTTCTGGCGCGGTTCTGCGGTAGACTGTTGGAATAATCACGTGTAGCAGCGAGGTCTTAGGATTATCGAAGGCAGCTCCGTGCGACAGATCCCATGACATCATCCCGAAGATGGTTGAAATGGGCCGGCGGCCTGCTGCCTGGAGAGATACGGCGATTTCACCTGCTATCGGACTTGGATGCGCCGCTGTCTATCCAGGCGGCGGCGCTGTCCGGTTTCCGCGGGATTTACAGCTTACCCGAAGGCTTCGGCGGCAATCGACGATCCGATCCTAGGCCGTTTTCGCGCCGTGCCCGGCGGCGGGAGTGCCGTGTTGTACTGGCTTGGGCGCGGGGGAAGGCGCGGGCAGCTTCGGAGTTGGTAGTTTCGAAGCGGCCGTGAGAGTGTTCCCGTTACGGCTGAACTGGCCGGCATAGGCCCAGTTGAGATAGCCACCGTCCCCCTGATTTTCGAATACGAATGGCTGTCCCTTTGGTGAGCAGTAGCTGTCGTATCCACAGGTTCCCACGGTCATCGGCAGCTCGTGGTGCTGGTGGACGACATGCGGGCCAGCAACCCTGTGCTGAGGGTGGACAATGACAATGTTGCAATTTGGAAATTTCTTACTTGCCTGTTGAACAAAGCTCTGCGTGAACGCCTCACGCTTCTTATTGTCGGCTCCTATGATGCCCGACACTATTCCAAACACGATTGTACCGACTGCGACCAGCGCATCCACCACCGGAACTGCACTCGCAGCCGCCTCGGCGCCTACCTCGGCACCCACCTCAGCAGCCCCCTCAGCAACCGCCCTCGGCAGCCCCCTCACCCCGCCTCGGCAACTTCCCCAGCAGCGGCGCGCGAAGAGCTCTGGTGAGACCCGCGCGAACTGACGACTGAGTTCCTCGAGACCGCGTGGCACTGAAGACTGAGAGGATTCCTGAAGGTGGGAGATTCTGAAGGATGAGAGGACTCGCCGGAGTGCGAGGATCCTTCACTTGGCTCCGGAGCAGACAATTGGGGATGGCTTGCTCTGTATTCCTTCAAAAACCTCTGCACCTGTAGCCACGTTCGGGGGTTGAATTGGTCTCCAAGGTCCCTTGGAAGTCCCCTTATTACTTGATTAAATAGGGCTGTATATTGTCTAGACCGAGCTGCATTTTCCCAGTATCTCGGATTTGCTTGTACCCACGCAACCAGCCTCGCAGCATCCGGGCTCATCCTTGCAAGTGTATCAGCGTCATCTGGGTTCAGATATTCGACGATTTGCCCCTGGAGCTCAAGTGGCAGTGGTCCAAATACTACTGGATTCGCCATATTCTCCTTCTAAAGCGTAAATCGGGTCCAAGTGCGGACTTGACTCGAAACCGACATTTCCAGATGGGCGGCCCATCCGCCCAACGTCTGGTGAAATAGGTGAAGGACCCTCCGAGATGTGTGATGCCGCTCACACTCCCAAGGATAATTTGGTTAATTCGCAAAAACTCGTTTTCATTTGTCGGCAAACGTGATGCCAAGTAAGCGTTTAATATCATGCATGATCATGGCAAATGCGGCAGAGTTCGCACAGAGTGGGGCGGTATAGCGCGATCGAGACCGCACTGTGCAGAAACATCAGCGGTTGTAAGAGGGGCAAAAGTCCGGGCAGATGGACAGCGACGCGTCCCGGTTCACCACGCTGCGGACCCCCTCCTCGTCGTTCCCGCGCAAGCGGGAACCTAGGGCCGCAGCCACTTCCCTGGATCCCGGCTCTCCGCTGCGCTCCGGCCGGGATGACGAATAAAGGGGATTGCCGCACCTGCGTGCACGGACTTTTGCCCATCTTACCAGCGGATTTGACGGCCGATTATCAGCATGTTAACGCTCGTCAATAATTCGTGGCCGTCTGTCTCCGTTACTGCAAAAGTTACTTATATTCGGGATGGTAAAGATGTTGCGCTAGTTAACAGAGTTTGCCTTGCTTTTTTGGCGAAATGGCTGCGGAATTGAAAACAATAATCTAATCGTGCGCATTCCGATTGTAGGCCCAACGTGCAAATGTCAGTGCTGTCCAATTTAAAAATGTCAGTCTCCCCGGCGTTTTGGCGGGCTGTGGGGGGCGGCATCAATGGCGGTACTGAGCATGAGCGATGGGGAGTTGCGGCGTCTCGAGGTCTTGCGGGACGTCGATCGGGGTGGTCTGCCGGTGCGTGCTGCAGCGCAGCTGTTGGGGCGTAGCGAGCGCCAGGTGTGGCGGTTGTTGAAGGCGTTTCGGAGTGACGGCGTCGCGGGTTTGATCTCGAAGAAGCGCGGTCGGCCGAGCAACCGTCGGACGGCCGCCTCGGTACGCACCGCGGCGCTGCGGGTCGTGCGCCAGAACTACGCTGATTTCGGCCCGACATTGGCGGCCGAAAGCTCGCCGCCGAGCACGGCTTTGCGTTCTCCGGCGAGACGTTGCGGAAGTGGATGATCGAAGACGGGCTGTGGCTTGATCGCAAGCAGCGGCAAAAGCGGGTTCATCAACCGCGCCCGCGGCGCGACTGCGTCGGCGAACTGGTATAGGTCGATGGTAGCGAGCACTGGTGGTTCGAAAACCGCGGGCCACAATGCACCTTGCTGGTGTTCATCGACGACGCGACCAGCCGGCTGATGCATCTGCAGTTTGTCGAGAGCGAGTCGACCCCTGTTCAAGCCAGGGGCAGGCTTTTCGCCTATTTTCACGCGGCCCGCGCCTATCTGGAGGCCTGGGGCAAGCCGGTCGCGTTGTACAGCGACAAGCATGGGGTGTTTCGGGTCAACCACCCGGGCGCTGTTGGCGGCAGAGCCTGCCCCTGCGAAGGCACTAGGGAGTGTACAAAAGCGGTTGCGTACGTTGGGTCTCCAGCGCTCCGGGGGCTTTTCGCACGGAGCGGTTTTATGATTGTTGTTCCGGCACGCTTGGCAAGCCTGTCCCGTCGCAGGCCGGGGAGGGTGCGATATGGAACGAAGCCTTGGCCGGTTTGGGGATCGTCGCCTTGACAAAGGGGGGCGATGCTTCTCGACCGTATGGTGCAATTGGAGACCAGCTGCTTGCGCCGTCTGGCGCAAGGGCGGGAAGAGATCGAGATTTGCTTTGGGCGATTGCTGCGCAACCCGCGGGTAGGGGTTGCCCAGATCATCGCCGGATGGAGCGAAGAGACGGCGCCAGCCGCGGCAGGGCGGCATGCGCTAGCCATCCAGGACACCAGCGAAATCCACTTTCGGACGACGGAAAGCCACCGCCGCGGTTTGGGGCTGATCGGTAAGGGCGTCGGTCGCGGCCTCCTGCTGCACCCGATGATTGCCGTCGATGCCGCGAGCGGCGAGTGCCTTGGACTGGTTGGCGGCAGTGTGTGGACGCGGCCCGAACCGGAGACGGTGGACAAGAGCAGCAAGAAGCGCAACCAGCAGCGGCTTCTCGACGAGAAGGAGTTGCGCCGCTGGATCGAAACCGCGCAAGCGGCCAAGCCGGTGCTCGCGGCAGCGGCGATGGTCACCATGATCGCCGACCGCGAGGCCGATCTCTATCCGCTTTGGGCGCTGGTCCCGGACGGACATGTCCATGTGCTCGGCCGCGTCTATCACGATCGCAAGCTGGCCGAGGGTGGCACGCTGACGACAGCGGCGCGCAACTGGCCGGTGCTGGGCACGCGCCGCCTGACAATCCGCGCGCGCGGGGATCGGCCCGCGCGCGCGGCCGAACTCGAATTGCGCACCGGATCGGTCACGCTTCTGCGTCCCCGCGGGATCTGCGGGCCGAGCCTACCGAAACAGGTGGCGCTGACCCTGATCGAGCTCAGCGAACCCAACCCGCCCGCCGGCGCCAAGGCGATCACGTGGCGCTTGCTTACTACCCATGCCGTGGCCGATGCCGTCGGCGCTTGGCAAGTTGTCGATTGGTATCGAAAGCGCTGGGTGATCGAGCAATTCTTTCGCACCCTCAAAAAGCAGGGCTTACAGATCGAGGACAGCCAAGTTGAGACCGCCGATTGCCTCATCAAGCTTGCAGCCGTTGCGGCGCGCGCTGCGGTGATCATCATGCAGTTGACCCAGGCCCGCGATGGGACGAGCAGCCTGGATGCCCCTATCGTCTTCTCCCCAGCCGAAATCGCCACACTCGAAGCCGTCAATGCCTCGTACAGCCGCCCCCGCGGCAACCCCCATCCCCATCTCAGCCTCGCATGGGCCGCATGGATCATTGCCCGCCTCGGCGGATGGCCCTTCGACAGGCTCAGGAGGGTGCTCTTCGGCCCGACCTCCGGGGCCCATCACCTTCAAACACGGCCTCCAAATCCTGCAAACCATGGCAAAGGGATGGGAACTTCGTGATTTGTACACTCCCTAAGCAGAGATTCGCGGCTTGGCCAACGGATCGCGCATGCGCTCGCGGTTGAGGTCGGTGACTGCCGCATGGATGGCCTGGTCAAGTGCGGCTGCGTCAGTGAAGGTCTGGTGCGCGAGGTGATAGGCCTTGAGATGGTGCCAAACTACTTCGATGTCGTTGAGTTCGGGCGCGTATTTGGGCAGCCACTCGACGGTGAGCCAGTGCGCGCGAGCGGCCAGAGCGGCGAGCGAGCGCTTGCTGGTATGGATCGGGCCATTGTCCTCGACCAACACGACCGGCTTGGCCTGCCGCCCGGGCTGGGAGCCGTAGAGAGCGTCGAGTTGCTCGAGATGGGCGATGAAGTCGCTACTGCGCTTGGTCGGGCTGGTATGGACGATGAGTTCGCGCGTGACGTGATCGAGCGATCCCAGGATCGCTACCTTCTTGGCTTGTCCCGGTGCCGGCACGCGCAAGTCCGCACCCGACTCCGCCCATACCCGGGCGAGATAGGGATGCGTCAACGCCTCGCTCTCGTCGCCAAAGAGGAGAATAATGTCGCCTGCCTCGGCCTGTTGCTTGCGCAGTTGCAGGCGCAAGCCGACCCGTTCCACCTCGCTTGCTGTCTGACGTCCCTTCAACGTGTGCCGGGGCCGCCGCCAACGGAACTTTTTTTTCGCAATGCCTTGGATAGCTGCGCCCGGCTGATGCTCAGACCCTCGCGCGCTTCAATCTCGGCTCGCAGGCGGGGGATCGTCCAGTTGGGCCGGTCCGCTACCGGTTCCTGCAGCAACGGCGTGACCACTCGCAAAGCCGTTGCACTCTTCACCGCAGGCGGACCGGCCGCGACGCTCGCCCGCAGCGCTTCAACACCGCCCGCAGCGAAATCGCTGCGCCATAGGCGAACCGTATCTTCCCGCACGCCGAACGCCTCGGCGATCTTGGGACTGGTCCAACCAGCAAGCGTCAGCAGCACGGCGCGCGCCCGGTCTGCCTCGCCACGATCGCGCGAGCCGGCAAGAACCCCAAGCGCGGCGCGTTGCTCGTCGCTCGCTGTCACCGGAGACTTGCCCGCCATGCCACACACCCGCGAATCCGTGTCGCCACTGAATTGCAAAACCTATCCGTTGGTCAACCAAGCAGAATTTGCTTAGTGCGAAGGCAGGGGGCATGACCCCGTTCGGCCGGGCTTTGCACGCGCTCAACATCGACATCATCTGCGCCAATTCGAGCCCAGCCAAGGTCGGGTCGAGCGCGCGAACAAGACGTTACAGGATCGCCTGGTCAAGGAACTGCGGCTGGCCGGGGCGGCAACCCTGGCGGAGGGCAACGCCCTCCTCCCGGCGTTCATCGCCGACTACAACGCGCGCTTTGCCAAAGCGCCGGCCAACAACAAGGATCTGCATCGGCCGCTGCGCGCCGGCGACGATCTTGACGACGCGTTTGCCTGGAAGGAGGAACGCACGCTATCGCGGGCATTGACCCTGCAATACGACAAGATCCTCTTCATTCTGGAGCCAAGCGAGGAGGCCACAGCGGCGATCGGCAAGCGGGTGACCGTAGTGGACTTCTGTCACGGGCCGTTGGATGGTCAATCCCTCTGAGCCTGATCCTGTCGCCGGGGTCTTTCTTCTGTCCGGGGTCGGCGCTGGGCCGCCACCTGATGGGGTTAGATAAGGAACAGGTCGGCCAATCTAAGAACGCGCAGTGGCAAGGCCCTGCTAAAATGTCATCGGCCTGACCTGGTCCATCGTCCCGGCGATGGGACCTTGCTCCGGGCGGCTGGTTTCGGGAACCGCCCGAACCTGTAATCTCCCTTTGTTAGCGGGCTGCGACTGTAGCCGCTTTCTCTGCGACGAATTGCGTGCCGTCGGCCAGCATGCGGTGCAGTATCACGGCGAGCTTGCGGGCGAGCGCAACCTTGGCCTTGCGCATGCCGGCACGAGCCGCCAGGCGCATCCCCCAGCTCTTCAGGGTCGAACCCTTTACCGGCCGGGTCAGAATGACATTGGCGGCTTCGTAAAGCGCGGTGCGCACGCTGCCATCGCCGATTTTGGAGATGCGGCCGGTCACGTCGGTCGCGCCCGACTGGTACTTCTTGGGGTCAGCCCAAATGGGCCCCGACGGCCTTAGAGGACCGGAAGCGGCCGGGATCGTCAATTGCCGAGGCGTAGGTAAGCCCGACAATCGCGCCGACGCCGGGTACGGTCATCAGCAGCTGCACGTGGCGATCCTCGCGGGCCAGGGATCGCAGGCGCTTTTCTAGCTGCTGCCACTGCTCGAACAGCGTGCCGCGCGCCGCGAGCAGCGCTTCGGCAATCGTTGACAGGATAGGATGGCCGGCGACCAGATCGCGGATCCTGGTGGCGAAAGTTCGCGGCGTCGTCGGGCCGACCTTCAATCCAAAGCCTCGCAGTACCCCACGCAAGCTCATCTCGACATCATGGGTCTTGCTCTGCAACAGCTTGCGCGCCGTCAACAGTGCCCGCACTTCCTGCGCCGGCAGCGACTTGCAATGCACCGGGCGGAACCAGCCGAGCCGCATCAGCTGAGCGATACCGCGCGCGTCCTTGCGGTCGGTTTTGACAGGCATCGTCTTGAAGGCGGCCCGCACGTGCCGGGTCTCGAGCAATTCAACTGGCAACCCGGCATCGCGCATGCCCGCATAGAGCCATTGCGACAACGGCCCGGCCTCCAGCCCGATCCGCGCCACAGCAATCCCCAGACCGCCAAACCATCCGATCAGGACCTCGGGCTCGCTCGCCACCTTGGCTTCGCGCACGATCTGCCCGCTCGCGTCGACAACGCACAGGCTCGCGCTTTCCAATGAGACATCGATACCGGCATAGTGCTCCATGGTCGTCCCTCGATGATGCTTGGAGCAGGCCAAGCCTGACTCCGTTTCTGACTTCATTACTGTGAGGGACGGCCACTGCCGCAACCACGGTCGGTTGCCGGCCCGTGACCCCATCTAAATTGAGGAAAACACTGACATTTGTATTTTGCGTGGACACCGATCACATTCGGCGGCTGCAACGTATGCCTTCTTTTCCCATGGTGGCGATATGCGCGTCGGTGGAGGTCGTGATCAGCTTCTGCGTCGGGTTGCCGGTGGCACGCCGGGTTCTCGCTGGCCGATCGCTGGCGATCGCGCTCGCACCGGTCATCGGCTGGGCTGTGTTCAATACCGTGGCGCTGCCGATCCTGACCGCCATCGGGTTTACCCGGGCAATGGCAGCCATCGTTTCCGGTGCTGCCGTTCTTGGCGGGGTTGCAATTGAGCTGCGCGGCTCACGAAGAACGGCGGTCAGCGCCGGCCGGGGCGATCTGTTAGTGCTGGCTGTCGCAGCTGCCGCACTCCTCGCCATCCTCCCGGCGCTTGCGGTGTGGCCAAAATCGGGTGGCGGCGGGGTTGTTCTCAGCGAGGCGATGTTCGACCACTCGAAGGTGGCAATCATCGACGACATGGCCCGTTTGGGGTTGCCGCCCGGCAATCCGTTTTTTGCTGGCAGCGGACCTCGCCTTGTCTACTACTACCTTTGGCATTTCAGTGTCGCGATCCCGGCCCTGCTGTTGGGTGCGAGCGGATGGGAAGCCGACATCGCGCTGACCTGGTTCACCGCATTCGCGTCGCTGTTGCTGATGATCGGCCTCGCAGCGTGGATCGCCGAACGCGGGACTGCAGCACTGTTGGTGGTGCTTCTGAGCCTCGCGGCATCGCTGATGCCGGCAATCCGCCTGATCTTGCCCTCCGGCTATCTCGACGAGACGCTCTCGCAATCTCCGTGGCCGCAGAGCTGGCTCTTTCAGGCAAGCTGGGCGCCGCAACACCTGGCTTCGGCGGGATGTGTCGTAGTGGTGGTGCTGATCCTGTCACAGCTCGCCACGGTCGGCGATTTGCTCACCGTCCCGCTTCTCGCCGTCGTCGGCGCAGCTGCGTTCGAGAGTTCCGCTTGGGTCGGCGGCATCGTGTTTTTGGCGAGTGCCTTGCCGATCGGCGTTGCATTCTTGGTCATGGCCAAGGATGGCCGGGCTCGGCTCGGCTTTGCTCTCAAAGCCGCCGCGGCAGGCCTCCTGGCACTCGCGATCGCGTTCCCTGTTTTGCGCGATGAGTTCTTTGCGACAGCGGCGCGGGGTGCAGGAGCCCCGATTGTCTTTCGCCCTTACGAGGTTCTGGGTCCCGCCGTACCGCGGACGTTGCGGACTGTTGTCGATCTGCCGGCGTTTTGGATGGTTCTGATGGTGATCCAGTTTCCGGCAATCTATTTCGCCGGGACCTGGTCGCTGGCCGAAGCGACCGGCGCGAGGGGACTGGGGCCGTTCGAAAAGCGGCTTGTTGTCGGCTTGGCGCTCCTTGCCGGGGCGAGTTTTGTGCTCCCCTGGCTATTTGCCAGCACTATCGCCAATAACGACCTTGGTTGGCGCGGGGTGCTGCCAGGCATTCTGGTCTTGACAATATTCGCCGCGGCCGGGCTTGCCCGCTGGCGCACGACGGCGCCGGTATTGGCAATAATTTCGGTGGCGTTGTGGGCCGCGGGTCTTTTCGGCGGCTTACAGATTGCCCGCGAGAATGCTGTCGGTCTGCCGACAGCCTCCGCTCCGATTTTCGCCAAAGCGTCGCAACTGTGGGCCGCGGTCCGCCGATCGACGGCGGCAGACGAGCGTATCGCGAACAATCCGCTCTTTCTCGCCGACATGGTCCGGTGGCCGGTCAACATCTCCTGGGCTTTGCTGGCAAACCGTCGCTCCTGCTATGCCGGGTGGAACCTGGCGCGAGCCTTTGTGCCTTTGCCTGAACCAAAGATCGACCGGATCGATGCTCTCTTTGTGCGGGTCTTCGCCGGCGAGGGCACCGCAGACGACATCCGCCGCCTCGCTACCCGCTTTGATTGCCGGGTGATCGTCGTGACACCGAGCGATGGTGCCTGGCGGCATGATCCGTTTGCCGACAGCCCCTATTTCCGCCTTGTCGACGAGAAGCCCGAGAGTTGGCGCCTCTACCGTGTGGTCAACGGTTCGGGCGATCGCAGGTGATCGCTGCGCAAAGCCGTCGCAACGCGGATGAAGGTCGCGGTAATACGCAGCGCGGCGCGCAGTGATCCGCTAAACGAGCCCGCCACCTTCGACCTGCCGCCGCTGCGCCGGCGGTACGGCATCGGCACTTCGAGGATGCGCAACCCGGCGCGCGCCGCCCGCATCTGCATCTCGAGATTCCAGCCATAGGTCATCTCGCGCATGCCGAGGCGTTCGAGACAGTCGCGGCGGATCGCGCGATAGGCGCACATATCGGTAAAGCGGACGCCGTAAAGCAGCCGAGTGCCGAGCCCGGCCAGATCGCCGGCCAGCAGCTGATGCCAGCTCATCGGCCCCGGGCTCGCGCTCGCCGCGAGTGCGCGAGGCGATAACGAAATCATATTCGCCACGGCGGATCGGATCGACGAGCAGCATCATCAGATCGCCGCGGTCAGCCCCGTCACCGTCCATAAACACGATGATCCCGCATTCGGGCGACGCGGCGGCGATCCCGGCAGCGCATGCCCGGCCATAGCCGCGTCCGCCTGCTGCTATGACGCACGCCCCCGCAGCGGCGGCGTTTTCGGGGGTGCCGTCATCGCTGCCTCCATCGACGACGATGATCTCGTGGACCAGATCGCGCGGGATCTCGGCAATGACCCCGCCAATCGATTGCGCTTCGTTGAGCGTCGGAATGACGACGGCTACAGGCTCCATCGCAATCCGCAATTCCGGCACGGCTGTGGCGGCATATCGCTGACCAAGGCAGCGCGGAAATCTTGATACGCGCGGCCGTTCCAGATCTCGCGCAATGTCTCTTGGGTGGCATCGCCGAGCGTATAGGTGTCGTAGCCGCGCGCCGAGAACGGCGCGATACAGCACGGCAATGCGCGGCCATGCGCGGTAAAATACATCAACGACCACGGGCGCCGGCACGCCGACCACGGCGCATCCCCGTTGCTGCGCTTCAGACTGATGCCGGGCTCGGTGGCGCCCGAGGCGTCGATCGTCACGCCGAGTTCTCGGCCGAGCGCCTGCGCCGCGGCGATCGCCGCGTCTTCTTCCTGGCGGGTCTTTTCGAACAGCGACGATTCTTCGCGCGCCAGCCCGCGGCCGAGATCGTCGAATACGAGGCGCTGCAGATAAACTTCGCCAACCCCGATCCGTGCCGCAAGGCGCACAAAATCAGGCAGCTGAGCGACCGTTTCCTTGAGGCCGGTCAGCCACAGCGAGACACGCGGCGTCGATGTCCCGAGTTCCCGTTGCAACGCGGTGAATTCCCCGACATTGCGGACAATGCGATCAAAGAAGTTCTTGCCGCGGACCTGCAGAAAGCTTTGCGCTTCGGCGGCGTCGAGCGATACCCGCAATTCATCGAGACCGGTCTCGATCAACTCGCGGCGCTTGCGTGGCGCGAGCAACGTGCCGTTGGTGTTGAACAGCACATAAACGCCGCGCTCCTTCAAGTAGCGGATCATGCGGGGCAGGTTCTTGACCAGCATCGGTTCGCCGACGCCGTGCAACACCGCGCGCGCCAAACCGGGCAATTGGTCGACGATCGAAGTGAAGAGCGGCCAGCTCATATCGGCCGGCGGCTCCAACGCCTCGAAGGTGCGGGGACAGGTCTCGCACAACAGATTGCACCGATTGGTGACTTCGAGATAGACGCAAATCGGCGGCGCTTCGGCGACACGCGAGCGCTGTTCGCCAACCACCTCGAAATAGCGACGGGCAACGGTCGGTGCCGCCGCCACGCCCGGCTCCTCCGCCGTCATGCTGCACCCCCCCGCCGGTGATCAGGACCGTGCGCCAGCATCGGCTCGATGCCGAGCCGCTCGATACAATCCACGGTCGCGGGGGCGGCAAAGGGGGCAAGCTCCCCCACCGGCCGCGGCGAGGCCAGCTCACGGCACAGGCGCCGCAATGTCTGCGCATCATCGACATCGTACCAGGGATGGAGTTCTACGACCGGCAGACCGACCCCTTGCGCGCGCTGCCGCGTCTCCTCGGCGACCGTACTCGTGCTCCACGCGACCCGCTGGAACAGCTGCGGGTGCGGTGCCTTGAGGCCGAGCAGGTAATAGCCACCGTCTTCAGCCGGGCCAAGAACAACGCGGTCGCCGTTTTCGGCGAGTACGGCCGCCGCTTGTGACAGGAGCGCGGTCGGCAAATTCGGGCTGTCGGCGTTCAACAGGCACACCGCATTATGGCCTCTGGCGAACAGCGCTTGTGCAGCATGCAGCAAGGAACAACCAAACCCCCTGACATCGGGCGCCGACACCGCTGCACCATCAGCGAGCACGAGGCGCATCTCATCGGCCAATATGCCGTCGAACAGCGGGCCGGATCCTGCGGGTGCATAGGCGACATAGCCGTGGATCGGTACCTCGCCAGCGGCGAGCGCGATATTTTCGGTGACGTCGCGCAGAAAGCAAGCGCTCAATTCCGCGGCCACCGCCGGCGTCAAGGGCGGGACGAGCCGGGTCTTTACGCGGCCGGCAGCCGGCGCTTTCCCCATCACCGCGATCGCGCACCCGCCTTCAGGAGCCCCCATCCGCGCCATTACGAGCCGCTGAACCAGTTATAGCCGCGATCCTCCCAGAACCCGCCGGGGTAGCGATTCGTGACAAAGATCGCCGTGACCCATTTCGGGTTCTTGAAGCCGAGCTTGGTCGGTATCCGCACCTTGAACGGATAGCCGTATTTGGCAGGCAGGATCTCGTCGGCGAATTTTACGGCCATGATGGTTTGCGGATGCAGGGCGGACGGCATGTCGATGCTGCCATAATAACCGTCCGCGCACTGAAAGCCGACATATTTCGCCGATAGGTCGGCCCCGACCCGCTGCAGGAAATCGCCGAGCCGCGGACCGCCCCATTTGCCGATCATGCTCCACCCTTCGACGCAGACATGGCGGGTGATCTGGCTTTCCTGCGGCAGAGCGTAAATCTGTTCGACCGTCCACGGCCGCTTGTCGGCGATCAGCCCGGACAATTCCAGCCGGTAATCGGCGGCGGAGAGTTTTGGTGCGTCGGCAGCGGGGAAAAAGGCGTTGTAGCGAAAGTCGCTTGCACGACGTCGCTTTCCGCATAGGTGGGGGCGAGCGTCTGGCGGCCGAACAGGAATGCCTGGGCGCGGTCGTTCCACCACGACATCGCCTTGAGGACATTCTGAACGCTGCCGTTATCGGATATGTCGCACCCAGTCAGCAAGGTCAGCGCCCCCAGGCTCAATGTCTGGCGCAAGAACAGGCGCCGCTCGATGGCGGTCACGATCGGCTTGCGCTCGAAGACTGAACGGCTCATCGCTGTCCTCCATTCCGCGGATGCGGCGTCTCCGAGGCGCGGCCCACGACCATCGCGACCAGCGTTTTTGGTACCAGTGCGGTCAGCGCCAGATGCACGACGAGAAACCCGACGATCGCCGCCATACCGAAGAAATGCACGACGCGGGCAAATTCGTAGCCGCCGAACAACGAGGTCAGCCATTGCAGCTGAACCGGCTTCCAGATGCTGAGCCCGGAGAGGATTGTGACCAGGATCGCCGCGAGAACGCCCCAGTAGAACACCCTTTGCACGGCGTTGTACTCGCCGAGCCGATGGCCGAGCCGGCCGCGCAATGCGTCGAGAAAGTCGCGCAAAAAAGCCCCGACCGAGACCGGGAGGAAGTCGCGGCGGAAATGCCCGGACACAAATCCGACGATCACATAGGCGAGAAAATTCAACACCAAGACCCACATCGCGGCGAAATGCCATAACAATGCGTTCGCCAGACCGTCCTCGTTGCTGGCGGCCTCGGTCACGGTAAAATCGCCGCCCAAGGTCAGGTAAGCCGGGAAGCCGAAATGGATCGGCAGCGCCGGGTAGTAATTATAGATCCGCCAGCCGCTGCCGATCATGACGAAGATCGCCAATGCATTGATCCAGTGCATGATGCGCCGGCTCAATGGATGCAGCTGTATACTGCGCGCAGCAGCGGTCGTCTGGACCTGGGCCGGAACGGTCATGGCGAAATCTCCAATCCGTCGGCGCGTAGCCGCTGCCGGGCTCCGGCGGTATGCAAGAATTCGATGAATTTTGTGGTATTTGGGCTCAACGCATGGGCAGTCTCGGCGACCCAGTAGACGATCGGCGGATAGCTGGACGCCGGCAGTCGGTCGGCGACTGTCAACGCCGGATTGGCCACGACATCGGTGGCATAGACGACCGCCAGTTTCACATTACCTTGCGTCAACAGATAGGCCGCGTCAGCGGTGCCGACGACACCGACCGATTTGCCGTCTAACTTTTGCCACACCCCCAGCGCTTCCAGCGCCTTTTTGGTGTCGGCGCCGGCGCTAGCGGCCCAAGGATCGACAATGGCGATCGGCTGTTTGCCGGCGATCGACACCAACTCGGCGGCAGCCGGTGATAAGCCGGTGTTAGTGTCATCGGCTTTGATCGCCGAGCGCCGCGACGACGAGCTGGTTGCGCCCCACTTGCTGCATCGTGGCCGGCTTGATCAATTGCTGCTTGGCCGCGGCGGCGGCATTCGCGTCGCCCTCACCAATCAACACGTCGTCGCGCGCATGATGCGCGATCTGCGCCAGCAACGCCCAGGTCGGCGAGGTAAAGACGCGAACGTGAATGCCGGTCTGTGATCGCCACAGTGCCCCGACATCGGTCACGGCATGGCGCAGGGTTGGCTCGCAAAACACGACCACATCGGGTGCGACCGGATAATCGGCATATGCCGGCGAATGAATGGCGAGCCGCGCCACCAGCGCCAGCGACACCAGCCCTGCGACGACGATTTTGCGGAGAATCGACATGGCACCTTACTCTAGGCCAAATCCGATTTAGCACGGTTCTTGTCACATCAAGCCCGGGAGACGATAAAGCGCCAAAAACTACCGGGGTCGTCCCGCAGTCGGTCAAACAAGTGCCGGATGAATCTGCATTGATCCTAGCTCTAGCCAACTGGGCGTTGGAGATGGAGCAGTCCTTTCAATATCCTTCGCCGAGATTGCCAGCGGAGGGTTGGGAGGAAAGGCCTGGTCACGACATTGTGACGTTACATAGCGCCGGTTTCCGGGCGCCGAGCCGTCGAAAACCGCGGATGTGGCCCACAAGCAGAGGGCCGATCGCGGACGCGGCCGTGACGAAAGCGCATTGCGCAAAGCATCACATCGTTCGTGCTTTCTGATAGAAGGGAATCATTTTCTCGACGATGAAGGGCAAACAGTCTTCGAGCGCGAAGTGGCCCGAATTCAATCGGTGCATCTCCGCGCCGGGAAGTGCGTTGAGGTAGGCCTCACCACCCTCTCGCGTGAAGAAGATGTCATTCTGTCCCCAGAAAATGATGGTCGGTGGCCGCCGCTGGCTGAGAAAGGCCTGCCACTGCGGGTAAAGCTGCACGTTGGTGCGATAGTCATAGAAGAAGTCGAGCTGGATGCGCCGGGCGTTGGGTCGATCGAGGAAATAGAGGTCCATATTCCAGTTGTCGGGGCTGATGAGCTCAGGCCGGGGATGACCGTGCGTATAGATCGTCTTGACGGTTTCCGGTTGCAGGAACGCCGCGAGCGCCTTCTCCGCCTCGGGGTCCCGGTTCTTCCAATAATCGCCGCGCAATCCATCCCAGGCCGCGGTGAACCCCACTTCGTAGGCGTTGGTGTTTTGGATGATAAGCCACTCCAGCCAAACCGGCCGGCGTGACAAGATGCGAAAGCCAACGGGACCGCCATAATCCTGAACGTAAAGTCCAAAGTGCGTGAAGCCGACTTTTTCGAGAAATGATTCGATGATCTCGGATGTCTTGTCGAAGCTGTAGGCGAATGTTTCCGGGTCGGGCATGTCGGAGTTGCCGAACCCCGGATAGTCCGGGGCGATCACGTGAAACCGTGGCGCCAGCGCCGGTATCAGGTTACGATACTGATGGGACGACGCCGGAAAGCCATGCAGGAGGACAAGCTTCGGCGCGCCCTCTTCGCCAGCCTCGCGATAGGAGATGGTCAGCCCGCTGATCTCGGTGCTCTTGAACAACATGTCGGCCCCATTTGAACGTGAAAAGCGCGGCAAGCGAGCAGCGCGTGCGACAATCCTCTCCTTGCGTCGAGCTGAAAATTTGGCCGTATCCGTGCCGCACGCCAATACTCTTTTGTTATCGAATTCATACCCGTGGCGACGGCGGCTGGCGGCCCTTGGGGTGGGGTCTCATCCGTCACCTGGCAATTCGCTCCTTTTGCTCCGTGTGAAGGAGGTCTAAAACGGCGACCGCCTTGGTCATCGCTACCGATACGCCGCGAACCGCCGTTTCCTCCCGGCTCTGGAATACGCTATGGAAATGCACCAAGTCCGATATTTCCTCGCCGTGGCCGAAGATTTGAATTTCACTAAGGCGGCGGAGCGCTGCAACGTGTCGCAACCGGCCTTGTCGCGCGCGATACAATCTCTGGAGGAGGAGCTCGGCGGCCCGCTTTTCCGTCGCGAACGCAGCCACACGCATCTGAGCGAGCTGGGGCGGATGGTGCACCCCTATCTCGCCGAGGTCTTGGACAGCACCAGGTCGGTAAAGCGGGTTGCCGAGGAGTATCGGCAGCTGCAGAAGACACCACTCAAACTCGGCATCATGAGCACGATCGCGCCCGATGAGATTATCGGTCTGATCGCCGGCGTTCGGGCGCACCACCCCGGCATCGAGCTGCGCCTATGCGATTCCGACGCAAAAGACCTCCGCGCGCGGCTGATCGGCGGCGATCTCGAACTGGTCGTCTACGCCTTGCCCGGCGAGGAACCAAATGAGCGAACCCACGTGCTGCCGCTGTTCCGCGAGCGGATGGTGATCGTGGTCGGTGTCGGGCACCGCCTTGCCAACCAGCGCGTGGTCCGCGTCAAGGAGATCAACGGCGAAAATTATATTCATCGCAATAACTGCGAATTCGCCGGATACGCCGACGCCATCCTCGCAGAGCAGGGCGCCACCTGCAGTCCGACCTATTGGAGCGACCGCGACGACTGGACCCTGGCGATGGCCGCGGCCGGGCTCGGCTTCGGCTTTTTGCCGGAGCATTCGGCAAAGCATCCGGGTGTCGTCGCCCTGCCGGTTGTCGAGCCCGAATTCTGGCGTCAGGTCAATCTGGTGAGCATTCGCGGGCGCCGGCACTCGCCGGCGGTCGGCGCATTTGTGCGCGAGGCCATGAAAAAGGAATGGTTCGGCGAGAAGGCGATGGCGACGCGCATCGCGGCGCACCCTGACCCCGCTCACCGTCCGTGAAGAAGATACCCAAGCGCCACCAGCATCCCGGTCGCCTTTTGTCGGCAGCATGTCTTACAGAGCATGCCGCCCTATCTCAAATTGAAATCGAGAGCTCCAGGTCGGGTCGGTGATAGGGCGAGCGGCGACCGATCCCGCTTTCATTGGTGCCGCCGAATGTGCTGGTCGCGGTCGGCAGCATGCCCCGTTACCGCCATCAGGCCATATTAGCATGATAGAAACACTGGAGGTTTGGGGCAACCGTGCATTTGATGATGCAGCCCGGGATGGTCTACGAGTACCCGCTGTGGGGGGTCGGGCTCTTGTTGGCGGGCGCGGCGGCTCTCGGCGCGGTGCTGCTCGGACTGGCAACTCGCCTATTCCTGGCGCTCGAAATCCGCCGCCTGCACAACGACGTCGCCGCAGCGATATTCTCGGTCATCGGCACGACCTTCGCGGTGCTGCTGGCCTTCGTCGCGATGCTCGCTTGGCAACACTTCAACGACGCGAAGGCGGCGAGCTATGCCGAAGCCGGATCCGCACTCGATGTCTATAATGCCTCGGTCGGGTTCGCCGACCCGGTGAAATCCTCGATGCATGACGGCATCCTCGGCTACATCGAGACGGTGATTAGGGTGGAATGGCCGGCGCAAGCCAGAGGCCTGACTGTCGACCGGGGTTCGGCCTATCTGCAAAAGCTGAACGAGATGGCGATTAGCCTCAAGCCCGCCAGCGTGGCCGACGGCAATTTGCAAGCGCAGATGCTGCAATCCCTGACGCGGCTGTGGGACGCAAGACAGGCGAGATTGCTCGCCGCCGACACCACTATTCCGGCGGTTGTCTGGATCGTGACCATCGTCGGCGGCGTCCTGACGATCGCTTTCGCCGCTTTGCTGGGTTTCCGAGCTTCGGCATGCATCTGGCGATGTCCGCAGCGCTGGCGGTCTCCGGAGCGCTGGTGCTGATCTTGATTATCGCCCTCAGCAATCCCTTCCGCGGCGACTTCCGCGTCTCGACGCACCCCTTCGACCAGGTCCTGGCGCAGATCCAGGCATTGGACACCAAACCATCGCACCCGTTATGAGCCGCAATGTTTCGCACGCGCTTGACGCCACGTTGCGCTCAACGCGAATGCGGAGCGCAACGACCGCGCCGCCGGCCAGCCACGGACTGCGCCCCAGTGTCGAAGGCCATCACCTTAACGCCGTCCCACCAATGGCTCCTCAGCCAGAGGCGAGACGCGCGCCGCCGGCACCAAGAAATTGCCGGCGATCAACTTCAACCGCTCATCCGCGCTCGTCAGACACGCCGCACGCAAGGCCTGGATCGCCGCCCCGACTTCGGTTTCATTCCAGAACCAGTCGGTCAGCTGGCGGCTCGAAGGCTTGGCGATTCCCGCGGCGGCCGCTTCCAGGCAATAGGCCTTTACGTCATCGACCGCGAAGCGCAGCAACAGCGGCGGCGAAAACCCCTCGCGCGGGCTCGCCGGCGCAAGACCCCGGAGCCAGTCGGCGACATAGCGGGCGCAGGCGATCATCGACAGGCCGCTCAGGCCTACCGTCGTCCGACGATGTTGCGCGATCCAACGCGCTTGAGCGTCCCGCAACAGATCGATTTCCGCTTCCAGCGCCGCAGCCAGCCCCTCGGCCGAACGATCCCTGGTCCCCGCTCCGATCAGAGGTGGACGCCATTCGGGATCAGGTCGAGCACGGGGATCATCATCCGGGAAATCCTCGATCAGCACCGGCCCGTTGTCGCTTTCGAGCAGCCGCAACGCCGCGAGAACGACCCGCTTCTGGAATGCGGGATCGTCCGGCGGACCGAACGGCCGACCCAGTTCGAATGGCACCCACAACGCCCGCGGCGGTTTGGTGTTCTCGGTTTGCGGCCGGATCAAGCTGATCGCGACCGTCGCAATGCCCTCTTCCTCGATATAATGTCCGAGCGCGCTCACGGCGCGCGTGCAGACCGGTCAAACCGGGGCGAGAAGGACGGCGTCAACCTGGTCGCGCTTTAACCGGCCGGCAAGTTCGCGTGCATGCGGCTCCATCTGCAGTGGATCGCTGGCGCCCATGAACGAATAATGGGTCACCGCAACCGCGCCGATCACGCCCTCGGCGGCAAGCTCGCTCAACCGGTCGAGCGGGAAGGCGACGTTCCAATCTTCCTGGAGGCCGGTACGGTCGAAATTAATCGAGATATGGCTGGTCAGCAGATCCGCGGCTTTGATGTCCGCAGGGATGACATGGTAATCGGGGTCGCGCCCGCGAAACGGATCTTCGCCGCGTTTTACAAGCCCGGCAGACGAGACGATCGCCACCCGTCGCTGTGACAGCGCAGCACCGGTCACCCACGGTCTTGTCGCGAAATTGGGGCACTCCGCCTCGGCCAAGCGTTTGGCCTGGGCGGGCGGTAGATCTGTCAGTCGCGTCACTACTCCCTCCTTTTATCGCGCTATGGGCGCTTGGGTCTGTCCGAACATGATGCTCCGTGCGGCGCTCGCGATTGCGTTCTCCGGCTAGTCAAGCAGCGCAAGAGCGGGTCGCACGACACCCTCCAGCAGTTCGCGCTGAGGGTTCAAGCGGGCGAGGACGCGCAGGCCCAGGATCACGCCGAGCAGCATGCGGGCGAGATCGCTCGCATCGTGGTTGGACGGCACAGAGCCCTCGGCCTGCGCTGCGGTTATGGCGCGGCGGAAGAACGCCTCGATCTCTCCGAACCGAGCGGCGACTTCAGCGCCGAGTTCGAAGTCGTGAGGTGCCGTTTCGAGCGCGGTATTGACCAGCAAGCAGCCGCGCCGGTCGCCATCGATCGACCGCTCGACGATCTCGCCGAGAAACGCCCGAACCGCCTCCTTCGGAGGTAAAGTGGTCTCCAGGCGGATGATTCGCTCGCGCGTCGAACGTTCGGCATAGCGGCGGAGCACCTCGCGAAACAATGATCGCTTATCGCCAAAGGCGTTGTAGAGGCTGGTCGCGGTGATGCCCATGCGGGTGGCGAGATCGCGCACCGAGGTCGCCTCGTACCCGTCACGCCAGAAGCAATCCATCGCCGCATCGACCACGGCCGCCTCATCAAACTCGCGGGGCCTGCCCATTCTCACAGCTTTCGGCCGCGTTGTTATACGACCTTAAAGGGATTTTAGACCGAACGCTACAAAAAAAGCGGCACCGATGCTGGATGAGGGCCACAGGGATGCGTCGACCGGGTTGCGCTGAGGCTCGGCAAGGCCGCGCGAGGCGCCTGGGGATATTTGAAAGGTGGGTTTTTGAAGGTTCGCGGCGGCGCGGACCGCCGCGTTTATCGGCACGGCGCTTTTCATGTGTAAAAGTCGGTACTTGATTTATCGGACAGTGTCCGGAGTGATTGCGAGGGACGGCCCGGGACAGTCTGTCTCGGCGGCGAGCGCCGCCCTCAAACCCGGCGCCTACGGCGCCCCGCTTCGCGGCTTCGGGGCTTGACCGCGGCGCTCCGCCGAGAACCCAGCATCCATGCCGTCAAGGCCTGATCCTGTCCCTTACGGCAAGTGCCGGTTTGCACTACATCCGACACTGTCCGTGAGGTCAAACCCAGGTTTTTACATTTCATGTGACTACCGGCCTCTTTGGCGGTTGTTGGCGTTGTCATGGGCAAGTGGCGTGCCATGCCCGAACATCACGTCGGTCCACGCCCGGCGCGGGTCTCAGCGTACCGCCAATTCCCAATCGAGGTCTTCAACCGCTTCGCGCTGATCGCCTGGCCGCGCTGCTCGGGCGAGTTGGCTCAGATATGGCGCCAACAGCTGCACTGTCGCCCAATAACCCGCGCCCGTCGCAATCACAGTTACGACCGCTTTGATCCACTCTGCCGGGATCACAAACATATAGGCGAGAAAGCCGAGTGCCGTCCACAAGACCGCGATCGGGTTGACCCCCTTCCAATACCAATAGGGGCCATTGGGCTCGAACAATGCTACGAGGTCGATCCTCATGCGTTTGACGAACAGGTAGTCGGCGATCAAAACGCCGGCGATCGGCGCAAACACATTGCCCAACATACCGACATATGTCGTGTAACCAGTCACGACGCTCGGGGTTGCCGAGAGAGCGATGCCGAGCATGCTGATGATGGCTGTCGTCCAAAAGCGGCCGATCCGCTCAAACATGTTCGACAACGACAGACCGCCCGTGTAGAGGTTCAGAACATTGATCGTCCAGTTGTCGAGCGCGATCACGATCAAAAACAACAGCAATGTGAAGTGCCCGACATTAAGTCCGGAGGCGACGGCAAACACATTGCTGGTTTTTCCCAATGTCGCAGCTGCGCCATAGGCACCGAGCACAGCAGCAAAGCAGCCGCCGCCGACTTTGCCGAGCAAGGTCCCGCACCACATATCGGCGCGCGAGCGTGTGTAGCGGCAGAAATCGGCCGCATCGGTGATCATCGTCAAGGTACCGGAGAGAACCACGTTGAGCCAGGTCACAAACAACAGCCAACCTGCCTCCGGCTTGCCGGCGTAGTGCAGGACCTGCGAGGGCGCAAAATGCGGATCGTCGTGGCTCGCCAGCAACACAAGAACGAAGCACAAGATGGCGATCTTGAACGGCAACGCGATGCGGGAAAGGTGTTTTAGCGAATCGTAGCCGATGATCGCGACCACCGCCTGCAGCACCGCAAAGATGACACTGATCGTGACAAGCGAATGTGAGGTTCCGGTCCAGCGGTCGAGAATCGCGACCACCGCGAGCGAACCCGCCACCGTCTGATAGGCAAACCAATAGGTCGAAGCAATCGTGCGCAGGAAAGACGGGACCCATTTGGCGCCGCGCAGTCCATAGGCCATGCGGGTCGAGACTTGGCCGGGAAGGCCAAAATCGACGCCGACCGTCGCCATGATTGTGTAGGCGACGGTCGCCAGCAACACGCCCCCGGTTATGGCGCCGACCGCGCCGAGAAACGACAGTCCCGATGCGACCGCCATCCCGCCAACCAACATCGAACCGGGATTGAGCGCAAAGCCAAAGATGATCGAAAAGATGTCGAACCAGCGGACCGTTTTGAGCTCGGTCGGCACGGGCTCGATGCCGAATTGCTCCACTCCTTTTGGCTGGTGATAGCGGCTGCGTATCTTTTCTTCGAGTTCGATGACCGTGTGCATTCCCGCTCTCCCTGGCCAGGCCGTCGCGCGGTGCGACGATTGATACTAAGGAGCAAGACGCATGCCATAAATAAAATGGACTAAAAAATGGGCAATCTTCGTTTGCGCTCGTTTGCTATGTATTTAGGCAGATGAGCTTATCGAGAGGTTAGTCTTGAGCGAGGCGCCCAATTTCTGCTCAATTCCGGTAAGCATCACACCAGTTCTATGGCATCCGCTGGCGGTGGCGAACCGATCAGGATGGTTGGCATGGCGGTTCCTGGATATCTCGAGCGCATACACCGCGCCCTATCCCCCGATCTCGATTATCTTTGTTGCCGCATGACCAATCACGGGAGTCCCGGATGACGGTAAAGGTTCAGGTCGGCCCACCGCAGATCGCAATCCACCAAGGTCACACAGTGCTGATCAGCGAGGAGGACGGGCAGATCAACTCGCCCAGCGAAAAGGGCCTTTATTTCTTTGACACCCGGATCATCAGCAGCTGGGCGATTTATGCAAATGGCGAACCCTGGGATCTGCTGAATGGAGGTGCGGTAAGCTATTATGCATCGCGGATTTTTCTGACCAATCGCTCTTTTCTGACCGAAGATGGCGCAATTCCGCCGCGCACCCTGGGCCTCACTGTCAGCCGATCGATCAGCGGCGGCATGCATGAGGATCTCGACATCGTAAATCACGGCACGCGGCCGGTCGTCTTCCAGCTCGAGATCGCGCTGCGCTGCGACTTCGCCGATATTTTTGAGGTCAAGGCAGGCCACATCGTGCGCCGTGGTCGGATCACGACCGAATGGTCGCCATCGCGCCAGCATCTGCGCACCACTTATCGCAATCGCGATTTCGCCCGCGCGGTGACAATCTCGCCGGCGCGATCCTCGGCAAAGGCGGTTTACGCCAACGGACGGCTAAGTTTTGAGGTGGCCCTCCAGCCAGGCGAGCCATGGCATTGCTGCCTCCATTATGCTCTGGCAGACGGCGACCAACATTATTCTCCGCCGAGCCATTGTATCGGCGATACTCACCAATCACCTCACGCCGAGACACTGGCGGATTGGCTCAAAAATGTGGTGAAAATCCGTACCAGTAATGAGGAATACTATCGCCTGTTCCGTCAGGCGCTCGAGGATATGGCCGCCCTTCGCCTGCCGATTGCTGGCACCGATCATATGGTCTTTATGCCGGCTGCCGGCCTCCCCTGGTTTGTCGCACCGTTCGGACGCGACAGCCTGATTGTCTCGCTGCAAAACACTCTAATCTATCCGGACTTTGCCAGTGGTACATTGGAAGTCCTCGGCTCATTGCAGGCAAAGGAGGAAGATGATTACCGCGATGCCGAGCCCGGCAAAATACTGCATGAGATCCGCTATGGCGAACTCGCCCATTTCAAGCTGATCCCGCACACGCCTTATTATGGCACTGCAGATGCGACGCCGCTTTATCTGATTGCCTTGCATGCCGCCTGGCGCGCTATTGGAGACCGGGCGCTGTTGGAACGACATCTCGCGACTGCGGAAGCGTGTCTGTCTTGGATCGACAATTATGGTGACCGAGATGGCGACGGATTCCAGGAGTATCAGACTCGCTCCCAGGTCGGTTACGAGAATATGGGGTGGAAGGATTCGGGAGATTGCGTCGTCTACCCGGACGGCTCGCTGGTTAAAGGCCCAAAAGCTCTTTGTGAGTTGCAAGCTTATGTCTATGCCGCCTGGGTGCGCATGGCCGAGGTGTTCGATGCCTTGGGTAAGCCGGACCGGGCGCAAGAGCTGCGCAGGAAAGCTGCGGCGCTATTTGAGCGGTTCAACGATGCATTCTGGGACGAAGAACTCGGGTTTTATGCTTATGCGCTCGACGGCGAAAAAAACAAGGTCCTGACCGTCGCCTCCAACGCCGGCCATTGCTTGATGTGCGGCATCGTTCCTCCCGATCGCGCGAAAAAGGTCGTCGAGCGGCTGATGGCGCCGGATATGTGGACCGGATGGGGCATTCGCACGCTGTCGACGCACAATCCGGCGTTTAATCCATACAATTATCAAACGGGTTCGGTATGGCCGCACGACAATGCGATGATTGCTATGGGTTTCAAATTCTATGGTTTTGGCGCGGAGGCGGCGCGGATCGCGCATGATATCAGCGTTGCCGCGAGCCAATTCCGGGGCAACCAATTGCCCGAGCTGTACACCGCGTTCGAACGCCAGGAAACGAACTTTCCAGTCCAGTATATCGGCGCAAATGTCCCACAAGCCTGGGCGGCGGGTTCGGCCTTCATGCTGACCCAAACGCTGTTGGGTTTTCTGCCGGATGCGCCGCGCGACAAACTCTATGTCGATCCCTGGCTGCCGCGATGGCTGCCCGACATAGCGCTCTACGACATCCATCTCGGAAAGCATAAGCTCGATATTCGCTTCTGGCGCGAGGGCGAGGAGACCTCGTTTGAGGTAATTAAGGGTAATCGCAGGTTGGTCGAACGCTGCGATATTGTGTCCAAAATCGCGCAGCTAAAAACCGCCTCCGATCCAATCTAGTGTCCTCGTTCCAAAGTCCCATAGATTAAATAAGGGTCCGTCATTGCGAGGAGCTCTCAAGGCGACGCGGCAATCTCTGGCGAGCTTGGCGCATTATCAATGGGATTGCTTCGCTACGCTCGCAATGACGAGCCGCTTTTGATCTTAAGAACTTCCCATCCACCGCTCCAGCAGGATCCGCCGTAGTAGGCCAGCGCCGAGATCGAGAGGCGGGTTAACCGCCGCTCAGCAGACATTCTACTTGATCGGCGGCACGGGCCGCTTCGCTTCGCCCGGCTGCATAATGAAGTCGTAATGGAGCGTGTACCAGGGTGCCTGCACATCCGGTGCCGGCGGCGCCTCGTCGGTGTCGTGACGGCGATAATTGCCGATCAGGGCCCGGGTGACGCTGAACACGACGTCGCTCTGCAGGCGTTCGTCGTCATCTGCAAAGATCTGGGTGATTAGCGTCCGGTAACCGGGTTTGAAGCCGAGCACATGCAGATGCGCGGGTCGGTATGGGGGACGGCGCTGAGCGCGCAACAGCTCGCCGGTTGGTCCATGAGTGGGCACGGGGTAGCCGGCGGGCTTGACCGAGCGGAACCAGAAACGCCCGTCCTCATCCGTGTGAAAGCGCCCGCGCAGGTTCATATCGGCCTGGTTGGGATCCTGGTTCTCGTAAAGTCCGACCGGGGAAGCCTGCCAGACATCGATCTCGACGCCGGGGATCGGCCGTCCCTCTGCGTCGATAATGCGGCAGTCCACGAACAGGGCCGGCCCCGGCGTGGGCGAGCGCACGATGCTGCCGCCGTTGGGGGTGAGCGGGGAGTTGTCGCGCCAGAACGGGCCCAGCAGCGCAACTGTGGTCTCGCTGGGACCATTTCCGCCATTGTTCAATAGGCAGACGAGGGTGGAGAACCCGACCGCATCCGCGAACAGGACGCCCTCATTGTGGGTGTCGTTGGTGGCTTTGCCGATGCGATTGAGAAAGTCGATCGCGAAATCGTACTCGTCCTGGGTGAGCTGGACCTCGCGCGCGAAGGCGTGGAGGTGACGGACAAAGGCGGCCATCACGATGCGCAGCCGCGGGTTAGGCGCCCCCGCCATGGCGGCGAGGACGACATCGGTCACATCGTCCACGCTCTCGATGATGCCATAGGTTGGCAGCTCCTCGGGCGAGGATGGCACGGGCATATCCATGGCGGTTCTCCTCAGCAATCGATTGGGTTCACCCCTCTATTTAAGCGGGAAACACTCAGCGCGCATCGACAAGAAGCACCTCCGCATCATTGATAGCGACGACATGCAGCGCGTGCTCTCGCTCGATTGCCGCACCATCGCGTTCAAAGAGGCGCATCCCGTTGACCTCGACCGTGCCGCGCGCAACCACCAGATAGGCTCGGCGGTTCTCGCCCAGCCGATACTCCGCTGTCTCGCCGGCTTTGAGCGTCGCCCCGAGCACCCGGGCATCCGCGCCAATCGGCAGGGCTTCATCGTCCCCGTCAGTCCCACTCGCCAGGGTTACAAAGCGACCTGAGCGGTCCTGCTTTGGAAAAGCCTTGGTGTCCCAGCGCGGTTTCCGGCCACGCTTCACCGGCACGATCCAGATCTGAAAGATTTTCGTAAGCTCCGGCTCAAGGTTGTACTCGGAGTGTCGGATTCCGGTGCCGGCGCTCATGACCTGCACATCGCCAGCTTCGGTACGGCCCTGATTGCCGAGATTGTCGCGGTGCGTGATGGCACCTTGGCGCACATAGGTGATGATCTCCATGTCGGCATGCGGGTGCGGCGGAAACCCGGTGTCCGGAGCGATTTCGTCATCGTTCCATACCCGCAAAGCGCCCCACCCCATGCGCTGGGGATCGTGGTAATCGGCGAACGAGAAATGGTGTCTGGCTCTGAGCCACCCGTGGTCGGCACCACCCAGTGCCTCAAAAGGTCTGCGCTCGATCATGCTATCTCTCCGAAGGAGTCTTTCGCTATGCGTGAAATGGCGTCGTTTCGGTGCTATTAAATAGAAACGTTGGAAACGCTTCGTTTCCATTAGCAGCATCTGGATGGCGCATCTTCCCGATCTTGAGGCTTGGGCGATTTTCGGCAAAGTGGCCGAGGCGGGCTCGTTCGTCCGCGCGGCGACGAGCTTGGCTTGTCCAAGGCCACGGTCTCCAAAGCCGTCGGCCGCCTCGAGCGCCATCTCGGCGAGCGCCTGTTCAACCGAACTTCGCGGCGGCTGTCACTGACCGAGACGGGCCGCATCCTCTCGGTACGAGCAGCGCGCATCCTGGCGGATGCCGAGGCAGTCGAGGCCGAGGCCACAGCCCAGTCAGCGGCACCGCGGGGGCGGGTGCGGATAGCCGCGCCGATGTCCTTTGGCTTGCTGCACGTGGCCCCTGCCCTGCCGGATTTTCTCGCAGCCTATCCCGAGATCTCCGTCGATCTCCATCTGAGCGATCAAATAATCGACCTCGTCGGCGGCGGCTTCGATCTCGCGCTTCGGATCGCGGCGCTCTCCAATTCGAGCATGATCGCCCGCCGCCTCTGTCGGGTTCCTCGCCTGCTGGTCGGCGCACCAGATTACTTCAGCAGGCACGGGCGACCGTCACATCCGCGTGAACTGGCCCGGCATGCCTGCTTAGCCTATTCGTATCTTCCATCGGGCGAGCACTGGGAATTCACCGGTCCAGCCGGGGAGGAACAGTCGATCGCAGTCAGCGGGCCGCTTATCGCCAACAATGCCGACGCATTGATGCCAGCGCTGCGGGCCGGCATCGGCTTAGCCGTGCAACCCGAGTTTGTCGTCTGGAACGACCTGCGGGAAGGTCGATTGGAAGCGGTTTTGACCCAGTGGTCGGCCCTCCCGATCGCACTCAACCTGCTGATCCCCGCCGCAGGACCGAGGCCGTCCAAGGTTGCCGTGCTGATCGACTTTCTGGTGCAGCGGTTCTCCCGCGGCGCTGCGCCATGGGAGAGGCAGTGATCCAACATCGACAACGTGTGGAAAGAGCACGCTTTGATCATGCCGGCCGCAAGTCGTGGTGACCAGGGGCGCGGAGCTGAACGGCGAAGCCAAAGGTGCTGGCGCGCCAAGCGATGATAGCGGAGTGCGGCTTGCTGCAGCGGCGGGGAATATGCGAGTGTCGGCGCGATGAGAGTGCCCAACTACTATGCGGCGCCGGGATTCGAGCGAGCGGGGCTACGGCGGCGCGAGACGAACTGGATCATCGAGCGCATCGCCGACCCCGCGACCCTGTTTGTCCCGGTGTGGCGCAACCACAACCTGGTCGTCGAGATCGAAGGCGGCGATCCACGCGCGATCGCACTCGGCTGGGAAGGGGTCGGCCCACTCCTCGGTGACATTGTCGCCGCCGAAGAACGTTTGCAGCGTGGCGAGATCGTGTTCCTCGGCATCCTTGAGGAGAGGGCGCATTTCGCGCTCGATTTGTCGCCGATCGAGGCGCCGCTCGAGATGCTGCATTCGCCCGCCCGTGCCGCGAGCGGCATTGAAGCAGCAAAGGTGCGCTTTGCCGATCTGCGGCAATTGGGCGGGCGGCTCGACCGCACTGAAGCGGCGCTGCTGGCGCACGCCCGCGCGATGATTTACTGGCATGCACGGCACCGCTTTTGCGGCGTGTGCGGCAGTCCGACCCGTGCCGAGGAGGCGGGCCACATGCGCCGCTGCACTGACCCTGCCTGCAATTCAATGCATTTCCCGCGCACCGATCCCGCGGTCATCATGCTGGTCACTTATGGCGAGAACGCTCTGATGGGCCGCTCGCGAAATTTTCCGCCTGGGATGTATTCGACGCTCGCCGGTTTTGTCGAACCCGGCGAAAGCCTCGAAGATGCGGTCGCCCGCGAAGTCCGCGAGGAGACCGCCATCGAAGTCGGCACCGTCGACTACCATTCCTCACAACCCTGGCCGTTTCCGGCCAATATCATGCTGGGCTTTCACGCCGAGGCGCTGACGACCGCGATCACGGTCGATTTTGGCGAGTTGGAAGATGCGCGTTGGGTCGAGCGCGGCTGGCTGTTGTCACACGCTGATGATGACACGTTCCGCTTGCCGCGCCTCGACTTCGATCGCCCGCCGGCTGGTCGAAGACTGGCTCCACGGACACATCGGCGCAGCCAGTCATTAACCACCGTTAGCTGCCCCTGTGCTCGGGCGGGGATCACTCGCCAGGGTGATACTTTGCCGCAGGCTGCTGCTTGTCTTCGCCGGCCGTTCGACCACGCCCCGGTTTGGCTGTCGCCTCAGCCAACTCGGCTGCGGTCATCACGTCGCGGGGATAGGTGCGCAATCCCGGCACGACGAGGCCGGCGGCGATCAACATCGGGAAGAGCATGATCAGAAAGGTCCACTTCAACCCGACGGTGTCGCCACCGAGCCAAACTGACATGGCCCCGAACAGCAATGGCGCACCGCCCTCAAAAGCGGCGCGCAACGCCATGCGCCCGGCCTCGCCGCGACCCCATAGCCGCGGATGCACAATATCGAGGCGCGCGGCGTCGATCGGGGCCAAGGCTGCGGTCAACCCGGCGGTGCCGATCACCAACAGCGGCACGCCGATCCACGGGATCGACACCCAAATTCCGGCTGCGAAAAACGGGATCGACAGGAATAGCGTGCAGGCCGGGACGATGATGCGGGCGTTGATCTCGCCCTTGAACAGCAGCCGCCGCGATATGTAGCCGCCAATCAGCAAACCGGCGAGCGCGCCGACACCGAGAGCAATGGTGAGGGCGCTGACTGCACTGCGCGGCAGATGGTAATGCGGCGGAAAATAGATCATCGCGAAGGCTTCCGCCCCGGCGAAAAAGAAATAGGCCAAGGTCGAGGCGACGATCAGCAGCGGATAAGTCGGGAGGCTGAACAAGTATTGCATGGTCCGCCACAGGCTCCAGCGGGTCGGATCCTGGTGCAGGACCTTGCCGGGCCTGGGCTCGACATGAGCGTCGCGCATTTTGTTGTATAGCAAGCCGGCACCGGCGCGAACCCGGCCGCGCCACCCGGCATCTGCGTTGGCCGCTTGCTGGGCATGGGCCGGGCGTGTTGCTGCTTCGGGGCTGATCTCGTCGACCTTCAGCCAGCTCTGTCCACCGCGCGCCGGCTCGGGCAGGTAGCGCCACAAAATCCAGGCGAGCAACACGCTTGGTGCGGCCATGACGATGAACGACCAGCGCCAACTCGAAAAACTCGAGACCTCGCCCGAGATGAAAAAGCCAACACCGGCACCGATCATCTCACCTGAGAGGATTAAGCCGTAAATTGATGCACGGTCGCGCGCCGGGAAGAAATCCCCGGTCAGCGATGCGACGCAAGGCCACGCCACCGCGGTCACCGCGCCGAGGAATGCTCTCGTTGCGAGCAGATAGGGATAGGAGGTGGCACTGGCGCTGAGCACCATGGCGGCGGCCCAGACCAGGACGGCACCGATCAGCACATATTGGCGGCGCATCCGGTCGGCGAGTATGCCCATCGGCAGGGTCGCGAGCGCGCCGACGAACTCAACGACCGCGATCAGCATCCCGATCTGCGTATTGCCGATGTTGAAGGCTTTTTTCAACAGGTCGGAGACCGCCGACAGCGTGCCGAGCTGTGCGGTATCGAGCCCGAGAACCGCGGCTAGGACGAGGATAACCTGAAGACGCGCCGGCCCCCCGGCGATGTCGAGTACACGAATCTTGGCCGCTTTGATGATGTCTGTTGCAGTGACCATCGCCCTATAAACGATCGCGCGGCCGGGATATCGCTAAGGAATCTCCGGATTTTTCGGCTTCGGTGCAGCAGCACTCAGCGCTGCGCGGACGTTGGGATATGCGATTTTGCCGCGGGCGTCGGCGTCCACGCTATACACTCGACTTTTCGGACAAGGCGCGATGGGCCGAGCCGCTAAATGCCAAACGATACCACTACTCGCCCCGAGGCAACGGTTGTTTGTGACAGCGCCCTACCATTCTGCAGGATTATCTCTCTAAAGTTTGGTTACTCTGTTGTAACACAGCATGCAGGCGAGACAGCTTTCGCACGCGCCGGTTGGAACTTTTAACGCGCTATTTGTGTTTTAGGTTATGCCTTCGTACCTCCAGGCCGCTGGCACGAGGCGTTTAGGGTGGAGGAGTCGGATGACTTATGTTGAAAGAAGGGGTTTCCCCAGTGATGCGGAACCGTTTGGTCTGCTGTCTGAAGGGGCCGCCGGGATCGCGACGATCGTTCTCGCGGTGATTGCGCTGGCCGGCACCGCGGCGACTGCGCTCGCGTCGATCGTCACGATCGTGATTGGCGTTGGACTGATGGCTCAGGCGTTCAATAGCGCGGCTGAAAGATCCAAAGCGATCCTTGCGAGTTCGGTGTCAACCGCGCAATCGGCCGAGGTCGGTGGTGAGGTGATGGTCTACGCGAGTACCGGCATTACCGGAATTGTGCTCGGCATTCTGGCACTTGTCGGAATCAATGCGGCGCACTTGGTCCCTGCCGCGTTGATCGTTTTTGGCGGCGCTTTATTGTTGAGTGGTGCCATTGAGATGGTGCCAAGGACAGTACCGGTCGCGAGTCCCACCGGCGGGCCGGTACAGATCGTCTCTTACCCAGGTTCGGCGGCTACCGGCGGGTTGGAGATCATGGTTGGGATTGCCGCGATCGTGCTGGGAATCCTGGCGTTGATCTTCATGTCCTCGTGGGTGCTGGTCCTCGTCGGCTTTATCGCGATTGGCGCTGCGATGCTGATGGTCAGTGCAACTTTCAGCGGCGCTGTCACGCGGTTGTTCACGGCGACTGCTTGATCGCGGCGCGGCTTGCTGCGCTTGCGCGCGTGCCGACGCGTCTCGAAATCATCCACAGGTGATCGACCATATCGGGCGGGGCAGCCTCTCTTCCTCGCCCGATAGTTTTGACGATTGCCCTGGCCCCAATCGGTCGGCCGAAAGCACGCGGTCGGGCGGCGGGCATGCGCTCTTAGTGGCCGCCGGAGGTCAGCACCGAGCGCGGGCGGGCCACCAGCGGGATCAGCATCAGGCCGATTACGAAGAAGCCGCCGATCAGCAGCAGCAGGTCGTTGTACATCAAAACCAGAGCCTCGCGGTGCACCAAATTGCCAAGCAAGGTGACGGCGGCGTGGGATGCATCTCCCGGGATCAGCGAACCGAGCCGGCTGGTCTGGGCATCCAGAAAATGCTGCACCGCGGGGCGGGCCAGGTTGATGTCCTCGATCAGGCGGTTCCAGTGAAATTGCATCCGGTTGTTCATAATCGTGCCGACCGATGCCAGCGCGATCGCGCCACCCAGGTCGCGGGTCAGACCGTAGAGACCGGAAGCGTTCTTCAGCTTGTCTGCCGGGACCGACCCGAGCGCGATCATGTTGGCAGGGAGATAGCAGAACATCAGCGAGATGCCGCGCACCGCTTGCGGCACCAAGAGTTCGGGAAAGCTCGCCTGATTGGTGAGGCCGGCCGTCAGATACATCGAGAACGCGAATAGACCGAGACCGAACGCCAGCATCACGCGCAAATCGATCCGCCGAGCGATCTGTGTGCTGAACGGCGACATCGCCATTTGCGCGATCCCGGCGACAAAGACCGTTTCACCGATCTGCAGCGCGCTGAAGCCGCGCACCTGCGCCAAAAACAGCGGGATCAGATAGGTGGTACTGTACATCCCGGTGCCGACAAGGAAGGTAAAGAACGAGCCGAGCGCGAAATTGCGGTTGGTGAAGGCTCGAAGATCGACAATCGGCTGCCGGTAGGTCAGCACCCGCCAGAAGAACAACATCGATGCTGTCGCGGACACGACGACCGCGGCGCGGACCGTGGTGTCGTCGAGCCAGTCCCAGCGCGGCCCCTCCTCGAGCGCGTATTCGAGACAGCCGAGAAAGGTCGCCATCAGCACCAGCCCGATCACGTCGAAATAGCGCAGCAGCGACAGGTCGGGCTTGTCGATGTCGATGCAGGTCCACACGACCGCGGCGACGGCGATGCCGGGAACGATGTTGACGAGAAACAGCCAATTCCAGGAGAGGGTGTCGGTCAAGAAACCGCCGATCGTCGGGCCAAGGGTCGACGACAGGTTCAGAATGACCGAGATCATCACCATCAGCCGCGTCAGCGGCGGCCCGCGGAACCGTGTGTAGATCACCGGAAACACGCTCGGCGTGATCGCGCCGCCGCAGAACCCCTGTATCGCGCGAAAAACGATCATCTGGCTGAGGCTCGTCGCTGTCGCGCACAGTCCGCTCGCCGCGGTGAAGCCGAGGGTCGCGGTAACGAACAGCACGCGGGTCGACAACAGCCGGGACAGCATCCCGCTTAGCGGCACCATGACGACATCGGCGATCAGGTACGCAGTCTGAACCCACGAGATCTCGTCGGCGCTCGCCGACAATCCGCCCTGGATCTGCGTCAGCGAGCTGGTGACGATCTGGACGTCCATGATCGCCATGAACAGACCGACGGCCATCGCCAGCACGCCGATCCAGTCGCGCAAGGTCGGCTGGCCGCCGGCCGCCGCAGGTGGTGCCGCCGCTGTCGGTTGGACCCGCACCGCTGGTGTTCGCAATAGCGGGGTGCGGCGCGCCCAAGCGGCGCGTCGCAGAACCGTCGGCGCCCAGCTCATCGCGGTGCCGCGTTCGGGCTCGCTGCCGGCTCGGCCTCGGCCGCACCGACGATGCCGTTAGCCGCAACCGCTGTGCCCGGGTCGCGGGTATCGACGGTGACGGTGACCGACAGCCCCGGCCGTAGCAACCGGGCAAGAGGCCCCTCTCTGGGCAGGGCAATCCGAACCGGCACGCGCTGCACAATTTTGGTGAAATTGCCGGTGGCGTTGTCGGGCGGCAACAGGCTGAATTCCGCGCCGCTCCCTGGCGCGAAGCTCTCGACTTTGCCGATCAGCGGACGATCGGGATAAGCGTCGACCGAAACCTCGGCGCGCTGCCCCGGCCGCATATGCGTCAGCTGGGTTTCCTTGAAATTGGCGGTCACGTAAACCCGCGGCAACGGCACCAAAGACAGGAGTTCGGTGCCGGCTTTGACATATTGTCCGACCTGCCCGGCGCGATTGCCGGCTACACCCGAGATCGGTGCGCGAATAATTGTGTTGTCCAAATCATTTTTGGCGAGCCGCAAATTGGCCCGCGCCTGTTGCAGCCGCGCCTGTTCTTCTGCGCGCTGTGATTTAAGCACACCGTATTGGCTCTGGGACGCAGCGAGGGCGGCGCGGGTTCGCATCGCCTCGGCATCGGCTTTGCCGGCATCGGCCTTGGCTTGGTCGTAGCGCTGGCGGCTGGCAAAGTCGGACGTCATCAGCGCGGCATAACGCTTGTAGTCTTGCTGGGTGCGAACGAGATCGGCATTCGCCGATTGCACGGCCGCCTGCGCCTGGGTGATCATTGCCCTTTGCAAATCGAGCCGGCTGACATAGGTCGCGACCGCTGCTTCCTCGGTCGCCACGGCCGCTTGCGCCTGCGCCACCTTGGCGGCAAAGTCGCTGTCGTCGATGACGAACAGCACTTCGCCTTTTTTGACCGCTTGGTTGTCCTCGACCCGGACCTCTTTGATGTAGCCCTCGACCTTGGGGCTGATCACCGATACGTGGCTGGCGATATAGGCGTCGTCGGTCGATTGCAGAAACCGCCAATCGGTCCACCAACGCCAGCCGCCATAGCCGCCCGCGGTCAACGCCAGCAGCACCGCGGCGATCACGATCTTCGTGCGCATCCTCTCCGAACTAAACCGTTCAGTTCATTGTTGCGCAGAAACTAAGCCGTCCCTAATAATTGTCAAGGCGCGGTGTCAGATGGGAACGCATGGCGAGCATGACCGAACGCAGCGGGCGCGACGAGGCGCCAATCACCGGCAAAGCGGAGAGCATTCTTGCCGCAGCAAAACGAATGTTTCTCGAAAGCGGGTTCGGTGCCGTCAGCATGGACGCGATCGCCCGCGCGGCCGGCGTCTCCAAGGCGACGGTTTACGCCCATTTCGCCGGCAAGAATGAATTGTTCGGCGCGGTCATCGGGCGCGAATGCGAGCGCTATTTCGCCGAATTTTCGGCGGATGAACTCGATCCCGGCAAGCTTCGCGCGTCTTTGATCACGCTCGGCCGCCGGTTTCTCGACCTGCTGCTGTCGCCCGACGCGATCGCATTGCATCGCCTGATTGTCGGCGAAGTGAGCCGCTTTCCGGCGCTCGGCGAAGTATTCTGGCGCGCCGGCCCCGAGCGCAACCTCGCCCAGATCGAGGCGTTTCTGCGGGCCGCCGTCGCGGCTGGTGTGCTCGACATCGCCGATCCGCGCCTCGCCGCCGAACAGTTCACCGGTTTGGTGCGCGGCGAGACCCAGCTGCGCCACCTGCTCCGCCTCGAAAACGGCGCCAATAATCAGGCTAAGATCGCCGCCCTCGTCGACGCCGCCGTCGACACCTTCCTGCGGGCTTTTGCCTCGCGGGGAACAAGCGCCGATCGAAGCCAAGCAGCGTCGACGCAGGCTCTTCCTGAGTTGTCGCGTTTCTAATTCTGCCGACCAGTTAACAATAGGAGGGCGGCTGCCGATGAGGCCGCGATCGGTGACCTTGTCCGGCAATTCGCGCGGTATTGCCGGCTCAGATGCACTCGCCATAGTGGCTTTTCTCGTCAGGTGAGACGCGCGGCGCACGGAGGATGCCGTCTCGACGACGCGGTGATTTGACGTTAAACGAGGCTTGATCTCATTCGCCAGCGGATTGTCCGGTGGGCAACCGCAAGAGGGGGAAGAATGTATGCCGGTGCGTTCGATCCTTGTCTATGTGACCAGCGATGCGGACAACGCTCTCGGCGAAAATGTCCTCAAACTCCCATTGCTGCTGGCGCTGAGCACCGGCTTTCCATCAGCCAAGATCAGCTGGGTTCCGGGCACCAGCGGCGAGTTTTACTTTCGGAACGAGCTGGCGCCGCTGGTCGACGGGCGAATCCATGAATTCATTACGGACCTTGCCATTCCGGCCGATCCGCGCTCGTCGTTGCGCGCCCAGCATCCGATCTTAAATCGGCATTTCGACCTGATCATCGACACGCAACGCTATGTCGGGCGCACATTGTTTCTGCGCCGGATCTCGCATTGCCGCTTCATCAGCGGAACATGGCGCTATTTCTTTTCCGACGCATGTCCGCCGCGGGGTCTGTCGCGGCGGCCGGCGCGTCTGACCGACAAGCTGCTGGGCTTGGCTGCCGCTGCGGCAAGACATGAGATTCCAGTGCCCAACCCGATCCCGCTGCGACCGGCACTGCGCGCCGCCGCGGCGCAATTATTGCCCGCAGGCCCGATCTATATAGCGCTGGCGCCCGGCGCCGGCGTTAAGCACACCGGCAAATGCTGGCCCCTTGATTGCTTTATTGCTTTGGCACGGCAGCAGGTCGAGCGCGAACGCCTGCCGGTGTTCTTGATCGGTCCGGCGGAACACGACTTCTCGGCGCCGTTGCGCGCGGCGGTACCCCAAGCGCTGTTCCCCGAGCAGCACGACGGGGACGCAGTCGGAAGCGAAGCGCAAGGACCGAGCCTGGTGGCAGCAATCGCCGAACGGGTCGCGGCGGCGGTCGCCAATTGTTCCGGCACCGGGCATTTGCTGGCGGCTGGCGGCGCACCGATGGTGTCGCTGTATGGGCCGACCCGCCCGGAGAAATATGCGCCGTTCGCTCGCGCTCTGATCTGCATCAAGGCGCAGGATTTTGGTTCTGAACGCATCGAAGCCATTCCATTGGACGCCGTCTCCGCGGCGGTCGAGCGCCAGGTCGCGATCGGTCCTGCTGTGGCGGAAGTGACCAAAGAGCCCAAAAGATCTTCGCCGCTGTTGGCGCCGACCTCGGCTGGTGAACTCATCGACAAAATCACGATCCTGTTGATCAAGGCCGAGCGTATCGCCGACCCTGCAAAGCGTCGGAATGTCATGCACGAACTCGCTTCGCTCACCGCACTACGCGAGCAAAACATTGCGCTGACCGGGGAAGTGGAGGCGTTGTACCAGGAGCTCGCCTTGATCAATCGTCAGCTGTGGGAAACCGAGGATCGGCTGCGCCAATGCGAACGCGACAAGCGCTTTGACGACAATTTCATCGAACTGGCGCGTAGCGTATATCAGGCCAATGATCGCCGCGCGGCGGTCAAGCGCCAGCTTAACGAACTCACGGGTTCGCCGTTGGTCGAGGAGAAGTCATATCTATGATGACGCGCATGCCGGCTTCGTCAAAACACATTCCTATGCTGCACTCGGTTGGACTTTGGAGCATCGGTGGCATCGGGTTGTGGGCAAGCCCGACAACGCATCGGCGCGGCGATGGACGACGCTGATGCAGAGCACGGTCTTGCCCGATCGGGCGCGCACTCTGCTCGACTTTTGGTTTGGATCGCCGGGCGATCCCGACCGTGAGCGCCATCGCGAGATCTGGTTCAAGAGCACCGACGAATTCGATACGGCGTTGCGCCGCGAATTTCTCGCCGATTACGAAGCAGCGGCCGCAGGAAGCTTGGATGAATGGGAAGCCTCGGCCGAGGGAGCGCTCGCGCTCGTGTTGATGCTCGACCAAGTGCCGCGCAACATTTTCCGCGGGACGCCGCGGGCCTATGCGACCGACGCGGCTGCGTGCGCCGCAGCCGACCGCGCACTCGCCCGCGGGTTCGACCTGATGGTGCCCCCAGCGTGGCGACTGTTCTTCTACATGCCGTTCCATCATAGCGAGAATCTCACCGATCAGCGCCGCTCGGTCGCCTTATCCGCAACGCTGCCGCGGCGAAATCCGGATCGTCGCGGTTCCTTGCGTCGCTACGGGTGCCCCTATGTCGAGGTCATCGAGCGGTTTGGGCGCTTTCCGCACCGCAACGAGATTCTCGGCCGGCAATCGACACCGGAAGAGGTCGCGTTCCTTGCGGAGTGCACGCGGCGTCGTGAGCAGTCATTTCAAGACGGCACCAGCGACCAGGCGGTGTGATCAGCACGCGGGGCGCTTGGCCGCGAACCGATCGAAGGAGAACGATCATGGCGATCACCAAGCTCAGCCTGGCTGACGGTCGAGTCTTTTGCCGACGGCCAAGAATTTGGCGAAGCCGGCCGCTACCTGCGCATTCATGGTGTTGCCGCGGGCGAACTCGATCCGACCGCTCCTCAGAACGGGGTCATCGTCGATCTCGACAAAGCCGTGCGAAACGCGCGCGGGCTTGTCGAATACGAAGTGGATTTGTTCATTCTGCGGCCGGCCGATCTCAGTCGGGGAAGCGAGGTCCTGGTCTATGACGTGACCAATCGCGGCCGGAAAATGATCCTTAATCGGCTCGACGAAGCCACTAGCAACGCCGATACCAATAATCCAAAGACGAGCGCAGGATGTGGGACTCGCCTTCACGTTGGGGCGAGGTTACAGCCTCGTCTGGTCGGGCTGGGATTTGGGCGCGCCGCGCGCCAATAACGGCATGACGGCGCGGCTGCCGGCAGCACTCGAGCAAGGCAAGCCGATGGTGCGGCGCATCCGCGACGAGTTCCACATCGGCACCCGGGCACCGGGTACGGGCGATATCGTTCGCCTGAATTATCCCGCGATATCGACCGACCCGAACCGAGCGCGGCTGACCGTCCGCGACCGGGAAAGCGACACCCGCACCGAGATCCCGCCCGACGCTTGGGAGTTTGTCGACGAGCGCACGATCCGACTTTTGCCGGTGGGCGCCAGATTTGCGCCGTTTAAGATTTATGAGATCTGGTACGAGGCGACCGGGTCCAATGTCATCGGCATCGGCTTTGCCGCGACCCGAGACCTTGTCTCGTTCCTGCGTTACCAGACTGCAGACGGCGAAGGCACGCGCAATCCTCTGATCTCAGAACTCGGTCGGGGCAACGATGTCGGCATCACGCATGCGCTGGCCTTTGGCGTTTCGCAAAGCGGCCGGTTCCTGCGGCATTTCCTTGAGCTTGGGATGAACCAGGATGATCACGGCCAGCGCGTCTTCGACGGCGTACTCACTCATGTCGCCGGCGCCGGCAAGGTCTTTGCCAATCACAGCTTTGCGATGCCGGGGCGCACGGCAACGCAACATGAGGATCGGTTCTACCCGGAGAACTGGTTTCCGTTTGGCAATGCGGAGACAATCGACCCGTTTACCGGCCGCCGCGGCGCGATTCTGACCGGCGAACCCACCGATCCCAAGGTCATCGAGGTCAACACCTCTACCGAATATTGGCAAAAGGGCGCTTCGCTGATTCACACCGATCCGATGGCGAGCCGCGATGCCGAATTGCCGCCCAATGCCCGGGTTTACATGGTCGCCGGCACCCAGCACGGTGGCGGCCCGGGAACCGATCCGGCCCCGGGGCCTTGCGTCAATCCGCGCAACCCGCACAGCGCTACGCCGGCGCTGCGGGCGTTGTTTGTCGCGCTGGAAGAATGGGTCAAAAACGGCGTCGAGCCACCGCCGAGCCGCGTGCCGTCGATCTCGGACGGTACAGCGGTTGAAGCCGACACCGTGAAAATGCCGGCGGTGCCCGGTTTCGCGATCGCTCCTGGTGCCAATCGCATTGCCGTACCGGTCGACTGGGTCGATCCGCCGGCGCGGCTCGACAGTTTTTACGCCACCCGCGTCAGCGCCGTCGATGCTGACGGCAACGAGATCGCGGGGATCAGGCTGCCACCGATTGCGGTGCCGCTTGGCACCTATACCGGCTGGAATGTCTATCGCGCGCAGCCTTGCGAACTCTGCGACCGCGATGGATCGCTGATCCCGTTTGCGCGTACGCGGCGCGAACGCGAGGCGAATCGGGATCCCCGGCCCTCCCTCGAAGAGCGTTATGGCACCCGCGAAGCTTACACTGAAAGGGTCAGGGCGGCTGCTGCCGCCCTCGTTACCGATCGTCTGCTGCTGCCGTCGGATGCTGCGGCCTTTGTCAAAACCGCCGAGGAGTGCGAGCGGTTCTGATCCATGGATTGATGATCTGAGCACCGGTCCGGCTAGGGAGACCGCCGGCCAAGGCCATCTGCCGCTGGACCAGCGTCGATACCGTGGACACGGGTTCCGCGACGCTGGTCTGTCGGGCTGCGTTATGGGCGCTGCACCAGCTCGATGCGGTAGCCGTCAGGGTCCTCGATAAAGGCGATGACCGAGCCGCCATGCGCCATGGGTCCCGCCGGCCGCGGGATCTTGACCCCCGCCGCACCCAGCCGCTCGCATGCCTTGTAAACGTCGGGTACACCGAGCGCGAGATGACCGAAGGCGCTGCCGAGGGTGTAGGGTTCCGCCTGTTCCCAATTATGCGTCAATTCGAGCACCGTGTTCTCGGTTTCGTCGCCATAACCGACAAAGGCGAGCGTGAACTTGCCGCTCGGATAGTCACGCTTGCGCAATAATTTCATTCCCAGCATGCCGGTGTAAAATTCGAGCGACTTGTCCAGATCGCGCACCCGGATCATCGTATGCAAATAGCGGTACTTCTCGGTCTCGGCCGCGGGGTTGGTGGCTTCGGCCATTTCAGTCGATGTCATCGTTTATTCCTCCGTGGGTACGTGGCGAAGACAATGGCAAAGCAGCTTCGCCGCCTCGACGCGCCGCGACAATCGCGAGAACCTGGTCGGCGGCCCGCAAGCTCGGCGACCGGCCGCCCGCTCCGAGGCGGCGCAACGCTTCATCATACGCTGTCAGGTGGGCGCCGCGAACCTCTTCATCCCTGACGAGCCGCGCCGCTTCGGTTGCGAGCAGTTCTGGAGTGCATTCCCGACCCAACAATTCGCGTACTACCGGCTGCTCGAGCAATAGATTTACGAGATTAACGTGCCGCACTTTGAGCACGCGATCGAGCAAGGCCTCGGTGATCGGGTTCAGCCGATAACACACGACCATCGGCACTCGCGCCATTGCCAACTCTAGTGCCACCGATCCCGACGCAGCAAGGGCGGCACGGCTCGCAGCGAAGGCGTCGTATTTTTCACGCGGATCTTGCACGATGATCGGCGCGCCGGGCCAATTGCGCACTGAATTGCTGACCGCGTCCGCCACCGTTGCCACTGTCGGTACGACAACCCGAAATTGTCCGATCGCGCTTTCGAGCAGGACCAGCGCACCGCCCAAGATTGGCAACAGTCGCCGCACTTCGCCGCCGCGACTCCCTGGCAAGATCGCGAGCAGCCTCTGGTCGCGGGCGAGCCCGTACGCAGCGCGGAACCGGTCCGCATTGCCGCGATCGGCGCCGCATTCCAGCACTGGGTGCCCGACATAGCTGCAAGCCAATCCGACCCGCTCGAAATACGGCGGCTCGAACGGCAGCAACGCCATCAAATGATCATACCAGCGCGCCATCCGCCGCGCCCGGCCGGCGCGCCACGCCCATACCATCGGCGCGACGAAGTGGACAAGCGGCAGTATTTCGCCGCGACGACGCAGACGCTGGGCGATGCGCCAACTGAACCCGGAGCTGTCGATCGTGACCACGATGTCGGGACGCATGGCCTGCACTGCCGCCACCGTCTCGCGCACCCGCCGGAGGATCACGGGCGCCCGCGGTAAGACCTCGGCGACGCCGATCACCGCAAGATCGCTGAGCGGCACCAGGCTGTCGAGCCCCTCTTCGCGCATCTGCTCGCCACCGATCCCGGCGACGCGAAGCTGGTTGCCTGCGCGCTGCCGCAAGCCCCTGATCAAGGCGGCTCCGAGCGCGTCGCCTGACGGTTCCCCAGCGATGACAAAGACGAACGGCGCTGAACCCCCACCCGGTTCGATCGCGGTCACCCCCGACCGATACCGATTACGAACAGGCCGGCGCGATCGGCTGCGGCAGTCACCTCGTCACGGTCAACGACGATTGTCGCCCCTGCCTCGACCGCTATGCCGGCCAGCCCCGTTTGCGTGGCGAGTGATACGGTTTGCGGGCCGATCGTCGGGCGATCGGCGCGCTTTTCCTGACCCGGCTTTTCGACTTTGACCAACACGCCCCCCGGTCCGTCGCGTCGCAGCTTGGCGCAGCGCCGGAGCAATTCATCGGTGCCTTCGATGGCTTCGACGCCGAGGACAAGACCTTGCTGCACGATGACAGCCTGCCCAATGTCGAGTTCGCCCAAAGCGTGCGCAATGCGCTGGCCATGGGCGATGTCGCTCATTGCTTGCGCGTCCGGGCGCGCTCGGCCGAAGGGTCCCGCCGGCGCCAAACTGGAACGCAGCACCTGCTCGGGCCCGATCACGCGAAACCCCTCGCGCTCCAATTCGGCGACGACCGCCGACAACAATCCGTCATCACCCAGCGCTCGGTAACCGACCCGGGCGAAAAATTTGGCCGCCCGCCAATCCGGCCGCAGCGCGGCGAGGGACGGGCGGCGGACGCCACCGGCCAGCACCAATTCGTGGACTGCGTTGTCGCGCAGTATTGCCAATCCACTTCCAGCGGCGCCAAGCCGGCACCAGGCGTGGGGGACATCGGCAACGGTTTCGGGTTCGGCCGCACCTTCGAGCGCGAGTACGAACACGTCTCGACCATTTTGGCGGCAGGCTTCGACGAGCCGCCGCGGCAACCCGCCGCTGCCGGCGACGATGCCGAGCCGGTTCGCGCCCGGATTATCCGCCATTCGTCTCTTTTGGCTGACAGATCGCGCGGTTCGAAATCGGCACGGATGAAGTCGATGATCGCCTCGACCGGCCCGATCCCGGCAAAGCGAAGCGCAGCCTCGCCAACCCGGTCGCTTAAAGTTCCTTGGGAATGGAACAGCAATTGATAGGCGTTGCGCAGCGCCTGAATGTCTTCGCGGCTGAAACCGCGGCGCTGCAGGCCGATGATGTTGAGCCCGGTCAAGCGCGCTCGGTCGCCCATGACTTGGCCATAGGGGATCACGTCGCGCTCGACCCCGGACATGCCGCCGATCATCGCATGGCGGCCGATGCGGACAAACTGATGCACCGCACAAAGCCCACCCAAAAACGCGTATTCCTCGAGTACGACATGTCCCGCCAAGGTCGCATTGTTGGCCATGATCACATGGTCAGCGATCTGGCAATCATGGGCGATATGGGCGCCAACCATAAACAGACAGTCGTTGCCGACCCGGGTAATCATGCCGCCGCCAGTGGTTCCCGGGTTCATCGTCACATATTCGCGGATCGTGTTGCGGCAGCCGATCACGAGCGACGAATCTTCGCCGCGATATTTGAGATCTTGCGGCTCATAGCCAAGCGATGCGAACGGAAAGATCCGAGTGCCGGCCCCGATTGTCGTGCACCCTTCGACGACGATGTGCGCCTGAAGTGTCACGCTGGGGCCGAGCTCGACCCGCTCGCCGACAATGCAATAAGGTCCAATCACGACATCGGGCGCCAGCCGAGCGCCCGATGCGACGATTGCGGTCGGGTGGATTTGCGGCATCCGCGGGCGCCGCTCTAGTCGTCGAGGATCATGGCGGCGAACACCGCCTCGGCCATCAGATTTTCGCCGACCTTGGCGCGCCCTTCGAACTTCCAGACATTGCCGCGGTTGCGCTGCTTGATGACATGCACCACCAGCTGATCGCCCGGGAAAACCGGACGGCGAAAGCGGGCATTGTCGACGCTCATGAAATAGACGAGTTTGCCCTCGGATTCCGGGCCCAAGGTATGGACCACAAGCACCGCCGCGGTCTGCGCCATAGCTTCGATGACCAGCACCCCCGGCATAACCGGTCGCGACGGAAAATGGCCCTGGAAAAAACTCTCGTTGATCGAAAGGTTTTTGATCCCCGTCGCCCGCACATTGGCAACGACGTCGATAACCCGGTCGATCATCAAGAATGGGTGGCGATGCGGGATCATTTCCATGATCCGCTGAACATCGATTTGAATACCTTTGCCGGACGAGCACCCCACAGAGATGGTCGGCTCGGCGGTGAAGGGCAGATCGGTCATCGCCGGTCCTTCTTCTTACCCAAACTGTGCAGGACGGCCGTCTGCCTCATGAAATCGGCGATCGGAACGGCCGGAATCCCGGAGACCGTCGCCCCAGCCGGGACGTCGCGCATCAAGCCGGCCTTGGCGGCGATCCGAGCGCCGGAGCCGATATTCAGGTGTCCTGCGAGACCACCTTGTCCACCGATCATGACAAAATCACCAAGCCGCGTGCTACCGGAAATTCCCACCTGTCCGGCCAGAACGCAGCATCGCCCGAGCACGACGTTGTGGGCGATTTGCACGAGATTGTCGATCATCGAGCCGGCGCCAATCACGGTATCGTGACCTGAACCGCGATCGATCGTCGTGTTGGCGCCGATATCGACATCATCGCCGATGACGACGCGCCCGAGTTGCGGGACTTTGATCGCCCCGGCGCGGTCGGGCGCGAAGCCGAACCCCTCCTGGCCTATGCGCACCCCGGGATGCAGCACCACTCGAGAACCAATCAAAGCATGGCTGACTGTGACATTGGCGCCGATCCGGCAATCGTCACCAATTTCGACGCCAACGCCGATCACGCTGTTGGCGCCGACCCGGCAGCGTCGGCCCAACCGGGCGTGCGCCTCGATGACGACATGGGGGCCGATCTCGCAATCATCGGGAATGATTGCCGTGGGATCGATCTGCGCCGATGCTGCCAGACCTGCGACGACCGGTGGCATCGGGTAGAAAGCTTGGGCGGCGCGCGCATAGGCTTTATAGGGCTCGCTCGCTAGCAATAGAGCCATTCCGGGCGGCGCTTCCTCGGCCATCGCTGCATCGACAAACGCAGCGCCGGCTCGCGAATCGCGAAACGCCGCGAGATATTTTCGGTTGTCGAGAAAACTTACCTCGTCCGGGCCGGCTATTTCGAGCGGTGCCACATCGTAAAAGAATCTCTTGCCATCGCTGTCAGGCCGCAGCCGTGCCCCGCTCGCCCGTGCCAATTCGGCAAGGGTGAACGGTCCGGCGCGGTCGAAAAAGCGCGGATCGGCCATCGGTGGTGGCGAGCGTGCGCTACTTCCTTCTCGCCTTGGCCGTTCGCGCGGGCGGGGGTGCAGGTGCTGGTTCGCCCGTGTCCACGGCAGCAGCAGGCACTGGCTCCGGTGCGACAAAGTTCACCGTCAGCACGGGCAGTTCTTCATCCAGCTTTTGCATGACCTGATCGGTCACATCGAACGACTGATCAAACAGGACCAAATCGGTGCGTTGAAGCACCAAGTTTGCGCGTCGTTGCCGAGCGATGTCGGCGATGATTTTTAGCATGGTCTGCTGGATCTTGGTCAGCGCTTCATTATTGGATTTTTCGAGGGCAGCGCGCTTGCTTTGGACGTCGCGATCGAGGTCGTTGACTTTCTGTTGGAACTCCCGAGCCTTCTTGTTAAGCGCATCGGCCGATAGCGACGCTTGCTGGCGCTGCAGTGCATCGCGTTCGGCGCGCAACTGCTCTTCGGCGCGCGAAATCTCCTTGGTATACTCGTTGCGCTTTTGCTCCATCTGGCTGCGCACCATCTTCGCCGCCTTTGAATTCTGCAGCAAAGCCTGAACGTCGACCACCATGACGCTAATGTTCTGCGCCGCCGGCAATGGTGCTGGTGCTGGAGGGGTTGGAGCGGGGACTGTTGTTGGTGGCGGAGCGGCTGGTGCAGGAGCTTTCGTCGGCGGCGCCTGGGCCGCGGCAACCCCGGCAAATCCCAACAACAATGGCAGCGCCAGCGCCGTCTGCCTAAACGAAGAAGCGATCATCAGAATTTTGTCCCAAAGCTGACCCGGAAGAACTGGGTCTGGTCGAAATTCTCCTTGCGGATCGGATAAGCGACATCCAGCCGGACTGGACCGACTGGCGACTTCCATGTTACCCCGACCCCGGCGCTCATTCGGATCGCCGGTGATTGCAGAATTTGCGGTGTCACCCCGCCGGTCGTGGCCAATTGCGCCGGCGTCAAGGTGAGCGTCGTCGGCTCGAGTTGATAGAGCGTGCCGAAATCGCTGAACACCCGACCGGTGATGCCAAGCTCTTTTGGCAGCCCGAGCGGCACCCCCAGCTGCGACTGAACCGACCCAATATTTCTGGCCCCCGAGCGCGTCGCCATCGAGCGAATCACGTGGGCCGATGCCGGCATCCTGAAAACCGCGCAGATTATCGCCGCCGACAAAGAAGCGGTCCTGCAACAGCACATTCTGGCCGTTCCAGCCAAAGATGTCGCCGGCCTCTCCAGTGAGGCTCAGGACCCAGTCTGGTGCGACGGAATAATAGTACCCGAAATTGACCTTCGACCGAAAATAATCGACGCCGAAGCCAACACCAGCAAAGTCGTTCCCTAGTGAAACAAAATAGCCGCTGCTTGGCTCGAGCCGATCATTACGCTGATCGTACAGAAGAACTTGCCCGATTGCCGAGGTGAGATGGGTACCTTGTTGCAGGGCGATAAACAATGACGCGTCGCTTTGGATATTTTCGATGGTATCCGAGCGGGCCGTATATTTCAGAGTTTGCCGCAAATTCTCGGTGATCTGATATCCGGCGCGCAACGCCCCGCCATACGAGAACTGCTGATAAGGTGGCGTCACGCCAGAAAAGAAACTGGCAGTCGGGCTGGTCTTGATTTCGAAAACGTCAAAACCGGCGGCAATGTTTTTGTCGAGAAAGTACGGCTCGGTAAAGCTTAGCTGAACCTGCTGCGCACGAAACGAAACGACGCCCCCGACCTGCAGGTCCTGACCGCGGCCCAGGAAGTTGCGCTCGCGGATGTTGATGTCGGCGAGCGGGCCGTCGCTGGTTGAAAATCCGAGACCAAGCGACAATTCGCCCGTCGATTGTTCCTCAACTTCGACCGTCACGACCGTCTTGTCAGGCGTCGAACCGGGGCCGTTCGTGACGTCTACCTTTTTGAAGAAGCCAAGATTTTTGATGCGTTGCTGCGAGCGCTGCATCTTTTCGGTGTTGAACGCGTCGCCTTCGACGAGCTGCATCTCGCGCCGGATCACCTTGTCGAGCGTGCGCACATTGCCGACAATGTCGATGCGTTCGACATAGACGCGCGGCCCCTCCTGGACATTGAACGTAATATCGACGGTGTGCGTGCTTCGATTGCGGGTGATATCGGGCCTGACTTCGACAAAGGCATAACCGCGCGTGCCGAGCGCGTTGGTCAATGCCGTAATCGAATCTTCGACCTGCTGCGCATTGTACCAGTCGCCGGAATGGACGGTCAGGAGCGGCATCACCTGCGAGGCCGGCAAACCCTTCAGTTTGATGTTGACGCCGATTTTGCCAAAGCGATAGCGCTCACCCTCATCAAGAGTGAAGGTCAAGATGAAACCGTTGCGGTCCGGCGTCAGCTCTGCCACCGCCGAGACGATCCGAAAGTCGGCATAACCCTCTGTAAGGTAGAACCGGCGCAACAACTCGCGATCATATGTGAGACGATCCGGATCGTAGCTGTCGTTGGTCGACAGGAAACGATACCACCGGCTCTCCTTGGTTGCGATCACGCCGCGCAACTTGCTGTCGCTGAAGGCCTTGTTGCCGACAAAATTGATGCTGCGGATGCCAGTGAACTCGCCCTCGTTGATCTCGAAGACGAGATCGACGCGGTTTTCCGAAAGCTGAATGACCTTTGGCTCGACCGTTGCTCCAAACCGGCCGTGCTGGCGGTAAAGGTCGAGAATGCGCCTGACATCGGCTTGAACCCGTGAACGGGTATAGACGACACGCGGTCTCTCCTGGATGACGCCGTTGAGCTCTTTGTCGTCGAGCTTGTGGTTACCCTCGAACGCGATCCGATTGATGATCGGATTCTCGACGACCCGCACAACGAGTGTATCGCCCTCCCGGCTGAGATTGACATCGGCAAAGAGACCGGTTGCAAACAACGCCTTTAACGAGGCGTCGAGCTTCTCCGGGTCCCAGGCTTCGCCCGGTTGGATCTGAAGATACGAGCGCACCGTCTCCGGCTCGATGCGTTGCGTACCAACAACGCGGATATTGGCGACCACGCCGCCGCCCATTGACGGCACAGCCGGGGCCGCCGGTGCACCGGCGAGACCGCTGGTCGGCTGAGCTGGCACCATACCAGGCTGAACCGCAGCAGGCGGGCGCGGCGGCGCATGGCGCGCTTGGCGGCGGGGTGCCGGCACCACGGGACCCGGGGGCGGAGCCTGCTCGGCGGCAGCCGGTGCGGACGGTTGTCCGGCGGCAGGGGCGGGGCCCGTCGGCGCAATCGGTGGCAGCCCGCTTTTGAGTTGGGGAGCGGCAGGTTGACTGGGCGTTGTCGGTGCGGAAGCAGGCGGTGTCATGCCGCTTTCGAGGTTTGGCGGCGGAGCAGCAGGTGCCGCGGCAGCTGGCGGCTGCCCCACGCCTCCGGCGCGGCTGGTGTCATCCCGCTTTTGAGGTTCGGCGACGAAGCAGCGGGAGCTGCAGAGGACGGACCGCTGGTTACCGGCTGACCCGGCCCATTCGCAGCCGGTGCGAGTGGGGTGATGCCGCTTTCAAATTTTGGCGCCGGCGTCGTTCCCCCTGGTTGCGTGGGCTGTCCCCCCACTGCGGGCGAGACGCTGCTCCCCCCCGTCTGCGCCATCGTCGCCTGAGGCAATCCTGCTGCCAGCGCGATGACACACGCCATCGCCCAAGGCACGCACTTCCGACTGCTGAAACGCAAAACCCCCCACCCCCAACTGCAACCCCCATCGCCTGAAACTACGCTCGCGTCAGGTTACGAGCCCTCTCACAAACTCAACGATCCGAAGGTGAACCAAGTCGTTCCAGGTGGCGAAGACCATTAGCGTCAGAACCAAGGCAAGACCTATGCGGAAGCCAAATTCTTGGGCACGCTGCCCGAGTGGCTTTCCACGAAGTGCCTCCGCCGCATAGAACAGCAAATGGCCGCCGTCAAGCACGGGAACCGGAAACAGGTTTATCAACCCAAGGTTTATAGACAATACCGCCATAAACCAGATTACCGCAACCGCTCCGCCCTGAGCCACGTCTCCCGACATCTGCGCGATGCGCAATGGTCCCCCAAGTTCATCGGTCCCGCGCACTCCGATCGCGATCTGCCACATCGCTTTTAGGGTCGAGGTCGATAGCCCCCAGGTCTGCTCCCCTGCCTGTAGCACAGCAGTCGCCGGATCGCGCCTGACATAGTCGATCCCCTTATGAGCGATGCCGAGCAGCCCAACCTCATAATGGTTGCCAAAGCGGTCGGTCAGCTCCGATTTCTTTGGCGTCGCCTGAACGCTGACATCATGGCCGTCGCGCTTGAGGACGATCGTCATCGGCGTGCCAGGGTTGAGCCGAACGTCCTGTTGGACATCCTCAAAGCTCCGTACGGCCGAGCCATTGATGCTGAGGATGACATCGCCCGGCTTTATGCCAGCGCGCTCGGCAGCACTGCCCGGCTGGACCTGGCCCACCTGTGCCGGTGTAAAGGGCTGTCCGAAGGTCATAAACAAAAGCGCCAGCACGACGATCGCGAACACGAAATTCGCCGCCGGGCCGGCGGCAACGATCGCGGCTCGCTGACCGAGCCGCTTATAGTGAAATGAGGCCTCGCGTTCGGCTGGCGTCAGATTGGCGAGGCCGGCTGATGGAAGCCCCGAACTGGCATCATTGTCGCCGAACATCTTGACGTAGCCGCCGAGCGGGATGGCGCTGAACTTCCAGCGCGTACCGGCACGATCATACCAGCCGAACAGCTCGGGGCCGAAGCCGATCGAGAACACGTCGACCCGCACGCCATTGCGCCGGGCCACAAAGAAATGGCCGAACTCGTGCACGAACACGAGCACGGTAAGAATGAACAGAAATGGGACGATGTAATCGAGCCCGTGATGCACAAACGCGATCATTGCAAACCCACCGGTCTAGCGGCCGCAGGGAATGGAGTGGCGCGGCGGGTCAGCCGTGCCGCCGTGTCCCGAGCCGCTTCGTCATATCTATATACGTCTTTCAGCGATTTGAGGTTGTCGGCCGACACCGCAGCCAAGGTACCCTCGACGGTTTCGACAATGTCGAGAAACCCGATCCGGCCCTCGAGAAAAGCATGTACCGCAGTTTCATTTGCCGCGTTAAGCACGGTCGGCGCACCGCCGCCGCGGGCCAGCGCTTCGCGAGCGACCCGTAGCGCTGGGAACCTGTGCTCGTCGGGAGGCTCGAACGTCAACTTGCCGATCGCTGCGAGATCAAGCCGTTTTGTCGGTGCCGCGATCCGGTCGGGCCATGCGAGCGCATAGGCGATCGGTGTCCGCATGTCGGGAGAGCCGAGCTGCGCCAGCACGGAGCCATCGCGATAAACGACGGCACCATGCACGATCGATTGTGCGTGGACGATGATGTCGACACGCTCCGCCGGCAGCTGAAACAGATGATGTGCCTCGATCAGTTCGAGGCCCTTGTTCATCATCGTCGCCGAATTGACCGAGATTTTTGCTCCCATGTTCCAGTTCGGGTGGGCGACGGCCTCGGCCGGCGTGACCCGGCGCATATCTTCGAGCGCGCGTTCGCGAAACGGGCCGCCGCTCGCTGTCAGGATTATGCGGTCGATGGCCTCAACACGGTCGCGGTCGAAACACTGCCAGATCGCATTATGCTCGCTATCGACCGGCAACAGGGTAGCGCCGTGCCGCGCCACCTCCTCCATAACGAGTGCGCCTGCGCAAACGAGCACCTCCTTGTTGGCGAAAGCTACGATGACCCCGCGCCGAATGGCTGCCAAGGTTGGAGCCAAGCCGGCAGCACCGACGATTTCAGCCATCACCCACTCGGCCGGCTGTTCGGCCGCCTCGATCAAAGACTGCGGGCCGCAGCCAATCTCAATGCCGGTGCCGGCAAGCGCATCCCTTAACGCTGGATAATGCTCGGGCTCGCCGATCGCGGCAAACCGGGCGCCTACCGCGCGGGCCTGCTCGGCGAGCAATTTCGGATTGCGGTTAGCGGTCAGTGCCTCGACCGTAAACGCCCCCGGATTGCGCTGTAAAAGATCGATCGTGTTCCGGCCAATCGAGCCGGTCGAGCCAAGAATCGTGACGCTTCGCATCCCCGTCACTCCCGATCCTAGCGCCCGCCGGCCCGGGCGGCGACGCGCCGGTTCACCGCCATGCGAGAACGCTACGGCCGCCGATCAGGGTCATCAGCGCCACCGCCGGGATCACCGCCAGCAACCCATCGAGACGGTCGAGAAGCCCGCCATGTCCTGGAATGAGGCCGCTCGAATCCTTCACGCCGAACCTACGTTTTGCCAGCGATTCGGCAAGATCGCCGAATTGCGCAACGATCGCAAGACCGGCGCTAAGCAAAACCAGTGGCAGTGCCGGTGCAAGTCCGAGCACCAGTGCCGTACCAGCGCCGGCCAGCGCGCCGCTGGATAGCCCTCCAATGAAGCCGGCCCAGGTCTTGCGCGGGCTCCACCGCGGCGCCAGACGCGGGCCCCCAATGCTGCGTCCGATTGCGTAAGCACCGGTATCGGTGGCCCAAACGACCGCGAGCAGCCACAGCAGAATTGCCCGGCCGCCGGCCGCATCACGCGCCAGCCATAAGAAACACACACACGGCACTGCCACCCATATCGTGCCGAGCGCCGTCCATATCGCTTCGCCTTCCAACCTTTGCCGCGCAACAGAGAACACGAGGACGGCACCCAACAGGGCGAGCGCGAGTGCTGCTCGCGTTGCTCCCATTGCAGATACCGCTACGCTGCCGACAACGACTGCGACGAGTACCAATTCCACCGCTCCCGGTGCGAATCCTCGTGCGATTGTGCCGCGGCATAGCCGCCCCCACTCCCAGCCCATCAGCGCGCCGGCAGAGGCGGTCAGCAGCGCCAGCCAGGCACCACCAAACCAGATTGCCGCCAGTGGGAAAGGCGCCAGCGCCAGCGCCGAAACGATGCGCACCCGCAATCCGGCCGGTTTAGCGCGAGCCAACTCTCGCCCCATAGCGGCGCTCGCGCCCGCTATATTCGGCAATCGCCTGTTCGAGATCGCTTTTGCCAAAGTCGGGCCACAATGTCTTGGTGAACACCAGCTCGGAATAGGCACATTGCCACAACAAAAAGTTGCTAATACGCTGCTCGCCGCTTGTCCTGATCAACAGATCCGGATCGGGCAGGTCGACGGTAAATAGATGACGCGCGAAACAAGCTTCATCGATAGCGTCGAGCGCGAGTTTTCCCTGCACGGCCAAGGCTGCGATCGCCTGAACTGCGCGGACGATTTCTGCCCGACCGCCATAGGAGAGCGCCATGGTCAAGGTGATCGCCGTATTGTCACGGGTCAGCGTCTCGGCCTGCTCGACGAGTTTGATGATGTCGGGCGCCAGACGATCGATTTGGCCAATCACCTTGAGACGGATGCCGTTTCGGTGCAACTCGGCAATCTCGGCCAAGAGGTAATGACGCAGCAGGCCCATCAGATCATGGATCTCGCCCGACGAGCGCTTCCAGTTCTCGGATGAGAAGCCGAACAACGTCAGATAGGGAATTCCTAGCTCAACGGCACCGGACACGGTGCGCCGGACTGCTTCTGCGCCGCGGCGGTGGCCGGCAATTCGCGGTAGCCCACGGGTTTCCGCCCAGCGACCGTTGCCGTCCATGATGATCGCAACATGCCGCGGCACTTGCCGTCCGGCCGGGTTCTCGGCGACGATTGACGGCGACATCAGACCTGCAGGATCTCCCTGTCCTTCTGCGCCAGCGTCTCGTCAATGCGGCGGATCGCTTCATCGGTCAGCCGCTGGATGTCATGCTGCAGCTTGCGCTGCTGATCCTGTGAAATTTCACCGTCCTTTTCCTGGCGCCGGAGCAATTCGATGCCGTCGCGGCGGACATTGCGCACCGAAACGCGCGCCTGCTCGGCATATTTGGCGGTCACCTTGGTCAGCTCGCGCCGCCGCTCTTCGTTGAGATCGGGGATCGGCACCCGGATCACTTGCCCCTCTGTCTGCGGATTGAGGCCGAGTCCGGATTCGCGGATTGCTTTATCGACCGCCTTGACCGTCGCGCGGTCCCAAACCTGAACCGTAATCATCCGCGGCTCTGGTACGCTAATATTGGCGAGCTGGTTGATCGGCATCGACCCGCCATAGGCCGCAACCGTGATCGGCTCGAGCAGACTTGCGGAGGCTCGGCCGGTGCGCAGCCCGCCGAATTCCTTGCGCAGCACTTCAAGGGCGCCATCCATCCGGCGACTAAGATCCTTCAGCAGCGAGTCTTCAGACATTTGCTTCACTCCCCGCGATGATTAGCCTTCTCCGTCAATGATCGTATAGCGACCCTCGCCGTGCACAAGACGCACGAACCCGCCGCCCTCGAAGATCGAAAACACCAGAATCGGGATACGGTTTTCACGCGCCAGCGAGATTGCCGAGGCGTCCATGACCTGCAGATCGCGCGCCAGCACTTCCCGGTAGTCAAGCCGCTCGAAACGCTTGGCATTTGGCACGCGCTCGGGATCGGCGTCATAAACCCCGTCGACCTTGGTCGCCTTCAAGAGCGCATCGCACCCCATCTCCGAGGCGCGCAATGCCGCCGCGGTATCAGTTGTGAAAAAGGGGTTGCCGGTACCGGCGGCAAAGATAACCAGCCGTTTCTTTTCAAGATGACGCAGGGCGCGGCGGCGGATATAGGGCTCGCAGACGGCTTGCATCGAGATCGCCGATTGCACCCGTGTGGCGACCCCGCATTGCTCGAGCGCGTTCTGCACGGCGAGAGAGTTAATCACCGTCGCCAGCATGCCCATGTAATCGGCGCTTGCGCGCTCCATGCCGGCTGCGGCGCCAGAAACGCCACGAAAAATATTGCCGCCGCCGATCACCAGGCAGATCTCGACGCCTAAGGCATGCACGCTTTGTATTTCGTCGGCGATATGTGCAACAAATTCAGGGTCGAGACCACCCTCGCGCGACCCCATCAACGCCTCGCCCGAGAGCTTTAACAGAACCCGGCGATATCTCAGGTCGGCAGCCATGCGCCCCCGGCTCACCCGCTCCATCGCGCCGACAGTAAGCGCGGCCCGGACGCTACACTAAATCGGCCGCGCTGTCGCTCCGCTACTTGGTTGTCCGGGCCGCCGAAGCGTGGCGATCCTAATGCTTCGTTTGTGTCGCGGCCGCCACTTCAGCCGCAAAATCACTGCGGTTGCGCTCGATACCTTCACCAAGCGCAAAGCGGGCAAAGCCCGTGATGGTGATCGGGGTGCCCACCGCCTTGGCGGCATTTTCGACCACCTTGGCGATCCGCGTCTCCTGGTCGACCACAAAGATCTGCTCCGTCAGCACAAATTCCTCATAGAATTTGCGCAGCCGGCCTTCGACCATGCGGTCGACGATGCCGCCCGATTTGCCGCTCGCGAGGGCCTGTTCGCGCAACACGCCGCGCTCGCGTTCAAGTGCGGCCGGCGGCACCGAGGGAATATCGAGATAGAGCGGGCTCGCCGCCGCGACATGCATCGCCAGTTGCCGGCCGAGATCGGCAAACACTGCCCGCGGGGCACCCGATTCTAGAGCGACGAGCACGCCGATCTTGCCGAGCCCCGGGCCGAGCGTGTTGTGTACATAGGAGAACACGCCGCCTTGCCCGACCGAGAGCCGGACCGAGCGGCGCAGCACGAGATTCTCGCCGATTGTTGCGATCAGATGAGTGAGCTCTTCCTCGACGCTGCGGCCGGTTTCGGGGTAGGCCGCGCGCGTGAGGGTTTCCAATTCGCCACTGCCGATTACGGCGAGGTCGGCGACGGTGTGGACAAACCGTTGGAAGGCCTCGTTGCGGGCAACAAAGTCGGTCTCGGAATTGACCTCGACAAGAGCGCCTGCCGCGGCGCGTGTCGCCACTCCAATGAGCCCTTCGGCGGCGACCCGCCCGGCCTTCTTGGCGGCGGCGGACAAGCCCTTTTTGCGCAGCCAATCAACCGCCGCCTCGATATCGCCATTGCTGTCGCCGAGCGCTCGTTTGCAATCCATCATGCCGGCGCCGGTCTTCTCGCGCAGCTCCTTAACCAACGCCGCGGTCACTTCGGGCATTGTGTTCATCCTCTTCTCTGTCGCGCCCCGTCAGCAGGCGAGGCGGCTTTTCGTCTCAGTGTGGCTTCCGGGCCGCTTGCGTGCCAATCAGGCGTGCGCCGCAGCCGGCTCGTTTTCGACCGGCGGCACCCCAGCGCCCGCATCCGGAACCTCCCCGGCGAGACCGTCCGTTGGTTCTTCGGGCAGATCCTCGATCGGAAGTTCGGCGCGAGCGCCAATGTCAACCCCGGAGGCGGCCGCCTCGGCCTGGAGACCGTCGAGCACGGCGCTTGCCACCAAATCGCAATAGAGATGGATCGCGCGCATCGCGTCGTCATTGCCCGGGATCGGGTAGGCCACGCCATCCGGCGACGAGTTCGAATTCGAGGATTGCGACAACCGGGATGCGCAAGGTGTTGGCCTCGGCGACCGCGATCGCCTCTTTGTTGGTGTCGATCACGAACAAGATGTCGGGCAGCCCGCCCATCTCCTTGATGCCGCCCAATGCCCGTTCGAGCTTGTCGCGACTGCGCGTCAACTCCAATAGCTCGCGCTTGGTTAGCCCGCTCTGCTCGACGTTGATGCGCTCGTCCAATTCGCGCAAACGGCGGATCGATTGCGAAATCGTCTTGAAGTTGGTCAGCATGCCGCCAAGCCAACGGTAATTAACGTAATATTGGCCGCAGCGCTTCGCCGCCTCGGCAATCGGCTCCTGCGCCTGGCGCTTGGTGCCGACGAGCAGCACGCGTCCGCCCGCGGCGACCGCATCGCGGACCGCCTGCAACCCCTGATGCAGCATCGGCACCGTCTGCTCAAGGTCGATGATGTGGATGCCGTTGCGCGCGCCAAAGATGTAGGGCTGCATCTTCGGGTTCCAGCGCCGCGTATGATGTCCGAAATGGACGCCGGCTTCCAAGAGCTGGCGCATCGTGTAGGTCGGTAGCATTAGTATTCCTTTCTCCGGTTTGAACCGCCGCAGGAGAAATCGGCGCCTCCTTGGGAGCCGCCGACACCGGAGCGGTCTTCCAATAGTGGATGACCGCAAGCCCTGCGTGAGGGTTACGAACGCCACTTACTTACGGTGACTAGGGCTTTTTGACAAGACCACCAGGGCTTTTTGGCAAGACCACTGGCGGCGTAACGGTCGATGGTGGCGCCAAACGTCTGGCCGAGAGCGGCCGCTTCGCTACACGATCGGTAAATGCCACCGCCGTACGCGGCTACGATCCACCGTGAGGATACTCCGCGCGATTTCACCCTCGGCAAGATTATCGAGAACTTCTCGCAGGCGCGCGACCACCTCGGCCTCGCTCCAATCGCCGCCGCGAAAAAGGATGAGGCTGGGGCCGGTTGCATCCGCGAGAGCGAGCAGACGCGGATAATCGAGATCGGCGGTAATCACTGTCCTCGTCTCTTCGATCGCTCGTGCCAAGATTTCGGTATCCTCGGCTCGGCCGAGGCCCAAATCGGCTGCGTGGACCGCATCATGTCCTTCGTCGCAAAGCCACCCCGACAGGGAGGGAGATAGCGGCATGTCAACTAGAAACTTCACCGCGCGAGTTCAACGGCCTCGTCCTCCGCCAGGCAAGCGGCATAGCGCAACGCCTCGTCGATATCTTGCGGCTCCAGGTAGGGATAATCCGCAAGTATCCTTTCGCGAGTTTCCCCGCCGCGAGCAGACCGAGGAGCCGCGCGACCGGAAATCTGAGCCCGCGAATACACGGTTTTCCAGTGCAGACGGCAGGATCGATCGTGATTTTATCGAACAGCATAAACTTAGCATTCAACTCGAACTTTTATCCGCTCACCGGCTGGAGCGATGTTCCAAAGGTTCGAGCCCTTTCGTGCGACAATCTCTTCTCCAGAGCGCAGCATTTCATACCCGTCCAACAACCTTTTCGGCTCCGCACCGAAAGTCTGATGGTGCTGCCGCAGCCGGCTTTAGCTGCTTGGCAGATCATCTTAGGGACTGAAAATCGACCGGCCGAACTCTGGACATTAATGGAATACTCGATGTGGCTTTTTCGATTTTAGTTACGCGTGGATGTGGCAATTTACCCTCTCTTTTTGCCCCACGACAAGATGGCGGGAAGAGACAAAGACTCAAGGCTTATGCGAGCAGCCTCGAAAAATTTCTCCAATTACGTGCGAGCCGGAAGTCACTGATCCTGATCTTAGATGTCGTGAACGTCCATGATGCCGGGCAAGGATTTGACCGCCGCACGCATTTTGGGATCGACGCGAAAGCCGCCGGGAATAGCGATTTCGACCTCGCTATCGCTGAGATCGAGAACAACCGACACGCGGCCGCGCCCGCCAGTCTGACGGCCAAACAGGTTCTTTAAATGAGCGAGGGCGCGTTCCTCGCCCAAAAATACCCGCAAACCTGCCGCTGTATGAGCCACGACATCATTGAGGGGCTCGATCTTTTGCGCGGTCAGCCGCAGGCTGTCTTCCTCGCGGCGGATATCGACAGTGACGACGAGCGGCTCGCCGCTTTCGAACAATAGCCGCGCCTCCCGCAGCATCTCCGTGAACACGGTCACCTCGTAGATCCCGCTCGGGTCTGACATCTGGACAAACGCAAATCGATTTCCCCGCGCGGAAGTGCGCTCTTTGCGGCCGACGACGATGCCGGCGAGCCGAAAGCGCGTTGTCCCGTTCGCCGCCAGCGCCGCGGGCAAATCGACCCAGCGCAGGATTCCGGCGCGTTCGAGGCTCTTGCCGTAGGCGTCAAGCGGATGGCTTGACAGATAAAAGCCGATCGCCGCGAATTCCTGCTGCAGCTTCTCGACCGCCGGCCAGTCCTCCACCACGGGCAATGACGGTCGTGGCGCAAATGCCGGATCGATCGCGCCGAACAGGCTCTCCTGTCGGGTTTCGCGGTCTTCGGCGGCGCGGCTCGCGTGGCGTAATATCACCTCGGCCGCGGCCACGGTCTGCGCCCGGTTCGGATTGATCGCATCAAAGGCGCCGGCGCGCGCAAGGCTTTCGAATTGGCGGCGGTTGAAGCTCTTTGCGTCGAGCCTGCGGGCAAAATCGGCGAGGTCCTTAAAACCGCCGTTTTTCGCGCGCTCGCGGACCAGCTCAGCCATCGCCAGCTCGCCGACCCCCTTGACCGCGGCCAGCGCATAACGGATCGCGGGTTTGCCGCTCTTGGGATCGGTCTCGACCGAAAACGTCGGCTGTGAGCGGTTAATGTCGGGCGGCAACAGCTTAATGCGGAGCCGGTCCAACTCTTGCCGCAGCAAATTGAGCTTATCCGTATTACCGAGGTCCAAGGTCATCAGCGCCGCCATGAACTCGACCGGATGGTTGGCCTTCAAATAAGCAGTTTGATAGGTGATCAGCGCATAGGCCGCAGCATGTGGTTTGTTGAAGCCATAGCCGGCAAATTTTGCCATCTGGTCAAAGATCAGCTCGGCTCGACCCCGCTCGACACCGCGCGCCACGGCTCCGTCGACGAACTGCTGGCGTTGCGCGTCCATTTCCGACTGGATCTTCTTCCCCATCGCCCGGCGCAACAGGTCGGCGCTGCCAAGCGTATAGCCGGCCAAGACCTGGGCTATCTGCATGACCTGTTCCTGGTAGGTCATGACGCCGTAGGTTGCGTTCAGGATAGGTTCGAGCGCCGGGTGTAGGTAATCGGCCGCCTCCTCGCCATGCTTCACTGCGATATAGCGCGGGATGTTCTCCATCGGGCCTGGCCGGTACAGCGCATTGGCAGCGATGATGTCCTCGAAGTGGTCCGGGCGCAGCCGTCTGAGCATGTCGCGCACGCCCGCACCTTCGACCTGGAACACTCCGACTGTATCGCCGCGGCTCAAAAGCTCGAAAGTCGGGCGATCGTCGAGCGGCAAATTGGCGAGGTCCAGCGCGATCCCACGTGCTCTCAACAATTCGAGGCAACGCACCAGTACAGTCAGTGTCTTGAGCCCGAGAAAGTCGAATTTGACGAGACCGGCAAGCTCGACCCATTTCATGCTGAACTGTGTCGCCGGCATTTGGGAGCGCGGGTCGCGATATAATGGGACCAATTCGACGAGCGGCCGATCGCCGATCACGACCCCTGCGGCATGGGTCGAGGCATGGCGATAAAGACCTTCGAGCTTGAGCGAGATCTCGATCAGTCGCGCCACTGCCTCGTCGGCCTCGCGCGCCTGCTGCAGCGCGGGCTCGCCGGCGATTGCCTGGGCCAAGGTGACCGGATGCGCCGGGTTGTTGGGCACCAATTTGCACAACCGGTCGATCTGACCATAGGGCATCGCCAGCACTCGGCCGACATCGCGCAACACCGCGCGTGCCTGCAATTTGCCAAAAGTGATGATCTGCGCTACCCGGTCGCGGCCGTATTTCTGCTGGACATAGCGGATGACCTCGTCACGCCGGTCCTGACAGAAATCGATGTCAAAATCCGGCATCGATACGCGCTCGGGGTTCAGAAAGCGCTCGAACAACAGCCCAAAGCGCAAGGGGTCAAGATCAGTAATCGTCAAAGCCCAGGCGACGACCGAGCCGGCGCCGGAACCGCGCCCCGGCCCGACCGGGATCCCCTCACGCTTAGCCCATTGAATAAAGTCGGCGACGATCAGGAAATAGCCGGCAAAGCCCATCTCGATGATCGTGCCGAGCTCGAATTCGAGCCGCTCGCGATAGGGCCTTACTTCCGCCTCGCTGATCCCGAGGCGCGCCAGCCGGGACTCAAGGCCGGCAAGCGCGGCACGCCGCAACGCGCTCGTTTCGCTCTCGCCATCCGCGGTCGGGAAAGCCGGCAGGATCGGCTGGCGCGGCCGCGGAATAAAGGCGCAGCGCCGCGCGATGACCAGTGTGTTGTCGCAAGCTTCGGGCAGATCAGCAAAGATCTCGCGCATCTCCGCCGCCGGCCGAAAATAATGCCAGGGGGTCAGCCGCTTGCGGTCGTTGTCGGCGACCGCCTTTCCCTGTGCGATGCACAACAAGGCGTCATGCGCTTCGTAAAAGTCGCGGGCGGGAAAATAGGCGTCGTTGGTGGCAACTAAGGGGAGATCGTGGCGATAGGCGAGATCGATGAGGCCAGGCTCGCTGCGCGCCTCGTCGTTGCCGCCATGGCGCATCAGCTCGACATAGAGCCGCCCAGGGAAGGCATTATGCAGCTCGCTTAATACCATTTCGGCCGCGTCGCTTTGACCCTCGGCGAGCAGCCTGCCGACCGGCCCTTTCGAGCCGCCGGTCAGGCAAATGAGCCCATGGCTGCGTGCGGCGAGATTAGCGATCGCTATAGTCGGCTCCGAGGCGCCGTCGCTATCGAGGTAGGCGTTGCTGACCAGCGCCAGCAGGTTGCGGTAGCCGATCTCACTCTGGACCAACACGACCAGCCGGTCGGGTTCTGTTAGTGGCCGGATTAGCGCGCCATTGCCGTCGTCGCGCGCTTTGAGCGCCAGCTCGCAGCCGATGATCGGTTGCACTCCGGCGGCGGCACAGGCGATCGCGAATTCGAGCGCACCAAAGAGATTGCCGCTGTCGGTGATCGCTACCGCCGGCATACGGTCGGCCTTGCAGCGCGCCACCAGTTCCTTGATCGTGATCGCGCCCGACGACAGCGAATAGGCGGTGTGAACCCGCAGATGAATAAAATCGGCTAGCGGCATGGCACCGATATCGCACGCATCGTCGCAGATTTCACGCGTGCCGAGAGTCCGACCGCGCAAATGCCCACGTATTTACAAGGTTTCAGAGGTACTTGCGCCCACCCGCGCAGAGCGCGAGCGGTCCGCTAGCAATGCTCCTTTCTCGTCTGCCTCAAATCGGCGATTCGGCGGTTAGGCCCTGAGCACGCGGCGGATGTGGCCGGGTATCGGTTGGTCGAATGCAGCAGTCGCGGAAAAGGACCAGTCATCCCAATCGCGGCCAGCGGCGATCCAACTCGTGCTCCAGGGGCATTTGGTAAAGACAGTGCCCTTATTGAGCAGGGGTGGTCAGATAGCAGCTCCCAGCTGCTGCGCGACGTTCGCAAGACCTCGCTATCAGCGAGGGCCAGTCTCGACAAACCCTGCATCTGCCGCTCAGCCGTGCGCCGGCAATGGAGCGCGATCAGGCGCTCCGCCGGCTTGTCAGAGCACCAAGTGGTAGCGGGAGAGGGATTTGAACCCCCGACCTTGGGATTATGATTCCCTGTGACGGGGGTTGCAGCCGGTTGCGGCGTGTTTCGCTGATTGACAGCAAAGTGGTTGATGCATAAGGGGGATCTGCCAATAGCCGTGGCGTGGTATTGCATGGCGTTGCGGCCCCTTGCAGAGGGTTTTGGTACCCCGTATGGTACCCGAATTGGCCGGGGTACCAGACGACGGGGATTTTGCCATGCCATCACAGAAGCTGACCGCAATGGCAGTGGAGCGGGCGCGGGTGCCGGCGCAGGGCCGGGTCGAATATTGGGACACGATCCTGCCCGGCTTCGGGCTGCGCGTCACCGAAAACGGCACAAAGACCTGGACCCTGATGTACCGGGTGCATGGCCGGAAACGGCGCGCGACGATCGGGCATTACCCGAAAACCTCGCTCGCCGATGCGCGCGACCAGGCGGCCGTGCTGCTCGCCCAGCTTGAGAAGGACATCGATCCGCTCGCTGTAAAGGCCGAAGAAGAAAAGCGCGCTGAGGCCGATCGGTTCGAGACGGTGATTGCGGAATTCATCACGCGCCATGCCAAGCCCAACAATCGCGGCTGGCAGCGCCAGGACCGCGACCTCCGCCGCGAATTCCTGCCCTATTGGCGCGACTGGGCGATCGGCTCAATTGCCCGCCGCGACATTCTCGACATTCTCGACATTCTCGACAAGATCGGCGATCGCACTTCACCGCGGCGCGCCAACCGATATTTGGCGCTGATCAAGAAGCTGTTCGCATGGTGCGTCGAGCGCGGCTACATCGAGACCTCGCCCGCCGCGGCCGTAAAGCCGCCCGGCCGCGAGATGTCGCGCGACCGGGTGCTGACGGCCGACGAAATCCGCGTCGTCTGGCAGTGCTGCGGGAGTGAGGGCTGGCCCTTTGGCGAACTTTTTCGGTTGCTGATGCTGACCGCCCAGCGCCTCGGCGAAGTTTCGGCGATGCGCTGGCGCGATGTCGACCTCAACCGGGCGATTTGGACGGTGCCGGCCGAAATCGCGAAGAACGGCGTAGCCAACGAAGTGCCGCTGGCACCGACGGCCGTCGCGATCCTCGAGCGCGCCCCGAGCCCGCGCAATGGCTATGTGTTCCCGGCGCAAAACGGCTCGATCAATCCGGTTTCGGGGTTTTCGAAGGCCAAAGAGCGGCTCGACCGCGACATCACAGCCGCGCGCGCCGGCGCGGCGCTGGGGCCGTGGCGACTGCACGATCTGCGGCGCACCGCGGCTAGTGGTATGGCCGAGCTGCGGATCGCGCCGCATGTCATCGAGCGCGTGCTGAACCACGTCAGCGGCTCGCGCGCCGGCGTCGCGGGCGTCTACAACCGTTTCGGCTACCTGCCGGAAAAGCGCGAGGCGCTCGAGGCCTGGGCGAACCGCATCGCCGCAATCGTCGACCCGGCGCCGGTCAACGTCGTCAGGCTGACACCCGCAAGCCGGACGAATACCACGGCCGCCCGCGCTGAGAGACGCGCCACCGGAGCGCAGGGCAAGCGCTAGGCGGCGCAGAAAGCGCAAAAACCCCGCGGCTAGGATGCCTTGTGCCGCGCGGAGGGCGGAGGCTGCCATGATCAGCCCTGAAAGACTAGCAGCGGCGGCGGCCGCCTGGCAGGCGGTGCGGCTTTCGCCAGGGCCGTTCCTCCGGATCACCGCTGACGAGCTGGCCGAGCGCACCCGCATCACGATTGTCAACCTAATGGCGCTGATGGTCTTCCCCGATGATGGGAACAAGCAACGCCGCTATGCCGCGGCGGACGTAGCGGCGATAATCGCGGCGATACCTGAGAATAGCTTCCAGACGTCAAGCGGCAAGGCGCTGGTACAGGCGCTCGGCGTAGCGGGGCATTTGCTCGGCGGCCTCGGCACCGAGGTCGAACGGCGGTGCGACATCGGCTACGCCATCGCCGGCGCGTTCATCACAGTGATCGGAGATCCGACCGCAAGGCTCGGCGACGTTCTGGCCCGTTTCGAGAAAGTCAGCCAATGCAACTACGGCACCGGAAGGGCACGCCTTCCAATCGAGCGGCTGCAAACAAATTGGTGGCCGCGGTTTCGGCCGGTAGCGCATCTCTGGGCGGCACACCTAGCGATCTGGCGGCCCGGGTATCCGTTGTTCCCATGTACACCGGACGATCTGCCGGACTTTCTCGCGGCGTCGGAATATCTCCGCTACCGTGCGGCGTGCCGCCCATTGGCTCGTCAAGGTGTCGCTGCCCTGGTGCCGCGCGGAATCGCCTGGGCCGTGCCGGCCGAAATAGCGCTTCCGTTCCCAAAGATCGTGATCGGAGACCAGCGCGAGACCTGGCACGCTGACGATTTTACCGAAAAATAAAATCGTTTTGGCCGACTGCTTCCGCCAAACGTGCGCGGCATTGCAACGGCGTTCTTAGCCTTGCGTCTGGCGAAAGGGGCTCAGCCTTGGCCAACGAAACCGAGCGTTTCATTGACCGCCACGAATTGCGGGCGCGCTATCCCGTCGCAAATTCCACCACCTGGCGCTGGTGGAAAGACGAGGAAATCGGGTTTCCACGGCCCGTCAAGCTAGGCCGGAACGGGCGCAACTATTGGTGGCTTCCCGATATTATCGCTTGGGAAGAGCGCCGCGCCCAGCAGCCCCCACCACCTCCAAAGCAGCGGCCCGAAGGGTCGGCGCCGGTTCCGGCGGGGGACGCCGCACCGCCGGCGGCGAACCCCCCACCGGCGCCACCGGTTGACAGCGCCAAAAAGCGCGGCAGCAAGGACCGCCCAAGGCGCGATAGCCGAGACAGCCGCGACCTCGCGGCGGAGTAACCGTACACACCGGGGGAAAGCATGACAGCGCGGTCACCACCGACACCATCACCGTAAAAGATGCCCGGCCGCGCCGTTCACGCGCAGCCGGGCGTCGACGCCGACCTAACTATCCCTTCGAGGCAGGACATGACGACCATCCGCGGCGCGGACGGCGGTGCGGCATCTTCGGTACCGTGCCGGCAGAGGCTGTCAAAGGTCAATCGTGACCAGCCGGCATCACCCATAATTTCCCGGCGGCACCGGTGGCGGTCATGACGGCGCCCGATGCGGCAACCGCGATCGGCTACGGCGACCGGCCGCCGAGTGTGCGCCTGATTGAGTGGCGGCCGTTGGCGAAAAACTCATTGCGCGGCTTTGCGACCGTCGAGTTCGTGCCGCTGGGTTTGCGGATTATTGACTGCCCCGTACTCGTCAGTCATGGGCGCACCTGGTGCGCACTGCCGAGCAAATTGCAGGTCGACAGTAGCGGCCGGCAAAAAACCGACGCCACTGGCAAGGCGCTATACGTGCCTGTGCTGCAATGGCGCAATCGCGCGCTCAGTGATCGTTTCAGCACTGCAGTAGTTTCGGCGATCAGGCGAGCCTATCCCGACGCGCTCGATGGCGCGGGTTCGCCATGAATGCGCTCGCTGCCGCGTTGGCGCTTGGGGTGCCATGCTTCCCGTGTAGCGCCAATAAGAGGCCGGCAATACCCGGGCCCGGCGGCCACAATCATGCGACGGACGATCGCGCTGCGCTGTGCGTGTTGTGGCGCCGCTATCCGGGCCCGTTGGTGGGCGTGCCGACGGGCGAGGCCTCGGGGCTCAGCGTGCTCGACGCCGACACAGCGCGTCATCCCGAAGCGACAGCCTGGCTCGACGCGCATCGCACCCGCCTGCCAACGACGCGCGTCCATCAGACGATATCGGGGGGCCTGCACCTGGTCTTCCAGCATGCCCCGGGCGTGCGCAATAGCCAGAACCGCCTTGCGCCGGGGATCGATACGCGCGGCGAAGGCGGCTATGCGATCTGGTGGCCGGCGACAGGCTGCCCCGTGCTGTGCGATGCGCCGCCGGCACCCTGGCCGGATTGGTTACTGGAGGCGCTGCTGCGGCGCGCGACAGCGCTGGGAGCGGCTGCAGTGAGTGGACCCGCGACGCCGCTTGATCATCGCCGGCTCGAAGGGCTGCTCCGCAAGCTCGCCTTCGCGCCGGAAGGGCAGCGCAACGGACTGCTTTATTGGAGTGCGTGCCGCCTCGGCGAGGCGATCGGCAAGGGCGAAATCGCCCCCGACATCGGCGAGGCGGTGCTCCTTCGGGCAGCACTGCGGGCCGGACTGCCAAAGGACGAAGCGCGCCGCACGATCGCCAGCGGCTTCAAGACGACCGCGAGAACGTGATGGGGGAAGACAAATGCGGGGGAACGACAACGGCACCGGTGCCGGTAACGGCAGCGCGTCCGGGTCCGAGGGTCCAGTCAGCCTGATCGAGCTCAAGGCGGAGATCGCCCGGCTCAAGGTGCTGAAGGGCGAGGCGGCCGAAGAGGATTTTGAATTATCGCTGTCCCGGATCTCGAAACTCTTCAGCATCCCGAAGCGCAAACTGCGATATTGGGTTGACGACGGCGGCCGCGATGGAAAGCGGCCTGATGATGATAGCGAGGCATTGGCCATGTCCGTCGATAGCGCGAACGCGCTCGTCGACGGACTTGTGCCCGATCTCGTGATCGATCCCGGCAATCTTCCGGCGGCGGTCTACGCCATTCGTGATGCATTTGTTAAAACGGGCGCGCTGTTCGAGCGCGGCATCCCGGTCAGGGTCGTCGCGTGCAAACGTGGCGGGCTGCCGCAGATCGTGCCCCTCGCTGCCGAGAACGTCATCCTCGAGGCGCACAAGTTATTCCGCCCGGTCATGATGCAGAAACGAAGGCTGGTGAGGGTGACCTATCCCCTTCCGGCCGCCCGGCAGTATCTCGCCTTGAAAGGCGAGTGGGAGCTGCCGCCGCTCGAGGGGATCAGCACGGCGCCGCTGCTCACCAATGATGGTGGCATCGGAACCGCCGAGGGCTATGACCCGGTAAGCAGCCTGTGGTGCACGAAGATCCCGCAGGTCAGTGTATCGGAACGCCCTTCCGAGGCCGACGCGAAAGAGGCGCTTCACACGCTGCGCCGGGCATTCCGCACCTTTGCGTTTGCCGACGCGCCGCGCAAGCTGGAGAAGATGAGCGGCGCCAACGGGCAGACGCTCGAAGTCGAAGTTGTCGATCTGGAGCAGAACCCAGCCCGCGACGAAAGCACGCTGCTCGTCGCGCTGCTGGGCGCCGTCTGTCGCCCGAGCCTACACCTCGCGCCGGCCATAATGGTCAATGCCGCGCAACTCTCGGGTTCCGGCTCGGGCAAGGGTCTGCTGTTATGCGGCGTCTCGGTGATCGCCTTCGGGGTTCCCCCTTGGCGCTTTACCAAGGGCGGCTCCAAGGGGAACCCGGAGGAGCTGGAGAAGCGCGTATGTGCTGCCTTGCTCGGCGCGCACCCTTTCTTGCTGCTGGAAAACGTCAACAACGCCGTGCTGCAGTCCGAGACGCTCGAGAGTGTTCTGAGCGACCGTCCCTGCCGGACACGCCTGTTTAATACGCTAGAGATGGTCGAGCTTTACAGTACGGCCCTTATTGGGATGACCGGCAATGCGTTGACCCCCGGCCGGGACCTGGTGCGCAAGGTCATCGTCACGAGCTTCGACGCGAGGACCGAGGTTCCGGCGCTGCGCAAGTTCCCTTTGGCTACCGAGGCTTGGCTGGCGCACATCAAGGCTCGGCGCGGCGAGCTACTAAGCGCCGCGCTGACGATCTGGCGCTTTGGCCGCCAGCAGGAACAGACCGGGTGCCTGGCGGCCGGCGAAGCCTTTGGGAGCTATGAGCAGTGGTGCCGATGGTGCCGCGATCCACTGATGATGCTCGGCTGCAAGGACCCGGTCGTCCAAATTCACGAGCTGCGCGAAGCCGATCCGCAGCGCGAGAACCTTGCCGAGATCTACACGACCTGGTGGGAATGCCACGCAAATAAATGGGTTTCCCCGGCAACACGGCTGCCCACCGGCGCGGAGCCCCTGGCCGCTGCAGTGCGCGAAATCATCAACGCGGACGGCAAGACGAGCACTCCGCAAGCCCTCCGCACCTTCCTCAATAAGCTCCACAAGAACCGCTCCGCCGGGTTCGTCTTTGAGCGCTACAACGACCCCAAGCACCCGACGATCCCCTCAACCTATCGGATACAAAGAACCGCTCCGGAGGGGCCGGTGGGCTGAAATTTTTGCCGCTCTGTTTTTTGCGGTATCGCCGCCGGAACCCCATCCTGCATCCTGTATCCTGTATCGCTCCAGGCAAAAAGCGGGGTCATACAGGATGACAGGATACAGGATGCGTCTCAGCGTGTTGTCAGATCATATACAGACAGGATAAACGGGATCGGTGTATATATGTGGCCGTGAGGCCGCGACAGGGAGAAAAATCAACCCTCGCGCGCAAGCCCCCGGTTCAGCGGCGCTCAACGCAGAAAACATGGTCGAGACCGAAACCCCGGTATGACCGGTTCGGGCGGGGCCCGGCCGCCCAACCGGGCCCGCGCGCCCGCGCTCTGTAACAGCGCATCCGGGGGGAAAGGATAAGCCGCTCCAAAGCCTTGGCGATATAATGGTCTACCGATGCCGCAAAATACACGAAAATTAAACGTATAAAGGGTGCGCGAAGTGCTTTGCGTCTCCGCTTTGGTTGAAACGACAACGCGGCGGCGAAGCGAGGACGTCTGGCCAAAGCAAAGGCGCGCAACAAACCGCGGCGGTGCTGCGAGGCAGCACTCTCCGAGGTCACCCCAGAGCGGCTGCGCCGCGGTCCGGTCGAGCGCTTGCCGCGGCCGATCGCCGATGACGACGGCCGCGTCGTCCAGCCTTACCGGGCAATCGATATCTTAGGCGCGATGGAACGCCGCGGGGCGATTACCGCTGAGATGCGCGCCGCCGGCGAAGACTTCCGCGCCCGCTTTCGCCATGCTCAGCTTGATCCGCTGCGCGCCGCCAACCTGGCGCGCACCCCGGGGGCGAGCTATGTCGGCGGAACCGGCGGCGGCTTCGAATATGCGCGAACGCAGATATGGCGCGCGATACTGGCACTCGGCGGCCTCGGCTCGCCGGGAGGATCCTGCCTCTGGCATGTCGTCGGGCTGGAGCGTTCATTGAAACAATGGGCGCTCGAAACCGGCTGGTCCGGGCGCCGCGTCTCGCAAGATGCCGCCTCGGGGATCCTGATCGCGGCCCTGGGCGCGCTCGAAAACTATTGGCGCGGCAGCCGGCAATAACAGGCCCTGCGTCTCGCGGGCCAAACGATCCGCGCTTAAAGAACGCCCGCAATATCACCAAACAATTCTGCCACCTTGACCCTATCAGGGGTCGGAAAAGGTAATGAGTGCGGGTTTCAGTGTGGCAATAACTGCGCCCTCCGACAGTGGCAGAACAGGCGTTATGCCGCACTCGGCTGCGGCTCGCGAAAACCGCTCGCAGCCCGCGGAAACCCTGGCGATCGCGCCACCGCGGGTCAGCCAGGCCGAGACCGATGAGCGCCTCCTCGAGCTGTGGCTGCACGGTCGCAATGCGCTCACGGTCGCGGCCTATGCCCGCGATGTCGACGATTTCCTCAGGACAGTCGAGAAGCCGATCCGGTTGCTGACCATCGGCGACGTCCAGCGCTGGGTCGACACGCTCGCCGGCGCACCGGCGACACGCCGGCGCCGGCTCGCCGCCGTTAAATCTCTGTTAAGCTTCGCGACCCACATCGGGTATGTCCAATTCAATGCCGGCGCGGCAGTCCGCTTGCCGGCGCCGGTCAATGTCCTGGCTGAACGGATCCTCAGCGAAGAGCAGGTGGTGCGGCTGATCGCGCTGGAGCGCAACGCGCGCAACCACGCTCTATTGCGGCTGCTGTATCTGGCGGCGCTGCGGGTGTCTGAGGTGTGCGCATTGCGCTGGCGCGCCTGCAAGCCACGAAAAGGTGCGGGCCAGATTACGGTTGTCGGCAAGCGCAGCAAGGTGCGCTCGATCTTATTGCCGGCATCGATGTGGCGCGAGCTCGTAGCACTGCGCGGCGACGCTGGGCCCGACGATCCGGTGTTCCGGTCGCGCCAGGGCGGCGCCCTCGATCCAATGTCAGTGCAGCGCATTGTAAAAGCTGCCGCAATACGTGCCGGTCTGTCAAAAGCAGTTTCGCCGCATTGGCTGCGCCATGCCCATTGCAGTCACGCGCTCGACCGCGGCGCCAATCCGGCGCTGGTGCGCGACACCGCCGGCCACGCCGATTTGCGCGTGACCAGCGTCTATTCGCACGTCCAGCCCAATGAAAGCTCATCCCGCTTTCTTGTCGGCTGATTACATTGCGCAAGGGGTCGTTTGTCGGAATGACACGCTGAGCGACGGCTGCGGGTTATAGGGTCACCGCGAAGGAGGATCTTGCGATGGCCGTCCGCACCCGCCTCGAACCGGAGCCGAGACGCGACTGATCGACCAAAGCCGGCGCCGAGGCGCTCGCCGAGCTCGTCCGCTGCTATTGGCGCGACCACGGCTTTCCCGACGTCGAGGTCTGGACCGAATTCGTGCGCGGCGGACATGAGCCGCTCGTGGCGATCAAATCCCGCTTGGGGCCTGGCGGCGGCTTACCGCCTCTAGGGTCATCGCCGCGGCCTTAGGGCTGATTGCACAAGGAATGCCGAGCGCGAAAGCCGCTCTTGTCGGGCCAGTCGATCGATCTGCTGCAGCTCGCTCTGGGTCAGAGTGATATTCACGCGCACCGTTTTGTCCGGCTCTTTGTCGCTGACGAAAAAATTCCCCACGCTGTCGCGAAAAGCAGGGGTGCCGATCACCTTCGCGAGCGGCGACGGATCGGGCACGGGTTCGCCCGCCTCACGCATGACCTTGATGTGCCCGCTCAGCGCCTCGCGCGCCATATCGATAGCCTCGACAAGCGTGCGGCCGGCGGTGATGCAGCCGGGGAAGTCAGGGAAGCTGACGCCATAATCGCTGTCCGGCTCTTTGTGAATAATCGCCACGTACTCCACGAGCCTTGCTCCTCAGCGCAACTTCAGACCGCTTTGCCGTTCGATCGATCGCAAGGTGCCGATCGGGATGTCGCGGCGCGGGTGCGGAACCGTGATGAGGCCGGGTTTTGTCGGGTGCCTGAAATGATGGTGGCTGCCGGTCACCCGGACCCGGCGCCAGCCGTCACTCTCCAGCGCCCGGATGACGTCCCGGCTGTTCATGCGAGATTGAGGTACACACTCGTACACATTGTTCAAGGGTCCTGCTCGAAGAAAGGCAACCGGGAGCCGCCTAAGGGAGCCAGCTCGGAGTTGACCGCAAAACGCCCCGACGACGAACTGGAAGCCCGGTTTCAGTGCGGGGGGGTAGGGGGTTTTCTGTCAATCGCGAAACGTGCCTGGAACCGTGCTGCGCGAACACACGCAATGCCGCGAAATTCGAACCGGGGGTCAATCGGCCGAGTAGTAGTTGAATTTCAATGGGATGCGCTGGATTTACAGCGCGATGACCGCTGACGACCGGGCGCGCCTCGAGCGCATTTTCGGGCTGCTTGGCGACGATGATCGCGAATGGCTGAGCAAGCGGCTTGAGCCCGCCTGGCGGCAACGCGAACGGCAGCTTGCCGCGCGCGACGCCGCGCTTTGTGAGCTGGCGGCGACCCTGGCCGCGGCCAGCGGCCGGGAATTGGCCGCGACGGTCCGCAAGCGGCTGGCGCGCCCGACCGGATCGCCCGCGGCGGAACGGGCGCTTGCGGCCTGCGGCGGGCGCGTTCCGGGGGCAGATCAGATCCGCGCAATCCTTGCCGGCGCCCGCTCGCCAGGTGGCTGGAAATCACCGATTGCAACCAACCAGCGGCCGGGAGAGAGCTGGAAGCAAATGGGAACCCCAGCAACCAGCGAGAGAAAAGCCGTGGGAGTGGTTTCGGTTTTGAAAAAGGCAGTTTCTGGCGACGGTGTCGCGGCACTCGAGCGCGAGATCGCGGAGCTGCGTGAGACGATCGCGAGCCAGCGCGCCGAGGCGGTTCGTCTTGGCGATGAGTGGTTGGCGGCGCCATCGCAGGCCGCGGCAGAGGCGATCGAGGCGCGACGTGTCGAATGTTTGCGGGTCGCGGCCGCCGCCGAGCTGCGGCTATCCGGTCTCGAGACGCGGCTGACCGAGGCGCGCGCGGCGGCCCAGCGAGACGCGCTCGCTCGCCATCGTGCAGTCATGGCGGGGCTGTACCCGCGACTGCGCCAGGCCCTCGACAATGCCGCGAAAGTCCAGCAGCAGGTTATCGCCGCTCGCGACGCTGCGGTCGCGGAACTGGGCGAAGGCCTGGCCAGTGTGCACATTCCGCACCTCGCCTATGCCGGCTTCCTCTATGAGGATTTGATCGCGATGTGGGCCGCTGATCAGGAACGAATCTGGTCCGCGCCGTGGCAGCCGCCGGCACCGCCGCCCCGGCCTGCGGCAAGCCACTTGGCCGAGCCGCCGCCATTTCCGGGATCCCATCAAATCAGCCGGCCGGGGTCCGGCCCAGCGCTCGATGCCGACAAACTGCCCGCGACGATGCCTTCGCCCGAAGCGCAACACCGCCGCAACGCACCGCAGCCGGCGCCGCCAACGGCAGCGGTGCGCAAGCCGCGCCGCGAGCCGCCGCCACCCGCCGCCGGCGAGCATCGCGTAACTGCACTGCGGCCTGAACTGCACTGCGGCCTGGCATTACCGATGTTGCCGGCGAGCCGATCCCGGTGGGTGCGGCGGGGAATGTCGACGGCGAGCGGGCGCAGCGGCTCGCTCAGCAGGGTGCGGTCGAAATTGCCGGAATAGGAGCGGCACCGTGATCCGCCGCGCCATCGGCGCCGCGATCAATGCCCTCGGGGCGCGTGAGGTCGAGGTCATCCTCTCGACCGACGGGATTGGCCGCGACGGCCACATCCTCGAGCCTGGCGGATGCGAGCTCGACCGCTATCGCGACAACCCGATCCTCTTATGGCAGCACAACCCGGCCGCCCCGATCGGGCGGGTCGACGATATCGCGGTCTATGGGAACCGGATCGCGGCCCGGGTCAGCTTTGCCGCGCCCGGGATCTCAGCCACCGCGGACGAGGTCTGCGGGCTCGTCAAATCCGGCATCGTCTCGACGGTGTCGGTCGGTTTTGACGTGATCGAAGCCGAACCACTCGACCCCCGGCAAGGGGCGCGCGGCGGCTTGCGGATCAGCAAATGGGAGCTTCTCGAATGCAGCTTCGTCAGCATACCAGCCGATCCGGGGGCGGTCGTTACCGCTCGGGCAGGCGTGACCGCGCGTAGCAGCTATCACCGGCGCAGCGCCATGGTTGCCGAGCACAAGGCGCTGATGGAGAATTTGGGCGAGAGCATCGACGACGCGCGCAATCACCTCTACGCCGCCGCAAGGGCGCACGAGCGCGGCGACAAACGCGGTGTCGAGGCCGCCCATCGCCGCTGTCAGCGGGCGCTTGACGAGGCGCGCGAGGCCTATCGCGACCTTGGCGCACTCGCACAGCAGCTCGATTTCGACGCGACACACACGATCCAAACCTCGGCCGGCACCGGCATCGATCACGGCAGCGACACCGGCCGGGACTATCGCCGGCGCCAAGTCGAAAAACTGCGACTGCAGGGTGTCGCGATAGACCCGTTGCCGCTGCCGTCGCTGATCTACTCGCCGGAAGGCGGGGCGGCCGGGTGGACGGCACAGATCCGGCAATGCGAGGAAGAACAGCGCGCGGCTCATTGCGCGGAGATCGTTGTCGGCGCGCGATCTCTGACCCGGGCGGAGCGCCTGGCCGAGGTTGCCCGGCTGCGGCGGCAATAACGTTGCCACCTGGGCGGTGATTTTATCGGCTTGCCGCCCGGTCTTGCCGTGCCTTTTCGATTAGGCCGGCCCGAAAAGACGGCGAGTGTCGGCAACAACCCCGTCCACCGGCGGGGCCGCATGCTTCATCGCGATCGCCCGCGGCCGGCACGTCAACCGCGCCCGTGAGACCTTTGGTGGACCCGAGAAAAACCAGCCTCCTGTCGGAGGCGGCCGATTTGCAAAGCCGAAATCCGGAGCGACGGGCGCAGGAGCGCTGGCCCCAGAGGGGTAACTCGACCGGCAGCCCGCCGAAGAAATTGCGATTTCCGCTCGGCCGTTCCCGCCTCGCAACAAACCGCGTCGCGGCCCGCGCCGAAATGCGGAGACGCCTGGTACCCCGCTGGTACCCCGATCCTCCTGAGCCTCGCCTAATTTCCCGAAGTGACTGTTGTAAGTTATTGATTTGGT
>CAWJXM010000030.1:0-81154 GCA_963846635.1 uncultured Alphaproteobacteria bacterium | reverse complement strand
CGGGATTGGCTCCTGAGCTTGTCGAAGGGCCGGCTGCCAGTTCCACCAGGTTGGCGCTGTGCACGTGCAACATGGTTGCCATCAGAACGCCAACTTGTCGCGCTGCGTCTTGCGCTGCTGCGGCAACTGCTTGGCCAACTCCGCCTTGGTCCCTTCCGCCCAGACGACGATCCCGTTCACCTGGGCCACGGCGCGATCCGACCTCAAAACAAACGTGAAATCGTTGCCTCATACCCGGTTTCAATTCGTCAACCCCATCATCGCGGGAAACTGATGGGTGGTGAGCGGAATCAGTGATCTGCGTCGTGCCGCTGGTGATCTTAAAATGCCAAGGCAAACTATCGGGGGTTCTACCGAAACATTGCCAAATTATCAAGCACCATTTTATAATATAAATCTGTCGGGGTAGACCCTTGGTCTATCGCAGTATCTTGCAACGCGGATGTAGCGCATCCGGAAGTTACTGAGAGGAGTGCTATAGCCAGCAACATCTTCGGTATATTATTATGAATTATTGCGATCAGCCTTCCCGAGAACGCGCGGTTGCGGCGTATCGTATTCATTTCTATCATGGGTATCAATGCCGGCTCGTTCCGATCAACCTTGCCGATCCTCTCCCCTTGCCGGAGCGCCGTGGTGGTTTTCTGAGGACCTCGTTGACAGATCCGAGTGCGGGTCGCTTCGCTAGGCGCCAGCGGCGCGGCCGAACTCAGCCGCCACGCGGTCGGCACCCCTGATCTCTGCCGGAATGACCGCCGCAAGCGCCATCGGATTGTTCGTGATCCCGATGCTCTATGTCGCCTTTCAGACGATCCGCGAGCGATCCGGTGGTTGGCCTCGTTTTCCTATGCGCCGCCGCAGCGAAGACTGATGCCCTGCGCGGACAAGGCTTTCACTTAAAATAACAGCTTGGCGTGCCGGATTGGGCAGCACTCGTCATCCGGCCGACAGGTACGGCGGAGGCGCGGAATGCCGTGGGTGAGAGAGGGGGGCGGGGGTCGCGAGAGCCTGGCGGCGACCTACTCTTCCACGTCTTAAGACGCAGTACCATTGGCGCTGAGGGTTTTCACGGCCGAGTTCGGGATGGGATCGGGTGTTTGGCCCCTCGCTGTGACCACCAGGCTGTCGCGGCCTCCGCTTGGGTGACCCGCGGGGCCGGGAATTTGTGCCGGGAATTTGTGAATGCGGCGCCCGGCTGGGCTGGTGCCGCCGGGACGGGGAGAGTGTCTTGGTAAAGGATTGCCATGTGCGTTTGGCGCTTGCCGCTGCACGCTGGCGGGGTTGGGTCTTGGGTTAACAAGATCAGGGATCGAGCGGGTTTGAGCGATTAGTACCGGTCAGCTCCACGGCTTGCGCCGCGTCCACCTCCGGCCTATCGACGTGGTGGTCTTCCACGGCTCTCAACGAGACCTGGTTTTGAGGGGGGCTTCCCGCTTAGATGCGTTCAGCGGTTATCCCGTCCGCACTTAGCTACCCGGCGTTGCGGCGGGCGCCACAACCGGTCCACCAGAGGTGCGTCCCTCCCGGTCCTCTCGTACTGGGGAGAGCGCCTCGCAAGTCTCGAACACCCACGGCAGATAGGGACCGAACTGTCTCACGACGTTCTAAACCCAGCTCACGTACCGCTTTAAATGGCGAACAGCCATACCCTTGGGACCTGCTCCAGCCCCAGGATGCGATGAGCCGACATCGAGGTGCCAAACGACGCCGTCGATATGGACTCTTGGGCGTCATCAGCCTGTTATCCCCGGCGTACCTTTTATCCGTTGAGCGATGGCCCTTCCACGCGGGACCACCGGATCACTATGGCCGACTTTCGTCTCTGCTCGAGCCGTCGCTCTCGCAGTCAGGCGGGCTTGTGCCATTGCACTCGACAGCTGATTTCCGACCAGCCTGAGCCCACCATCGCGCGCCTCCGTTACCCTTTGGGAGGCGACCGCCCCAGTCAAACTACCCACCATGCAGGGTCCCGGACCCGGGTTCACGGGCCGCGGTTAGATGCCAGAGACCACAAGAGCGGTATTTCAAGGTTGCCTCCACCCCAACTGGCGCCAGGGCTTCATCGGCTCCCGCCTATCCTACACATGCGATCCCTAACACCACTGCAAAGCTGTAGTAAAGGTGCACGGGGTCTTTCCGTCTGACCGCGGGAACTCCGCATCTTCACGGAGAATTCAATTTCGCTGAGCCGGTGTTGGAGACAGCGGGGAAGTCGTTACGCCATTCGTGCAGGTCGGAACTTACCCGACAAGGAATTTCGCTACCTTAGGACCGTTATAGTTACGGCCGCCGTTTACCGGGGCTTCGATTCAGAGCGTGAACCCCTCCTCTTAACCTTCCGGCACCGGGCAGGCGTCAGACCCTATACGTCGTCTTGCGACTTCGCAGAGCCCTGTGTTTTTAGTAAACAGTCGCCACCCCCTCCTCTGTGCCCCCCGCCTCTGGTTGCCCAGAAACGGGGCCCCCTTCTCCCGAAGTTACGGGGGCATTTTGCCGAGTTCCTTCAACACCGTTCTCTCACACGCCTTGGTATGCTCTACCAGTCCACCAGTGTCGGTTTCGGGTACGGTCTTTAATGCCGGCGCTGTTTCCCGGAAGTCCCAGACCGCCCCCTCAATCCATTAAGAGAAGACGGCGTTCGGCCTTCGTCGCGTCCCGGCAGGCGGAGGAATATTAACCCCCTTCCCATCGGCTACGGCTGTCGCCCTCGCCTTAGGGGTCCGGCTAACCCTGCGCGGATCAACCTTGCGCAGGAACCCTTGGACTTTCGGCGTCAGGGGTTCTCACCCTGATTTACGCTACTCATGTCAGCATTCGCACTTCCGATGCCTCCAGCAGCCCTCACGAGCCACCTTCGCCGGCCTACGGAACGCTCCGCTACCACTCCAGAAGACAGGCATCAGGGATCAGGGATCAAACTGCGACGCGACAAGCCCTGCAGCATGCGGGCGATCTCGCGATACGCGTTCTGCCAGCGCTCGGTCACATCAGCTCCAATATAGCCGAGATCGCGAGCGTAAAGCGTCCAGACCTGCATCTCGTCAGCCGAACCCAGTGCCATCGTCACAAAACGATGAAACTCGGCGCGCGACTGACGCTGCTTGCCGAACCCTTCGGCAATATTGGCACAGATCGATTTTGAGGCGCGTCTGATTTGGTCGGCCAGCGCCCACTGCTCGATCCGTGGAAAGTCGAGGCTCGCCCAATGCACCTCCAGCGACAGCCGATACGCCCGCTGGAATACATCGAGATCCTCAAACCTCCGTGCCCACTCGCTCATTGCTGATACCTGATTCCTGATCCCTGTCTTCTGAAATCCGCAGCTTCGGTGCGTGGCTTGAGCCCCGTTACATTTTCGGCGCGGGGCGGCTGTTAGACCAGTGAGCTATTACGCTTTCTTTAAAGGATGGCTGCTTCTAAGCCAACCTCCTGGTTGTCTTGGCCTTCCCACATCCTTTCCCACTTAGCCACGACTTGGGGACCTTAGCTGGCGGTCTGGGCTGTTTCCCTCTCGACGACGGACCTTAGCACCCGCCGTCTGGCTGCCGATCTGCGCTCGCCGGTATTCGGAGTTTGGTTAGGTTTGGTAAGGCTCGCGCCCCCCTAGCCCATCCAGTGCTCTACCCCCGGCGCCGACCAATCGACGCTCTACCTCAATAGATTTCGCGGAGAACCAGCTATTTCCGAGTTTGATTGGCCTTTCACCCCTAGCCACAAGTCATCCCCTACTTTTGCAACAGTAGTGGGTTCGGTCCTCCAGTGCGTGTTACCGCACCTTCAACCTGCCCATGGCTAGATCACCCGGTTTCGGGTCTGATCCCGGCAACTGGGACGCCCTCTTCAGACTCGCTTTCGCTGCGCCTACGCCTAGCGGCTTAAGCTTGCTGCCAAGACCAACTCGCTGACCCATTATACAAAAGGTACGCCGTCAGAACAGGAGCCAGGCATCAGGGGTCAGGTGTCAGAAAAATGCTTCCTGACCCCTGACCCCTGATTACTGACCCCTGACCCTCCGACTGCTTGTAGGCATCCGGTTTCAGGAACTGTTTCACTCCCCTCGTCGGGGTGCTTTTCACCTTTCCCTCACGGTACTGGTGCACTATCGGTCACTGAGGAGTACTTAGGCTTGGAGGGTGGTCCCCCCATCTTCAGACAGGATGGCTCGTGTCCCGCCTTACTCAAGGATCGCTTTGCCGGTTTCCCGTACGGGGCTGTCACCCGCTCTGGCGCGCCGTTCCAGACGCTTCCGGTACCAAGCAAAACGACCACTGGCCTGGTCCGCTTTCGCTCGCCACTACTCGCGGAGTCTCGGTTGATGTCCTTTCCTCCGGCTACTGAGATGTTTCAGTTCGCCGGGTTCGCCTCCTCACCCTATGAATTCAGATGAGGATACCCGCCAAGTTGCCCTGGGCAGGGTGGGTTGCCCCATTCGGAGACCCCGGGATCACCGATCGCTCGCATCTCCCCCGGGCTTTTCGCAGCGTGCCACGTCCTTCATCGCCTCTCAGTGCCAAGGCATCCACCAGATGCCCTTCATTTGCTCGATCCAAAGCACCGTGGGCACGCCAAAAGGCGGTACCACGACACCCGGAACCCCGCCGCGCACAGCGGCAAACCCCAAGCGCAAACCGCAGCCGTCCCCGCACCAGTATTACCGGCCGGATCGACAGCCTCGCTCGCACGGGCCTTGCCCCGCGTACGGCGTCTTTTCCATGAAGACACTCTTCGGACGGTCCCCTCATACGGCGTTTCACGCCGCAGGCAGGGCCGTCCGCCTCGGTCACATTCACAAATTCGCTTCACCTAATCAATCAACACCCGCCCGAAGCTTCGCCCGCGGCGCAACCAACCGCGCCCGGCCGAAATGCCCCGGGAAAACCCAGTCTTCTCCGAATGCCATTGGATCACAGGCCAGATCGCAGACACCGGATCCGTTCCAACCGCTGATCGCGGTCATCGGATCAGTGGAGGTGAACGGGATCGAACCGATGACCTCCTGCTTGCAAAGCAGGCGCTCTCCCAACTGAGCTACACCCCCGTGTTCAGGCGCCAGGGCCAGGACCCAGGCACCAGAAACAAACTTTCCTGACGCCTGGCCCCTGATGCCTGATCCCGGACTGGTGGGCCAGGGAGGATTTGAACCTCCGACCTCACGCTTATCAAGCGCGCGCTCTGACCAGCTGAGCTACTAGCCCCCGATCGGTCGGCCCTTCACGGTCAACCCGCAACAGCCAACCCGGTAGGCCATGCCGCAAAGGGCCAAAAGACAGCAAACGCGCGCTCACATCGCGCGCGACATTCGGGAGAAGGGATGCGCAGACGGCGGCCATTGTGGAGGATCAGGATCGGTGCCACAGCCGCCATCGCTGACGCCTGCTTTCTGCCACCTGGCTCCTGAATTCCAGAAAGGAGGTGATCCAGCCGCAGGTTCCCCTACGGCTACCTTGTTACGACTTCACCCCAGTCGCTGACCTTACCGTGGTCGGCTGCCTCCCCCGGATCAAGTCCGGCGGTTGGCGCACCGCCTTCGGGTAAAGCCAACTCCCATGGTGTGACGGGCGGTGTGTACAAGGCCCGGGAACGTATTCACCGCGGCATGCTGATCCGCGATTACTAGCGATTCCGACTTCATGCTCTCGAGTTGCAGAGAGCAATCCGAACTGAGACGGCTTTTCGAGATTGGCACAGGGTCGCCCCTTTGCGTCCCGTTGTCACCGCCATTGTAGCACGTGTGTAGCCCAGCCCATAAGGGCCATGAGGACTTGACGTCATCCCCGCCTTCCTCCGGCTTGTCACCGGCAGTTTCTGCAGAGTGCCCGGCTCAACCGCTGGCAACTGCAGATGAGGGTTGCGCTCGTTGCGGGACTTAACCCAACATCTCACGACACGAGCTGACGACAGCCATGCAGCACCTGTGTCCCCGCCGGCCGAACCGAAGAACCCGATCTCTCGGGCCCAGACGAGGCATGTCAAGGGCTGGTAAGGTTCTTCGCGTTGCGTCGAATTAAACCACATGCTCCACCGCTTGTGCGGGCCCCCGTCAATTCCTTTGAGTTTTAACCTTGCGGCCGTACTCCCCAGGCGGTGTGCTTAAAGCGTTAGCGGCGACACCGAAGAGCTAGGCTCCCCAACGTCTAGCACACATCGTTTACCGCGTGGACTACCAGGGTATCTAATCCTGTTTGCTCCCCACGCTTTCGCGCCTCAGCGTCAGTCTCGGTCCAGAGCGCCGCCTTCGCCACCGGTGTTCTTCCCAATATCTACGAATTTCACCTCTACACTGGGAATTCCACGCTCCTCTCCCGAACTCAAGCAAACCAGTCTCGAGCGCAATTCCCAGGTTGAGCCCGGGGCTTTCACACTCGACTTGGCCCGCCGCCTACGCGCCCTTTACGCCCAGTAAATCCGAACAACGCTCGCCCCCTTCGTATTACCGCGGCTGCTGGCACGAAGTTAGCCGGGGCTTCTTCTCACGCTAGCGTCATCATCCTCGCGTGCGAAAGAGCTTTACAACCCGAAGGCCTTCATCACTCACGCGGCATTGCTGGATCAGGCTTGCGCCCATTGTCCAATATTCCCCACTGCTGCCTCCCGTAGGAGTCTGGGCCGTGTCTCAGTCCCAGTGTGGCTGATCATCCTCTCAGACCAGCTACGGATCGCAGGCTTGGTGGGCCGTTACCCCACCAACTACCTAATCCGACGCGGGCCCCTCCTGCTGCGATCAATCTTTCCCGGCGATCTCTTTCAAGACAACCGGCGTATGCGGTATTAGCCGAAGTTTCCCTCGGTTATCCCCCACAACAGGGCAGGTTCCCACGCGCTACTCACCCGTGCGCCACTCCCTGCCGGTCGAAACCGGCAAAGCGTTCGACTTGCATGTGTTAGGCATGCCGCCAGCGTTCGTTCTGAGCCAGGATCAAACTCTCAAGTTTAACCCGGGACCAGCCTTGATCCCATGCCCCAGAGCAGCACGGCCCCAAAACACAGTCACAACAGCCAGCCCCTCATTTCAGGGCCTCCAAACGTTCGCATCGATGCGCGAACCTCAGGACGACCCTCCAGCATCACGCTGGTCGGCCGCCGTCCGCGCATCCCTTCCCTTTGCTCACAATCTCAAACAGCACCCCGGCACTACGCCGGTCAATCCCGGTCAGCCCTTGTGCGGTGCCAACCTCGCCCCCAAAGGGGCGGCGCTTATAACCCCGCGCCGCTGCCCGTGTCAACCCCGGTTTTCACGCCGTAACGCTTATCCCGTCTCGACCCCAGCACCCGGCGCCAAAGCCCCGCGCGGACCGCCTACATAAGTCCCGCCAAACCCCTTGTCCAGACCCCCGTCACATTTTCTTCACCAACCCCATACCCCCTCACAGCAACCCCAATCCCCGCAACGCCGCCAGCATCTGTTCTGGTGGCGGCTCCTCCTCGGCGCAAGCGCGGTCAGGCGGTGCAACCGTCGCCGGTAGATAGCGCCAGCCCTGAAAAGGGCGGCACGAGAGTGATAGGGTAGGCACCAACTCAGCCTCGACGTCGATCAGGCAGTACCGGCGCCCGGCACCGTCGCGATTGGCGCGAAACCCGGTAACCCGCTGACGCGCCGCAATCTGACCGCGAATAACCCAGTAAATCGAGCCGCCATCGAGCACTTCCGCCGCGCGCCGCGGACAGTTCCGGGTATAGACCCAATCACCCCCGCGCTCGGCAGCGCGCATCACCCGAACTCGACGCAGATGGTCGATATCGTCGATGCCGACCGCCAGCTTCAATAAATGCAAGGGCATGTATGGACCGGTCCGGATCACCCCCGATCGATGGCGGGTGCCGAGAGGGCGATCAATTCCGTTCCCTCCTCGACAAGCTCTCCGACCCGGAATCGCACGGCCGCGACCACCCCATCCGTAGGTGCGACAATCGTATGCTCCATTTTCATTGCCTCGACGACGATCAGCGGCTCGCCGCGCCGCACCTTGCTGCCCGGCTCGACCAATAGCCGGGTTATCCGCCCTGGCATCGGTGCGGTCAGCTTGCCCGCGCTCGGATCTTCGCCAGCGGGCGGCATCAGCGGATCGATTTCCTCGAACGCCCAGCCCTCGCTGTCGACGAACACGACAGTCTCGGTGCCATAGTCAAGCACACGCATGAATCTTTTGACCCCGTCGAGGGTCAGTTGACAGAGGCCGTCCGATTGCTGGCGAAGCGCGGCGACGGCTTGTCGGTCACGAAATTCCAGCACCCATCCGTCATCGCGCGCAACCGCCGACACGGCAGCGTCTTTGTTGCCGCAACGTAACACCACGGTTTGACTAGCTCGGTCGCCGAGGCGCCAACCATCGCTTCTCGCCCATGGGGAAACGGGATCTGCCGAGCCCGTCGCACCCGCCGCAGCGCCAGCTTCGCGCACGGATAACCGATGTAATGCCGCGGCTGCGACGGCCTCATTCGGAGCCGCGCGACTGCCACCAAAAAGCACCTCACGCTGCCGTTCGATGAAGCCGGTATCAACCGTCCCCGCGCGGAACTCGCGGTCGGCGACGACGCGACCGAGGAAGCTCAGATTCGTTCGCAAGCCGACAACGGCGCTCTCGGCAAGTGCCCGCCGCAGCCGCGCGACAGCCGCCGCACGGTCGTCGCCCCAGGCGATTATTTTGGCGATCATCGGGTCGTAATAGGGCGTTACCAGGTCCCCGCGCCGCACGCCAGTATCGACCCGGGCAATATCGGGCGATGGCAGGTACAGCTGGTGCAACGTGCCGGTCTGCGGCAGAAAATCGCGCTCGGGATCCTCGGCATAGAGCCGCGCCTCAATGGCATGACCGTGAACCCTCAAGTCTTGTTGGCCCAGCGGCAATTTCTCGCCTGCCGCCGCGCGCAATTGCCATTCGACGAGATCGAGCCCGGTAATCGCTTCGGTAACAGCGTGTTCGACCTGTAACCGGGTGTTCATCTCGATGAAGTAGAATGTATCGGACGAGCCGCTTGGAACGATGAACTCGACGGTGCCCGCTCCGATATAGCCGATGGCGCGAGCTGCCGCGACTGCCGCTTTACCCATCGCCCGCCGGCACTCGAGGTCGAGCCCGGGCGCCGGGGCTTCCTCGATCACCTTTTGATGGCGACGCTGGATTGAGCAGTCGCGATCGAAGATGTGCAGGGTACTGCCGTGGCTATCGGCAAAGACCTGGACTTCGACATGCCGTGGCTGTTCCAGATACTTTTCGAGCAGAACCCGGTCGTCGCCAAAGGCACTGGCCGCCTCGCGTTGCGCCGATGCAAGCGCGCTCGCAAACTCGGTCGCCGCGCCGACGATCCGCATGCCGCGCCCACCGCCCCCGGCCGACGCCTTGATCAGGACCGGAAAGCCAATCCGGCGCGCCTCCTCTACGAGATGATCGAGATCCTGATCGTCGCCATGATAACCCGGCACCACAGGGACCTCCGCCCGTTCCATCAAAGCCTTGGCCGCCGCCTTTGAGCCCATCGCGCGAATTGCCGTGGCCGGGGGACCGATAAAAACCAGTCCCGCCTGCTCGCATGCTTCGGCGAATTCGGGGTTCTCCGACAGGAAGCCGTAGCCCGGATGTACCGCCTGCGCGCCGCTCGCCCGCGCCGCGTCGATGACTGCATCGATGTTGAGATAGCTGTCACGGGCCGGAGCCGGCCCGATCGGCCAGCTCTCGTGGGCAAGTGCGACATGCAGCGCGTCGCGGTCGGCCTCCGAATAAACCCCGACCGTGGCAATCCCGAGCCGGCGCGCGGTGCGGATGATGCGGCACGCGATCTCACCGCGGTTGGCAATCAGGACTTTGTCGAACATGTCGGCCTCCGCCGATTCCCGTTTTTGTTGGTGCCACGGTCAGCGCCTGGCGTGGCATCCGTTGCGCCTGCGCAAACGCGCTAAGCGTGCATATGGGGCAGGCTAATCGCCATTACCGAGCGCTCGCAGCTATCCGGCAACGCGCTCCGATGATATACGCGAAACCGGCAAAAAGGAGGGCCTGATGGCAAAGGCCGGAATCCGCAACTCGATTACCGATGTGCATGGAATCCTGGTCGGACAAGCCGAGGACCGAGCCGGTATTACCGGCACGACTGTGGTATTGGCGGAACTGCCGGCAGCGGCTGCGGTCGATGTTCGCGGCGCGGCGCCGGGTACGCGCGAAACCGAATTGCTCGCTGTGGATGCGCTTGTTGACAGGATCGACGCGGTGGTCCTGTCCGGCGGATCGGCATTCGGGCTCGACGCGGCGGGCGGAGTCATGGAGTGGCTCGCCGCCGCCGGGCGCGGCTTTCGCGTCGGGTCGGCGATGCGCTCAGCGGAAATTCGGGTGCCGATTGTGCCGGCTGCGATTCTGTTCGATTTGGGCTTCCCCGGCCGCCAGAATTGGAACGGCGCTCCGCCCTATCGCGAGCTCGGCCACCGCGCGGTGGCAGCCGCGGTCCAGGATTTTGCGCTCGGCAACGCCGGAGCCGGTCTTGGTGCGCGCGCCGGCAGCCTCAAGGGCGGGATTGGCAGCGCCTCGCTGGTACTGGCATGCGGCACGACGGTCGGCGCGATTGTCGCAGTCAATAGTTGGGGCTCGGCGGTGCGGCCCGATTGCGGGCGATTCTGGGCTGCGGAATTGGCTTTGCCCGGGGAGATCAGCCCGCAGCCATCGGTTCCTGATACGCCGGTTGATCTCGAGGATTTTTCTGCGACGCGCGCCGCTGGATCGGGCGCAGCAACGACGATCGCTGTCGTCGCCACCGACGCGCCGCTCGACAAGGCAGGGTGCCGTAGGCTTGCGGTGATGGCGCAAGACGGGCTTGCTCGGGCGATCCGCCCGATCCACACACCGTTCGACGGCGACAGCGTGTTTGCGCTGTCGACCGGCACCGGGTCGCCGGTCGACGCGCGGGTGTTGTTGCCTATCGGCTGCGCTGCCGCCGATTGCCTGGCGCGAGCGGTCATGCGGGCAATGATCGGGGCCGAGCCGCTCAACGGGGTTCCCAGCTGGCGCCAGCGTTGGGGAGCGCACGAAGGCTCTACTTGACGGCAGATCTGCCCGCAATCGCCACGAGCGCCCGCCGAGCTCTCGCAAAGCGCCTCCATCCAGCAAACATGCGGATATAGAGGCGAAATGGAGCCAATTTGAGTGCCGACGCGGCAAATTGCGGCATTAGCTCAATATGCTATTCCCGTCGCGCTCGCCTTCCGCCGAGCCGGCATCAGTCGCGTTGTCACGAATCTCGGCTTTGTGGTCTTCTATGAGCCTGGGTGAACTCGCGACGAGGACGGATTTATGGAACAGCGCAATGCGATTGTGACCGGCGGGTTGCGCGGGCTTGGCCGGGCGATGGCGCTGGGCCTGGCGCGCGAGGGCTGCCGCGTGCTGGCGGTCGGGCATATCGAAACGGACATCGCCGAAATTGAGCGCGACGTCGCGGGGACGGCTTTTGTCAATCGTTTGCATATACTCGTCGCCGATCTGCGCCGCGCGCAAGAATGCGACCGCGTCGTCGCCGCAGCCGAAGCTCGGCTTGGCGGGGTCGATATTCTGGTCAACAATGCCGGGCTGACCTTCACCTATATCGACCCGGCCCGCTATCGCCGATCAACGATGCAGCATTTCTGGGAGGTCAGCGACGACATCGTCGAAAATGTGATCGCCACGAACTACCTCGCTGCCGACCGGCTGGCGCGCCGGGTGGCGCCCGGCATGGTCGAGCGCGGATGGGGCCGCATCGTCAATGTCACGACCAAGCTCGACACGATGAACCGCGCCGGGACCCACCCTTACGGCGCGTCGAAAGCGGCACTCGAAATGGCGACCGAGGTATGGGCCAAGGAGACCGAAGGGACAGGGCTCACGATCAACATCGTCAATCCCGGAGCCGGCGCCAACACGCCGGGGATGGCCGAGGAAATGCGCGAGATGAGCCGTGAAGGGCGCGCCGCGCGCCTTGTTGAGCCCGACGAGATGGTGCCGCCCTTGCTCTATGTCGTGTCACGCGAAGCCGACCGGGTCAATGGCTGGCGCTTTGACGCCAATCTGTGGGACCCGTCCTTGCCGCCCCAGGACGCCGCGCGGCGCGCCGGCCGCCTCGCCGGTTTCGAAATGCACCCGGCCCTCGGCTGATTCGCGGCACCTGCCAAAGCGTCTCCCGAGGTCAGTCCCATGCTGCCGCAGATAGCATTCCAATCCTTCTCGGAAGTTGATCGGGCGAGCGTGCGGATGCGCCGGTAGACCGCGCCAAATCCGTAGTGAAGGGCGCGAGCGCTGATGCGGCGCGTCAGGGTTTGCCGGCGGTCCAGATCGGGTGGGTGTTGTATAGCGAGACGGTCGACAAACCCATCTTGGCGCTCGCATCCTTGATCTGTCGGCTGTAGGCGACGTAGACGAGAGTGTCGTTGTTCCGGTCATAGATCCGGCGCACCGCGATCGATTTGAAGAACAGGCTCATGCGCTGCGAAAAAATCTCTTCGCCCTTGGGCCCGAGTGCGATCTTGCCGACCGTGATCGGCCCGGTCTGGATGCAGGAAATGGCGCTGTTCGATGGGTTCTCAAACCAATTTCCCTTGGTCAGCCGGTCGATGACGCTGCGGTCGAAATGGACGACATGGCAAGTAACGCCGGCCACTTGCGGGTCGGCAAAGGCTTCGACGACGAGGCCGTTGCCGGTCCAATCATTGGCAAAATCGCCGACCACATCGGCCCGCGCTGCCGTGGCGAACAGGGTCAGCATCAGCGCAGCAAAGGCGAAACGGAGCATTAGCTTATTCCTTGCGAAAGGTGAAATCTACGCACCGCCTGCCAGCGATCAGGCGAGGTGCGAGCGCGAACGCAAAACATTTACCCGACAGACGGCGTTTTGGAGTGGGCAGTAGCTTCGCCGCGACAATCGGCGGCGCTCTATGTTAGTCAATGGCATGTCAGAGCGCGTTGCGATCATCGAGACCGATATTCCGGCGCGGCTCGACCGGCTGTCCTGGACCCGTTTTCACACCCTCGTTGTCGCGGCGTTGGGTATCACCTGGATACTCGACGGGCTTGAAGTGACCCTCGCCGGCTCGATCGCCGGCGCTTTACAGCAAAGCCCGGTCTTGCATTTTTCGGCCGCCGAGATCGGCGGCGTCGGCAGCGCATATCTCGTCGGCGCTGTCGCCGGGGCCTTGTTGTTCGGCTATCTGACTGACCGCTTCGGGCGGCGCAAATTGTTTTTTGTGACCTTGGGCGTCTATTTGACGGCAACAGCTGCGACTGCGTTCTCTTGGAATTTCGCAAGCTTTGCGTTGTTCCGGCTGCTGACCGGCGCCGGGATCGGCGGCGAATACGCGGCGATCAACTCGGCAATCCAGGAATTGGTGCCGGCGCGATTTCGCGGCCGCACCGATCTTGCGATCAATGGTAGCTTTTGGATCGGCGCAGCACTCGGCGCGTTCGGCGCGGTGACCTTTCTGCAGCCCGGCTGGCTCGCACCCGATCTCGGCTGGCGGGTGGCGTTCGGCATCGGCGCGGCCCTCGGGCTCGGCGTTTTGCTGTTGCGCCGTCACGTTCCTGAAAGCCCGCGCTGGCTGATCCTGCACGACCGGCTGCCCGAAGCCGAACGGGTCGTTGGCTTCATCGAACGCCGCGCGGGCCGACATGCGCCCGTTTCGCTCCCAGGAACGGAGCAAAAGATCCGCCTGATCGCATCGGCACGCACACCGGTTGCGCGCATGGTTATGGCGATATTGCGCGACTACCCGAAACGGGTCGTCCTCGGGCTGACTTTGATGTCGGCACAAGCATTTTTCTACAACGCGATTTTCTTTTCTTATGCGCTGGTGTTAACCCGGTTCTACGGCGTCGGGGCCGCGGAGGTCGGCTGGTACATCCTGCCGTTCGCGCTCGGCAATTTTTTGGGGCCACTGACGCTCGGACCGCTGTTCGACCTCATCGGCCGCAAGCCGATGATCGGTCTGACCTACGCGCTGTCCGGCGTGCTGCTCGCGGTGGTCGGCTGGCTGTTTCGCGAGGGTCTGCTCGGCGCAGCGCAACTGACCCTGTGCTGGACCGGCATTTTCTTTTTCGCCTCGGCGGCGGCGAGTTCCGCCTATCTGACGGTCAGCGAGAGCTTTCCATTGGAGGCGCGAGCGCTCGCGATCGCCCTTTTTTATGCGCTCGGCACAGCACTCGGCGGTGCGGTTTCGCCATGGCTCTTTGGCGTCCTGGTCGGCACCGGCGAACGCGGTGCGGTCTTCGCCGGTTATCTCGTCGGCGCCGGCTTGATGATCGTGGCGGCGCTCGTCGAATTCGCAATCGGCGTCAAGGCCGAACGCCAGCCGCTCGAAAGCGTCGCGCGCCCGCTCTCCAGCCTCGCCGATTAACCAGCAGCGAAAGACGGCACCACTTCTGCCATAAAGCGGGCCATCTCGTCCTTGACCTGGGAGTGAGGTTTGAGCCCGACGTTAAAGTAAAGGATGACTTCGTCGAAGCCGGCGGCCTCGACCTTTTGAAGCACCTCGCCAATCTGTGCGGAGCTGCCGATCAGGACCGAGTTGTCGGTCAGATCTTCCGGCCGCACCTGGCGCAAGCGTTCGACCATGGCGATAAAATAGCGGTAGGAGGGCGGTGCGGTGCGCGGGTCGCCGGGAAATGCCGCGATCACGCACTCGTTGTAATAGCGGATCTGGCGCGCCCGCGCCGCCGCTTCCTCTGCCGGGTTATCGGCGAAATGAATGAAGTAACTGCACATCAGCCGGCCCGGTGACTGGCCGTGGCGCAGGCAAGTTTCGCGATAGAGATCGTGAACCTGGTGCAACCCGCCATAGGTCATCGCCGCGGCAAAAGGAGCGACGATCAGATTGCAGCCGAGGCGCGCAGCGAGCTCGATCGAGGGCTGCGAGAAGGAAGCGACATAGCAGGGAATCGGGCGTTGCACCGGCCGCGGCGTGATCGCGACCTCGGCGAAATGATAGTGCCGGCCATGATGCGAGATCGGCTCGTCGGCCGACCACAGCCGGCGAACCACCTCCATCCCCTCCTCGAAAATCGCCTGATTGTCCTCGAACGACACGCCGAACGGCCGGTATTCGCGGCGATCATAGCCGCGGCCAGCGGCAAAATCGACGCGGCCGCCGCTCAACAGATCAAGGCTCGCCCACTGCTCGGCGACGCGGATCGGATGATGCAGCGGCAACACCGTCACCGCGGGAGCAAGCCGAATATGCCGGGTGCGCGCGGCGACGAAGGCGAGCGCCAGATCAGGACAGGAAAGCACACCCAAGGTGCTGAAATGGTGCTCGCCGATCCACGCCGAATGCAGTCCGACTTCTTCGGCATAGACCGCCTCGTCGATGATGTCGGCGACGAACTGATTGGCGCTGCGGTGGTTGTCTTGGTAGTGATTGTCGCTGAGCGTGAAATAACCGAACTGCATTTCCCTGTCCTTGCCTCGTCGGCTTTGGCGCAAAACCGGGCGTATGGGCTTTGGCCACCTTCCCAGCTGTGTCGAGGCCTAACGCCAAGTCAATATCGTTCCCCACCCGATTCGCCAGGCGGGCCTCGCCGCACCTACACCACGCCCCATTTTCAATGGGTTATCGCGATCATTGTAGGATAGCGGCGCGGCACAGGAGATCGCAGCAATGACGGAGACCGCACTCTATCCGGCGATAAAGCGGTTTCTGGAAATGGCGGGCTATTGCGTTAAGGGCGAGGTCTGCGGCTGCGACGTTGTCGCGGTGAGCGGTGACAAGCCGCCACTGCTCGCGATCGTCGAAATAAAGCGGCGCTTCAATCTCGATCTGTTATTGCAGGCGGTCGACCGGATGCGTCCGGCGGATCAGGTGTGGCTCGCTGTCCCGCTAAGCCGCCGCGGCCGCGACCGCGACCTCCGGGTTCATCGCCTTTGTCGGCTGATCGGTCTCGGGCTGATCGCGGTCGATGCCGCGCGTGACCGGATCGAAGTGCTGGCGGCACCCGGCCCCTACCGGCCGCGGGCGGATCGGCGCCGACGCGCGCGGCTCCTCAACGAGCATGCGCAACGCCAGGGCGACCCTTCGCCCGGCGGCTCATCGCGTCAGCCGGTCATGACCGCCTATCGACAGCGTGCGCTCGCCTGCGCGGCGGGTCTGCGCGCCGGTATCGGCCGGCCGCGCGATCTACGTCCCACGATCCCCGATGCCGGCCGGATCCTGTTGCGGAATGTTTATGGCTGGTTCGAGCGGACCGCACCCGGGCATTACCGCCTGACCGCACTCGGCGAGGCCGCGCTGCAGCGCTGGGCCGATACGCCTTTAGCGAAGTAACCGCCTCACCTGCTATCGGCTTTCAGCGCTGGGCTGAGTCACTGCGCGCATCGGCTCACCCCGGCATGGGTCGGATCGCGTCAGGCGAGACCGGCGGCCACCAAATACTGTTTCATCTGATTGATCACGTAATCCGTAAACGAGGCCTGCGCCGCATGTGCAGCGATCCAGCCGAGAACCGCACGCAACGGGCCCCCTGAGATCTCGGTCTCGAAGATCGCGCGAAAACGGCGCTCGATCGGGTCGCGAAAGCGCTCAGGGTCGAGCTTGCCTTTGGGCCAGGGATCGAGCGTTTCGTCGACCGCACACGGCCCGACCAGCGGGATGATCGGCAGGAAATTGCCGGGGCTGCGAAATTGTTCCCGCTGCGCCTCCGTCCAGGCGCCAAAAAGCGGGTTGTCATTCGCCAGCACGAACGAATTGCGCAGGAAATCCTGGCAGTTCTTGCGCCCGAGCAGATAGTCGTAACGCATGAAATCCGGACACGCAAAACCGATAAAAGCGCCGAGCCCGGCACTCGCGATCGCCTGCTCACCGAGCTTGGTGCCGAGTTGCGGGGTCAGCATAAACCGGCTGAACACGCGCTCGTCCGCAGCCAGCACCAGATCGCGCGAATCATAGCGGGTCTGCTGGGTCAAAGCGCTGCCGATCGCGCTCAAGATGTTGGCAAAGCTCGTCAGACCCTCGGGTCCCAGCTGGTTTCTGCCAGCGAACGGATCGATCAGAAGAACCGCACGGTTCGCCTCGTGCGGATCGCGCGGGTTGCTCCCCCTGATCCCGCACAGTGCGGTGCGCGCCAATTCGATCGGCTCGTGTCGGTGGTGCCGCCGTCGACCGCAAGAAAATGGTAATCATCGGGGACATCGCTGGCGCCCTCGGGAACGAGCGCCTGCCAATCGGGCAGCAACACCGAATAGGATGGTTCGCCGCTGACCGCCGCGGCCGGATCGAGCGGCGCGCGCAACACAACGCGCCAACGATATTGGGCGGTCGGCCGCGATAAGGCGCGCGGCGGAAAGCCGGCCGGGAAGGCTGCCGTGGCGCGCGCAAACAGGCTGAACTCCTCCCACGAACTGGCCTGTGGCAGACGCTCTCCATCAAAGCCCAATGTCAGCTCGTCCGGCCGGAATTCGAGGATCGGCTGATTAGGGTAAACGAGTGCGTAGCGAATAAAATCGGCATGATCGACATAACTTTCGCTGCGACCGCCTTCGAAATCGAGCCGGAACGGGATGCCGCGCAGATTGGTCAGGGTCAGGATGATCCGCAGCGGTGCGGCGATCCACGAACGCCGCTTTGGCCCTTTGCCGGTAAACTCGACGATGTTGCGTGCGCCAAGATCGATCGCCGCGCCGTTCAACAGCGATGTGACGTCCTTGCCGATGTCGCTGGTATCGAGAAACCGGTCAAGGGTCAGCGTCTTGATCCAGGTGTCGTAAAACGGATTTCCGGTGGCTTGTGACGCGACCGGCGTAGCGCGCGCGATCGGATCGAATTCGATAGGCCAAGGCGCGGCCGGCAATCGCGGCGCAGACCCCGCCGCCGGAGGTGCCGGTGATGACGCGCAGCACGACATTGTGCCGCGGTACCGCCGCATTGTTGGCATCGCGCAGCTGTGTCCAGCTGTCGAGCGCCTCGATCAGAAAATCGAGCGCACCCGCCGTATACGCTCCGGCCGAGACGGTGCCGCCGAGCACCAGGGCCAGTTCGAAGGTCCGCGGCGGCACCCCGGGATCAGCGAGGAACCACCGCTCGATTTCGGCTGGGCTCGGCGGATTGCGATCAAACATCGCGCGAACGTCGCTATGCCGCGCTCAATCGCCGGGATTCCCGATCTCTGCCATCAGGAAGGCCGACATGCGGTCCCAGGCGCGATTGGCGGCGTCGAGATTGTAGGCGGGGCTGCGCTCGTTAAAAAACGCGTGGGCGGCGTCGTAACGATAGATCTCGTGCTTGACGCTGGCGGTTTGCAGCGCCTTTTCCAGCTCGTCAACTGCTGCCGGCGTGCACCAATCGTCCTGGTTGGCGAAATGGCCCTGGAATGGCACCCGGATTTTGGCGGGATTGGCAAAATCCTCGGGGGGAATGCCGTAAAAGCAGACCGCAGCGTCGAATTCATGGACGTGCACGGCGGCCGCGATCGTCAATGCCCCTCCCATGCAAAAACCCATAACCGCAATCTTGTTGCTCTGCTCCTGCAGCCTGAGTGCGGCGCCGCGCAGGTCCTGGTGCGTGGCGCCGGGGAAATCGAGCCCGGTCATCAGATGGTTCGCCTCATCCGGCGAGGTGGTGCTGCGGCCCTTGTAGAGATCGGGTGCGAGGGCATTGTAGCCGGCGCGGGCGAAGCGGTCAGCGACGCCGCAGATCTGGTCGTTGAGCCCCCACCATTCCTGGATCACGACAATTCCGGGCTGGCCATGGCCCGCCATCGCCAGATAGCCGCGGGTCGCGACCCCGTCGGGGCGCGCGAATTCGGTCATCAGACCCATCGATTTCCCTCCAAAAAGCTCGTCCTCACGCGTCGGCGAAGGCCGGCATGACCTCCTTTGTGAACAGCTCGATCGAGCGCATCGCCTCGTTGCGGCTGATTGTGCCAAAGGCGAAGTCGCAAACATAGTAGTTGACGCCGGTCGCCTTGATCTCGCGGGCGATGTAGTCGCGCACCTGGGCGGGTGTGCCGGCGATCGCGTCGCCATGCTGCTGCAATTCGCTCCAATCTTCGGGCAACGCCGCTTCGAGCGGGAACGGCACGTTATATTCGTGCCACAACAGGCCCATATGGTTGCGCCATGCTGGGTAGCCGCGCCGTGCCGTGTCGAGCGCCTCGGCCTCGGTCTCGGCGATGATGAGATGGCGGTTGACGCCCAGCATCGGCAGATCGGCCTCGGCGCGGCCGAGCTTTTTCCACTCGGCGCGATAGCTGGCGGTGATCGCGCGAACCTGCTCCGGCGGCCGCCGTGTCACCGTATTGGCCGCGTTTGCCGCAGCCCAGGCCACACTCGCCGGGTTGCCGAGCCCGTACCATACCGGCAAAGGCTGCTGGAACGGCTTCATGACGATCGGGACGTTGTCGAAATCGTAGAATTCGCCGTGAAATGTCAGCCGGTCCTCAGTCAGCCCACGGCGAATGACCTCGAAGGCTTCGCGAAACTGCTTGGCGCCGGTGCTGAACTCGATGCCGTAAAAACCGACCTCGACCGGCGAGATGCCGCGACCGACCCCATAGAGAAACCGCCCCCCGCTCATCTGGTCGAGCATGCAGATCTCGTCGATCAGCCGTAGCGGATGATAGAGCGGTAACAGATAGACCATTGGACCGAAGCGCAGCTGCCGAGTGCGTTGTGCAACGGCGGCGAGAAAGATGCCTGGCGACGGCGCATAGCCGAGCGGCGTGTTGTGATGCTCGGCTAGATGATATCCGTAAAAGCCGGCGCGGTCGTAGGCCTCGATCAATTTCAGCCGCTCCTCGAAATGCTGCTCGAGCGGCTGCCCGCTGTCGTCCAAATGGTCGAAAACCCCGAAACGCATGCCCTTCCTCCTTGATTTCGTTGCAGAACGTCATCCGCCGTGATCGGCCTTTGAGCGACGCAACTTTGCATATGCCGTAAGCCCGATATTAGAGGCCGAATGGTGGTGCCGCTATTTGTTTGAATATCAGGGCGGTTGTCGCGGTCAACGGCGCCTCCGAGCGCAAGCGCTCCCGAACGACTTTCGGGGCGAGCTGCAGCGAGCCGATTGGACCCCTGAAGTTGTCAGGAAAAGACGCCGAGGGTTGCCCGGTCGGGTCCGATCTCCAGACCTGGCGGTAACTCCTTGTCGGAACCGCGAATTTGCAGCGCGTGTTTGGAGGCTATGACCTGCGCCCGCAGCCGAATGCGCTGGCGCTGTAAAATTCGGAGGAACCGATGGACAAAAAAATCGCCGGGTTGCTCGGCGCGGTTGCGGCGCTCGCAACAATCGGCTCGGCGCAAGCGGATATCAATCCTGCCGCTGTCCCGGATGCGTTGCAGGCCTCCTCTTATGCCGACCTGCTGACGCCAATCGCGCACCCGATCGCGTTGCTAAAAGCGGATGATGCCGCGCGGTCACAAAGCCGGCAGCGGAGCCGGCCGCAGATTTCCAGGTGGCTGCGGCGCACCATCATCACCATCATCATCACCACCATACCTATTCCCGGAACTATCACCACCACCATCATTATAACCACCGCAAGAGCGCCTTCTTCGGTGTTCCTGGTTTGGGTGGCGTAGTGGTCAACCATCGGTGATTTGCAACCCTCGATCCTAGCATCGGCTCGCGGGCGGTACCGGCATAGCGCGGAGCCTCCGAAGGAGGCGATGGCAACGGTGCTCCGCGCTATCGTCGTCGCGATTTGCGTTTGCCGGCAAATTTCAGGCGGACCAATCCAAAATTTCGAATCTGTTGGAAGACAAGAGAATTCTGCCCGTTATTTTGAATGAGCAACAGCGGGATGGAACCGAGTTGGAACGAATTGGCAGATTACTACCTCAGGGCAAACTGATGGTTAATCCCACCCATCGTTTCGCTTTCGCGGAACTGGAAATTCCCGCTTGTGTTTTGTTCGTAGATGGCAGAAACGCGACCAGACTGGGTTCCTCGCGTTGTGAATAGTTGGAGGAAGTATGGACAAAAAGATCGCCGGGTTGCTAGGGGCCGTCGCCGGGCTGGCAACCATCAGCAGTGCGCAAGCGGCACCTGAACCCGGTCCCGCTCCCTCGGAGGCATTGCAAGCCTCCTCCTATGCCGATTTGCTGGCGCCGATCCCCAACCCCGTAGCGGCGCTAGAAGTCGATAATGCCGCGCGCGCGCAAAATCTCGAGCTCGCGCAGTATTATAATTACTATCCCTATTCCAATTACTACTCCTACCCGCCGCCGTACTACCATCACCATCATCACCATCATCACCATAACAATTATTATAGCAGACACGATCACCATCATCATCACAACAGCGCATTCATCGGCATTCCGGGAGTTGGCGGCGTCGTCGTGCCGACCCGCTAAGCAGTGGATCTTCTGAGCCGCTGCGATGGTATTCACTATTGTGAAGTAGATCCCGGCCTGCGCCGCACCACGAGATGCGGGGATCCGCGGCCGGGACAGCTTCGCAGCAAAGGCTCCGGGCGCTCCGGCTCCCGGCGCTCCTGGGCCGGCACACCGACTGGAGCGGTTTACTGACCGGATCGCGCTTTGGCGCGCGCCGCGCCAAGAATGAAGCGGTAGGTGCCGTCGAATACGGTGTTGGTCGACGAGGTCCAGGTCGAGTCTTTGCCCAATGTATCGCGGCTGGCGTGGATGCGGCGATACCGCATTTCGCGCTCGGCCGCCTCCTCCTCATTCATCGGCATCAGCTCGAACTGAGGGTCCGCCGGCAGAAACAGGATCTGCATAAACGGCTCGCCCGGCCGGAAGACATGCGTGCGGCCCTCGGGCGGCGCCTTGAACACGATAAACGAGATCATCGGCCACCAGCTGGTGCGCAATAATGCCGGGACCGCGAGCGGTACATCGTCCTCGGCAGAGGTGTAAAAACGGGGATGCGGCTCGGTACGAACCCCCATGTCGTCATCGACCTTGAGGTCGAGCAACAGCTGATAGGTGTAATATCCCTCGCCAAAGCTGCGGAACGGCGGCCAGTTGATGCCGGTCATCGGGTCAGGGCCCCAATCGCTTTCGAGCACCACGGCGCCGTTGCGCTTTGTCACATGCAATTCGTTGTCAAACGGATAAAACAGCTCGATGCCGTATTGCGCGCCTTCGTTGAAGGGCATGCAATGCCACGCCTGTTCGTGCGAGCCGTCGCGCCGCGGCTCGCGTTTACCAGCCCAGCCCGGCACTTCGATTTTGGTGCGGCGCGGCGCCAAGCGCGGCTCGAATAAGCGATATTTGACGGTTCGCATTAAAGGCTCCTCGATCGCGCAACCGATGCACGATTACGACCGACGTGTCGAGCAACACTCGGCTTTGGCACCGGTTCCCGCCAGATCAAGCTGAGACCACAACATGCATGTGGGTTTTGTGGCCGCAGCTTTCCCGCGCCGTGGCGCTTGCAGAGCCCCTCGCGGCAGGACAATCGGATTTGCTCGTCTGCTTCCAGCATTTAACGCCTGCGGCGTGCGCAGCAAATAGGCGAGCCCCGTCAATCGAGCGTCCGCGGGTCGTCGATCCTGAAGGTCAGATGCTGGGTCGGTTGCGGTGTGGTGGTCATCAAACAGACCCCATCCGGCGCTTCAAAGCGGTGCCACTTACCTTGCGGCACGATGATCACCATCCCAGGCTTCAGCGCGTAAGATTGCGGGCCGTCGTCGAACATGACGTGCAAAGTCGCTGCTCCATCGACGACCTGCACGATCTCGTCGCCATTGACATGGCGCTCCCATGGGCCCTCGCCGGAAAATTTGGCGGCGTTGATGGCGCTGTCGCGATACGGCGCGAGCCGTGCGAAGGCCCCCTGGCGGTCGGCCTCGGGCGTTTCCGGCGTGCGCCCGCGCAACATTCTGAGCTTGGCGAACTCGGCATTCATATCGAGGATGGTCAGCATTCTTTTCTCCGGTTCTCGATAGCACTGCGCCAGCGTGGCGATCATGCCCTGGCCCTTGGCAATTCGCGAGAAGATATAGCCGTTTTCGTGCGGCAACATAAGCCGGCGCAACGCGCCTCTTATGCCCGCCCAAAAGCTTCCCGGCAATGCCCACCCACGAAATCGGGCAACCGCAACAGCCGCCTTGGCACTGCGTGCCGAACCCGAGCTAATCGAGCGGCGCGCCGTAGCGGTGGATGTGATACGGCAGGCGGGCCATCCCGGGGCAATGGCTGCCGACGACCGGCTCCAGTGCCTCGTAAAGCCGGCGATAGTCGGCATTGGCGGCGGCAAGGCGCTCGCGCGCCGCCTCGATGCGCTGACCGAGCCGGGCGACATCGACAGTCACGACCCGGCGATTGTCGACGACCATGCGGCCGCCGATCATCACGCTTGCGACCGCCGTGCCGTCTTCGCTGTGGACGAGCTGGTTGACCGGATCATTCAACGGCAGCCAGTTCGGGTGGTCGAGGTCGAGCATCACGATGTCGGCCTTGTAGCCGGGGGCGATCCGGCCGATCCGTCCATCAAAACCGAGTGCCTTGGCGCTGCCCTCGGTCGCCGCCAGCGCCACCTCGCGCGTCGACAGCCAGCGCCGCCAATCGGGGCCGCGCACTTTCGCGGCAAACGAGGCAAGCCGCATCGCCTCGTACATGTTTTGATTGTCGGAGCAGTTCGACCCGTCGGTCCCGATGCCGAGATTGACCCGCCGCTCGAGCATCGCCCTGGTATCGGCGATCCCGCTGCCGAGGCGCATGTTGCTGCCGGGGTTGTGCGCGACCGACGCGCCCTTGTCGCCAAGCCGGCGCATATCGTCCTCGTCGAGCCATACCCCGTGGGCCACCGTAAAATGCGGCCCGAGCACACCGAGCGCATCGAGATGTGCGGTCTGGGTCATGCCGTAAACCCGAATGCCGGTCACCGCCTGCACCTTTGATTCGGCGACATGGCTGTGCAATGCGACATCGAACTCGCGCGCGAGATCAGCGCAGCCGCGAATAAACTCGTCCGAGCAATGATGCGGGATCGTCGGCGCCACCGCCGGCCGCACCTGGTCGCGGTCGAAAGACCAACCGGCAAGCGCCTTGCGCATCGCCGCGATCGTCGCCGTGGCCGGCGGCATGCGCAACTCGGCGGCGTGCGCCTGCAAGGCCGGCGGCAACGCCTCCGTCAAACCCGGGATTGCCTCGAAAAAGCTGCGGTCGGCGACCATCGGCGCCACCACCGCGCGCATACCGACATCGGCATAGGCCTGCGCCGCCCGCGCCAGCCCCTCGGCGGTCGGCACCGGCCATTCAAACGACAGATCATAGCAGGCGGTGCAACCCTTGATGACCATTTCGACGGCGCCGAGCTGGGTCGACAAATAGCCATCCTCGATCGTGCGGTTGCCGACCAGCCACGGTGCGGCGGTCAACAGCAATTCCAGGGTCCAGCGGTCACCCATCCCCTTGCCGATATTGCCGTGGCCGTGGGTGTGAGCGTTGACAAGACCCGGATGCAGCAGCCGTCGGGCGGCCGAAATCTCGATCGCATCCTCCGGCGCCGGCAGTCCGGGCGGGCCGATCTCGCGGATCGTGTCGCCGTCGATCAGGATGTCTGCGAAATCGGCGGTACCGGCGCTGATGTCGAGCACGCGGCCGCCGCGCAGGATCGTCCATGCCATGCTATCCTCCACCTTGAGAACCTCTAAACAGGAACTGCGGGCATGATAAGCCGAGGCGAGCGGAGCGCCGAGCGATGCCGAAGGTAATTGCCGAATGTCGCGGCGCGATCTTTGAAATCCGCCTCAACCGGCCGGAATTGCTGAACGCGGTCGATCGCGAGACGATCGCGGCGCTCGCCGGGGCCGCCGCTAGTGCAGCCGAGGATCGCGACGCGCGCGTGGTGCTGCTGCGCGGCGAGGGCAGCCATTTCTGCGCTGGCGGTGACATTACGATGTTTGGTGAGCTCGTCCGCCTGCCGCCCGAGGAGCGGCGCCGCGAGCTCTATCAGACGGTCGACATGCTGCACCCGCTGTTGGTGCGGCTGCGGCACATGCCAAAGCCAGTCCTCGCGGCGGTGCAGGGAGCGGCGGCCGGTTTTGGGCTGAGCCTGGTGCTCGCCGCCGACCTCGCGCTCGCCGCCGCGGATGCGGTGTTTGCCTGCGGCTATATCCATCTCGGCACCAGCCCGGACGGCGGCATGACCGCGTTGTTGCCCGCGATCGTCGGCCTCAAGCGCGCTGCCGAACTGATGCTGCTCGGCGAGCGTTTCGATGCGGATCGGGCACTGGCGCTTGGCATCATTAATCGGGTCGTCCGGCCCGAGGCACTGATGGCCGAAACCATGGCATTGGCCGAACGGCTTGCAGCCGGTCCGGGCGAGGCCTATGCCCGCACCAAGGCATTGCTCCAGGCGAGCCTTGGTGACGCCTTTGATGCGCAATTGCGCCGTGAGGCCGAAAACTTTGCCGCCTGCGCCGCAACCGATGATTTTCTCGAGGGCGTGCGCGCTTTTCTCGAAAAGCGCCGCCCTATCTTCATTGGCCGAAGGTAAACCCACGGCGGCCGCGCCTGACCCGAACCCTCATTCGGTCGGGCTGATCGGGTCGGATGCACAACGGATATTCTCACGGATATTCTCTCCGCCAGTGCGGAATTAGGCCTTTTAAAATTCGCCGCTGAGTTAGGCGTGGTCGAAGCGATTCTGGTGTGGCTTTTCTGGCGACCCGCCTCGCTGCCGGGCTGGCGGGACTGTTCCGGCGATTGAGAGGCGAGACTTCTCGTCGTAGAACCAGGCCAGAGCAGCAAGGGCCAAGTCGCCGAAGACTTGTGCCGAGCGCGGTTCAGGCCAGGACGGGTTCCACGATGCCGATCGCCGCAGTTTGGATTATCGGCTAGCGTCCTGGTTCAGAAGTTCGTCGGATTTGGTTTCTGCGATATCTTCCAGTCATCCCGGCCCACGGGTCCGGCCGCTGGCCGGCCCGAGGATAAACTCCGGCCGGTACCTACGGCCGCCGTGGGTCCCGACCTCCGTCGGGATGACGAGGCGGATGATATTGCGAACTTCGATTCAGGATACTAGAGCGACTTCCAGCACCCTTGGCTTGCACCAGCGCCTGCGGTCGCTTTTCCTCGGGCTACACGTGGGGTTTCGCCTTTCGGGTTTTTTGCGAGCGTCAGGCCAAAACGCACTCAGCAGGCACCGCAGCGGCCCGCAGCCCTACTTTAAAGCCATGACGTTGTGCAACGGCCGTACCGACACAGCGTAATAAAAGCGCCCTAATTCGCCGGAGGGGTTGTCAGCTTGGGTTTGCGCAATCAGGGCGGGATCGGCGGCGAGATGGGCCGCAATCGCTGCAGGAACTCGTCGGTGTCGATCCGGAAATCCCAATAATCGATGAGGGCGGCCTTGTTCATCGCGATCCATTGGAAGATGGCTTGGCGATCCGCCGGCGCCAGCGTGCCGGCGATCACGCGCGGCACGGGGAAGACCGCAACCGTGATCGCATCGCGGATGATCATCTGCCGTCCGTGCGTCGGATTGACCTTGATGCGGACATCGTGCCGCGCCTGGCCGCGCGGCGAGGCCCACACCGTCATCGTCAGGCCGGTCATCCTGGGCACGAGGTTCGCCATCTCGTAGAGCGCCTCTGCTTCACTCATGCCCGATCTCCAATGCGTCGGTCAGAAACGCGGCGCGCATCTCCATGATGGCGAGCACTTTTGCGAAATTGAGCGAGCCATTAGGGCGGGTCGCGGCGGTGATGGCTTGCTCAATATATCCTTCATCGCCGAGCTCTCGCAGCCAGTGATCAAGCCGCATCGCTCGGTCAAATCGGGCCCGTGTGCGCGGGCTCAACTCCTCGATCATCTCGGCATTCGAAGACGGGTCGGGTTTAGGTCCGCGCTTGTGTGTTACGCCGGGATCGCCATGGCGCCGCGCTCGCATGTAATGCTTTGCACACAGGCCATGGGCGCTCGCTGGCGCGCCGCAGTCCGGAACGGAACATTGGCTAGGCATGGGTGTGGCTAACAAAATCTCTGCCATATGGCAAATATTTTGTTAAACCCGGTGTCGGCGGCGCGCCTCTTCCCCTGGCCGCTTAAGGCCGTCCTAGTACTACAGCTGGGGTTCATCCTCAGGTTTCCATACTGCAAAGATAGAAAGCTTTTGGTCGAGGACCCAGGTGTTCCGAGCGAAGTTGACGGCACGCGGTGGATCAGTGAAGTTGAAAAACTTTGGCTCCGATGATCGCAATGTGTGCGGAGCGGCTCGATCTATTCGGAACTCCGGCTGTAGTACTAGAGCGATTTTTGGGTCGGTGTGACGGAACGAAGGTGAAGCGCCGTCGTCCTCAGAGGCAGGACCGGGATGCTGCGGAGGGCTCCATGGCTCTGCCTTATTCGGCGGATTTGCGCGAGCGGGTGCTGTTGGCCCATGAGCACGGTGAAGGCAATGCGGCGGCCCCTTCGAGAGCCTCAGGAGGCGGCGCGGTTTCGGGTGGCGGTCAAGACGGTGAAGAATTGGGTGCGGGCCGCCGCGACGGCGGGGCGGCGGGGCGCCAAACCGCTGGGCCGCGGTCCGGCGCCGCGTCTGGGCGCGCCGGAGTGCGCGGCGCTACGGCAATTGGTGGCGGCCGACAACGATGCGACCCTGGCCGAATATGGTGCGCGGCTGGCGGCGCAGGACCGATTTTGTCGAGGGGGTACGCGCCTTTCTCGAAAAGCGCCGCCCGACCTTCGGCGGAAGAATCTGAGGGGCCGGCCTTTTCGAGTGAGTTGCAGTCATACCTTACGCAAACCATAACCCACTGATCGGGCGGGCTCGAGGGAAGTTCCCGAAAGTCTTGATTAATGCAAGTCCCTCGCCTCAGGTCTATAGTCAATCCGCTTAATTTCCGCATGACCAGCACACACATGGCAGTTCTCATCTTATTGAAATCACAATGAGTTTCCATCAATCCACATACGGAAATTATCTGGAATGACTATAGAAACTCAGCCGCGGCTTTTTCTAAACGCATACAACAAATATCCGAATGGGAATAGTATGAGGCCAAGGCCTGCGCTTGACAAATCTAAGTAATGACCAATGTTGTTTTCAGCACCCCAATGCATCCAAGGAAATAAGTGAAGCGCTTCGCAGAAATGAGTGAGTACGACCACCAGAAGACATCCAGCGCCGAGGAGCTGTAGAAAGAAGCACACAGCCCTTCTTTTGAAAAACAACGCCACTGAACCAGAAAACAACATGCACACCGGAGCTAGTGCGAACAATCCTCTAACCAATATAACGTTCATGGCGGTAACCTATATCTCGCGGGCGTCGTCGACCGCGCTGGCTCACAAGGTTCAAAGATCGATATCCGCTTGCTCTCGCTCCGGCTGCCCTTGCAGCGCGGACCTGTTCGTCCCCGGGTTCGCCGGTGCCTGCATCAGCCGTTATCTATCCTATATCAAGGGTGCCCCGATCCCCGATCTAATCATCCAAACAAACGGCGAGATGCGGCTGCCCGGTTTCCCGGCGACGTGCTTTGGAGGCATTCCGAAGGATCGATTTCTTGTGAGGGCGGTCGGGCACTATCGATACCGGAAACCCGATTTGGGAAGTGAGCATATCTATCGACGGCGGAGGTAACCAACTTCGTACAGCGGCCGGGGTGATCCATGCGCGTTCCAGGAGACCAGAGATCTGAAGTGACGGTGCCTATCGGCACGCGGGCCGCTGGCATCCACGCGCCCAACCGACTGGCGCCGATGCAGTTCGTGCTGGCCTTTGGCGTGGTCAGCATGCTTGCCGATTTCGTCTATGAAGGTGCCCGGGCGATCACCGGCCCCTATCTCGCTACCTTCGGCGCATCGGCCGCACTCGTCGGCTTCGTCACCGGCTTTGGCGAGGCCGTTGCCCTTGTCTTTCGACTTGTTACCGGGCCGATCTCGGACCGTACCCGTCGGCACTGGGCGCTCTCGATCGCCGGCTACGCGATCACGGTAATCGCAGTACCCTTGCTGGCTCTGTCGCAGAGTTTGTGGCAGGCCGCGGTTTTGGTGATCGCTGAACGCTTCGGCAAGGCGGTGCGCACCCCGGCCCGAGACACCATGCTCGCCCAGGCGAGCGTTGCCTTCGGACGCGGCACCGTATTCGCAATTCATGAGAGCCTTGACCAGTCGGGAGCGCTACTTGGTCCGCTGGCGGTCGCCGGGATGATCGCGTTGTCCGGTTATCGGGCCGGCTTTGCTGTGTTGGCGATCCCCGGCGCACTCGCCTTGGCGACTTTGGCGTGGTTACACCGAGCTGTACCCCAACCCGACGCTTACGAGCATGTGCACCGCGCCGGTCAGGCCGACCTTAGCACCGACAGTCACACCCGGCTGCCAGCGCGCTTCTGGCTCTATACCGCCTTCACGGCAGTATCCATGGCCGGATTCGCGACCTTTGGCGTGCTGGCTTATCATCAGGAAACTCGTCGCATTTTGCCCGCTGCCGTGATCCCGCTCACCTACGCTGCCGCGATGGGTGCCGCCGCGCTGGCGGCGTTAGCCTCCGGTCGCTTGTATGACCGGATCGGCCTGCGTGGATTGGTCATCGCCCTGCCGCTATCGGCCATCGTGCCCGTGCTATCGTTTTCCATGAACGCCAGCTTCGTGTGGGCCGGCGCTATTGTTTGGGGCGCTGTCATGGGTATTCACGAGTTGACGATGCGTGCGGCAGTTGCCGACCTGGTCCCCGCCGCTCGACGCGGCATAAGCTACGGCATTTTTACCGCCGCTTACGGCTTGGCATGGCTGGCCGGCTCCACCCTCATCGGAGCGATGTACAGCCATTCCGTGGGTGCGGTCATCCTGTTCAGCGTTGCCACCCAGACGGCTGCTTTCGTTCTCTTCGTACCGCTGGCAACACAAGCTCCCAACCACAAAGCTCTGAGTAATCACTAACCGACGAGGTGGCGCGTTCGCTGGTACGACCTCGGCCGAAGTGCTCAAGCCCACGCTCCGCGTCATTCGCGTCGCCGCAGCCTTGAAAGCGTTTTGGCGGCGTGGGTGAGGTCTGGCTGGTTTGAGCGCTGCCGAGCTGATGCTTGTAAGCGAGCGTTTTGACGCGGCGCGGGTGCTCGCACTTGACAGTGGCAATCGCCTCGTTGTGCTGGAAGCGATCACGACCTCCATCCGAGGCGGCTGGCGACCCGCCTCGCCGCGAGGGCGAGCAAGTAGAGTTCAATGCGTATTCTGGTGACCGATCGCCCATACATAGTCAGCGACCGCGGCGAGATCGGCCTGCGATAGCTGAACGCCGCCCATCGGTGGCATCGCACCCGTGTGGTTCTTGGGCTTCGGTACACCGTCGACGATGGTCCGGGTAATCCCCTGGACGCTGCCGTTGCTCCATAGCCACTTGCCGCTCCTCAAATCGGACCCTACGGCCGTGCCCTTGCCGTTGGTGCCGTGGCATCCCGCGCATGTCCCGCCGACGACCTGGCCGTGAAAAATACGATCACCCAACGCGACCTGGTCCGGCGACGAGCCCGGCGGTATCGGAAGAGGGGCCGCGCCGGCGTTCGGATGGATACCCTCCGGCGGCAAGGGATTGCCGGACGTTGCAGCCTGCACCGCAGGAGGCGGGGGCGCCGGGGGTGCTATTCCGCTTGTCTTGTTCCCACCCTGGTAAGTGACGCGCCAGATCCGGCCGCCCTGATCGTCGGCGATATACAATTCCCCCTTAGGCCCAACCGCCAACCCGGTCGGACGATGTGCCGCCTGACCCGGCTGCTTGATCGCCCCAGCGAAACCGTCGGCGAAGACGACGAACGGCCCCGAGGACTTGCCGCTCGGCCAATGGCTGGAACACGACATTGTAGCCGCCTTGCGGTTCCGGCGCGCGGTTCCACGACCCGTGAAACGCAATAAAGGCACCGTCTTTGTAGGCGGACGGGAACTGGCTTCCCTGATAGATCAGCATGTCGTTGGGCGCCCAATGCGCGGGGAACGCCGCAACCGGCGCATCCTTCTGCGCGCAGACGCCGACCGCCTTGCCGCCATCGCCGCCGTATTCCGGCGCGAGGACGAGCTTCTGTTGGAAACGGTCGTAATAGCAATACGGCCAGCCGAAATCGGCGCCTTGGTGCTCTTGGATCAGCTCCTCGGCGGGCTGCTGGGCGTTCTTCATCAAGGTGTACAGCTTGGGCCAGTTCTGGCCGAGCTGGTCGCGGCCGTGCTGGGTCGCGAAAATCCGACCCGCCGAATCAAACGAGATGCCCTCGCCGTTGCGCAGACCCGTGACGAAGCGCTCGGCCGGCGAGAAATGCTGATTGAGCCGATTGGCGTCGTAGCGCCAGGTGCCGGCTCGGGTCTCCAATTCGGTGCAGGGATTGTTGCCCGGCACGTTCGGCATGCGGTTCTCGCTCTGGCACGAATTGGTCGCAGAGCCCAAATCGACATAGAGGTTGCCCTCACTGTCGATCGCGAAGGGATGCATTGGATGATCGCCGGTCAGCGGCAACCCCGACACGACGGTTTGCGGTACGCCGGTGGGCGCAATTCCGTTCACCGGCAGCGCATAGCGCACGATGCGGTCGTTGGTTTCGGCATAGAGGTAGCCCTTGTAGATCGCGATACCGGTGCCCCCCTTGTTGCCCTCGGCCGCGCTCGGGCCAAAGCGGACGACCTTGTCGGTCCGACCGCTGCCTGTGGTATCTTGCAGCGCCACCAGAAACCCGCCGGGCGGGGGTGGGGCGTTATGGTAATAGCGACCGCTCCAGGTATTGACGTAGACGACGCCGTTGGGAGCCACCGCCATGTGCCGGGGATGGCCGAGCTTGTCGGCAAATACGGTTGCGCAGAAGCCTGGCGATAGCGTGATGCCGCCGCTGTCCCCGACGCATGCGCCCGAGGCCGGTGTCGGCGCGGCGTGGGTCGTTTGAGCATGGGACGGCACTCCGCTCATCAACAACAGTCCCGCTGCAATGAGAGTCGTGACATTCATCGGCGACATTTTTAGGAATCTTGCGCGAGGGTTCATTCCTGCAGCCTCATTTGGGCGCCTGCAAACGCCTGGCACCAAGCTTTGTTTATACGCGTCGGCAAGTACGGGTGATGCGACCTTGCGTGCACCGCACTTGACCTAATGAGGAGGAACGGAATGGCCCGCCGCAGCCTGCTCCACAAAGTCAGTGTCTCGTGTTTCTTGCGCGTCCGGAAGCGCTCGCGGCAAAAGGACCGCAGATAACGCCACCCTCCTCCTCGGTGTCAATGCTACCAAACGATCCGCCGGGTCGGCCAGCGAACGGTCAGCACCTGATGGCCGGCATCGGGAACATAGGTGAATTGGGTGACGTTGTGCCGGCGCAGCAGCGAATAGAGCGCGTCATGCCAATCCCCTTCGTATTCTGGTCGGTCCATCGCCGCACCTCCGGTCCCCGGCTTCAGCATTCGCGCCAAAGAGCGCCGAACGCAACTCTGAAACGCTGCGACGGCTCACCGAGCGTCAGCAGGATTGACTGACCGCCGCGACCATGACTCAGGCGCCGCAAGCCGTCGCGCTGCATTTGTCACGACGCGAGATCGTCTCGGTCATCTCGGGGCTGATGCTGGCGATGTTTCTGGCCAGCCTCGACCAGACGATCGTCGCGACCTCGCTGCCGACTATGGCGCAGGATCTGAACGGCTGGTCGCTGATGTCGTGGGTGGTGTCGGCCTATCTCGTGGCATCGACCGTGACCACGCCGATCTATGGCCGGCTCAGCGACCTCTACGGCCGACGGCCGATCCTGCTCGCGTCGATCGCGATTTTTGTCGCGGCATCGGTTTTCTCGGCGCTGTCGCAGACAATGCTGCAGCTGATCGCGGCGCGCGCGCTTCAAGGCATTGGCGGCGGCGGCTTGCGCTCGGTGTCGCAAGCGGCGGTGGCCGATGTCATCCCGCCGCGCGAGCGCGGCCGCTACCAGGGCTATTTTTCGAGCGTGATGGCGGTCTCGAACCTGTTGGGGCCGGTGCTCGGCGGGTTCTTTGCCGATTATTTGTCGTGGCACTGGATCTTCTGGATCAACATCCCGACCGGCGCGCTCGCCCTTATCCTGTGCAACCGCAATCTGCGGCGCCTGCCAAAGCCGCGGCGCAAGCCGGTCATCGACTGGCTCGGGGCGGTGCTGATTGTCGCATCGACGACACCGATCCTGATCGGGGTCAGCCGCGTCGAGTTGGCGGGCGGCTGGGGCCAAATTAACGTGCTGGTACCGATCGCGGTCGGGCTCGTGTTTGCCGCCGCATTGCTCGTGCATGAGCGCGAGACGCGCGAGCCGATGATCCCGCTACGGCTGTTCGCAAACCGCATCTTCGCGGTCGGCACCGCGATCTCTTTTACTAATTCGATGGTCATGATCGCGCTGATCATTCTGGTACCACTCGATTTCGAGCTGGTCGCTGGATTGGCGGCGAACGAGGCCGGCATTCGTCTGATCCCGATGACCGGCGGTACCGTGCTCGGCTCGTACATTGCCGGGCAATTGGTGACGCGGACCGGACGTTACCGCATCTTTCCGATCATCGGCGCGGTGGCGATGACCGGCATTTGTGCGGCGATTGCATTTTTCGGCCTGAGCCGGTCACTGCTGCTCGGCACGGCGCTGACGGCCGGGCTCGGTCTGTCCTTTGGGTTGCAAATGTCGCCGGTGGTGGTCGCGGTCCAGAACTCGCTCGAACTGGCCGATAACGGCATCGGCCTATCGGTCATGATGTTCTTCCGGCTGATCGGCGGCGCGCTCGGCGTGGCGTTATTGACCGCCATTCTGGTCAGCGATTTGAGTGCAGGCGCGGCTATGGTGCCCGGCCATGCGGCGCTTGGCGGCAACCCAGGGATCGCCCTCCTTCACCTCGACGAGGCTCATTCGGTCAGCCCGGCCTTGCTCGCAGCCCTGGGGCAGGTTTTGCACGCTGCGTTTGCGCGCGTTTTTCTCTACGCGACCGCGATTTCGGCGCTAACCGCGATCGGCTCGTTCGGACTCAAGGAAATTTCGCTGCGCACAAGCTGAGATCAGCCGTCGAAGATCTCGGCCTCGGCGGCGAAATCCGCGGCGGCGGCCTGGCCGAGGCTGCGGCGATCGATTGCTACGGTCTTGATCAGCGTAAACACCGCTCGCCCGGGGCGAGGCCGAGCGTCTCTTGCGAGCGCCGCGTGATCCGCGCCAACAGGCGCTCGACACCGTGGCGCTGTTCGACCTCGACCATGTCTTCGCAGATCGGCACCAGCGCCGCGACCGTGTTGGCGAGCACGTTGAGCCCCCATCTTCGCTCCCCCGCTCCGGTTAGAGAGGGGTCCCCTGGCTCTGTGTCCAGGTTCATCTTCGCGATATGTACGCTAGAACGATCGCCTAGAAAAATGGGTGGCGCAGGTACGACGTGTGGTAGATTGCTGTGGTCGTTTCCTGCGAAAGGTGTGCGGCGATGAAGGTCAGAATCGAATACTGCGTTCCTTGAAACTACCTTCCGAGAGCCCTCCGTGCGAGGGCACAGCTTGAAGAAAAGTACGGTGCCGAGGTCGAGCTCGTCAAAGGTACCAAGGGTGTGTTCGAAATCACCGTCGACGGCAAGCTCGCCTTCTCAAAGAAACAGCTGGGGCGGTTCCCCGAAGACGCCGAAATCGACGCCTTAGGCGCTGGTTCAACGGGCGACGGTTGATCGGCCGCCGGTGGCCCACCCAAAGGCGGGCCACCCGACGGAAGCCCGCCGAATGTGGCAAGCGCGCAAATGGCCGGGTCAAGCCCGGCCATTTCGCTATTACTTTGCGGCGACCGGCATATCCTCGGCATACATTTCAGGCAGCACGGTCTCACGCCAAGTCGCGTGGCGCGGGAAAATCTTTTCGATCGCGCGCGCCTGGTAATAGCTGGTGTCGGTCCCGGGCGGGTTGCCGCCGGTCTGCACCGTTTTGACCGCGTTGAGCAGCAGTCGACGGGTCGCGATTATTGCGCGATCCGCCGGCCCCAAATGCTCCTTGGAGCGATCGACAATCGGCCCCATCGTTTCCTGCAGGGCACGGTCCTGCGTATTGACGCCGTCGATGCCGGTAAAGGTCTCGTATTTCTGGACCTTGCGATCGATCATCCAATTGTTGCGCTTGTTGCGGAACGAGCGGAACTCACCCGATTGCTCGACATAATCGGGACCGTTGCCGTTGCCGCGTTCGAGGCGATCTTCCTCGGTCATCCCCTCTTCGCCATAGCTGTACATCCAATTGTACACCATGGTGTTCTCGTCATCGATCGGGACCCAGATATGGCCGGCGATGTTGGTGCGATCGCCGCCGCCAAGCGAGCGGCCCAGTTGCTGTGGCCGGATCTGGGTGAACGGCATCACGAAATGATACGAGCGGACATAGGTCTTGTCGTCGTCGAGCGGCCGAATCCCGACATAGCGGTAACCGTAATCGGTGACGTCGACTTCGAGGATCGGCGCTTTGCCGCGCACAAACGGCCCTTGCACCGGGATGCCGGGGCGGTTGGTGTTTGGCGTGATCGTGCGGTGCAGGATCGGCGCGTGCGACGTGTCGATACCGCCCTCGAGCGCCTGCAGCCAGTTGGCCTCCTCCCACACTTTTGAGACGTGACGATGGGTTTCCGGCACCTGGGTCCATTCGAAGGCCGGGGGTGCGGGCATCTTGTCCTTTGGCCCCATATAGGCCCAGATGATGCCGCCCATTTCAACGGTCGGATAGGCGGTCAGGCGAACCTTGTGGCAGAACGGCTCGGGCTCGTTCATCTGCTCGACGCACTTGCCGTCGACGTCGTATTTCCACCCGTGGTAGACGCAACGCAGGCCGTTTTCCTCGTTGCGGCCAAACCACAGCGAGGCGCGGCGGTGCGGGCAGTATTCGTCGACCAGGCCAACCCGGCCCTGGGTATCACGAAACGCGACGAGCTTTTCCCCGAGCAATTTCACACGCACCGGCTCGCCATCCGGCGCGACCAGTTCGCGGCTCATCAATGCCGGGATCCAGTAGTGGCGCAGCACGTTGCCCATCGCCGTTCCGGGCCCGATGCGGGTGATCAATTCATTGTCTTCGGGTGACAGCATCGCCTCAGCTCCTCTTGTTCGCGATCGAATTAATACCGCACTGCGGCAAAAGGCTATACCCGATAATCGATCGCCGCCGCGCCGAGAGCAAGGCCGCTGGGTCGCGGCGCATTCCTGGTATTTAACATTGAGTGTAATCGACCTCCTCGGGAGGACGCTAACGAGAAGCCGCGGACTGCCTGCCGGGCATCAGTTCCTGAAAGATTTCGCCCGCGGGTTCAGTGGCGGCTCAGTCGGACCGCACTCCGCCGCTGTAGCCGCATCCGCCAGAAAACCGCTCAGCGGTTGGTCCTTCCTGTAATGTTATCTTAGGCCTAGTGGTACAAAAAATGCTATGATTTAGAGAAATACCGGACCGGGAGAGGTATGGTGAGGAGAGCGACGTGGTAGACAGCCAGGCGGTCGAACGCAAGCTCGCCGCCATCTTTGCCGCCGACGTCGCCGAATACAGCCGGCTGATGGGCATCGACGAAGTCGGCACGCTGCGCCAGCTGCAAGCCTACCGCACGATCCTTGACGAGCTGATCGGGATCCATCACGGCCGCATCTTCAACACCGCCGGCGACAGCGTTGTCGCCGATTTTGCCAGCGCCATCGATGCCGTCGAATGCGCCGTCGCGGTGCAGCAGGCGATCGCTCAGGAAAACGCCAGCCGCCTGCCCGGAGAGCAGATGCGGTTCCGCATCGGTATTCATGTCGGCGACGTGATCGTCGAGGGATCAAACCTTTACGGCGACAGCGTCAATATCGCCGCGCGGCTCGAGGCGTTGGCCGAACCGGGCGGCGTGTGTCTGTCGAGTGCGGTGCGCGATCAGATCGGCAACCGGTTGCCGATCGGCTTTATGAGCCTCGGTGAGCAGCACGTCAAAAACATCGCCGAACCCGTGCGCGCCTATAAGCTCGAAGGGAGCCCCGGCGCGCGCCGGGTAGTGAGCGGGGCGCGCAGTCGGAACAAGCGCCAGCTTTTCTTCGGGCTCCTCGCCGGCGTGGCACTGGCTGTTTGCGCAGCGGGTGCGGCGTGGTGGCTGCATCTGACGGCGGCGATCGCGCCAAATGAGCTGTCCTATTCGGCGCCGCGGCTGTCGATGGTGGTTTTGCCGTTCGCCAATCTCAGCAACGACCCGCAACAGGAGTATTTCGCCGACGGCATTACCGACGATCTGATCACCGATCTGTCGCGGATCGAGGGCAGCGTCGTGATCGCGCGCAACACCGCCTTTACCTACAAGGGCAAGGAAGTCGACGCGCGCCGGATCGGCCATGAGCTCGACGTGCGCTATGTCGTCGAAGGCAGCGTGCAGCGTTCGGGCAAGGAAGTGCGGATCAATGCCCAGCTGGTCGATGCGGCGACCGGCGCCCAGCTCTGGGCGGAACGGTTCGACCGCAATGTCGGGGATCTGTTCGCGCTGCAAAACGAAATCACCGCACGGATCGCCCGCGCGTTGCAATCGCAGCTGGCGATCGCCGAGGCGGCACGCCCGATCGCGCATCCCGATGCGCTCGACTATATCCTGCGCGGACGCGCCGTACTGGCAAGGCCGATCTCAAAAGAGAACAGCAAGGAGGCGATGGCCCTATTCGAGAAGGCGTTGGCGCTCGACTCGCAATCGGCGGATGCGGCAGCCTGGTTGGCGGCCACCCTCGTGTTCGGTGTGACCGACGAGCTCAGCGATGCTCCAGACGAGGATCTGCGCCGGGCCGAAAAGCTGGCGACGCAGGCCTTGACGGCGTCTCCGAACAACGCGCTCGCGCATTACGTAAAGGGGCAGGTGCTTTTCGCGCAATCGCGCTGCGGGGAGGCCATTCCCGAATACGAGACGGCAATCTCGCTCGATCGGAGCCGCGCGCCGGCTTATGCGCGCCTCGGCTGGTGCAAGTTTTTGACCGGGTCGATCGATCAGGCGATCCCATATTTCGAGGAAGCCATTCACCTCAGCCCACACGAGCCCAGCTATCGCCACGTGGTTCGGACGAATGGGAGTCATCTATCTGCTCCAGTCCCGCACCGACGAGGCGATCGGCTGGCTGGAAAAGGCGAACAGCGAGAATTCTCGGCTGGCGTTTGTCCACGCCTATCTTGCGGCCGGTTATGCGCTGAGAGGGGAAATCGAACGCGCTCGAGCGGAACTCGCCCAGGCCGAGGGATTGAGCAAGATCTATTCAAGCCTCGCGAGCGTCAAAAAATCGACTTGGTACGACGACCCCAAGATTCGCGCCTTGGCCGAGGCAAACTTATTTTCCGGCACTGCGTCGCGCCGGGTTACCGGAAGGCGGCTCATCCTGAGACCCGCCGGAGGGAGAACTTGTCTCCTCGGTCGCGCGTTCCAGCTCTGCGATCAGCGCGTTCCGAGAGAGGGAAGCAGGGTGGCGAAGCTGCAGCTTGCGGCGAGGGCGGCAGGGTTTGCTGCAATGGCTTGGTTGGCCGGATGCAGCGGTACCGCGGGAACGGTTTATCAACCGCCGTCTGCCGCGATCAATCAACCGCCGCCTGTTGCGATCGCGTCGGATCTGTATCCGCCGTGGACGCTGCACCAATCGCCCGACGAAATTGCGCTGCGCTGGTACCCGGACGCCACCCCTTCCTCGGCGGCAGATCAGATCGCGCATCAGCATTGCGGCGCATGGAACAAATCCGCTGTGCTCGTCTCCGATACCCGTGACGGCAGCGCCGAACTCGCCGAATACCGTTGCCGCTGAAACCGAACCATGCTTCGACTAGGCTGTCTCTTGGCGGACCATAATAGCGGAGCTGACGCTGATGGCGTTTGAGCAAAGACTGAAGGAATTGGGGATTGTCTTGCCCGCGGTCGGCGCACCGCTCGGCAGCTATGTGCATGCGAAGCGGGTCGGCAATCTGCTGTACTTGTCGGGAAAAGCAGCCGCCCGATGTCGACGGCAAGACGCCACGCGGCAAGCTCGGCGCGGACATGTCGATCGAAGACGGTTATCGCCATGCGCGCGGCGTCGGGCTGATGCTGATCGCGGCGATGCGCGAGGCGCTGGGCGGCGATCTCGACCGGGTCGAGGACATTGTCAAGGTGCTTGGCATGGTCAACGCTGCGCCCGATTTTGAGGATCACCCGAAGGTCATCAACGGCTGCTCAGATTTGTTTGTCGAGGTGTTTGGCGAGTGCGGCCGGCACGCACGTTCCGCGGTCGGGATGAGCTCGTTGCCGGGCGGCATCCCGGTCGAGATCGAGGTTATCATCGCGATCAAGTGAGCGGCGACGACAAAGTCGGGATTGGCATGGCCGAGCCATGGTCGCGGCTCGGCCCTTTTGATCCATAATGAGAATGCGTCGAGTACCAAGAGACGAACCAACCCCGGAGCGCCGGCAGGTTGGCCGGCTGATGCTGTTTTTCGCGCTCGTCTATGTCGTCGAAGGTCTCGGGCAAACCGGCGGACTCATCGCCCAACCGCTCAACTATTACTTGAAGCAGGTTTACGGCTGGACCCCGGTGCAGGTGACGGGCTGGCTGACGGTGCTTAACCTGCCCTGGATCATCAAGCCGGTTTACGGCATCGTGTCCGACTTTGTGCCGCTGTTCGGGTACCGGCGAAAGGCGTATCTGATCCTCGCCAATGCAGCGGGGACCGCCGCCTATTTATGGGTGACGCAGCTCACCAATCCGCGTCCGCTGATCCTGGTGCTGCTGTTGACCGCCTATGCGATGGCGATTTCGAGCACCTTGGCCGGCGCGGTCCTGGTCGAGAACGGCCAACGCCTCAATAAGAGCGACGCTTTTGTCAATCAGCAATGGCTGTGGTTCAACGTCGCTGCGGTGGCCAGCGCCTTTGTTGGCGGCGAGCTCGTCTCGCATCTATCGCCAAAGGGCGCGCTGCACATGGTCTCGGCAATCATCGCGGTCGCCCCATTGGCCGCGATCTTTGGCACCGTCTTTCTGATCGATGAAACCCCGAGCCGTCTCGACGTTGCCGAACTCAAGAACACGTTTCGCGGTCTGTTGGCAACGTTCACCAACCGTGAGCTGTGGCTGATCGGATTGTTTCTGTTTCTTTACTATCTTAATCCCGGGTTCGGCCTGCCGCTCTACTACTACATGACCGACACGCTGAAGTTTTCGCAGGGCTTCATCGGCATCCTCGGCGCAATCAATTCGATCGGCTGGATCGTCGGCGCGCTTTTGTACCAGCGCTGGCTCGACGGCATGACGTCGCGCTGGCTCCTCAATTTCAGCATCCTGATCGGCACCGTGACCACGGCGGCGTTTCTGTTGCTGTCGAGCGATCTGAGCGCCGCGCTCATCAATTTCTTCAGCGGGATCGCCGGCATGATCGCGTTTGTCGCCACCTTGAGCCTCGCCGCCGATTTCTGCCCCAAGCGGGCCGAAGGGTTTGCCTTTGCGGCATTAATGTCGGTGCTGAACCTGTCCTCGGCGCTGTCGAACAATCTCGGTTCGTTTCTCTATGAGCACGCCTTTCACAATCAGCTGGCCCCATTGATCATTGTTTCCGCCGGTTCGACGGCACTGATCTTTGTTTTCGTTCCGTTTTTGCGGCTCGGCGACAAGCCGACCGGTGTCGCCGCCAGCTAAAGCGCGCGCTGCCGTGCGGCATTGCCTGCCGCCGCCTTCCTCGGCAGATCGCATCATTTCGCTCGTCTGGCGAATGCGTGCGCGGTCGGCTCATCCATCGGGAAGAAGAACTCGATGCGGATCTCCTCAAGGGTCACATCTCGCGGGGTCCCAAGCGTCGCGATCGTCGTAAACAGCCGCAGCGAGGCCGCATCGCGCCGGAAATAAATCTGCAATACCAGGGTTTGCTGCGTCGCGGCGGGATGCAATCTGATCTCGATCTCGACATTGGCGATCTGGCTCTCCGCACCCGGCAAAGTGGCCGGACGTGTCCGAAGGCTGGTCGCCTGTTGAGAGACCTCGCGTTGCTGCCGCAGGGGTGTTGCCAGCCTAATCTCGCCGGCAGCCCCATGGCGACGGGTCAGATGTGGATCGCGCGGTCGCCGACGGCGAGGGCAGCTTCCTTGACTGCCTCGTTCAGGGTCGGATGGGCATGGCAGGTGCGGGCGATATCCTCGGCCGAGGCGCCAAATTCGATCGCGAGTGCCGCCTCGGCGATCAGTGTTCCGGCGTCGGGTCCGATAATGTGCGCGCCCAGCACCCGATCGGTAGCGGTTTCGGCGAGGATCTTGACAAAGCCCTCGGTGTAACCGTTGGTGCGCGCACGGGGATTGGCGGTGAACGGGAATTTTCCGGTGCGATAGGGGATTGCCGCCGCTTTCAGCTCCTCCTCGGTTTGCCCGACCGAAGCAACCTCCGGCCAAGTATAGACGACCGCGGGGATCGCGGCGTAATTGATGTGCGGCTTTTGTCCGGCAAGGCGTTCGGCGATCGCGATACCCTCCTCCTCGGCCTTGTGCGCCAGCATCGGGCCGCGGATCACGTCGCCGATCGCATAGATGCCGGGGATGTTGGTGGCAAAGCCATTGTCGACGACGACCCGTCCTTGCGGGTCGCACGCGACGCCGACGGCTTCGAGACCAAGACCCTGCGTGCACGGGCGGCGGCCGACTGCGATCAGCACCGCATCGGTCTCGATCGTGCGATGCTCGGGCCCCTCGATTTCGAGCCCAATGCTGTCGGCACGCTGGGCAAGACCGGAGAGTTTGGCGCCGAGCCGAAAGGCGATCCCCTGCCGGGTCAGTGCCCGCTGCAACGCCGCCGCGAGCTCGCGGTCCATTGTCGGGACAATATGGTCGAGCAGCTCGACGACAGTGACTTCGGCGCCGAGCCGCTGCCACACCGATCCGAGTTCAAGCCCAATATAACCGCCGCCGACTACGGCGAGGCGCTTTGGTACATGATCGAGCGCCAGCGCGCCGGTCGATGACAGGATCCGCCGCTCGTCGATCGCGATCCCGGGCAAGGTAGTGCTCTCGGAGCCGGTTGCGATGATGATCGCGGCGGCTTCGACCTCGCGCGGTTGATGCTGCGGCAACTCGATGACGACCCGCCCGGGTGCTGCGATGCGGGCCCTTCCCTTGAGCCAATCGACCTTGTTCTTGCGAAACAGAAACTCGACCCCGCGGGTCAGCGTCGTCACGACCCGGTCCTTGCGCGCCATCATCCGGCCGAGATCGAGCCTGACCTCGCCGATTTCGACCCCATGCTCGACCAGCGAATGGCGGGCTTCGGCGAATTTCTCGGAGGATTGCAGCAACGCCTTCGACGGAATGCAGCCGATATTGAGGCAAGTCCCGCCGAGGGACTGGCGCACCTCGATGCATGCAGTTTTGAGCCCGAGCTGGGCGGCGCGGATCGCTGCAACATATCCTCCCGGCCCACCGCCGATAACGGCAACGTCGTAGTGCTCGGTCATTTCCTCAGGCATCTCGGCTGGCGCCGCGGCGTACCGAGCTCAAGGGGAACGGTGCAAGCGGCAATTTGGTGTGGACCCGCGGTCTAGCGATGGAGCAGCCACCACAGCAGCGACAAGACGACACTGACGAGAATGCAGGTGGTGATCGGAAAATAGAATGCGCCATGCTGGCCCCGAATGAAGATGTCACCGGGCAGCCGACCCAGCCCGAGCCGGTCAAGCAGCGGCCACAGCACGCCGATAACCACCAGTACCAAGCCGATGACGACAAGGAGGCGTCCCATTGCTGGAGATATGGATGGCCGATAAGGCTGATAAAGGGCACGCCGCCGCTGCGACCGCTCTTGCCGGCACGCACGCCGCGGACCAGGCGAGTGAGGATGCTCCGCTTCCCGATATTTCGCGACCACACCCGCTGAAGCGCCCAGTTCTCAAGGCGAAAAAATTCATTACCGCAGGTGCCATGCGCAACCGGTATAGTTCATGCTAGAGGCACTATTTTTGATGTTCGAGCGATTTGGAGCCAGAGTTGAATTGGATCATAATCCATTGGTTCGAACTCAGCACGCTGATGCTGCTGTTCCTTAACCTTTGGTTCGTGTCGGCTGCGCTCGCCACTTTGAGAGAAACAAACCGATGGCTGGCGTTTCTCTCGTCCATTCAGTGGGATCAGAGCACCAACCCGAGGACTCCGAACAGCAGCTGAATCGCGCTTTAGCCCGCGCGGCTCCGAAGCGTCATCAAGCCGCGGGTCCAGATCGGCGATTAGCAACTACATCAACCCAAAAGATGTTGGCGAGAAAGTCACCTGCGCAAAGCAGGCCATACAGGTCGGTTTTCCCATCATGCTAAACAGGCCCGACCCCGAATTGGACTTCGCCGGCCAGTCACGGCTTATGCGTGGCGCACACGAAAGGCCCGGCAGCCGGACCGCGGTAGCCGGAGCCGAATTTCTCAGAGCGTTGGGCGGCGATCTCGCCGCACTGGCGGCGTGTCTGAAGCTTTTGCTCATCGCGCAAAGCCATCGGGTGATGCATCTGTGGGATTTGCTCATCGCCCAGAGCAATCGGGTCATGCATCTGCTGCGTTCGAAACGCAGCAATCGGCGCGCCCCAGCATTCCGAGAGCAACCCGCAGGGTGGTACGTCCGTCGCTTGGCGCTGGGGGCAGCCCTGACCGGCATCGTCGCCCTGTTTGTCATATCATGTGCATTGCTGTGGGCCGTGCTCGGGCTGCCGATCGAGCGACCGGCAGGCGGCCCGCAACAACCAACACTGTTGCTCGAGGCGGCCGATGGCGAACCGCTCGGACGTGCCGGGCCGCTTAGAATAGCGGATGCCTCGCTGCACGATTTCGCGCCGATCCTGATCAAGGCCGTTCTAAGCACCGAAGATCGTCGTTTCTATAGCCATCCTGGCGTCGATCTGCTGGGCATTCTGCGCGCAGCGCATGCAAACCATATTGCCGGAGAGGTCGTCGAGGGTGGCAGTACCATCACTCAGCAATTGGTCAAAATCGAGTATCTCAAAGACGATCGAAGCTACATCTGGAAGCTGCGCCAGGCGCTGATGGCGATCTGGCTCGAAATCCATCTGAGCAAAGACGAGATTCTGAGGCGCTATCTGAACCGCGTTTATCTCGGCGACGGCGCCTACGGCATGGCCGCGGCAGCGCGGCTTTACTTTGACAAGCAGCCGGGCGACCTGACGCTCTCCGAGGCAGCGATGCTCGCAGGCTTGATCAAGGCTCCCTCGGAATTTGATCCGCTGCGTCACCCCAAAGCAGCCCAAGCGCGCGCCGCGACTGTTCTCGACGCGATGGTCGCCAATCACGTGATCGATGCAAAGTCCGCGAGTGCCGCCAAGGCCAATCCCGCGATCATCAACTCCCCATCGGCCCTGGCGCCGGCGCAGTCGTGGTTCACGGATTGGGCGGTAAAACAGGCGCTGCCTCTCGCGAGTAGGCAAATCGCCGGCAGCGTGCGGGTGCGCACCACATTGGTGCCGCAAATGCAAAATCTCGCGCAGCGGGTGGTCGACAATGCTCTCGCCAAGCGGGGCCGTAAACTCGGCGCCAGCGAAGGGGCGCTGGTCGCAATGCGCCCTGACGGAGCGGTGCTGGCGATGGTTGGCGGGCGCGACTATCAAAAGAGCCAGTTCAATCGCGCGGTCGACACCAATCGCCAGCCGGGTTCGCTGTTCAAGCTGTTCGTCTATCTCGCCGCCTTGCGCAAGGGCTACACGCCACAAGACATGATCGACGCCGGACCGATCGACATCAACGACTGGAAACCGGCCAATTTCGATAACGAGCACTATGGCCGCATCAGCCTCGCCGAGGCGTTTGCGCAATCGGTCAACACCGCCGCGGTGCGTCTCGAAATGGATGTTGGAGTGAAGAACGTCGTTGCCGCCGCGCGCGATCTGGGCATCACCGAGCCGCTTCCCGACGTGCCGAGCCTGGCCTTGGGTTCGGTCGGGGTCAGCCTTGTCGATCTGACCGGCGCGTTTGCTTTGGTGCAGGACGATCGCCTGGGGGTGCAGCCCTGGGGTGTAGCCGCGATCGGCGCCGCGAACGACACGCGCATGCTGGCGACGACGCCAGCCGCCGCTGGGCGGACGTTGGATCCGTATCAAAAACCGATGGTCGCGCTGTTGCGCGGAGTTGTCGAACACGGCACCGGCAAGACGGCGGCCATAAACGGCTTTGCCGCGGGCAAGACCGGCACCAGCCAGGACTATCGCGATGCCTGGTTCATCGGGTTCAACGGCTCGCTGGTCGTTGGCGTCTGGGTCGGGAATGACAATGATGCGCCGATGAACGGCGTGGTTGGCGGCGGCCTGCCGGCCTCGATCTGGAAAGACTTTGTGACCGAGGCGACGCCGCTGATCGATCAGCAGGGCGTACGGGTTGAGCTTGCGCCGACAACTGCAAATGGCACCAATGAGCTCGATACAGCCGCGGCGCAGGGAATATCCGGGTCATCCAACCCCAGCTGCGATGTCCAGGCCTGCGCGGCCTTCTATCACTCGTTCCGGGCGTCGGATTGCACCTATCAGCCCTATGATGGCGGGCCACGGCAGCTTTGCGAGAAGGGTAGCTCGGCCTCGTCAAGCCCGACGGAGACGACAGCGAGCGCCGCGGCCGGCCCATCGAGCAGCCCGGGGAGCTGCAACGTCGATCTCTGCAGACAAACCTACTCGTCGTTCAATCCTGCCGATTGCAGCTATCAGCCCTATGGCGGCGGCCCTCGGCAGTTCTGCGAGAAATAGCCTGTCGACAGTGCGATCGCGAGCGATCACACGAAACGCGGATCGCTCTCGATCCCGAGCAGGTGTTTGCCGACGGTCTCAAAGTGGCTGACCCTGCCCTGCAAATGTTGCGAGACGGTGTGCGCGTCGCGAAAGCGCCGCTCGAACGGGTTGCCTTCAAAGATTGCCGTGGTCCCGGCCATCTCGTACAACCGGTCGACGACGCCGGTCGCGACGCGAATGGCAAAGGTCCCGGCAGCGCGGATTTTCATGCGCTGATCCATCGTCGGGCCGCCATGTTGCGCCGCCCAATCCTGAACCTCGCGCAGGGTGTGGATCAGATAAATCCGCGCAGCTTCGAGCCGGGTATCGGCTTCCGCCAACTCAACCTGAACGATCGCGTTTTGGCTGAGCGCAGTGCGGCCGCCGCGCGGGATCTTCTGCCGGGCGAGATCGACAAACGAATTGAGCATCCCGCGCGCATTGCCGAGCGCCACCCCAGCAAATCCGGAGGCGTAGAGACTGCTGGCGCCAAAGCGGTAGGGCAAGGCGAGTTCAAGCCGCTCCCGGTCGGGCCAGCGCATCAGCGCGAGGATCGTATGGTCTTCGGGAATGAAGAGGTTCTTGAGCGCATACATGTCGCTGCCCGTCCCCCTGAGGCCGAGCACATGCCATTCGTCGGCGATCGCAGCATCGGTCTTGGGAAATAGCACGGTCCGCTCGAGCGGCCGTCCCTCTGCGTCAAAGCACGGGGTTCCGTCGGCATTGACGACGGCGCAATGGCCGCCGAGCCACGTCGCTTCGTGGCAGCCGCTGCCGAATTCCCAATTACCCGTGACGCGATAACCGCCCGGAACGATGGCCGCTTTGGCGTCCGGCGTCGTACCCCAGGCAAGCGCGGCGCGCGTCGGGCCGAAGATTTCGCGCGCGACCCCGGGCTGCAGATAAACCGAAGAGATCGAGCACACATTCATCTGGCACAAGCACCAAGCGGTGCTCGCATCGGCTCGGGCGATGGTCTCGATGACCTCAATAAAGGTGGATGGTGCGGCTTCGCCGCCATCGAGCCAACCCGGCATCAACAGGCGAAAGAGCCCGGCCTCATGCAACGCCTCGACAACATTTCCATCGAGCTGGCGCGCCGATTCGACGCGGGGGGCGGCCTCACCGATCCGCGGCGCCAAAGCGCGGGCGCGATCGAGGTAATCCAGCTCACCGCGCATTAGCCCGGGATCGATCGACTTCGACGACATCAGGGTGCCCTTTCGTCTTGCAGTTCGGCACTCACCCAGCCGATCACGGTCACAAAGATCGAGCCCGTCCCGGCAAGTGCCACGCTTGCTGCGTTTCTCGCCGAGAAAGCGAATACGGCTTTGCCACCCGCGCCATTGATTTGCATCAACGCGGCGAGAGGGAAATCGCGGACAGTTCCGATCTGGGCGGGGCGCGATCGCCCGCTGCGTCGAGTGCCGCTGTCGCAAGCTGCTCACCAAAGGCCAGAAATGCGCAAAGAGCGCTTGGTGTTGATCCCGTTGTTTGCGGCTGCATCGACGCTAACTGCGTCGATCCTCGCGGTTCGGATCTTTATGGGCCAGCCGTCGCAGGATCGCCTCGCACGGCAGGAACATGTCGACATTGCAACGCTGCGTCCGCCGCTGCCGCCGCCGAGCTTTCTCGCCTGTCCACCCGATTACTGCGCCGCCGCCGGGATCAGCGTGCCGATTTTTGCGATGCCGTGGCCGCGGCTGCGTGAGGTTTGGGCGCAGATGATCGCCCGCCAGCCGCGGGTTGTGCGCATTGCCGAGGAGTTGGACGGGCGCCGGCTCGTCTATATCCAGCATTCGTCGTTGTTCCGGTTCCCGGACATCATAACGATCGAATTTGTACCGCTCGGGCCAGATCGTTCGAGCCTCGCGCTCTACAGCCGCTCGCGTTACGGCCATTACGATTTTCGCCAAAACCGCCGGCGCATCGAAACCTGGCTGGCTCGGTTGAGCGACTTCGCAACGGTGCCGGTGGCGCACCCGGGCCTTCATTAGCCGACCAAAGCGCACGCGCTTACCAGCGCTCCCACGGACCGGGTACCCGCCGATAGGGTCGGCCGGCCGACGGCACCGAGCCGCGGCTCGCGCGCCGCGCTCGGGCAAAGGCCGCGGGCGGTGCCGTTGCGAAGACCGTGCTACGCCGCGGCTGCAGCAGCGAGGTTCCATGCTGGCGCAACAGGATGACCAGGATCATCCCGGCGACAAACCCGCCGACATGCGCCCAAAAGGCAACGCCGGGCCGGCCCCGCGCTTGCTCCAGACCGCTGATCAGCTGCATCGCAAACCACAGGCCGAGCAGGGCCCAGGCCGGCACGTTGATGATCCGGAAAAAGATCACGATCCACACGAAGACGTGGATGTTGGCGCGCGGGGACAAGACCGCATAGGCGCCGAGCACGCCAGCGATGGCCCCGCTGGCGCCAATCATCGGCACATGCGAGCCGGGGTTTGAAAGACCCTGGACCAGCGCTGCCGCCACTCCGCTCGCCAAGTATAGCACCAGATAACGGAGATGGCCGAGTTCGTCCTCGACCTCGTGCCCGAATATCCACAAGAACAGCATGTTGCCGATCAGGTGAAACCACCCGCCATGCAGGAACATGCTGGTGAACACCGTCGCCCAGGCCGGCAACACATGCAGATATGGCGCAAGATGAGCCGCGCCGAACAGAACGGCGGGGATCATGCCGTAGCCGTAGAGCACCCGGTGCTGATTGAGGCCGAGCTGCCACCAAAAGGCGCCGATGCAGAAGCCGATCAACAGATAATTGACAACCGGGGTGCGCCGCATCGGGTTGTCGTCATAGAGCGGGAGCGCGAAAATCACGGCCTATATTTGGGGCGCATCGAGGCTTGCGGGAGGCAGCCTGAGCGCGCTGTTCGATCCTCGGCGCAGCAACGATCCTACACCTCCGGCAGTTTTGCGCGAAAGGTGACGAGACAGCAGAATTGCCCCCGCCTCAAAGCATCCGCAACATGCGGCCGCGGCCGCAACCGGCCGAGCAGCGACGCCTCATGCCCAATATCTTCAGCACGACTGCCGCCCCACTCGACACCGTCGCCCATATCATCCAGTTGGCGCTGACGCCGATTTTTCTGCTGTCCGGCATCGGCGCGCTACTCAACGTTTTTGCGACCCGGCTCGCCCGGGTCGGCGATCGCGTCGATCAAATCACCAAAGAGATGGAGGGGGCCGAGCCCGAGCGGATCGCTGTTCTCGCCCTGCAATTGGCGGAGTTGCGCCGACGATCCCTGGCGCTCGACATCGCGGTCGTACTCGCCGCTCTCGCTGCGGCAGCGACCTGCACGACGGTCCTGACCTTGTTTGTTGGAGCGCTTGTCAATAAAGCCGTCGCCACCGCGTTGTTCGCCACTTTTGCTCTTGCGGTCGTCTGCACGATTGGTGCGATCATGGCTTACACTGCGGAAATGCTGATGACCGGCGTCGGACTGCGAGCTGAGGTCGCGGCCCGCGGGAAATCTCGCGGAAGCGACTAAGCCTTGCGTCAAATCGGCCCTGCAGCTCTGTCGTGTTCCTGGCGCGATCCTCGATCGGCTGCCATAGCGTTTCACTGATGGGGATGGAGTTCCCCCGATAACCGCCGCTCCCGCGCCGAGCCGTGGCCGAGATCGAGCGCCAAAGCGCGCCGTGCTGCGGCCGCCCTCTCGCGTGCCCACGTTGCCATCATTAGTTTATGGCAGACAAACCACAGGAATGGGGTTCGCGCGCCCTCGTATTGCGGGAGGCGACGCGGTTTAACGCAAATCACCCACCCCAGGTGGTCCCAACGGAGCTGAGTAGTCCCTACAATCAATTCCAGACAGCGGCAAGCGGGGGTTACCCCGCCGCGACCCAGTCGACGACACGTTCGCCGATCATGATCACCGTCGCATGGGCACCACCTGACCTGGGAATGCGCGGCATCACGGATGCATCCGCCACCCACAACCCTTGGATGCCCTTCACTCTGCAGTATTGGTCAACGACCGCCATCGGATCTGCATCCGGTCCCATTTTGCAGGTTCCGGATACATGCCTGGCGGTGCCAACGGTTTGGCGAATCCAACGGTCCAAAGCGTCGTCGTTGGCTAGAATGTCATCCGTGGGCTGGATCCGGTAATCGGCCACGTCTTTATAAGCGTCCGACTCCAGCAGTCTCACTGCCGTCCGCACGCCCTCCCGCACCCGCCGAATGTCGTTGGGATGCTGGAGATAACAGTAGTTAAAGGATGGCTGGACGCTCGGATCGGCAGAGGCCAACCTGACGTATCCTGAGCCGTCGGGCAACCCAAGCGTGCACGAGATCCGCGCTGCCCGCTCAGCGGGGACATCACCGGTCAGGTATTTGGTCCGTACCCCGGGGACGTGCTCCTGGCGTTCGTCGACGACCGGGGTGGTCCTCAGCACCATATCGTTGACGGCGCTCGACCCTGGGGCGGTGAAGTGTAGTGCAAAGTGCGCTGCATCGCGGTGAGCAGAGAGGGAGATGCCGTCCTTGACCTTGAAGGTCACCTGGGCGCTGAGGTGGTTCCAAAGGTTCTGGCCGACGCCGGCGAGATGACAGACTGCCGGTATCCCAAATTGCCGCAATTGGTCCTCGGGGCCTATGCCCGAGAGCATCAGCAGTTGCGGCGATCTGATCGCACCGGTGCTGAGCACCACTTTGTCGGCTTCGACTTGGAACACCTTTCCCCTGCTTTCGGCTTCCACACCGATGGCCTTGCCATTCTTGACCATGATCTTGCGCGCGAATACTCCGCCGCGCACCGTCAGGTTCAGATAGTGCCGCACAGGGTTGAGATGCGTCAGAGCCGTGCTCATTCTGACACCGTCGATGTTGTTCGACGGAGATATGCCGAGGCCGGCCGGGTGCAGGCCATTCTTATCATTCGTGGTGCCGAACCCCGCCCCTACACAGGCCGCGTGAAAAGCCTGTTGGATGGCAGGCCAGGGATGCGTCTGACGACGCCTGACAGGCATCGGTCCGTCCGAGCCGTGGCAGTAATTATCCTGAATGTCGAGGTCACGCTCCGATTTGCGAAAGTACGGCAGGACCTTTTCATACGACCATTCATCGTTCCCGAGAGCCGCCCAGGAGTCGAAATCCTCGGGGAATCCCCGTTGCATGGCCTGACCGTTGATTGACGACCCGCCTCCGATCACCTTGCCCTGCGCGACGTGGATCTCGCCTTGCTCCTCTGTGATGGTCCCCCGCAAGGCCCAGTTGTGTTTGGAGTCCAGGGCTTCGGCAAAGCGTGTATGGCCGAACTTGATGTCGTCCGGAAGATTGCCTGGATCGGGGTAATCGGGCCCGGCTTCCAGCAGCAGCACGGAAGTCTGCGCGTCAGCAGCCAATCGGCTGGCTAACACACATCCGGCGGCTCCCCCACCGACGATCACCACATCATATTTCATGTGCCCCTCCTTCACCGGCATTCCCCGGATTCTCGGTCCGCGATGGCTATCGTCTCGCTTTTTCGCGGCACTCGCCCATGCCGAATCACGAGGGCAGAGATGCCCTTTGATAGTGCGCCGATGGTGACCGGCACGACTTTCAATTTTCGTGGGTGAGCCCTACCTGAGCCCCATCGGCCAATCCGTTCGACGCGACAGCTTTAACTCCTCCTCAGCTTTGCTGCATGGCGGGCACAAGCCGGCTATGATATGGTTCAAAGGGTGCAAACGCCCGGCTGGACGTCATGCTGGGACTGGGACTGTGGTGTTCAGGCTCAGCACACCGCAAAGATGACCTGGCGGCATGCACATCTGTGAGAGAGGAGATGTCAACGATGTCGGAACAGCCACAGCCACAGCGGATGCAGCAGACCATGCCCGAGGACAGCGGCGGATGGCATCAGGTCAATGCCGGGCCGCATCTGCATATAATGTTTCACCCCAACCGGCAATTGCTGGGCCGGGAGCCGGATGACATCGAACGGCCCTCGATCGTCGTCGCCGTTGCGGATAAACGGGAGCAGGCGCTCCGCTTCGATCCCTTCAGCGTCGGCAGTCACTATCACATCCGTCCGAGCCTGCGCGGCAGGCAGATCCCGCTTTGGGTCGAGGAGGGGCAGAAGCCGCTCGACGTTGCGCTGGCATTCTTTGAAAAACCGTTGCGGTTCCGGGGACTCCTCGCACAGGCCGAAGAAGACGATGTGGCGTTGCAGCTGGATGACGCCGACCTGGTCAATGCCGCCCGTCAGATCCGGGAACTCTATGTCGCCGCAGGCCAGATGCCCGCCGCTTGATTGCAGAAAGCGGACCGTCGAAGGGTGTCACCAACGGCCAATATCGCGCAATAGTGAGAGCTGCACGCCTGGAAGGCTTTTGTATCTTAGGCGCCGCGCTATATCAGAGCGAGCCCAGGGAAGCCCGAAACCGCAAGAAAACTGACGTTGCAGTACGTCGTCCGAACGGACCGGTTCAATCCTAAGGCTCGCCCAGTTCAGCATCAAACTCATAGCGACGACAAGCGGCCTCTTTCCCGGTCATGACGACGGCAGATGTTGCCACGAAGCAGATATTTGCCACAAAAGCATTCGGCGCAGCTGAGGAAAAAGTCCGCTCCTCAAAGGGTATCAGGGCCTTTCGACTGGTTCGCATGCGGCAACGCGCCGATTGAGGAACCGGCGTTCCATTGGATTGCGCGCCACGGCGAGCGCCGCCCGGAAAAGCTCGCGTGCTGCATCATGCTGGCCGCGGCTTAGTTCCAGCTCCCCCAGGGCCGCGGCATAGAATGGATATGCGGCGAGGCGGTCGCGGTCCGTAATCAAGGCGATTTCTTCCAGCCCGCGCTCGGGACCCTCCTTCTGTGCAACCGCGATCGCACGGTTCAGCGCGACCACCGGAGAAGGCCGAAGCTTGATCAGCGTGTCATAGAGCGCGACGATCGTTTCCCAGTCGGTGCCTTTCGCATTTGGCGCGCAGGCGTGAATCGCCGCGATCGCAGCCTCGACGTGATACTCGGTGAGTTCCGAGCCCCTAGCCGAAAGTTCTAGCAACTTAAGTCCTTCGTTGACGAGCGCTTGATCCCAGCGCGATCGATCCTGATCCAGCAGCGAGATCAAGTTGCCCGACATGTCGACCCGGGCCGGCAGGCGTGCTCCGTCGAGCGCCATCAGCGCGGCGAGCGCATATGTCGTGCCCGTCGCAGCGAAAGGGTGTTCCAGCAGTAGGATGGTGAGGCGCATCGCCTCGCGGCATAGTTCGGCACGCACCGCCGTCTCGGCGGATGCGCCATGGTAGCCCTCGTTGAACAGCAGGTAGAGCGCGCGGTGCACGGCCGGCAGCCGGGCCGAGAATTCCGCCTCGGCGGTAATGTCGAATAACCGCTTTGAACCCGCCAAAACCTTCTTCGCCCGGGTGATGCGCTTTTCGATCGCAGCGTGTCCGCTTACGAACGCGCTGGCGATCTCGCTGACGCTAAAGCCGCAAAGAATGTGGAGGACAAGTGCGACCTGCGCCGGTTCAGACAACCGAGGATGGCAGCAGGAAAACATCATGCGCAACAAATCGTCTTTAATCGCATTCGCGGAAAAGAGCTCTTCGACGACAGGGACGAGCGTCCATTCGCTCTCCAGAAGCCTGCCCAGTTCCGGTGCGAAGGTGCGCGCGGTCCGCTCCCGCCGCAGCACGTCGAGCGCCCGGTTTTTCGCTGTTGCCATCAGCCAGGCGGAAGGGTTCTGGGGTACTCCGCGAAGGCGCCAGACCTCCAACGCGCGGCAGAAGGCATCTTGCACGACGTCCTCTGCCAGCGCGAGGTTGTGAATACCGAAAACGCGCGTCAGCGCGGCGACCATGCGCCCCGACTCGCGTCGGAAGAGATGGTCACCGGGCTGCATTACATGCTCAGCTGCTGAACTGGCCGCACTTCGACCGAGCCGCCGACTTCCAGGATTGGGCAGCCCTTCGAGATCTCGACAGCATGCGCGAGATCTCTGGCCTCGATCAGCGTATAGCCACCGACCACGTCCTTGGCCTCGGCATACGGCCCATCGGTGACGATCTTCTGGCCGCCCTTGACGACGCTGCCGGTGCTCTCAAGCGGACGTCCGGGGTCCTTGATGTAGCCGTTGGCGCCGAGCTCCTTAAACCACGCGACCCATTTTTGCAGGTGTTGCTGTCTTTGCTCGGGCGAAGAAGCCGTGCTGCGGCCACGATACAGATAGGTGAATTCGCTCATTATGGCCTCCTTGATTGGGCGCTAGAACAGCCCTCCAACGTTTGGATGCCGCCGCCGCGGACATTTTTTATGCCCATCCTGCTTCGAAGCGGACACGCGAGAGCCGAACATCTTGCCTGAGGGCACAGCGATCAATCGCAATCGCTTCGGGCGAGCCAACCCGCTGCATGGCTCAATTCATCATCGCCGAGACGGGTCTCGGAGTCGTGCAGGACATTAAACATATCGGTTAAATATCTCAGCTGGACGCCGGTATCCATTAGTAACAGGCTGTGCGACTTAAAGCACGTGAGAGTCCTAACTGAAGATACATAAGAAGGTGGCGGCGAGGGCAGCGAAGTTGCGCGGATTATCGTGGAAGTGATGATAGATGCGCAGGGACAGATCGACCATTTCCACGGCTTTGGCAACGACTTTGGTACGGCGGCGGAAGCGCGCGAGAAAATGGCGGATGTTGCTGTTGTCCTGCTCGATGGAGAAGGTCAGGTCTTTGCCGGTGAAGAGCTGGTCTTCGGGGATGAGACGGTGAAAGCCGTCCCTGTCGTCGGCGAGGACGGTCTTGCCCTTGAGGCCGACTTTATCGAGGAGCTTTTGACAGAGCGTGCCCCCGCGAAGGCGCTAGGGGATGCACACATTTCTCAGCTCCCATCCCGTAGCGAGGGCGCGAAAGTATTCCAGGCCATGCTTGAAGGTGATGGGACCTGGCGGCCGGGAGGAGCAATAGCCTCCTGAGCTTGTCGAAGGGCCAGCCGCCCAGACGCGCGATGATCCAGGCGGCCCAGGCGCGGCCGCGCCGGGTGTGAGGATTTTTCTGCTTTGCGGTTTTGCCCTCGACCTGCGCGTTGACGGCTTCCAGGGCCGCCATCTCCTCTTGTGTGAAGGCCAGGCTGGCCGGTTCGGCGCGGCGCCGGTCACGAGCCTGCACCAGCTGGAGGATGAGGGCGGCGGCTTTGGTGGCAATCGTCGCGCGCTTCAGCAGCCGCTCGGCGCTGGCAATCTGACTGTCTTCGAGCTGCAGCCCCTGCTTCTTCAGAATGCGAAAGAGCTGCTCGATGATCCAGCGCAGCTTGTACCAGGCGACGATTTGCCAAGCCGCGTCTACGCTCGTGACGTCATGGGTGGTGAGCCGCCGCCAGTGCAGCGGCTCGCCGCCGGCCGGTGGGTCGTGTTCGGCGACCTCGACGAGAGTGAGGCGCACGCTTGGCAGGAGATCGCGAGCGCTGCCCCGCGGGCGGTTGAGAACGACCGTGCCAAAGCGCCGCGTCAGACGCGCCGTGCGGCCCGGCGCGTGCGGCCCGCGCCGGGGCCGCACGATCGTGCGCGTGTCGGCCGCTTGAAAATTGGCCCCGGTCGCGGACAGCCCGGCGCCCTTGGCCCGGCGACGGTCCTGCATGACGCGCGTCAGAATATGAAAGTTTGGCGCGGGCACCGTCGCCCTCCTGAGCTTGTCAAAGGGCGGCATAGAGGTCGCTCTCGCGATCGGCAATCACCGTCACCATCGTCGCCGCGGCCCGCACTTCCTTGGCACGCCCGACGGTGGGGAGCCCGCGTTCCGCCGCCTTGGCGGCCAAGGCCCGCCGGTTGGGCGTCACCGTCACAGGCCCGGAGCGCGTCCCCACCCGCCCGCCGACCAGCCCCAGGCAGCTGCCGGTGGCCGCATCCAGCGCCAGCATGGCATGCACCAGCAAGCCATGGATGGTGCCGTGGCCAACCTCGCCCAGGCCACGCCGGCGCCCCGCGGTCGTGCGGAAATGAACCGCGCTGGTATCCTGGATCGCCAGAACAGGCCGGCGTGTCGCCGCACGAGCGGTCTGTTCGCCCCAACCGTCCAGCAGCGCCGCAACCGTCACGTTCGGATTGGCGAGAAACCGGCCCTAGCGGACGAGGTGCGCGCGGCACCCACCGGCCAGCCGGCGCACGCAGACCGTGGCATGCGCAACCATACGTTCCAGCAACGCAGCCCCCCTTTATCGCGGCGGCGATCCCCGAACCAGCCAACCGACCACTCCATCTCCTCCAGGGCGATACTCTCCATAGTGCGCCTCCCGATAGTGCGCCTCCCGGATGCCTAAATGCCGTGCACGGCAGCATACCCCGGCGCGCGTCGGGAAGCCTCCCGTCAGCAGGAGCCAATCTGGCGCGCCCAGATGTGTGCATCCCCTAGCGCGAAGGCGGGGGTGGCGTCATCACGGCCACCAAGCACCCCGGCGACGGGGCGGCGAGCGACAGGGTCATACGCGCGCCAAACCCAGAGCTTGCAAGTCTTTGTTTGAGAAAATGCGACATCTCGTCGAGCGTGATCATGACGGTCTCGGTCGTCACGGCCGGTTTGGGCCGCCGGCGGGCTTTGTCACCAACCCACTTGAGGACCGCGACATCGCTGACCCCGAGACGGCGAGCGATGCGGCAAAAGCTCATATTGCCCATGGCATAAAGCATCAGCGCCAGAGCCTTCATTGCCGGCGGCTTGCCGCGCGGCGGCGTGTTCGTGAAATTGCATCCGCAGGTCTTGCATTGGTAGCGTTGCAGATTTCGAACCGTTCCCCGCTTGACGTAATCCGTCGCTTGACAGCGCTTGCAGACAATCCCGCCCATGGCTCCCCCTTTCGACGGCGAACCATGCCCTTCTCCACCAGATCCCTTACATGTATCTTAAGTTAGGACTCTGCTCTCGGTAGGTCATACCTCATCGAGGTGCTGATGCATTTAAGCTTTCGGCGATTAGCTGAAGAGAAACTCCTCAATCACCGGGCAGGCGTCCTCCGGATATTCTTCATAGAAGCCGAGCTTGCCTCGTGGTGCAACAAAGGACCGCACGCCTGGCAGACTTGCAAGGACCTCCATTTCAGCACGTGATTTAGTCGGGGTTCCCGCACCGTAGGCAACCAGAAGCGGTCCGCTCGCACGACGGCCGAGATCCAGAAATTCCTCGCGGCTATGAACCCGGTCGAGCCCTCCTGTCACAAAAGCGGCCGACCCGAAGCGGGCACCCCGTGCCGCGATGACGTGCTGCTTCTCCCGCATCTGCTTCGCCGGGAGCTGGCGCGCATCGCTGTAGACATGACCGGCGACCATCATGCGAACGACCAACGGGTTTACGTTTACCCGATAGAGCAACGGTCCGACGATCGGCATCCCGACCGCGCGCCGGATGTGGGCGAACAGCGGCCGGTCTCCGCCCGCCATCGTCGGCAGCGGCCCACGCCAAGTGGGCGCAAGCAGGGCGAGTCGGCCAAGGGTGCCGGGGTGCCGAGCCACCAGGTGCAGTGCATAAGACGCGGCGTGGCCGGCGGCGATCGTGGCATGCAACGTCGGAACCTGGTCGCGCACGAACCACTCGAGAAAGGACGATAACGCATCGGGCGTCCACGCGATCGGCGGCCGTGGCTGATCGCCAAAGCCGGGCCAATCAGGTGCGATCACATGGGACCTGCTCGCGAGGCATCGCATGAGCGGGTGCATCTCGCGACGGGTGGAGATTGAGCTCAGCGCCGGCAGCAGCAGCACCGGCGGACCATTTCCCGCATCATCGATGCCGAGCGCGATTTCCTGTCCGTGCCAGGACCAGAGCATCTGACGCGTGCGTATGTCCCGTGTTGCGGTCACGACACCGCATCGCAGTGAAACAGCAGCAGGTCATGGCACAGGCGCTGCGCTGTCATGCCTGGCGTACCCGTGACGGTCTCCGTAAATGGCGGTCCGCGCGCCAAGCCATCCTCGACAGCCAACTCAGCCGCGGCGACAAAGCACAGCCTGCTCTCGCAAAAGCGGGGGCCATACCACCTGAAAACCATTGGCGGGGGTTACTTGGCGATCGACCAAACCAAGGCCGAAGAATGCCACGCTTCAACAGCATCCTTATGCTGCAAACCAATGCCGGCCTCGATCCGCTTCAGACAATCCGGTACTATGAGCAGCTCTGGGTGATCGGGGCTGCCTTCCGCACACGACCAAGCACCTCTTCAGCACAATCTTTCAAACGGCGGGAAGCGCAGCGCGGCCTGAGCATCGCGCGTCGAGCTAATGGGCTCTGAAGCCGGGGGCCGTGACCGCGTGAGTCCCTGGCTGCCCTGCTTCGACGTCCTGCGGCACCGCCCTACCGTGCGTCTCGTATCCGAGAAAGGTGAAGGCCAGCGCGATCACCAAACCACAGAAGGCGAGAAACATAAACGCCGGAAACACCGCCGCCTCGGTTGCCGCCGGCTTCAACACATTGCTGGTCCCGGCGATGAGCGCCAGGCTCAACGGTCCAAGGATCTTGCCCACGCCGTTTGCCGCCTGCCCTAGACCCGAGGCCCGCGCTCCCATCCGCACGCCATAAGCTTCCGGCGTATAGGGTGCGAGGTTTGAAAACCCACCGGAATTGAAGAAGTCGGTCAGTGCCAGGGCGACAACAAACAGTGATATGCCGCCAAGCACGGTCGAGTGAAAATACGCCGCAGCAGCAAGGCATACAAAGACGCCACACCCATGCACCTGACCCAACCGGCGGCGCCCCAACACGGGAGCGATGAACGAAAACAGGAACTTGCCGACGATTCCGGCGGCGGTGACATAGACGAAGTAATGCGCTGCCTGCCGCACCGATATCGCAATCAGCTGGGCGACGATAGTCGGCCCCCACAACAGCATGCCGTAGCCCGCCGTCGCCGCACCGCCCCAGGCGAGCAGGGTCAGCCAGAACAGTCCGGGCCTGGCATAAAGCTCGGCCAAGCTCGCCCGCGACGGTGCGGCAGGCGCGGCGCTCGGCAGCGGCACCGCGGCTAGCGGCAGGTCCAACAACCTCGCGACCGTCGCCTGCGCCTCCTGAAAGTGTCCCTTCGCGATCAGCCAACGCACCGATTTCGGAACGAAGAACAGCACGCCCAAGCCGATAAAGGCCGGCACCACGCCGAGTGCCGCTATCCCGCGCCAACCGATCAGGCCGAGCAACGCCGCCACCGTCGACGAGGCGAGGAACACGCCAAGGGTGGCGGAAATGACGAACAGGCTGGCGACTACGGTGCGATGCCGGGTCGGCGTGATTTCGACGATCATCGTCGTCGCCGGCGCGAACGAACCGCCAAGGCCAAATCCGACGAGAAACCGCAACCCCGCAAACAACGCCCAGGCGCCATCCGGGATCAGTGCGATCGCCGCAGCGCCAAAGGCGCAGATAAAGGTGCCGCTGACAATCAACGCCTTGCGCCCCCATGCATCAGATAACGCGCCCCAGCACAATGCGCCAAAGATCGCGCCGACGCCGCCGCCCAGCAGAATCAGCGCCGACTCGCCATAGGTCAGGTGCCAGCGTGGTGCCAGCACCGCAACAAGAAAACCTACACTGAAAAAATCGAAGAAATCGGCTACCCCGACCAGCGATAGAAGTGAAAACGCCGTCCAATATCGCCGATGCAATGGACACCGATCAAACACCGACAACAAATCGTGGGAACTGGCTACCGCCATTTGTTCCTCCCATCGTTCATGCCGCGCGAGCTATTCTTTTTGAAACGAACCGGCGTTTCTTGGCGCCATTCGCGGAATGTCTGCCCGCAGCTCGAGTGCCCTGCCGAGGGCAGGATTACCACCGCGATATCACGAGAACCAGGACGAATTTTCCGGCTGCAGATACAAGTAGCGGCCCAGCCGCCCACCGCAACGTGCAGCTTCGCCCACAGCGGCATCTTGGACAGGCTCTTCAGCCCGTGCGCGGCGACGACCGCGTTATATTTTTGATTGAGGGGATTGCTACCCCGCGCGGCGCCGGAAGCCCTTGAGGATATCTTCGGCGAGCGCGTCGTAGTCGCCGTCGAAATGGTGACCGCCCTGGGTCTCGATCACCTCCACCTTGTCAGTCCTGGCAAGAAAGGGGCACAAACTGTGGCCGTCGTCACGTCCATAGAAACATTGGATCATAGACGGATCGATCGGCGCCAATGCCGGCTTTGTCGGTAACGCGTTCTCGGTCGGCGGCGCGCCGAGCCAGCCCATCATACTGATCTCAAAGTCAGCCACCGAGTCGAAGCCGAGCAACGACAGCTGGACGACACGCTGCTTCGCCTCGGGCGGCAACCGATCATAGGCGAAGGGCAGCACCCCAGCGCCGAATGAGTAGCCGACCAGCGCCACCTTGGAGGCGCCCCAGCGTGCGGTGTAGGTGTCGATGACCGCACCGAGATCGCGCGCAACCTGCGCCGGCGTCTTGCGGCTCCAGAAATAGCGCAGGCTGTCCCAGCCGACGACCGACACACCCTGAGATCGGAGCTTCTCGGCAATCGTCCGGTCGAGGTCCCGCCAGCCGCCATCACCGGAAATCACGATCGCCAGCAACGGGCCGGGCGGCGTCGACGGCAGTTCGATGAGCGGCAGGCCAGCGATAGCCGGGCTGGAAATATCGCGCGATTTGCCGAGTTGACGGCGCACCAATGCTGCCATCGCGGACGTCGTATTGTCTTCTTTCGTGACATCTTCGATCGTGACGGGTGTACCCTCCGCCCTTAGCTCCTCGATGCGCTTGCGCCCGTCGGCGTCGTCAGTGCCGGAGAAACCGACCGCCCAAAAACCGTTGAGCGACTGCCACGGACCATAGGAAAAACCGCCCCCGGCGCTTGCTCTCGACGAACTGCTCGAACACAGCGGCACCGGCATCTTCAGGGATGCGGTCGGATCGAGCGAAACCGCACCGGCGATCGTCGATGCGGGCGATTGCGCCACTGTCGCCGCAGCAAGCGCACCGCCTTCGCCGACCCCTGCCAAAATCGGCGTCCAGTAGGTAGAATTGCGGCGCTGACGCTGGATCTCGAGGCTGATCAGTTCGATGGTGCTGACCGCATCGGAGCATCGCGCGTTCGCCCGGGCGCCAACCTGCCGAAAATAGGTGGGAAGATCGACGCCGGCGACAAAGGCGCCTTCATGTGCGAGAGCGGCGGCAATCTTGTTTGATGCCGCATCCCAGCCTCTGGCGTCGGAAAACAATATGACGAGACCGTGCATCGCGCCGTCCGGTCGGACGATGTGCAGCTCGCCGAAATCGCCGCTGTCGAGGGCTCTGGCCGGAACGGTAGGGAGGTTCGACAGTGCCAGCGCCAGACAAACTATTCCGGCGCCGACCGGGTGGCGCCGGGGTTTTGGCGTGCGCGGGCGCGAAGCATTCGGCCGCCTTACGCCGCCGCCGATCAACACCGCGATGTCGGCAAGCGCTAGATATGGCCCAAACACGCCGGAGGCGGCGAGATAACGCGGCTCCCAGACCGGAGCAAATTTGCCCTTGAACGCGTGCAAGCCCTGAAAATTGTAAAATCGGCGGCCATGCGACCAGAGGAAGCGCGCCAACCGGTGCCAGCGCGATGCGAGTGGATGCGCGCCGAAACCGGAGAGTGGCGTCATGCCGAGGCTGAGACTGCGGTAACCGGCGCTGCGGAAGTGCTCTAACAGCCGGACAAACAGGTATTCCATCGCGCAGCGCGACACCGTATCGGGCCGCAGACGCATCAGCCCGACCGTCGCCTTGTCTTTGAGGTCGGTGGTCATGACGGTGGCAAAGGCGACCGGGCGTTCGTGTTCGCGCAGAAGCGCCACGGTTTGCGCCATCACATAATCGCGCCGGAAGGCCGCCACCGAAAAACGCTTCTCGCCGGCGGCTGCATGCTGCCCAAGCCAAGCGTCCGAAATCGATTCAAGCTCGTCGATAATCTCGGCAACGCGCGCGGGCGCAACTATTTCAAGAGCCAAGCCGTCGCGCTCGCCGCGCCGCACGGAATAGCGGAGACCGGCGCTCCCGCTGCCCTCAAGAGTAAATTTCTCCAATGGGACGCACGCCTCTTCACCAATCTTCATGACTCGCAATCCGGCGTCGAGGTAGAGGGGCAGGCTCGCTGGCGGCACCTGATAAAACGCCACGCGCCCGCCATGCGCGTCAGCCAGCTCAATAAAACGCCACACCAGTTCGACCCGTTCATCGCGCGGGCCGACCGGATCGCCGAGCGCCGCCCAGGTACGGCCATGCTTAGAAAACATCAGGAATGATTTTCCGGTATCGGAGAACATCAGGCTCTTGTCGCCGATTAGCACCAGCAGGGCATCGGGCCGCTTCTGTTCGGCGACAATCCGCCGCGCCTGAGCCAACTGGTCTGGCGTAGGCCGGCTTGGGCGCCCGGCGGCAGGACGCAGCAACTGCCATAAGCCGATCGTCAGAGCAAACACGGCGACACCCAGCACCGTGCGTAGGGCCCGCGGCGCAGTGGCATCAAATTCGAATTGCCACCATAGCGGGTGGCTGTATTCGACATGCCGGAACGCGAAGAACAGGATCCAGATCGTTGCGGCAACGACGCAACTGATGGCGGTCAGCCACCCGGCAGTCAGCGGCTGCGACAACAGCGAGGCGCGCCGGTCGAACTGCGTCCGACCGGCGACGAGCCCGATCAGCAGCAAAACGGCCGCGGTCGGGGCGATGATGGCGAGGCCTTTGACGAGGCAAAAAGGAATGCCGAGCACGGTCATCGACAAGGCGAGCCACCATGCGCCATCGAGCCGATAGAAGAGCCCGCGCGCGGTAAAGAGCAGAACCAGGCCGGCAATACTGGCTAGCAGATGCGCCGTTTCGACCGCCCAGAGCGGCACGTGGAATGCCAGAACCTGCAACCGATCGGTAAAACCCGGCATGGCTCCGGACGTGACCAGGGTCGCTCCGACGGTAAAGGTCGTCGCGGCAAGAAAAGGCGGAGCGAGCCGGCTGGCAGCACGGCCGATGCGTTCGCTGGTTGTTGCGCCGAGAAAACGACGCGCCTCGAAGCCGGCCAGCAAGATGGTCGAGAGGAACAGCGGCAGCAGATAATAAATCGCGCGATAGGCGACGAGCGCCGCAGCAACAGCGCTGACCGGGGCCTTGCTGCCAACGGCAAAGAGGATCGCGACCTCGAACACGCCGAGCCCGCCCGGGATGTGGCTCAGCACACCGAGCCCGAGGGCTGCCGCATAGATTGCTGCGAAGGGGACAAAGCCGACGCCGGTTGGCGGCAGCAACACCCACAAGACGGCAGCGGCGGCGAGCACGTCGGTCGTCGTCAGCGCGAGCTGGACCAGGACAAGAGCCGCTCCCGGGGGATCGAGCTCCAACGGACCGATCGCCACGGGACGGCGTCGAATCGCGCAAAACAGCAAAAATGCCGTCGCCAAAGTCAGCAGGATCGACGCTGCCGCGAATAATGGTTCGGGCGAGGTTCCAAGCATCCGGCTGACCCGATGGGCACATAAAACGAGGCCGAGCCCGGCGATCGTGGCGAGGCCGATGCCTAGGGCTGCCGAGATGAACACGATCACGCGTACGATCTGACCAGGCGATAAGCCGGCAGCGGTATAGATCCGATAGCGAACGGCGCCGCCGGAAAAAGCGCCGAATCCGACGGCATTGCCGATCGCGTAACCGCAGAACGACGCGAGAAACACCGACGAAAGCGCCGGGCGTGCTCGGGCATAGCGCAGCCCGGAAAGATCATAGCCGAGCAGCGCCGCGTAACTTACGGCAGTTGCCACAAGCGCCAGCAACAGCGCTGAAGCCGGAGTTCCCCTCAGCGCCGATTCCAGCGCGTGGAAGCTGAGCCCCTTGGCGGCTTTTTCCAGGCCCCACAACACCAAGCCTGCGATCGCGAGCGCCGAAAGCCCGAGAAAGAGCGGGCGATGCGAGACGAGGGATTCCACCCGAGCGCTGCTCGGTAGTCCGCCAGCCACGGGTATCGCCACCTTTGAATGCGTATCGCTTGCCTTGGGCTTCAGCATGGTCGCCTCACTTGGCGATCACGCGTGACATGGCACATCCACTTGCCCTTGAGCCGTGCCTCGGCGGCAGGCGCGCGAACACCTTTGCGATACCGGTGAACTCGGCCGGCCACACTGCAAGTCACCCGCTCGTCTCGATCAGCTTCGGCGCTCCGAGGCTGTGCTTCTGTAGATAATATATTTCGCGGTTGTCTTCAGCATTCGATCAACGCGCCCCGCGTTCGCACCACGAGCCAAGGTCCTGCTATGGCGCGGCGCTGAGCACAGCATGGAGGTGCCGGGGCGAATCCTATACGCCGAGCACGATATTCCCTTTTTAGTCGGCCTCGGCCAATGACGTCTGATGCCACCGTCACTGGCGAGCGAGATCCCGACCAGCATGCGCTGCGACCAGTCTTGGCGCTCCCGCGCGCAGGCGTTGTCTTGACGGTGATGTTGATAATCACTCGGCGCTGGTCCTTCGGGGCCGGCCTCGGCGTATATCAAGAATGATCCGTTCGGTGGGTCAAGCCGCCGCATAGGGCGCTAAACGACACACCGATATAATGTGTCGAGGGAAATCGATCGGCGCTGGCGGCCGCATCGGTTCGACCCTGGACTAGGTGTGGGAAGGGCGGGACGATCTCGGGACACGAGGACTTGCAGAAAGCGGCTCCGCTCCGGGTCACGGCGACACCATCCTGGCCGGAAGCCGGCGGAATACGTCGCCGGAACAGAATGCTCGCGATGCTGCTTGCGGGCGTCGCCGCAATTGGTTTCGCGACCGTCCTCACTCTCGCTGTGCTGCTGCATTATGCCGAAGCTCACCATTTGCTTGCGAATCTGTAACCTAGCTGGAGGTAAGGCTGCCAAGTGGTGGCTCAGCGCTCGCCGTCTCGGCGCGCCGTTGGCTGCTTGCCTGGGCTTGGTGCTGCTCGCCGGATGCGGCGCCGGCGGCGCATGGCACGCGGTCGACGTGTCGGGCAGCCTGCCGCCGCTCTCGTTCATGATGACCCGCAGCGAGGACGGCAGGCAGGTGACCCAGGCTGATTATCGTGGGGAAACCGTGCTCTTATATTTCGGTTACACCAACTGCCCCGATGTCTGCCCGACGACATTATCGGAGGTCCACGATATCCTGGCGCGGCTCGGCCCAGATGCGCGGCATGTCCGAATGCTGTTCGTCACAGTCGACCCGCACCGTGACACGGCACCCGTTCTCGCTGCCTATGTCAAAAATTTCGGGACCGAGATCGATGGACTCCGCGGGACGCCGGACGAGCTGGCTGACCTAGCGAGGCGTTATCGCGTCGAGTACTCGGTGACCCCCGCGAGCGGGGGTCACCCCTACGAAGTGACCCACAGCTCGGCGATCTTCGTTTTCGACGGCTCGGGTGCGGCGCGGCTGATCGTCGCCTCACTCGCCTCGACAACGCCCGATGTCGCCGGCACTACGGCCGATTTGAAACGGCTGGTCGACGAAGGGCATCCGCCTGGGGTGCTGGCACGGCTCGAGCAATGGATTTGATGACGGTCATTTCCCGGTAGCACCACGCACCGGAAAGCTCGCGGTCAAGGTCTCGCCATTCGCCAATCGCAGGGTGACCGGGACCGATTTCCCCGGCGCCATCGCCGGTCGCGGCGACATGCACATCAGGTGATAGCCCCCGGGGGCAAACTGCACCCTTCCATGGGCCGGGATTGGGACACTCGGCACCGGCACCATGCTCTCCTCGCCGTTCCTGCTGACGCTTTTATGCAGCATCAGCATGCCGCAGGCGGGGGAGGCGGCGCCGACCAGCCTCTCAGGTGAAGTTGTCGCATTGCTCAACGTGAAATAGCCGGCCGCCGGCAATGACGGCATGATCAGGCGAAACCACTGACCGCTGACCGAAAGCCCGCTGGCGGCCGGTTGCGCTTCCGCTCCGAACGACATCGCAGCGGCCAGCGCGCAAACCCCGACAATTCCTCCCCACGCCAGCCTAACGGCCGGTCCAGCTGCTCGCGAGCTTGGCAAGCGCCGCCGCGTCATCGCTCACCTCCATTGTCGATTCCTCGTGCACTCTGAGGGCATTAATGACCAGTAGCACGGCAATCACGCTCATCATCGCGGGTGGGATCCAGATCACGATGCCGCCGATATGCTGGTCGTTGAGCGCGCTGATCGCCGAAAACAGCCGACCGCACAAATCGTAATAAGGGTAGAGGTCGGTCTGCGAAAAGGTGATCACTGCGCCGAGCGCGATCTGCGGAAACATGACGCCGAGCGCCAGGGCGGCACGAACACCATACGAAACCCGTGCCGGGGGACGCGGGCGCGGGTCGAGCACCAGGCACCAGAACAGGATACCATCGAGCACCATGCTCCAATTCATAATTGCATAAAGCCGCGCATCAATCATCGCCCGGAAATGTACCGCTGGGATCAGCCAGAAATAAAATAGCCCGACAAACAAGAACGCCGCCACTAAGGGCTGCTGCAGCACCCGCATCGCCATCGCGACATATCCGTTTTCCGCGATGCGCCGCAAACGCAGCGGCATGCCACGCTTGATCATGCCCCCGGCGCAGCCGAGCGCTATCAGGAACGGCCCCAAGTGATGCATCACCACATGCTGGATGCGGTTCAAGAAAAACATGTGCTGCGACCAGTATTCGAAGCGGGTTTGCATCACGGCGTAAGTCGCAACGACGCCGAGGAGGAATACCGCACAGCGCCAGATCGCCGGCCGCTCGATCGCCGGCGCCACGCTTAACCCGCGAAAAAACCAGAACGGCACCAATGTGGTCGCCAGATAGACCACCGGTGAAAAATCCCACGGCGCCCAGAACGGCATTAGCGCCGGATGCCCTTTCGACAGCCACCACAGCAGCGCGCCGATAACGAGGGTAGCGCTATACATCGCACGTTCGGCGATATTCGCCCGCGGATCGAGGGGACCGTATGCCCGTGCACATGCCATGGACGTCGGAGTTAGGTGGGGACCCCCGCCTTGTCAAAGCGCCAATCGGCGCAGCCGCCCTAACGTCTCGCTGCAGCACGTTGCCAGCAGCCTCGCCAGGGTGACGTGGGTGTTGACCTCCGAACTCGTCATCAACGCGATCGTTTTCCGGTCAGCGGCTCGCTGCCCCAGACGTTCGGGCACAAACGCTATTTCCTCGGCTGCATCATCGATCTCAGCATTACCTCCGCTGTTTTGTGGCCTGGGGCCGACCACTCGCGTTGCTGATAATCGCGGCGGCCTACAGCCGACCTCGCAGGCTCCGATGCCTTCCGCTCAAGAGCGCGATGGCAAAGGTCATGCCAATGATTCGAGGCGTCAATCGCCTCATCCGATCTGATTCCCAGTACCTATTTGCATAAGTCAACGTATTTAGGGCGAGGATGGCGCGCGCGCACGACTTGCTTGGTCCACTCGAACGGTTGGGCGTTCTGGTTGTAGCACAACACCTCGTAGCGGCGCGTCTGGTCCTGCCGGGTGTCCGCGTCGAGATTGCGGAAGGGACGGCCGACAGACTGTCGCTGCGGTGCTGCAGTGGGGCGGGCGAGTGCCCAGAGCGCATTCTGCAACCCCTCGGCCAGCGCGACAAAGCTCTCGCCGCCGAGCACGACATGCGCGTGCTCCCAGCCGGAGAAGGCCAGCCGGAAGTGATAGAGCCGGTGATCGAGTGCCACGCCGGCGATGCTGACGCCGCGATCGCGCATATCGGTAAATCCGACAGCCCGAGCCGGCCCGGCGGGTGCTCCGGCCGAAAGATGACGTCCTGCTCGGCGCCGTTGAGCGCCCGCCAGGTGCGAATGCGCCGCTCCAAAGTGCGGAAGGCCGGCCGCGATCTCGGGATGGCGGCGGCGGATCTCGTCGAAAACGGCGACCGCTCGCAGGCCCGGCGTGCTCTTCAGCAGCGGCACAACCTCGCTGTCCCAGACCGCCGCCAGCGGATCCTGCCGCCGGCGGCCGCGCGGCATCGCGATACGCGCTGGCAGTGCTAACCCGGCTTTGGCCGCGGCGATGTTCGGCGGCTCGGTTTGGCGCAACGTCATGTACAGCCTCATCTGGCAATCGGTGATGTGGCGGCCGGGCAAGCTGCGGTTCCTCAACGGGGTGAAGACCCGTCTCCTATCCAGCCGGCCGCAATCGCCAGATCCCGCCCCTATCCCGGCGCGCGCCGTCGCTGGATTCGCGACTCCGGTCGGGCTACGCCCTCCCCACGTCGCAAACCCAGCGACATGTTCTCATCCTGATTGACGCGCTTGTCTCACCCTGATTGCCGCGCACCACTGAGCCTTCGCGAAGTCGAGCTGATCCTGGCGGCGCGTGGGATTGTCGTCAGCTATGAGAGCATTCGCGAGTGGGGTCTGCGCTTTGGTCGGATCTTCGCCAACATGCTGAAGCGGCATCGGCCGCAACCGGGCGACAAGTGGTACCTGGACGAAGTATTCATCCGCATCCGCGGTAAGCAACATTATCTTTGGCGCGCGGTCGATCAGCAGGGAAATGTTCTCGACATCCTGGTCCAGAGCCGGCGCAGCGCGACCGCGGCCACGCGCTTGTTCCGCAAGCTGCTAGTCTTACTGTGTCATAAGATGCTTGTACGGCTCGACAGCCCCTGTGTACGGATGGAGATTCTCACCCGTGGAGGCGGGGTGTGGGTCTCTCATCCGATACGCGGGACAGCGAATCACGGCTGGCGGCCTATGTTGAGGCTCTGACGAGAGCATTGGGCCATGCCGATCGCGTCGCACCGTTCCGTTCGTACGGCGTTGGTTTGCTGCGGCCCGGGGCCCGCAAGAGCGTCGAGCCGATGGCAGCGCGCATCGCGCCCGAGCGGGTTGAGGCGACGCATCAGTCGCTGCACCACTTCATATCCAAGGCTGACTGGTCGGACGCGGCCGTGCTGGCCGCCGTGCGCGCCCATGTGCTGCCGCTGATTGCGCCGCGTGGCGCGATCCGCGGATGGATGATCGACGATACCGCGATCCCCAAGAAAGGCACGCCTTCGGTCGGCGTGGCCCGCCCGTACTGCGGCCAGCTCGGCAAGCAGGACAACTGCCAGATCGCGGTTACGCTGTCACTGGCCACTGACGCGGCCAGCCCGCCGATCGCACACCGGCTCTACCTGCCGCAAGCCTGGGCCAATGATGCGGAGCGCCGCGCGCGTGCCGGCGTGCCAGACGACATCACCTTTCACACCAAGCCGCAGATCGCACGGGCGCAAATCCGCGCCGCTCGTGCGGCCGGTGTGCCGCCCGCGCCGGTGCTCGGCGATGCCGGGTCTGGCGTCGACACCAAATTTCGTGACGGCATCACGGAACTTGGCCTGCCCTATGTCCTGGGCATCCCGTCCTCGGCCAGCCTGTGGCCGCCGGGCCGTGCGCCGGTACCGCCAAAATCCTGGAAGGGCCGCGACCGGCCACCCGCGCTGGTCCGGCGCGATGACGCGCACAACCCGGGCTCCGCAAAGCCGCTGGCCGCGCGCCTGCCCAAACGCGCCTGGCGGCGCGTGACCTGGCGCGCGGGCAGCACCGCTCCCCTCACCGCGCGCTTCGCCGCCGTGCGCGTGCGTCCGGCACACCGCGACGACTGGCAATCCACACCACGGCAGGAGGAATGGTTTCTCGTCGAGTGGCCCGCGGACAAACCCGAGCCGACCAAAGACTGGCTCGCCACGCTGCCCGAGACCACGCGGCTACGGGCGCTGGTCGCGTTGGCAAAACGGCGCTGGCGCATCGAGCGCGACGATCAGGACCGCAAGCAGGACCTCGGGCTTGGCCACGACGAGGGTCGCGGCTGGCGCGGCTTCCATCACCACGCCACGCTCTGCATCGCCGCCTACGGGTTCCTCGTCGCCGAGCGCGCCGCGCTTCCCCCCTCCGCAGACCGCTGGCCGCTCTCCCTCCGGGTCTCTCGGCTACCCGCAACCTACCGACCGCGCGGCGCTGCCCATCCGCCCTGAGCGTCATGTCGCCACCTCGATCACCACACTGCGCACCGTCATCGCCCGCGCCCTTGCCCGCGCCCTGACACGATGCCCGTGCTGCCAACGCATCCATACCATCCGACCATTTATGACACAGTAAGATTAGTCGGGTGGGATCTACGATTTGTTGTCCTGGATGTCTCGCGACTTTCATGAATGCCATATGTTCGGGTTAATCGATTGAATTCATTGGTGAGCCCGTCGGGATTCGAACCCGAGACCTACTGATTAAAAGTCAGTTGCTCTACCGGCTGAGCTACGGGCTCTGCGACAATCCACATCATTAGTCTCGTCGCGGGAAGACGTCAATTGCGGCGCCTTCCTGCTCTCCGCCGGGACCTACTTTACAAAATGTATCATTGATTACGAAACGGACATCTCCCATTACCCAACAAAACAACAATTTACCAACAGTTTTGTAAGGTACATCAAGATGTTACAGCAGGGCTTTATATGAGAGTGGAATAACGGTCCGGCCAGAGCCGGAGCCGGCACGCAAAACGGGGTGGACCTGATGACCGATTTCGCCCGCCTTGTCGAAAGCGAAGTTCCTCGCCTGCGGCGCTATGCCAGGGCTCTGACCCGAGATGCATCGCGAGCCGATGATTTGGTGCAAAGCTGCCTTGTACGCGCGATCGCCAAGCAGCACTTATGGCAACCCGGTACGGATCTCCGCGCTTGGCTATTCACCATTTTGCATAATCAGCATATTAACGACGTGCGCCGCGGCGTGCGCGAAGGCGTGGCCATCCCAGTCGAGGAAGTGGCATCGGCACTAACTGTTGACGCCAATGCCGGTGCCTCGCTGCAATTGCGCGATCTCGAGCGCGCGCTGGACCGGCTGCCAGATGAACAGAGGCAGGTGATTCTGCTCGTCGGCCTCGAAGGCATGCGATACGAGGAGGTGGCGATCATCCTCGGCATTCCGATCGGCACCGTACGTTCGCGACTGTCACGCGGCCGTGAAACATTGCGTGTGCTGATGGAGATCGGTGACGACAAACCACGCCGTTCAGCGGCAAATGTGGCCTGAGACGCTTCCCACGGAAGCATCACGGCCTGTTGCGCAATCGCCGTTGTCCTTTTAAAAGATACGGCGGGCCGCAAAAACGGGGCGTGGCTCAGCCTGGTAGAGCGCCTGCTTTGGGAGCAGGATGTCGGAGGTTCGAATCCTCTCGCCCCGACCAAGGCGGCGGTCCCGCGCAACCCGGCCGAAAGCTGACGCCAGCGTTCGCGCGGGTTTTTCGCGGTAGCCTCACGCAAGATCTGGCATGGAAATGGCGCAGGCGCGAATTTACCGACCGGCAAAAACCGCAATGCAATCCGGACGCTGGCAGACCCGCAGATGGGTTCTCGAATATGAGCCCGCGAGCAACCGCTCACGCGATCCACTGATGGGCTGGGCGAGTTCCGCGGACACCTTAAACGAGGTGCGGCTGCTGTTCGACAGCCTAGAGGAGGCCAAAGCCTTCGCCGAGCGGCAGGGCTTGACTTACTCGGTCATCACCCCGCACCCGAACAGCGAAAAGCCAAAAAGCTATGCCGATAATTTTCGCTATGATCGGGTGCGAGATTGAGAACTCTCGCAGCCGCAGCATCTCCGGCCCCGTAGCTCAGTTGGATAGAGCACTCGCCTTCTAAGCGAGTGGTCGCAGGTTCGAGTCCTGCCGGGGTCGCCAGTTTTTCAATATTTTATACCCCGCGCGGCGACTTATATCCTTCCCATACGGAGCTTCTGGGTAACGTTTCGGGTAACACACAGCTCGAAGAGGCCCGATTATGCCGGCCCAATTCCGATCGGCGGTCGGGAATCGCAATCCTGCCGATTCGGTCATTCGCCTGGGGCGACGACATCCTGACGAAGGTTACCAGCTTCAAAATCTCCCGTCATCGGCTTTGATGAGCGGATATAGGTTTTGAGGGTCCGCTCTTCGTGCTGCGCCGTTTGACTGCTACTCTCGGGTTAGCGTCGCCGGAATGCGTTCATCGCCTCAGAAACCCGAACCTGATTCCGGTGTCCTATTCAGGCCATTTGACCGCGAAGGCATTAATGCGCGAGCCGAACGCTCTGATCAGCACCGAAGCTCTGGCGCGCGAGCTTGGCGACAGCAGCCTGCGGGTGTTCGATTGCACCACTTATTTGGAGCCCCCGTCGCCTAGGAGTGACGAACCCTATATCGCAGTGCCCGGCCGTAGCAGCTTCGAGACAGCGCACATCCCTGGCGCTGATTTCCTCGATCTTCAAGGCGAGTTCTTCGACAGCACCACGCGGCTTCGCTTCATGATGCACCAGCTCGGGTTCGAAAATTTAAGGCTTTTACGATGGCTCGATGGGCGAATGGGCGAGAGATCCCGCGCTGCCGATGATCGAGAGGGGTTAAGCAGGATAGGCTACTGACGGATTGAAACGCCGCGATTGGCTATTCCAGCCGGATTTTGCAGCGATTAGCGCGATCAGCATCGGATCGTTCGGTTTGACCCCATCCCCGGGCCCACCGGCTAGGACGCGAGCATTTTGTTTAAATGCGCTGGATCAGCCGGTTCCTTTTCACGGAGCCAATCCGGCCAGCTGTACGAACTCTGGATCGCCAGAGACATTTCTTGATGTGGACGAAGCTAAGTGGCGGCTATTCGAGTCCAATCGGCAAAGGACGCGCGATTGTCCAAGGGACACCGCCGGACAGGCTGCAGTTGAAGCGTCGGATGAGCCTATCTGGATTTCCTGCTGTTCACACCAGAGGGATCACATTGAGCGAGTGCTTACCATCACCCGAGATGGAAAACATCTCCGAACAATCAAGATCGAGGGACAGAGCAGCACATGGCGGACCCAACCAGCAGTGCCATATCGCCCACTGAGGTCATACCCGCCGGGCATGCGGCGCCGAGAACCGAAGAACAGGCACAACCAGCGGGCCGCGCTGGGCTCTCCCTGGCGGCGCTCGGCATTGTGTTCGGCGATATCGGTACGAGCCCGGTCTACACCTTCCGCGAGTGCTTCAATCCGGAGCATGGCCTGCCCCTTTCGCCGGAAAATGTGCTGGGCGTCCTGTCGCTGATCGTGTGGGCGCTGATCCTGGTCGTCGCCTGCAAATACGTCTTGCTTATCATGCGCGCCGACAATCACGGCGAGGGAGGGATACTGGCCTTACTCGCGCTTGCTCAGGAGGCCGCGCGAAGCCCCCGCGCACGGAACATTTTCGTCCTGGTCGCACTCGGTGGCGCCGGGCTGTTTTACGGCGACAGCATGATCACGCCAGCGATTTCGGTGTTGAGCGCGATCGAAGGTATCGGTGTCGGCACACCAGCTTTAAATCGGTTTGTGGTGCCGATCACGGTCGCGGTGTTGGTGTTGTTGTTCCTTATCCAACGGCGCGGCACTGAGAGCGTCGGCCATCTGTTTGGCCCTGTGATGGTGGTATGGTTTTTGGTGATTGCGGTCGACGGACTGGTTCATATCATCGAAGTCCCACGGGTTTTGGGGGCGCTGAACCCGGTACACGGCATTGCCGTCTTTATCACCTCCCCGCTGAGGGGCTTCATCGTGCTCGGTGCAGTGTCCCTGGCGATTACCGGCGGTGAGGCGCTGTATGCGGACATGGGCCATTTCGGGAGGTTCCCGATCCGGCTCGCCTGGTTCGGGCTGGTGCTGCCCGCCCTTGTGCTGAATTATTTCGGACAGGGCGCCCTAATCCTTGGCGACAAGACGGCAATCGAGAATCCGTTTTTTCGCTTGTTGCCGGGATGGGGCCTTATCCCGCTGGTGCTGCTGTCGACCGCAGCAACCGTGATCGCCTCCCAGGCCGTCATCTCCGGCTCATTTTCGCTGACGCGCCAAGCAATTCAGCTCGGCCTGCTGCCGCAGCTCGACGTGTTTCAAACCTCGGTGGAGGCGCAGGGTCAGATCTACATTCCGCAGGTCAACTGGCTGTTGCTGGCAGCGGTGCTCGCGCTCGTCGTCAGTTTCAAAAGCTCGAGCGCGCTCGCCTCCGCCTACGGCTTTGCGGTCACCGGGGCGATGGCGCTTACCACAGTGCTGGCCACGGCCGTCATGCGCGGCATCTGGCGGTGGCGATGGCTGATCGTCGGTTTTGTGTTGGTGCCGATCATGACCGTTGATCTCGCGCTCTTTGGCTCGAACTCGCTGAAGATCCCGAGCGGTGCCTGGTTTCCCTTGGTTATCGGGCTCGTCATGTTCACAATCATGAGCACCTGGCGCACCGGCCGACGACTGGTTCTGGCGCAGCTCGCGAGCGAAACAATGCCGCTCAGCGACTTCCTCGCCACATGCGAAGAGGCACCGGAAGCCCGCGTCTCCGGCACCGCCATCTTTCTCAGCGGTCAAAGAGAGCAGGCGCCACCTGCACTCGTGCAAAATCTCAAGCACAACAAGGTGCTGCACCGAACGGTGCTGCTTGTTCGCGTCATGACCGACAATGTTCCGCGGGTTCCAGGCCCGGATCGGATCAAATGGCGTGATCTCGGCCATGGCTTTTGGCAGATCGACGCGCATTTCGGCTTTGCGCAGACCCCGAATGTGCCACGGGAATTACAGCGCGCCGAAATCCCGGGAGTTGATCTCGCCCACGGCAAAATTTCCTACTTTGTCGGCCGCGCCAACGTCAAATCGACGCCGCACCTGGGAATGGCCCGATGGCGGGAGCATCTTTATGTCGTCCTCAGCCGCCTCGCCACCCGTACCCCCGAGTTTTTCCGCATACCCCCTGAGCAAGTTATCGAGCTGGGTGCCCAGGTCGAGATCTGAAGCGAGATGCCCACTACAAGAACGGATCAGCCAGTGTCATCGGCAATTTCTCAACACGAGAGCTTGCAACTAACGCTTGAGCAGGATCTTGAGTGGAGAGCCTGACACTGCGGTAGCCGGTAATAGCCCATAGGGATCGGCTCAATCAGGCGGATTGGAGCACCAAACGACATACAGTCTCTCACGAATGCGGCAGCTTCAAACCGAGCGATCTTGAAGATGATTTATCCCGATAAAGGACGCCGAGGATTAGGGTACACTTGAACTTGAACCCCGTTCGGCGCCGGATTTGGCTGAGCTCTTAACCTAAAACCTAATTAACGTTTGATATACGTGCTGTGCGCTCATGCCGTTTATCTGTTCATTAGTAAAGCCACTATTGCCGATGCCGGCGAGCAGTGTGTGGTAAGGCGCGCCGGTGCGCCACGCCTCACCGCCAATGTTGACGATGCGCCCGTAGCGCCGCTGCAGCATGTGCGGCAACACCGCTTTGCAACAGCGCAGCGTATTCTAGACATTCCAGCGCACCGCCTTCTGCATCAGCTCTTCGCTAAAATCGATGCTAAGCGCCATTTTAATGAGGAATACCATTCTATGCCGATGCGGCTCTGAGCCATTCGGCGGGTATTGGTTGCGCCCGCTGGTCGGCGACGAGCTTTCTGCGGCGCTCGCGTTCCTCGGGGTTGATCGAGGTCGGGTCTTCGCGGAACTCCGGGCCCATCGCCATTGCCTTCTTGACCGCCGGGCGCTCGCCGATCTCCTCCAGCCAGCGCTTTACGTTGGGGAACTCCTCGATGTCGATCTTCCGGTTCGCCCAGCTCGACGCCCAGGGATAGCAGATCATGTCGGCGATCGTGTATTGGCCGGCGGCGAGATAACGCTTGTCAAACAAGCCCAGGTTCATCACCCCATAGATGCGATGCGTCTCGTTATCAAAGCGGCGGATCGCGTAAGAGAGGTCGCCGTTGTTCCCGGCTTCGAGGGCGCGACGGAAATGGCCCTGCTCGCCAAGTTTGGGCCCCTGGTTCGCCAGCTGCCAGGCGACCCACTGGGCGACATCGTATCTGCCGCGCGGGTCCGATGGCATAAACTGTCCTGTCTTCTCCGCCAGGTACGTCATGATCGCGCCGGACTCGAAGATCGACATCGGGGCGCCCCCGCCTAGCGGCTCATCGTCGACAATCGCCGGCATGCGTCCATTTGGTGAGATCTTCAAAAAGTCAGGAGTGAGTTGGTCTCCGCGCCCGATGTTTATGGGTTTGATCGTATAGGGCAGCCCCAACTCCTCGAGGAGGATGATGATTTTCTTGCCGTTGCCGGTCGGCCAAAAATAGACGTCGATCATTGGTGTCGTCTCCCGTTTAAGGACAGCGTTGCTGTTCGGGTCGATCATCCGCTAACCGGCATCGGGCGTCCAGGGCGGCAATCGACGCTGTGCCATTATTTTCAGCGGCGAGCGTGAACCTGCCGACCAAGCCGACGATGTGGGGAGGTCTGATCGCCACTGTTTTTCCACTCTCTAACCGCACACAAGCTCGCGCGCCGGCTTGTCTTCACAGATCGCTTAGTAGACCACTTGCCGCAAGAGCCCGTCGTCCGTCCAGGCCAGGTATTTGACCTCGACACCGAGTTCGGGCCGAACCCAGTGGACACGTGACAGCACCAGCGGCGATCCAAAGCGCGTTGACCGCGGTGGCGCGATATCGAGCGGCATCCTATCAACTTGCAGCGGCCGCAGGCGCCGCAAAAGATCAGCGAGCTGATCGGCCCGCATCCCGGGGCCGACCCGACCGGCATAAATGAGCTGGCCGGCAGAATTGTAATACCCGAGCAGCAACGCGCCGATGAACGAGCGGCTGCCTTCGGGGTCGGTGCAGCCGACGACAACAAATTCCTCCGGTTGAGGCATTTCACTTTGAGCCACAGACCGCGATCGCCGGGGACATACGGAGCATCGAGCCTTTTCGAAACGATGACTTCGAGCCCGAGCGCGTACGCATGCGGTGAAAAGCCGGGCCCAGGACGATCTGGAGATCGCTGTACCGGATTGTGCCGTCACTGCTCTCCAGAAGCGCAGCGAGATCGGCTTTGCGCTGAGCCCGGCAACGGCATCAGGTTGCAACCATCAAGGTACAGCAATCAAAGACGAAATAGACAAGGGCGGGGCCACACCCTCGAAAGGAGAGCCGCAACAAGGAGATGTTCTGGTAACGCCGCTCCATCGCGGTCCAAGCCCGCTGCACCCGCGACCACTGAGGCCCCTTCCCTCCCCCAGCATTACCCGGCTTCAGCGGTACTGCGGGCCTCTCCGCCACCCCAGTGCGCCCGGCCTGTCCCTCGCGGGCGTCCGGTTGATCATCCCTGATCACGCGTTGGGGCTTCCCGTGTTGCGTTCGCTTTCCTTGTGTACATGCCGCCGCCACTACCCCGGTGCAGCGGCTGGGCGTATTTCTCGCTCATCTCACCCCGCCGTGTCAGCCTTCCCCGGAAGGGGTCGCCGGGTCGGCCTGCACATCGACCTTTTCGAGGCTTGCTCGGCGTTCACTCGCGTTGCGGCCCGCACGCGCGCGGTCACCAATTCGTGACCCGCTATCCGAAGACTTCAGACATTTCGTCTCCTCCATGCCTGCTCCGGTTGCTTCCGGCTGGAGCGAATCGCCGGGTGGGCCTCGCACCCACTGGAAAGCGCCGCCTTGTCACGGCGCACCCCCATTTCGGCCATTGACTAAAGCCCGCCGGGAGGGTCGCGAGAGATGAACAGCGGTCATTCCGTCCGCGCTGCAACCTCGGCGATCAGCTCTTGGATCTGCTGGACGCCCGAGGACCTGGTACCAGATCCATTTGCTGTGGGAGGGTCAGGCAAAGTACAATGCTTCCCGCTTGCAGGGTGACGCCGGGGCCGAGACGAAGGGAGGCAGCGTATGGCAGCGAACTACAATATATGTCTTGGAACGGTTGGCTGGGGTGTATGGCACAGTCCGGATGCCGGAACGTCGTGGACACGGCATCGCGCCCCGTTCCCGCTCAATAGCCGCATACAGGCGTTGGTTGCCCATCCCAAAGAGGCGCATACCGTTTTCGCAGGTGGGGATACGGGCTTGTTTGTGAGCCACGATGGCGGGGCGCGGTGGGAGCGCATCAGCGCCAATGGGGCTCTGCCGACGATTTGGTCGTTGACCATCGACCCGGTTGATCCCGATATTCTCTTTGCCGGCACGCGCCCGGCTGCGGTCTATCGCTCGCGAGATGGCGGACGGCAGTGGGAGAAATTGGCTGTCGACATCGCCCGGGAGTGCTCCATTGGCACGCCCTTCGTGACCAGCGTCAACGTCGACCCCGACGATCATCGAACTGTGTGGGCGGGGGTGGAAATTGATGGCGTCTTCCGCAGCCTCGACGGTGGGGACACTTGGACGCATCTTGAGGCGGGTTTGTATGACCCGGACATTCACGCCGTGACGATCGCGCCCACACAGCCCAAGCGCATCTATGCCAGCACAGCACGCGAAATGTTTGTCAGCGACAATCTGGGCGAAACCTGGCAGCCCTTGGGTATCAGGGAGAAATGGCCGCTGCCCTATGCCCGTGGCCTGATGGTCAAGGCCGATGATCCCGGCGTGCTGTTCGCCGGGTGTGGAGAGACCACGACGGGTGAAAAGGGGCACGTGCTCCGCACCACTAACTTTGGGGAGAGTTGGGAGATCCTGCCACTCCCGACCCAACCCAATGCCACGGTGTGGGGCCTTGCCACGCATCCCGCCGACGCCGACCGCATTGTCGCGTACAGCCTGTTCGGCGAGGTCTACGTCACCGAGGATGCCGGCGCGTCCTGGCGCAGGATCGCGCGTGAATTCGGCGAGATCAGGGCCGCAGTCTGGCTGCCAGACTGATTTTTATCGTCGCGAGCAAGAATGGAGCAAGCGTAGCAACCATTAACTTTGTAGCGGTTAGGTCTCCCCGACCGGCAGCCGCCGGGCCACCGCGCTCGCGCCGGTCAAGGACGCTGCCGCGCCGCTTCGCGGTGGCCTTTGGCCATCCTTGACCAGCGTTGCGCGCGGTGGCCCGGCGGCTGCCGGTCGGGACGAAGGAACGGGTCACCTGCGGTCGAACCAAGGAACGCTCTGGCGATAACTAAGCGCATCACGCAGCTTGCGGCGGGTGCGCCCATGGCGTGCCGCGGCGGATGACGGTGTTTGCGAACACCAGCAGCTTACGGGCGCAGGCGACCAGCGCGCTTTTGTGTGACTTGCCCCGTCCGGTCAGGCGCCGGTAGAGAGCCACCAGTGCCGGGTTTCAGCGAAAGGCGGCCGGCAGCGCGGCGGCGTAGAGCGAGCGCCGGAGCCGCGCGCGGCCGCCGCCAATGTGGGTCTCGCCCTGATGTTTGCCGCTCTGGTGCACAAACGGCGCCAGACCGGCCAAGGCGGCGGCTTGCTCGCGGCTAACCTGTCCGAGCTCCGGCATGCGCACGATCACCGCGAGCGCGGTGCGCGCGCCGATGCCGGGAATACTCAGCACAAGGGCGAAGCGCTTGGCCAGGTCGGTGTGCTCGTGCAGTGCGGCGGTCAAGCGCTTCAACTCGGCGCCGCGGCGCTTCTCCAGGCGCACAATGTCGGCCGCGATCGCGTGCCGCAACCGCCGGTCCGCAATATGCTCGAGGCGGGCGTTGAAGCGGGCGATATCCTCCTCGATCTGTTCGATATAGGTCAGATGATCCGCCAGCGCGTCAAAGCGCGGATCGGGTGTTATCTTGTTGCGCATATCGAGCATGTGGGTGCAGGCGGCGATGAGGACGGCATCCAAACGGTCGTTTTTGGCGCGCCGCAGATGCAGTTTGGCAAAGGCGCGGACTTGTAGAGGCTGCAGCACGACCATCGTGAAACCGGTGGCCTGCAGGTAGCGCGTGACGCCGCGTTCGTAACCGCCGGTGGCCTCGATGCCGATGCGCTGAACCCCGGCGCGGCTCAACTCAGCCGCCAGCGTCTTCCAGCCGGCGGCGTTGTTGGCAACGGTGAAGGCGCCGGCTTGGCCGTGGACCGCCACATCGAGCTGGTCCTTGGAGGTATCGATGCCGGCCGTGACTGTGTTAACTTCTACCATCTTCCTCGACCCTGCCTTGTGAAGCGAACCAAGTGTTCCGGCAACCATCCGGGTCCGATGAAGAGGCTGACGCGATCAAGCTACGCTGCGGCCCTACCGGCCAAGGGCGGATCGATCCGACGCCAGCCGCCCTGCTCTGGGTCGCCACCCAGGGCGGGGCGCCCCTTGCGGGACGGCTCGAACATACGGGGTTTGGGTATTACAAGGGCGGAACAGCGCGGAGGCTGGGCAAGAACGCGCTGCATCGGGCCGTATGCGTGCTTCGAGACGCGCCCCGGCTGCGCCGGGTCGCTCCTCAGCATGACGTAAGCCTATGGTGGCATTGGCGACGATCGTCGTCCTGAGGAGGTCACCCACGGGTCCGCGCTTCGCGTGGCCCGAGGACAGGTTCCGCGGCCGTCTCGAAGGACGCACGGCATCAGTCCAGCCGTGTTAGCATTCTTGCTCAGCCTCGCAGCGAAGCGCATCGCGCGCCAACACCGTTAATGATGGGCTTTGCAGGCTCAGCCCATCCTATACGCTTACTGAGCGTCAGGCGGCAGTATCAAGGTCACCCAATGGCCCGCTGCATCCGCCATCACGCCGCCGCGCCGGAAATATCGACCCAGCTCCAATGCCCCTTGAGCCCGGGCACATCGGCGATTTCGGCGGTAAAGGTCGGATTGCCGAGTTCGTAAAGAACCCCACCGAGCCGCTTTTCGCCCGGCATTTCCGGCTGAGCGCCTACCAGAAAGCTCGACGCCGGCGACCAGACATAGCGGGTCCCCTCGTGACGAAAATCCCGCGCCTTGTGCAGATGACCGCTGGCGACGAGCGCCACCCGGTAGCGCCGCACCATTGACATCAGCGGGGCGCGCGGCTGCGGCTTGACCGACCAATAGCCGGTATCGCCTTCTTCCGGACCGTCAAGAAATAGCGGGCGGTGCAAGAACCACGCGATCCGCCGCTCTCTGGTCTCAGCCATCACCCGTTCGAGCCATTGCGCCTGATCGAGTTCTTCCGGCTCACCGCTGCCGATCAGCATCGCGTCGAGCCCGATCAGGCGCCATCCGCTCGTTGCGCCGCCGACATCCTCGACCCAGCGGTCGGGCCCAAAATAACGCCACCACAGCGCCAGCCGCTCGGCCGTTACCGGCTGGCGGGCATGCCGGGCGTCGCCGACATCATGGTTGCCGGGCACCGCGCGCCAGCGGACGCCGAGTTCGTTCAACAGACCGGCGCAATAGGAAAGATCGGCCTCGACCGCGGCGCCGTCGACGGTGACGTCGCCGGTATGGATCACGAGATCGGGGTGTCTTGCTCTGATCCACGCCGCAAGCGGCGGCCAATTGTCGGCAAAATGCCGCTTGCCGGGGCTGAGATGCGTGTCCGAAATCTGGATTATTCGCATTGGTGCTTCTTCCCTCGGCGCGAGGTATGCGCTTCCTGTTTGGCCGCGATTTGCGATTTCGTGTGTGAGCTAACTCACATTCGACTATGCAAAAATCGAATATCAGGCATGCGGTATGCGCGTGCGTGTGGCGAGTACCACAAGCTCGGCCATAGCTGTGCAAAAATTAAGCACGATGTGTGGGAAGTCCTAATCGGATTTATAATTTTGATTGTCCTGACCTTCGGACTTCGAATGTTGGGTTTCTGGCTTGCAAAAAAGGTCGATGAAAGAGTGGCAAGATTGGCATTTCAAAAATAATGCGTTTTCTAGAAGACAGGTTATCGGACTTTTCTGCGCGGCACGCTCGGCGGGTGCTGTGCGTACGGTCGACCGCTCCGATCGGCGGTCGAAGCGCGCGGCTGTGGTGGGTTAGCCGGCGGCGAGTTCGAGC
>CAWJXM010000029.1:0-21456 GCA_963846635.1 uncultured Alphaproteobacteria bacterium | reverse complement strand
TTACGCAACTTGGGAAGACTATCTTGCTCGCTCATCGAAAGCTGATCGGATGCTCCGATGCGCTCGGGCTGCTTCTAAAGCCAATCGGAAACGGCTCCTCTCAGACGCGCCTACGGTGAGAATTACGACTAAGCAAGTGTGGGCTATCCTCGAGAATGCGAAAGGTCGCTGCGCCCACTGCGGTTCCTTGGCCGTAGAGCGGCGTCCTTCCAATCCAGTGACCGGCGCGCCGGTTGCTTGGGCTCAAGTGGGCCGCCGCGTCGGAAGCCTGGGACATATCAATTCGCGGTTCACCGGTGGTGATAACGATCTCACCAACCTCATTTGGTCCTGCTTGTGGTGTAACACTTGGCCGCAGGAGCGCCACCCTGGTGCAACGGACTGCGGCGGCTACTATCCTCAGGAAAATTCCCGCGACTGATATGAAGCTAACCGATGAAGAGCGGGCGATGCTCGCCGGGGAGATGGGCGAGACCGAGGCGCTGGACGATCTCGCACCAGATCGCCGTTGGCGAATTCTTCGATGCGGCCGATTTTGTGCCGGTCTCCCAGGCGCATGTCATGGCCGATACCGAGTCCTTGGGTGAAGCCGGCGTGCGCTTTTTGGAAGGGCTCACCGCTGCTCCTGAGCCAGAGCGGCGGGTACGGGTTCCGACGATAACCGATCCGCGCGGCATCGACTTCGCGGTCTACCGGCGTCTCGGGCAGAGCGAGTGGATGGCGGCGCTGAGCAGCGGGCGATCGAGGCACTGCGCGCTTTTGGCGTGCTAATGACCGATACCTGCATCAATTACCAGACGATCATGCCGCCCGTCCGGGGCGACCATCTCGCTTATGGCGACACCGGTGTCGTCATCTATTCGAACAGCGTTTTTGGCGCGCGCAGCAACTTCGAGGGCGGACCATCGGCGCTCGCGGCCGGCCTGACTGGCCGCACGCCGCGCTACGGCTATCATCTCGATGAATGCCGGCGCGCCACAAAGCGCTTTCGCCTGACCGAGATGCCGCGCGACCTCGCCGAATGGGGTGCTGTCGGCGGGATTGTCGGCGAGGCTTGCGGCTCCTATTGGGAGGTCCCGGTCATCGAGGGCGTCGAGGCGGTGCCCGGCTCCGACGCGCTGAAGCATTTTGGCACGGCAGCGGCAAGCTTTGGTTCGGTGGCCCTGTTTCATATGCCAGGGATCACCGCTGAGGACGCGGTCTTTGGCCGAGACGCACCGCCGCCGGCCGTCACGATCGGCCGCGCCGAGATCGAGGCGTTTCTCGCCCGCTTTGCGGCCCCGGGCGACAAGCTCGACGTCGTCGTCTTTAGCGCGCCGCAATTGTCATTGTTCGAAATCGAGGCGGTGGCGCAGGCGCTCGATGGGCGCCACGTCCATCCCGACACGACCCTGCTCGTCACGACCTCGCCCGAGATCAAGCACGCCGCCGACCGGATGGGTCTGACCCAACGGATCGAGGCGGCCGGGGCAGTTGTCGCCTCCGGGATTTGTTTTTACCAGAGCTATGCCCGCGAGATGGCCGAGGCCAATCGCTGGACCCGGCTCGATGACCCAATAGCCAAGCTCGTCAATATCATCGGTGGCTACGGCTACCGCCTCGACCCTCGCCAGCCTCGAACGCTGCGTCGATTTAGCTGTCGCGGGGCGGGTCCTATAATCCCCCCCCCCCCCCCCCCCCCCCCCCCCCCCCCCCCCCCCCCCCCCCCCCCCCCCCCCCCCCCCCCCCCCCCCCCCCCCCCCCCCCCCCCCCCCCCCCCCCCCCCCCCCCCCCCCCCCCCCCCCCCCCCCCCCCCCCCCCCCCCCCCCCCCCCCCCCCCCCCCCCCCCCCCCCCCCCCCCCCCCCCCCCCCCCCCCCCCCCCCCCCCCCCCCCCCCCCCCCCCCCCCCCCCCCCCCCCCCCCCCCCCCCCCCCCCCCCCCCCCCCCCCCCCCCCCCCCCCCCCCCCCCCCCCCCCCCCCCCCCCCCCGCCGATCCTGTTGCATTGTCATAAGGGCATCGGGCCGGCGGTGGTCGGCACCGCCCTCGTCGCCGCCGACAATTTTTCGGCGCGTTACGATCTGACCGGGCCAAAGGGATTTTCTCGCGGCCGAACCAAAACTGGTTGGCGAAAGCTATATCGATGCATTCTGGTGCTCGATCAGGCCAAGGGCGGGGTCGCCACCGCGTGGATGCTGCACGAAATGGCGGCGCGGACCATTGTTCCGCGCGCACTGATCTTCAACCGGGTCTACCCGATCCTGGCTGAGGTGCCGCGTTCGCCAATTCGCGCTGGTCGACCGTTTTGAAGAAGGCGATGTGACGAGGCTGTTCCGCACCGGCGACGAGTTGCGCGTCGACCCCGCCGCCGGCCTCGTCGAGATTTTGACGCGCGACGCTTAGTGGATTGTTTGAAGCCCCATATCCTTTCGACAGCGCCAACCCCGAGGCAGACGATGTCGACGACCTACCGCTACACCTTGCCGGTCGAACAGACCCAATGGAAATTTGGCGGCAACACCGAGACTTGTTTCACCTGGGAATACGACGAGCCGCGCGAAGCGCTGTTGCAGCTTTATGCCAAAGGTAAAAAGCAGCAATGGATGCGGCCGAGCGGATCGACTGGTCGCTCGATCTCGACCCGGAAAACCCGATGCTGCTCGACGACCGGGTCGTCGAGATCTTCGGCACCGATGTGTGGAACCGGATGACCGAAAAAGAGCGCCGCCGGGTGCGCCATCACCTGCAAGCCTCGCAAATCTCACAATTTATGCATGGCGAGCAAGGGGCGCTGATCGCGACCTCGAAAATCGTGCAGACCGTGCCCGATCTCGACGCCAAATTTTATGCAGCAACCCAGGTCATGGATGAGGCGCGGCATGTCGAAGCCTATTCGCGGCTGCTGCATGAAAAATTCGAGCTCGCCTATCCGATTACCCCAGGGTTGAAGGCGTTGCTCGAAGACGGCCTCTCCGACAATCGCTGGGACATGACTTATCTGACAATGCAGATCCTGATCGAGGGTCTGGCATTGGCGGCTTTTCAGCGGATTCGCGACCAATCGAAAAATCCGCTCGCCGCCGCGGTCAACGCCTATGTGATGCAAGACGAAGCGCGGCATGTGGCATTCGGCCGACTGGCGCTGCGCGATTACTACCCGCAACTCACCGACGCCGAACGCAAGGAACGCGAGGATTTTGTCGTGACCGCGTGCTGGCACATGCGCGACCGGTTCAATCAACGCGAGGTGTGGGAGCGGCAGGCCTGCCGGTCGAGGAATGCCTCAAGATCGTCGACCAGTCGGAATCGATGAACGTGTTCCGCGGCCGGATCTTCAGCCGCATCGTCCCGACGGTAAAGGACATCGGGTTGTGGGGACCACAGGTGCGCGAGGCCTTTGCCACGATGGGAGCGATCGAGTTCGTCAATGTCGACGCTGCGGCGCAATTGGCAAACGACGCCCGCGTCGCTGAGGAATTCGACGCAGGTCTGCGCTTGCGCGATGCCGCAACGGCGTAACGGGAAAAGCCCGTATTCCGAACGAGTTGGAGAAGCAACTTTTCGGGTCGCACCGCCTGCGGGGAAAGGCAAGCCGCTCGCCGGCGTTACGTCCAGCTGGCCATCCGCTACGAGCGCAACCGGGCGGTTCTCAGGCCGCAAGGGCTGCACGGTTGCCGGGCATTTTCTCAAGCGCATAAAGCACAACCTCGCTTTCCTTGCCGCGAAGACGCAGGTCGCCGAGTGGGCGCTTGCCGATGCCGGAGGGCAGATCAAGAAGATCGACCAGCGTCGCCGAGGCAAGAATACGGTGGCCCGTCTGGCGACAGAATTCCTGGATGCGTGCGGCGGTATTCACTGTATCGCCGAGAAAGACGATTTCCTTCTTGACGGACCCCATTTCGCCCGCCACCACCGGACCGCAGTGCAGGCCGGCTCGGCAACGCATGGTCGCACCGAAGTCGCGCACATAAACGGGGCTCAGCGCTGCCATCCGATCAAGAGCATCGAAACAGGCGCGCACGCAACGCGCGTCGGCTATGCCGTCCGCCAATTTCCAAGTCGCGATCAACTCATCGCCGACGTATCGGTGGATTTCGCCGTAGGCTGCCACGATCGGGTCGGTGATATCGACGACAAACCGGTTGACCAGCCGGTGAAAAGCAAGTTCGCCGAGCCGCTCGGCGAGGGCGGTCGAGCCCTCGATATCGATGAACAGGAATACCCGCTCCTCCACCCGTGGCCGGTGATAGCGGCCGGTAACGAAATTGAGCAGCACGTTTTGTCCGAGCAGATGGTTGATGTCGAGGATGAACCTCACGGATAAAACCGCCGCAAAGGAAAACAGCACGTCCTGGCGATGAATTGGGCACCACAACCCGACCTCCCCCGGCGCCGGAAACACCCAGCCCCCTACGCAAAGGCCGAATAAAATAATAACCAGATAAATCGCCGTCTTTATTGCCAGATGGACGAGAAAAGGCGTGCTGCGCAGCCATGCCATCCGAGGCTGTGCCAAGACCTGATCGAGAGAAAACAGAGTGCTGATCACCACGCCGGTGAGTACGCCACGCGGCAAGCCGCCCAAGCCGAGGAGCGGGCAGCCGTCTGATACGGCCATCATGTGCGCATACGCGGCGCCGACGACCGCACCAACCAACGTAACCCAGAGTCGCTCTCTGATGGGCTGCGGGAGGCGGCGTGAAAGATGCATGCTTGCGGCGGTGGGCTTGCTGCGGGCGTTTTTACCTAGCATGGCGCGGTCACCTGGCATGGCGCGACTTTATCAAGGCAGGTCCTACATGAGCGACACCGCGGGGCGCTCCGTAGCTGATGGCGCCGCCCAAACTCCTCAGTTCGCCGCCTCACTCCGGCAGGCCGAAGACCTCCACCGGCTGGTAGAGCCCGCGGACCGGGTGAACACCGAGCGAAACCAGCGGTCTCGGGCAGATCTCCGCAAAGGCGGAAGAGGTCAGAAGCGGACGCAACAGCCGCTTGGTCAGCCCTTCGATGCGCGAGGCGAGGTTGACGGCGGGGCCGATCACCGTGAAATCGAGCCGGTCGGCGGCACCGACATTGCCATAGATGACTTCGCCCAGGTGTAGTCCGACCCCGATGCGCAATTCCGGCAGTTCGCGTTCGCGCCGGCCCTGGTTGATCGCCGCCAGCTGCCGCAATCCTTCGGTTGCGGCTTCGAGCGCACGCAGGCTTGATGGCGCGAAGTCCTCATCGTCCTCGGCTGGGAAGATCGCCAGCACGCCGTCGCCCATAAATTTCAGCACCTCGCCCTTGTTTTGTTCGACCGGCGAAACGACGGCATCGAAGTAATCGTCGAGCAGTTCGATCACCTCCTCGCCAGGAAACCGATCGGAGAGACCGGTAAAATCGCGCATATCGGTCATCATGATGACTGCACGCATACGCTCGCCTTGGGCGCGAAAAATCTGCCCGGCGAGGATGCGGCGTCCGGCTTGCGGCCCGAGATACGTGTCAAGAAGATTGCCGCTGATTCGGCGCACCGCGCGGGTTTCGGCAATCGCCGCCAGCGCGGGGTTGATGGCTTCGAGCTTGGCGATATCGGCGTCGCTAAATCCGCCTGGCCGATCGGTGGCCCAGGCGACGGTCGGAAAGCGGCGAAAGGTGCGGTTTAGCGGCAGCGCGAAATAATCGGTGCCGCCGGCCTTCCGGACCCGCTCCAGCAGCGGAAATTCGGGGATTGGTCTATCGAGCCGGCGACGCAGCGGCGTGCCTCGCTCGATCGTCATCCGGATCGGGCTCAGCTTGTATTCGTCGGTCTCCTCTGAGCCGTGCAGGATCCGATAATCCTCAATGACCTTGCGATCGCGCCACCAGCGCGCACCGATCCCGAGGATCTGCGGGTGCAGCGTGCCGATATGCAGACTGGCACGCCACAATGGCACCCCGTCGCCGACGAGCCGCCAACACAGCTCGTCAAAGAGTTCGACCTCGCTGTCGATCTGCGGGCCGTCGACCAGCAGCCAACGCTCGACATCGCCGCCCGTGATCGGCGCGCCGACCCCGGTATAGACGCCTTCAGTACGAAAGAATTCTTCGCCGCTGATCTGCGGCGCCGGCTCGGGCGTAACCGCGAAGCCTTCGTCGATAGAGAGATTTGTGTCCATTAAGCGGTTGAGCCGTGAGCGGGTTTGCCCTGACAAGTTAGGGCCAGCAGTTAGATAGGGGCACTCGCGCGCTTTGCGAGCGGCCAAGCCTTCCGGCGGCACCAAAGGTGGTCTACCCTGCCTGGACATAGAGCATGACGATCAGGCGGGAGAGCAGGATGCCGGTCTTTACCACCCGACCCGAAATCCGTGGCACCTTTGGTGCCGTCGCATCGACGCACTGGCTCGCCTCCGCGGTCGGGATGAGCATCCTCGAAAAGGGCGGCAACGCCTTCGACGCCGCGGCTGCGACGGGGTTCACATTGCAGGTCGTCGAACCGCATCTGAACGGCCCGCTTGGCGAGGCGCCGATCCTGGTGTGGAGCGAGAAGACGCAGCGCTGCGAGATGATCTGCGGTCAGGGTGTCGCACCGGCTGCGGCGACAATCGCCCGCTTTCGGGCTTTGGGGCTCGATCTGATCCCCGGCACCGGCCTCCTCGCTGCGGCGGTGCCGGCCGCCTTTGGCGCGTGGATGCGGCTGTTGCGTGATTGGGGGACGATGCCGCTCGCCGAGATTCTGGGTCCGGCAATCTCCTATGCCGAAAACGGCTATCCGGTCGTCGAGCGCATCACCGAGACGATTTCTGTCATGAGCGAGATGTTCCGACGCGAATGGCCGAGTTCGGCTGCGGTCTATTTGCCGCAAGGCCGCCCGCCGATCGCGGGGCGGCTGTTTCGCAACCCGGCGCTCGCCGCCACCTATCGCCGGATCCTCGACGAAGCCGGCGACGGCGCCCGCGAAGCCCAGATCGAACGCGCCCGCGCCGCTTGGTATGAGGGATTCGTCGCCGAAGCCATTGACCGCTTCTGTCGTCGCGAAAAGGTGCTTGATGCCTCGGGCCGCCGCCATGGCGGGCTGTTGACCGGCGACGACATGGCGCGCTGGCGCGTACCGGTCGAACAACCGCTATCCTTCGATTATCACGGCTACACCGTGTTCAAAGGCGGCCCGTGGAGCCAGGGGCCGGTGCTGTTGCAGACCCTCGCCTTACTGCAAGGCTTCGATCTCGATGATCTCGACCCTCTCGGGCCGGATTTCGTCCACACTGTCGTCGAGTGTCTCAAGCTCGCCTTGGCCGACCGCGAGGCGTGGTATGGCGATCCCGCTTTTGTCGATGTGCCGATGTCGACCTTACTATCGGCGGGCTACAATGACGCGAGGCGGCGGCTCGTCGGCCGCGATGCCTCGATGGAATTACGCCCGGGCAGCCCCGAGGGCCGCGTGCCGCGGGTGCTGGTCGGCGGGCGTGAAGCGGCAATCGCCAGCGCCGGGATCGGCGAGCCGACCGTGGGCGATGCAGGCGCGGGGGTCGGCGAACCGACACTCGACCGCCACGGGGTGGTTGCCGGCGACACCTGCCATCTCGATGTGATCGACCGCTGGGGCAACATGATCTCGGCGACCCCTTCGGGCGGGTGGCTGCAAAGCTCGCCTGTCATCCCCGAACTCGGCTTTTGCCTCGGCACGCGGATGCAGATGTTCTGGCTGGAGGAAGGGCTGCCGGCGAGCCTTGCTCCCGGCAAACGGCCGCGCAGTACGCTCTCGCCATCGATGGCGTTTAAGGATGGCGCGCCTTACATGGCCTTTGGCACGCCTGGCGGCGACCAGCAGGACCAATGGTCCACGCTAATGCTGTTGCATCACGTGCATCACCGCATGAACCTGCAGGAAGCGATCGACTGTCCAGCTTTCCACACTGCACATCAGCCAAGCTCGTTCTACCCGCGCGCCGCCCAACCCGGTTTGGTAGCGCTCGAAGACCGCTTTCCGGAAACGACTCGCAGGCCACTCGCCGAACGAGGTCATCGGCTCGTTGTCGGCGGGCCATGGTCGGAAGGCCGCCTTTCCGGCTGCGCACGCGAACAAACCGACGAAGGGATGATCATTAAAGCCGCCGCAAACCCGCGCGGTATGCAGGGCTACGCCGTCGGCCGCTGAGGCGCGCGATCGCCGGCACCGATGAAGGCGGCCCTGCGCGTACTCGGGTCGTAATGACGGCCGGTGGCGTGCAGCGCGGCGGACCCAGGGGGGCTGGGGCATTGGCGCTGCTTGGCTCGCGCCGGTTTGGGCCGCTCTTTGCAGCGCAGTTTTTATCTGCATTCAACGACAATGCAGTCAAGAACGCGCTGGTGTTGATGATCGCCTACGGCGCCGATGCCGCCGCGCAGCGATCGGCGCAGATCCTGATCCCGCTCGCCGGCGGGCTGTTTATCCTGCCGTTTTTTGTGTGCTCGGCGACCGCCGGTCAGCTTGCCGACCAGCACGACAAGGCCCGGCTGATCCGGCTGATCAAATTCACCGAAATTCCGCTGATGCTGGCTGCGGCGGCGGGGGTGCTGCTCAGCAGTACGACGGCGCTGCTGGTCGTTCTCTTCGTGATGGGCATCGAGGCCGCGTTTTTGGGGCCGCTCAAATACGCGATCCTGCCCGACCTGTTGGCTACCCGGGAATTGCTGCTCGGCAATGCGCTGGTCGAGGCCGGCACCTTTGTGGCGATACTGCTCGGCACGATCGCTGGGGTGCTGATCGCCGGACATGCCGGTGCGCTTGTCGTCGCGGTGCTGATCATGGCGGTAGCGCTTGCCGCCTGGGCGACGAGCCTGGCGATCCCGGCAACGCGCCCGGCGGCAGCGCGCAGCCGCCTCGAATGGAACCTGTTTGCCGCCACTGCGCGTGTCATCGCCGAGGCCGCCCATGAACCGATCCCGTTTCGCTCGATCCTCGGCATCTCGTGGTTCTGGCTCGCCGGAGCGATCTACCTGTCGCAATTCCCGGCCTATGTCCGCTTCTCGCTCGGCGGTCAGGAAACCGTCGTGACGTTGTTTCTGACGGTCTTTACGCTCGGCATCGCACTCGGCTCGCTGCTGTGCAGCCGGATTCTTGGGGGCCGGATCAGCGCCCGCACAGTGCCGTGGGGGGCTTTTGGCATCGGTCTGTTCTCGATCGATTTGTGGTGGGCGAGCCCGACTGCTGCGGCAGGCGGCAGCCTGCCCGACCTCTCTGCGTTCATCACAGTACCGGCGCATTGGCGGATACTCGGCGATCTTCTCGGCATAGCAATCTCAGGTGGAATTTTTATTGTGCCCCTTTACGTGCTGTTGCAGGCGGCGAGCCCACCCGCTCACCGCGCCCGGGCGATCGCGGCTAACAATGTGATCAACGCCGCGGGCATGGTGATTGCGGCGCTGGTAACGATGGCGTTGATCGCCGCCGGGATGACTGTACCCGGGCTGTTTTTGCTGACGGGTGCTGCAACCCTTGTCGTCGGCGTCGTCTTCTGGCGCTTGCTGCCGAGCTTGGCGCTGGCTCCGATCAGGTGCGAAACAGACAGCGCGTGAGCCGTCGGCCCTCTCATCCGCTCCGGGGGTGATCAGACGCCGAGTACGCTGGACAATTAGCCTCCTTATTCCAGCCGGGGTGGTTCCGTCGTTGCCCAATGAGGGTTCTGACGGCGCCAACCACGACCCGAGCCAAGCTCCATGCCGTCGCTGCGGTCTCATGCAAGGCGGACCAAATCGCAGCACGCCGGGACGGATATCGAACGCCGAAGCGGCCGACGACTTCGAGACCGGCGAGCCGAAACAGCAGAACCGCGCGCGGCAGATGGGTGCGGTCACTGACGAGCACGATACGCCGCCAGCCGCACGAAAGGAGCAGTGCCGCACTATAGCGTGCGTTGCCGAGGGTATCGCGGGAAGCGGTTTCGACGAGCAGCGCCGTCGCCGGAATGCCGTAAGTCAATGCCGTGCGCCGCATAATTTCGGCCTCGGGCTCGATGCCGCTGCCGCCGCCCGACAGCAGCAATACCGGTGCGGCGTCTTCCCGAAACAGCTCGATCGCCAGTTCGAGCCGCCGCCGCAGCCGCGACGAGGACCTGCATCCGAGCACGACGATCGCGTCCGCCTTAGCCCCACGCGACATCGTCGACCTGCTCGGTTGATCGAACCTTTCGTCCTCCATCACGCCAATAAACGATGCGCTAGCCCGCGGGCGCAGTTAAACCGATTGGCGAGTTTGCCTAGCCGCAGCGCTGAGAACTCTAATTTCGCCGCGGCGGTTCGATCGGCATGGTTGCGATCTCGCTCCAGGCGACCGGAGCACCGGCTTTTGCGGCGGCTTCTTCCGGCGGCAGGTTCGGGTCCCAGTGTACCGCAAGAAACCGCCGCCCGGTCACGCCGCCGGCGGCATCGGACACCAGCCAGTTGAGCGGCGGCGCCATCACCGCCGGCTGGATCATTTCGGCGCGGTCGTAGCCGGCCTCGAGCGGCACCATGCCGGTATTGGTGACCCCGCCCGGGACCAGCACATTGACGGTAACACCGGTGCCGGCAAGGTCCTTTGCCATGATCGCCGAAAATGCCTCCAGCGCTGCCTTTGACGGACCATAAGTGGGCGAGCCCTCGCGGATCATCGTGCCGAGGCTCGTCGTCACATTGACGATGCGCCCCCATTTCTGACGCATCATGTCGTGCACGAGCGCCCGCGACAGCGCCATCGGCGCATTGTTGTGGACGGCAACAAACAGTTTCCACTGTTCGGGTGTCACCTCCCAGAATTTTATCGGGCGCTGGCGGTTGTCGCTGCGCATCGTTGCCTGCCCGACCCCGGCATTGTTGACAAGGATGTCGATCACCCCGAAGCGGCTGCGCGCCTTGGCGATAATCTCATCGATTGCCTCGTCACGCGCGAGATCGGCTTCGATCGTCATCAGATCGGCGCCTTGCTGGCGTTCTTGCGCTGTTTGGGCGAGTTGGGCCAGCCCTTGAGTTGTGCGGTCGACCGCCGCGACCTTGATCTCTTTGTCGAGCAGGCCCAGCACCAGCTCGCGGCCGATGCCTCCGGCAGCCCCCGTCACGATTGCCACGCGCTGCTGTTCGCTCATCCTGTCCTCCCTCCGTTTTGGGCCACGACGTTGCGGCATGACGCCATGCAGCGCAAGCGATTGCACGGCGTGCCGCATCGGCCCATGCTGGCCCAGAGATTGAATTCGGCGGGAGAAGCCAGATGCACGATGTCGTCATTCGCGGCGGCACCATCTTCGACGGCACAGGGGCGGCGGCATTCACCGGTGACGTGGCGATTGATGGCGGTCGCATCGCCGAGATCGGCGGCAAGGCGGGGCCGGGCAAACGCGAGATCGACGCCGACGGTCTGCTCGTCACACCGGGTTGGGTCGATGTTCACACCCATTACGACGGCCAGGCGACCTGGGACCCGGTACTTGCCCCGTCTTCTTGGCATGGCGTAACGACGATCCTGTTCGGCAATTGCGGCGTCGGCTTTGCGCCGGTGCGCCCTGAGCACCGCGCCGGGCTGATCGATTTGATGGAGGCGATCGAGGATATCCCCGGCACGGCTCTCGCCGAGGGTCTCAGATGGGATTGGGAGAGCTTTCCCGAATATCTCGACGCGCTGGACCGCGTACCGCGGACAATCGACATCGCCGCCCAGATCCCGCACCACCCGCTGCGCGTCTATGTAATGGGCGACCGCGGCATCAACCGCCGGGCGGCGACCGCGGATGACATCGGCGAGATGCGACGACTGACCGAAATGGCGCTCAAGGTGGGTGCGTTCGGCTTTACGACCTCGCGCACCTATTCGCACAAGACCAATGCCGGCGATCTCGTTCCCGGCCATTTCGCCGAGGAGGCCGAGCTTTATGGCATCGGCCAGGCAATGGCGTCGGTCGGCGGCGCCTTTGGCCTGAACAGTGACTTTGTCGACGAAGACGCCGAGTTCACGTGGATGACGCACTTGTCGCGCGAGACGGGCCGGCCGGTCTGGTTCCTTTTGGTCGATCGCGCGAAGGATCCGGCGCGCTGGCGGCGGCTGATCAAGCGGGTACATGCGGCCCGCGCCCAGGGCGCGCAGATCACCGCCCAGGTCGCCGGCCGTCCGGTCGGCATCATCATGGGGATCGCCGGCTCGTTCAATCCGTTCTCGATCCGCCCCAGTTACCAACCGCTCGATGCGCTGCCGGCGCAGCAGCGGCTGGAGCGCCTGCGCGATCCCGAAACCCGCCGTCAGCTTCTGTCGGAAGAGCCGTCTGCGGAGCAGCTTGCGCGCCTGTCGCAAGCGCGCCAGGACATGGTCGGTCGATGGGACCGCATGTATGTGATGGCCGGGGAGGCGCCCGACTACGAGCCGACGCCCGATAAAAGCATTGCCGCGATTGCGGCGCGCGGCAATTCGAGCCCGCAAGAAGTCGTCTACGATTATTTGACCGAAGGGCTCGATCGGTTCCTGTTCTTCCCGATCGTCAATTACACCGACGGCGACCATGGGACGGTGCGCGAAATGCTGACCGACCCGGCAACACTGTTGGGGCTCAGCGACGCCGGCGCCCATTGCGGCGCGATCGTCGATGCCAGCTTGCCGAGCTTTATGCTGACCCACTGGGCGCGCGACCGCAGCCGTGGGCCGAGATTGCCGCTGCCGCAGCTCGTCAAGATGCAAACCAGCGAGACCGCCGATTTCTTCGGCTTCACTGATCGCGGCCGACTTGCGCCGGGGATGCGCGCCGATGTCAACCTGATCGATTTCGATCGGCTGAGGTTGCATCAGCCCGATGTCGTGTACGATTTGCCCGCGGGCGGGCGGCGGCTCGTGCAGCGGGTCGACGGCTATCGCACTACGCTGGTCGCCGGCACACCGGTATTCGAGAATGGCGAGGATACCGGTGCTCGCCCCGGCCGTCTGGTGCGCGCTGGCCGCGGCGCCTAGCCTCCAGGTCTAGCCGTCCGCACGGGCCTCCGAGGTTACTGCCGCCAGGAGGCCCGCAACCAGTGGAATGCGGCCGCCAGCAGCAGGAATACAATATGGGACCTTCAGCCCCGGAGAAGTGGACCGTCGAGGCGGATGTTGTCGTCGTCGGATTTGGCGCCGCCGGCGTGACCGCAGCCGTCACCGCCCATGATCTGGGCGCCAAAGTCGTCATTCTGGAAAAGGCGCCCGAAGGCGAGGAAGGCGGCAATACCCGAGTTGCCGGTCAAGGATATCTGAACACCTCCTCGGTCGAAAAAGCGATCGCTTATTTGACTGCGCTGTGCGGGCCCTACACCGTTCCGGAGCTAATAGTCAAAGTGTGGGCCGAGGAGATGTACCAAAACAATACCTGGCTTGAAAGCCTCGGAGGCGACCCGCAGGAGCATCAGCATCCACCGGTCGGCATCGAATTTCCGGATCTGCCCGGGTCCGATTGCGTGCATAAATTTCACGACGGCCCGACCTACGGCTATTCCAATACCTGGAAATTGTTCGAGCGGCTGGTTAAACAGCGGCCAATCACGATCCTCTACGAGACGCCGGCCCGAGAACTGATCCAGCACGACGTCACCAAAGAAATTCTCGGGGTACGCGCTTGGCGAGGCAACAAATCGATCGATGTCAAAGCCCGCAGAGCCGTGGTGCTGACCTGCGGCGGGTTTGAAAACAACCAGGAGATGATCCGCAATTACCTACCCGGTATCCCGTACTGCTATACCTCCGGGACGCCCTACAACGAAGGCGACGGCATCGTGATGGCGATGTCGGTCGGGGCCGATCTGTGGCATATGAACAATTACGCGGGGCCCTCAATGGCGCTCAAAGTGCCTGAGGTTCGCACCACGTTTTCGATGCAGGCCTTGCATTTCAGCAAGGAATTCCCGGGCGGCATGATCGTCGTTGGCCCGAATGGGAGACGCTTCACCGACGAAAAGTTCAAGACCCGGCACGGCAAAGTCCCTTTCAATGGCCGTTGGCTGCCATTATCGACGCCGTGCCCGATGTTCATGATCTTTGATCACACGCTGTTCTCAGCCGCCCCGCTCTATGACAAGCATCCGAGCCATGGCTGGACGCAGATCATCGAGCGTTATGATTGGAGCGAAGACAATAGCACCGAACTGGCAAAAGGGTGGATCAAGACCGCGGATAGCATCGCCGATCTTGCGGGGGTATTGGGGCTCGATGCCGCCACATTGGTCGAAACTGTCACCCGCTGGAACCGCTATTGCGACGCAAGGCACGACCCGGAATTCGGCCGTAGCCTGATGATGGAGCCGATCTTCGACGCGCCGTTTTATGCGGTTGAGCTCTCGCCATCGATGCTCAATACTCAAGGCGGCCCACGGCGCAATGAAAAGGGTCAGATCGTTCGGCCCAATGGTACGCCGATTCCGCGGCTGTACAGCGCCGGCGAATTGGGGTCAATTTATAGCTATTTGTATCAGGGGACTGGTAATATTGGCGAATGTCTCGCGTTCGGCCGCGTCTCAGGGCGCAACGCCGCCGCCGAGCGGCCCTGGGAATAGGCGTGAGCTGGGCCAGGCTCAGCGGTGAGGCGGGGCGCGGCGGCCGGGATAATTAGCGACGCGATTGATCGGAGTGAGGTAGGTGATGCGAGGATGCCGATTGTGGCGAGCGATACTGATCATGTTGGCAAGCGCGAGCGGATTGGCCGGCTGCTATTACGATCCCTATAGCGGCGGCTATTACTCATACCCGCTCTATCCCTATGGTTATCCTTACCGCCCGCCTTCCGCCTATCCGTACCCTTATCCTTATCCCGCTCCGCCGCCCGGCGCGAACCCGCCGCCGGCCAACCCCAACGCTCCGGTCCAGCAAGCGCCGCTGCCGCCGCCACAATAGCCAGAGAGGGCCGTATGCGGCAGTGGAGGTCCAGTCATCACCGGGCCGTGTGGACGCTCGCACCGGTGCTCCGCCGAAATCGGTCATTCCCTTGTGGTTTTGCCTGGACCGAACAGCTCAATTACCAGCATTTACACCAGCAACGGGCCGGGAGCTCATTTCGAAGTCCTGATTGTCACATAAGCGTCATGTTCGATGCGGTAGAGAGGAGAGCGCAAGCGAAGCATAGGAAAGCCATGAAACTGCGCTCGTTTCTGCTGTCAGCCGGCATCGCCGCGTTCGTCGCCAGCCTAGCCCCTTGGAGCGATGCAGCGGCTGCGCAATCGGCCGGTGCGGTGGCCCCCGCCAATGTCTCGTACGCCGGACCGGAGGCGGCGGCGACCGCGACTCCGATCAAGCATCTGGTCGTGATCTTTCAGGAAAACGTCTCTTTCGATCATTATTTCGCGACCTATCCAAAGGCCACCAATCCCGCCGCGCGAGCCGGCTTTCACCGCGGCGCCCGACACCCCGAAAGTCGATAATCTCGCCACCGCCAATCTGTTGAGCAACAATCCGAACTTCACGAACAAGGAGAACGGCAGCGACGCCGCCGAACCATTTCGGCTCGACCGCACGCAAGCCAGCACCGCCGATCAGAATCACGCCTACACCGCCGAACAGCAAGCCTATGACGGCGGCAAGGCCGATTTGTTCCCGAAATACACCGGCAAGGGAACGCCGGGCGGGGTCGGCGCCTTTGGCACCAAGGGCCAGGTCATGGGGTATTTCGACGGCAATACCGTCACCGCGCTGTGGCAGTACGCGCAGCATTTCGCAATGGAGCGACAATGCCTATACCGACACCTATGGTCCCTCGACCCCCGGTCTTCTCAATCTGGTTGCGGGGCAGACCGCCGGCATGAAGATCGTCGCCACCACCAAAAAGCCGTCCACCCTCACTGCCGTTTCCTATTACATCAATGATGGGCAGGGCGGGTTTACGATGATCAACGACGTCGACCCGGGCTACGACATCTGCTCCGTTCCCCATGATCAGGCGATGATGATGGGCCGGAACATTGGCGATCTGCTCAATGACGCCGGCATCAGCTGGGGCGGGTTCATGGGTGGGTTCAACCTCGATCGCCAAAATGCAAACGGCACGAAAGGATGCAAGCGCAGTACGCATTCACCGATCGTCGGCGTCGATATAATCGACTATATCCCCCACCACAACTGGTTCCAGTATTTCGCCTCGACCGCTAATCCGCAGCACCTCCGCCCCAGTTCCGTGGCGGCAATCGGCTATAGTTTCGAGCACGACGGCAACACCCGTGACCCGGCGAACCACGAATATGGTCTTATTGATTTTTACGATGCGGTGAGGGCCGGCAACATACCATCGGTCTCTTTTATCAAACTGCCCGCCTTTCAGGACGGACATGCCGGCTATTCCGATCCTTTGGACGAACAGACCGGGGTGGTGACGCTGATCGACTTCCTCGAGCAGCAGCCAGCCTGGAAAAGTACTGCGGTGATCATCACCTGGGATGATTCGGACGGCTGGTACGACCATGCTTTTGCCAAGACGACGAGCCCGTCCTTTGACCCACAAGCCGACCAGCTCGACGGCCCGGGCAAATGCGGGACCGGCACGCCGCCCGCGGGACTCGACGGCAAGCCGGTCAACGGCCGCTGCGGACCCGGCACGCGCTTGCCGTTCTTTGTGATTTCGCCCTGGGCCAGAGCAAATTTCGTCAGCCATGACCGGATCTCTTTGGCCTCGGTCACACGCTTTATCGAGGATAATTGGTTGAAGGGCGAGCGGCTGGGCAGCGGGTCGTTCGATGCCGGCGCCGGCTCGGTCATGGCGATGTTCGATTTTTCAGGGGCCGGCAAGAATCCGCCACTTCATCTCAATCCCGCGACCGGCAACCAATTCTCCGCAGCGCCAATCACAAAATAAACCGAACCATGCCGCGGCATGCCTCGGGGCTGCTCGCCATCGGGTTCGCCGCGGTTGTCGCTGCCGCTGCAATTGGCACCATTGCGCATGGTCCGGTGCCGTTGCGCAGTTGGGCAGCACACCCAATCGCGAGTTTTATGTTGGCCCGGGGTGAATATCCGTATCCGGTGAGGCTCGGCCGACCATCTGTTGCGCCGCTCTCGGCGATGGCGGAGCTCGGCCGGCTGGTCTTTTTTGACCCCGGGCTGTCGTCCTCTGGCCGGCTCGCCTGCGCCTCCTGCCACAGTCCTGAGCACGCCTATGGCCCGCCCGGCACCGCCTCGGTAATGGCGGGTGGCCCGGCGCTGTCGCGCCAGGGTGTACGCGCCGTACCCTCGCTGATGTATCTCGAACGCCAGCCGAATTTCAGCATCGGACCGGACGACGCGGAAAACGAGACTGTCGACCTGTTTCAGCAGGCCGCACTCGGCCGCGATGCGCCGCGCGCGCAAAAGACCGCGACCGACAGCAAGGCGAGTACCGCGAGCCTCGTGCCGCAAGGCGGCCTGTTCTGGGACGGGCGCGCCGATACATTGCAACAGCAGGCGCTGTCGCCGCTGCTGAGCCCGTTCGAAATAGATGGCGGCAGCATTGATGCAGTGACTGCGAAATTGCAGCGGGCATCATACGCTCCGCGGTTTGCGCAATTGTTCGGCAGCAAAGTGTTCGACACATCGCAGGTGTTGTTGGCGGAAGCGTTGTTCGCTGTCGCCCGCTATGAGATCGAGGAGCCGAGCTTTCACCTCTACACCAGCAAATTCGACTATTGGGTCGAAGGCCGCACCCGACTGAGCCCAGCCGAATTGCGCGGTTACCTGCTGTTCAATGATCCGGCCAAGGCCAATTGCGGCGGATGCCATGTTGACGCGCCCACTGCGGACGGTTTGCCGCCCCTTTTTACCGACCATCAGTTCGAGAGCCTGGGCGTGCCGCGCAACCCGGCGCTCGCTGCCAATAACGACCCGAGGTATTACGATCTCGGCGTCTGTGGTCCGTACCGCACCGACATGACGCAACAAACGCAGTATTGCGGGATGTTTCGAACCCCGAGCTTGCGCAATGTCGCCACCCGACGGGTCTTCTTTCACAACGGCGTCTATCACTCACTGGAACAAGTGCTCGATTTTTACGATTTTCGCGACATCGAGCCGCAACGGATTTACCCGCGCCGCCCGGACGGGACGATCGACAAATTCGATGATCTGCCAGCGCAATACCACGCCAATATCGACGCGGTCGACCCGCCGTTCGACCGCAAGCCGGGAGATACGCCAGCGATGAGTGCTGCAGACGAGCGCGACATCATCACCTTTCTGCAAACGCTGACCGACGGCTATCGCCCAGCCGACACCCGGCCCGAGTCCGCGCAGTAGTCGCGGCGCTCCCACTTGGCGAACCGTTCGGGCAACCCGGATGGCTGGGTCGTGCGTCATAGGGGTCGCTGCACGATTTGTTCAAAACTGCGTAACAGGGGCAAAACCGCGGGCAGCCCCCTTGATCAGACAAGCTGCCCGCGGCATCGGATGAGTTCAGGGAGTGGCGGAACGACAGGGTGAGCGGGAACGCCGAGCCGGCTGCCGAGATAGTCCCAGACAGATAGTCCCAGACCGCCACGCCGAGCTTGGCGCAAGTCTTGCCGAGGCCCAGGAAAGCATCGCGGCAGTCCCGTCCCAGATCGCGGCGCGTCGCGGCGCTGACTTTCCGCCGTGTGACCTGGCAGTGGATATCGTTCTCGGAGCCGTTGGTGTGCCGCGGGATTTCCGGCTGCTCCAGCACCCTCAACAACTCGGTCTTGTTGGCCTGCCGCCGCGCCCGAAGGCGGTCAAGCGTGGCCCAGCCGGTGCGGCGTCGGAAGATGCGGTCAAACCGCGCCCGCAGCGCGAGACGACGGCATTTGTCAGGGCTGGCCTGATACACCTTGAGATCGGCGTAGCAGTCCCAGATCAGCTTGCGCCCCTTGTGTTGGGCAGCCCGGTGCCGATCAGTGACGGTGTCCAGCTTGGGCACCAGCCGCTCCGCCTGGACCCAGCACAGGGCGTGCCGGCCAACGGCGAATTGTCCGGCATCATCGCTCAGCACCACGGCATCACGCCGGAAGTCGTGGGCGTGGACGCTGCCCCAGATGGCGCCTTCAGGGGCGATCTGTACTGGGTCGGGTGTCGTGGTCAGTGCGCTAAAGCCGAGCCGGTCGCGGTGTGCTGACCAGGCGGCCTGATCGGCGAAGACCGGTTCCGGCGGTTCGGCCAAGCGCGCAATCAGGGGCGCGGACAGAGCGCGGCCGCGCCTGTCATCGAAGGCCGCGGCGTTCAACCCAAAGTCGGTATGTCCGGCGCGCCGTAGATCGAGAACGTTCCGCCGGCTTTTCGATGACCGTGTGGCAAACCAGGTGAAATGCTGATTGCCGGTCTGCGTGCCGTAGCCGTTCAGGGTCTGATGTCGCGCGCCGGTGTCGTCGCCCGATATCCACGGCGCGGTCTTCAGGCCGGCGCGCAACACGTCACGGTTTTCGGCAAGGAAGTCGTTCTGGCCTTTGGTCAGCAACCGCTGGATCGCACGCTTGGAGATCGCCACGCCAACCGGCTGCAACAGCGTCGCCAGACGGGGCAACGTCGTTTGGCCGTGGTGGTATTGCATCAACACGAAGCGCCGCAGGTCGGGGCCGAAGGGTCCGCGGGGACCCGCGGGCAATGGCGCCATGATCGTTCTGCCGTGCGGCGTGACCCAACCCTCGCGCCGGTCGCGGACCGCATGGACCGTCAGCACCAGGTTACCGTCAGCACCAGGTCCTGGACGGTATCGGTCTCGTAGCCTTTGAAGCGCGATCCGGCTGGGACAGGGGCCTTGATGATCCGATCCGCAACCCTGACCCGGGGGCGGACCGCGCCGCGTCGTCGGGGCTTTCCTGTCGCGCTGGGCTTGGCCGGTGCGGTGCCCTGATCCATGCCGCTGGGGGTGATGTCGGGACCCCCCTTCAGCCCCTTCAGGGGCGCAATCTCCTCGCGCTGTTCGACGGTTTTCTGGTCCGGTTCGGCCATCTTGGTCAGCAACAGGGCCACCAGCTCCCGCAACTGGGCCGGCGTCAACTCATCGAGGTCGGGGGGTGGGATCACACATCGCTTGCAGCCGAAATTGCTCTCCGTAATTGCTCTCCGTGCAACTCCAGAAAAATCGCATCAGCGGTCGATCCCCGCGGCGCTGTGACATATCCGACCCACTGGGGTGAGCCGGCCGGCGCAGCAGCGTTCAGACGCGCGGACCCACCCAGGGCTGCCCTGTCGGCAAAAATGACCAATGTGTGCCCACGCCCGCGGTTTTGCCCCTGCTACTTTTGGCGACCCTAACCGCGTTGGCGACGGTATCGGCGGGTCGTTTCTGGCCTTGCGGTCCCTTCGGCATGCTAAGCAACGTTTCGTAGATTGGTACACACTCGGGTTTGGCACTCGTGGTTCATATCGGCAATCGCCTTGTGAATGGCGCGATCGAGATGATCGGGATCGGAGAAGGTCTGGTGCGCGAGAAAGTGACACTTCAGGTCGCGCCAGGATCGCTCGATGTCGTTCAGCTCCGGAGCATATTTCGGCAGCCATTCGATCTTGAGCCACGGGCGCGCGGCCTCCTGAGCTTGTCGAAGGGGCCGCCCGGGAGGCTTTGCTGGTATGGATCGGGCCATTGTCGAGAACGAGGATGACTGGCCTCTGCGGCCGTGGGCCTTCAGCCCACGGGCTCCAGGCCAAACCGAGATCGCCAGCGACTTCACGGCGAGTGCGGAAGTCGCGAAAGAACACCTCGTCGGCCAGCACCGTCGCGCTCGCCAGGCCGATGCCGCGCAGGCGTATCAACCGCGCCGCCTGACCCTCCGCGGCGTCGAGCGCCGCCACCTGCTCGGCCTCGACTTCGGCAATCAGGGCGATGACCTGGTGTAGCCGGCGGCACTCGCGGGTGATCTCGGCCTTCAGGCATGCCGGCAATCCCTGGCCGTCCGGCGTCCGAAGACCCTCCAGGCGCTCCTGCCAATCGCGCCGCGCCGGCGCGACGTCGCGCACCCCGAGGGTCATCAACAGGCCCTTGATCCGGCTCGAATGCTGACCACGCTCGACAACCAGCCGGGTGCGCTCCCGGCTGCGACGCCGCGCGTCCTCTTGCGCCACGCTCGGCACCCGGACCACGCGGCAGACCCGGCTCTCGCCGCGATCCAGCGCCATCAACGTGCGCAGCAGCCCGGCCGCATCCAGCCGATCGGTTTTGGCGCGGCGCGACCGTCGGTCGACGAGAATGCTGGCGGCGTCGAGCACCCGGTTGTCGATGCCGCGGGCGCACAGCAACCGGTGCAGCCAAAATCCGTCATAGCCCGCCTCGTAACAGCACAGAATGCGGACCTCCTGACCAAGCCTCGTCTCCGCCTGTGCCGGCTTGCGGACGATCAGCGCCAGCAGGCCGGTGACGTCACCACCGGCAAACCGATACTGGCTGACCTTGTCGGCGACCGGCGAATGGAGGGCTACCAGCCAAGTCGACTTGCTCAGTTCCAATGCGACAAACATCGTGGCACGCTCGCCTGCGCCGGCCGGCAGGGCGCGGGACGAGATCTCCATTGGCGGTCTCCTGGGTAGGATGTTGGACGCCGAACCCTACTGGAGCTCGGTCGTCCGTCGCCTCATAGGATCTTTTGTCTGGCAC
>CAWJXM010000028.1:0-22447 GCA_963846635.1 uncultured Alphaproteobacteria bacterium | reverse complement strand
CGCGCCTTTGCCGAGATTATCGAGACGGGCGATCAGCACGGCATGACGGCGCGCCTCGTTGGCCCAGACGTAGAGTTCGAGCTTGTCGGTATCGTTGAGCGCCTCCGGTTCGAGCTTGCCGTCCTCGCGTTCGGGCTCGACCCTTACATGCTCAGAACCCTTGTAAAAGGCGCGCAGGGCCTCGCGTAACTCGGCCCCGGTCGGCCTGACCGGCAAATCGTCGAGGTAGAGCGGCACCGAAACCAGCATGCCCTGGCGGAAATGTCCCACCGAGGGCATGAAGATCGGCCGTCGCGACAGCCCGGCGAAGACCTCGATCTCCGGCACGTGCTTGTGTTCGAGACCTAGTCCGTAAAGCTCGAAGGCCGGCCCGCCGTCATCCTCATGCGCCGCGATCATCGATTTGCCGCCGCCGGAATAGCCGCTGACCGCGCTGATCGTGATCGGATAGTCGCGCGGGAGGAGGCCCGCTTTGACGAGCGGGCGCAACAGGCCGATTGCCCCGGTGGGATAGCAACCGGGATTGGCGACTTTGCGCGACGCGGCAATCTGGCTGGGCTGGTCGGGCGCCATCTCGGGAAAGCCGTAAGTCCATTCGGGATCCGTTCGGTGCGCGGTACTGGCGTCGAGTAGTTTGGGGGCGTCGGCGCCCAGCGCTCCGGCCAGCGCGACTGCCTCTCGCGCAGCGTCATCCGGCAAACACAGCACGACGAGGTCGCAAGCCGCCATCATGTCGCGCCGTGCCGACAGGTCCTTACGTTGCCCGGAGGACAGGCTGCGCAGCGCGATTCCGGGCAGCAGTTCGAGCCGCCTGCGGATGCCGAGACCAGTCGTGCCAGCCTCGCCATCGATGAAGACGCTCGGTTGATTGCTCGCCATTGAACTGCCCCTGTACTAACGGGAGGACGCTTACTAGCCTAACCGACAGCGGCCACGGAAGGGTTTCGATTTTCGTCGTCGGATATCGTGCGCTATCGTGCGAAATAAAAGTTGTGGAGGAGCAAGAGCGATGGACGAAACGGCCATGCCACTGAAATGTCTTGCCGGGGTCAAGGTGCTCGACCTGACCCAGTTCGAGGCGGGGCCAACCTCGACCGAGGCGCTGGCCTGGCTCGGCGCCGAAGTCGTCAAGGTCGAGAATCCCAAGGGTGGTGAACCCGGCCGCACCGCTTTTGTCGGACCGAAGGGCAGCTCCGATTCCTATTACTTCTTCGAATTCAACGCGAACAAGAAATCGGTCACGATCGACCTCAAATCCGAACGCGGTTTGGCGCTCGTCAAAGAAATGGCGCGCCGGGCCGATGTCATGGTCGAGAACATGGCGCCCGGCACCATCGAGCGCATCGGTCTCGGCTATGACGTGATCCGCGCCATCAATCCCGGGATCGTCTATTGCCAGATCAAGGGTTTTGGCGAAGGCAGCCCATACGAGAAAAACCTCGCTTTCGACATGATCGCGCAGGCCTGCGGCGGCACCATGAGCATCACCGGCGAACCTGATGGACCGCCCTGCAAGCCGGGCACGTCACTCGGCGACACTGGCACCGGCATGCTGATGGCGATCAGCATTTTGGGTGCGCTTTACGAGCGCAAATCGACGGGTCAGGGCCGCCGGCTGCAGGTAGCGATGCAGGATGCGATGCTGCATTATATCCGCATCGCCTTTCAGACCCAGGCGTCGACCGGCCAACCGGCGCGCCGCAACGGTTCGCGCAGTGTCACGGCCGCGGTCGCGCCGGGCGGGATCTTCCCTTGCGCGCCCGGCGGCGCTAATGACTGGATCTATGTCTTCGCCCGCCAGGGGGACCATTGGCACCGCCTGCTCAAGGTTCTTGGCCGCGAGGAGCTGATCGGCAATCCGCATTATGAGACCCCGGCGGCGCGAGGGGAGCGCCGGGCCGAAGTCAACGCGATGGTCGCGGACTGGACGAGCCGGCGCGACAAGCACGAGGCGATGCGCATCATCGGCGGCGCCGGGGTGCCGGCCGGAGCGGTGCTCGATACAATGGAGCTGATGAACGAGCCGAGCTTTACCGAGCGCGGCATCCTGCAGACGATGCAGCACCCGACCGGCCCGTTCAAAATGCCGTCCTGGCCGGTGCGCTTCGACGGCGCGCCGCCCAAGCTCGAACCCGCACCGTTGCTGGGCCAGCATTCGGCCGAAGTGTTCGGCGAGTGGCTCGGCATGAGTGCCGGTGATGTCGAGGCATTACGCCGGGAAGGGGTGATCTGACCGCGACCACCGCGGTCTTATCGAATATGGAGCACCCCTCCATCATTCCTGCGGAAGCGTCGCGGAAGCGGGCATCCAGGGCCGTCTTCTCGCCGCTTGCTCCTTGTTCAAGCCAGGAGCAAACTCTCTGGGGGCCCGCTTTCGAGCGTGTCAGAAAATCCCCAAAATGTCATTCCGGGGCGCGGGCAACGCCCGCGAGCCCGGAAGCCATGAAACCGGCGTGTCCGAGCACATAACAGGCGCCGTGTTCATGGGTTCCGGGTCTGCCCTAAAGGGCATCCCGGAATGACAGTCCACGTGTGATGCGATTTCTTCATACGCTCTTTCGCGAGGGTGACGAGGACAATCGAGACGAAGGAGATGGCAAGATGGCGGAACTGACAGGCAACGAGATCCTCGCCCGGTGCCTAAAGGCGCAGGGGGTCAAGGACATCTTCTACATCATGGGCGGGCCGATGCTCGACGTCGAGACGGAGTGCATCAAGGAAGGCATCCGCCTGATCGACACCCGTCATGAGCAGGGTGCCGCCTATATGGCGCAAGCCTATTCGCGGGTGACTCAGGGGCCGGGCGTGTGCATAGGGGCGAGTGGCCCCGGGGCGCTCAATCTCGGCACCGGGCTCGCCAATGCGCTGATCGATTGCTGCCCGGTCATCGCACTCGGCGGTTCGAGCCCGATCAGCCAGTTCGGCCGCCAGGTCTTCCAGGAGATCGACCAGGTCAAGGCATTCGAAGGCTGGGTCAAATACGCCGACCGCGTGCACAATCTGAAGCGCCTGCCGCAGCAGATCAACTTCGCGTTCCAGAAGGCGCTGAACGGCAAGCCCGGCCCGGTCTATCTCGATTTCCCCGGCGACGTGCTCTACATGACGGTCGACGAGGCGCAGGTCGACTGGAGCTATATGGGCCGGCCGATCGTCAAGGCGCGCCCCTATGCCGAGCCCAAGGCATTGAATGCGCTCGTCGACGCGATCCGCGAAGCGCGCGAGCCAATCATCGTCTCGGGCAGCGGCGTGTTGTGGTCGCAGGCCTGGGACGAGATGAAGGCGTTCGTCGAGAAGGCCGGGATCCCGTTCTACACGACCCCGCAAGGGCGCGGCGTCGTGCCCGACGACCACCCCTATTGCTACCTGACGATGCGCAACGACGCGTTCCGCGAGGCCGACCTGATCATCATCCTCGGCACCCGCACGAACTACGTGATCGGCCACGCCTTGCCGCCGCGGTTCGGCCCCAACGCCAAAGTCGCGCGCATCGACATCGACCCCGAGGAGATGGGCAACTCGGCGCGCAATATCGACATCCCGGTCGTCGGCGACTGCAAGTCGGTATTGCAGCAGTTGTGCGAGGCGGTCGACGGCAAGACCGCAGAGCGGTTTGCGCCGTGGCGCAACAAACTGCACGAGGGCGAGGCGAAGAAGCGCAGCCGCGCTGGTGGCAACTACCCGACCGACGGCGACATCCATCCGTTGCGGCTGTGCGAGGAGATCAAGAATTTCATGCAGCGCGAGGCGATCCTTTCGGTCGATGGGCAGGAGATCCTGAATTTCGGGCGCCAATCGATCCCGACCTTTGTCCCCGGTCACCGGCTCAATTCCGGGCCTTTTGGGACGATGGGTGTGGGCTTGCCGTTCGCGGTCGGCGCCAAGGCTGCGAAGCCCAACGCACAGGTCATCTGCCTGCATGGCGACGGCTCCTTTGGGCAGAACGCGATGGAGCTGGACACCGCGGTGCGCCACAAATTGCCGCTCTTGTGCATCATCAGTCTGAACGGCGGGTGGACCGCCGACCCCGAGCACAACAAGCCTGGTCGTGATCTCGGCTACACGCGCTACGACAAGATGGCCGAGGCCTTGGGCTGCTACGCCGAATATGTCGAGCAGCCCGAGGACATCCGCCCGGCCTTGCAGCGCGCGTGGCGCAAGGTCGAGGAGGGCATGGTCGGGTTTGTCAACGTCAAGACCGACTACCGCGCCCGCGCCACCACCGTGCGTTTCTCCAGCCGCGAAACCTGATCGGGCCGCCTCGCGTCATCCAAGGGGCGCCTTCGGGCGCCTCTTTTCCTGGTGTAATTTCGATCGCGGAGCGCGGCGATGATCAGAACTTCCTATGACCCAGCGGCCGACGCGATGTTCGTCTGGTTCGGCCCGGAAGGCGTCAAATCCGCCGGAACTGAAGAGGTGTCGCCAGGCATCATGCTGGATTTCGACAGCGACGGCCGCGTGATCGGCATCGAGGTGCTCGATGTCAGCGAGCGCATGATGCGGCCGAAAGCCGCCGCCTGACTGGCTCGCAATACTCGCAAAGACGTGCCGGCCCATGAGCAGGCGCTGCGCAAGGTTGAAGACGGCACTTTGTCAACGGCAAGACCGACTACCGTGCGCGCGCCACGACCGTGCGCTTCTCGAGCCGCGAAACCTGAACCTCTGCATCCGCATCACGTCAGGGGCGCCCGCAGGCGCCCCTTTAGTTATTGCGCACGACGCAAAGCGCTGACGCTGTTCAGTTGTCCTGCTCCGAGGCGACCTTCCAGAAGTCGATACGGGACTGGAGTGGGGTCACGAGTGTGCCGTCCGGCGCGGTGAACCCGGCAATAACGGCATGGACCGCCCGGCCGGCATTGCTGATCACAAAGGCGTTCGTGACGGTCCCGACCGTGGCGCCGAGATCGATCGTGATAAAGCCGGTGCAGTTCGGATTGACCGTATAGCTGCCGCTCTGCCCGGTTCTGAAAGCCGTCAAGCCCAGGTCCGTAGCGCCATTGCCAGGGAAATCGATCTGCTTGAAACCGCCTTTGCCATCAAACGTACCGAGACCGACCACAACGCCTGGTCCCACTGGTGCAGCTTCGACAATAGTGAGAACGGAAAAGGCGTAATCCCCCTTGAGCGTCGCGTTCGAGCAGCCCAAATCGTCGCTTCCTCCTGCCCGGGCGGCGCCGCTCAGCGCCGGTAAGGTGATGGCGGCCGTAAGCAGTCCACTAGAGACCCACTTTCTAATCATCGTCTCCCTCCCTTTCGAGAGGGGCATTAGGGCTCGTTCGACCGACAGCGCGCTATGAAGCGGCGCTTAAACAACCTAAAATAAGCTAAAACATTCGGAAATTGGACAACACGGAGGGAGCGACAGCGTGCGTCCACCTTCCCCGGCCGATATCTGTCTGTTCGGAGGGTTCCGCCTGGACCGGCGGATCGGTGTCCTGTTCCGAAGGGACGAGCGCGGCACCTTCGTGCCGTTGGCGATGGGTTCGCGCGCACTGGAGATCCTCTCGGTGCTCGTCGAGTGGCCAGGCGAGCTTGTGTCGCGGGCCGAGATCATTGCCGCGGTCTGGCCGAGGATGGCGGTCGAAGACAGCAATCTCGACGTGCAGGTCGCCGCACTTCGCCGGGTTCTCGATGAAGGGCAAACAGAGCGGAGCTACATTCAGACCATTCGCGGGCGCGGCTACCGGTTCACCGCGTCGGTGACGCAGGTCGAGGCGGGTCCGATGAGCGGCGCGCCGGCGTTGCCCGACAAACCGTCGCTCGCGGTAATGCCGTTCCAGAATATGAGCGGCGACCCGGAACAGGAATATTTCGCCGACGGCATGGTCGAGGAGATCATCACTGCGCTCAGCCGGATCAAATGGCTGTTCGTGATCGCCCGCAATTCCAGTTTTACTTATAAAGGTCAAGCGATCGACGTAAAGCAGGTCGGCCGCGAACTGGGCGTCGGCTATGTCCTCGAGGGTGCCGTTCGCAAAGCCGGCGGCCGCGTGCGCATCAGCGCGCAACTGATCGACGCGACGACCGGCGCGCATCTCTGGGCCGACCGGTTCGACGGCCTAATGGAAGACATCTTCGAGCTGCAGGACAAGGTGGCGGCCAGCGTGGCCGGCGTCATCGAGCCGACCTTGGAGGTGGCCGAGACTCGCCGCTTGGCTGACCGGCCGACAAGCGACCTGACCGCGCTCGACTTTTATCTGCGCGCGCTCCCGGACCTCGACGCGTTTACGAAGAGCGGCCTCCTTCGGGTGCTCGATCTGCTCGAACAGGCGATCGAGCGCGATCCGCATTATGGCCCGGCTCTCGCCCTGGCGGCCCATTGCCATGCGGGGCTCGAAGTCAATTGCTGGGCGGAAGACCCTCAAGCGGCTAAGCACGCCAGTATCGATCTTGCGCGGCGGGCACTTCGCAGCGCTCCCGACGATCCTAACGTCCTCGCACTCGCGGCCGCGATGCTCGGATATTTTGGCGAGGATATCGATGTTTCGCTCGGGTTGATCGACCGCTGCCTGACGCTGAACCCGAGCTGCGCCCGCGGGTGGCATTGGAGCGCTTTGCTCCGGGTCTTTGCCGGCCAACCCGAGCTCGCGCTCGAGCATTTTCAGAACTACCTGCGGCTCAGCCCGCGTGACCGCATGGCGACCTATTTGAACGGAATTGGCGAAGCCCACTTCTTCAGCCGCCGGTTCGATGAGGCGGCGGCAAACCTGCTCGCCTCGCTCGACCTGGCTCCGACCTTCCCGGTGACTTACCGCGTCCTCGCGTCTTGCTATGCACATATGGGACGGCTCGACGAAGCGCGCGAGATCGCCAGGCGGCTCCGCGCGATCACGCCTGCCGTGATGGAACCCGCAACCCGGTATCGGAACCCGGAACTCCGCGAGCTGTTTCTGTCAGGTCTACGCCTGGCTGCCGGCGAGGCGACGTGAGCCAGACCCGTCGTCTCGCCACGATCCTTGCCGCCGACGTGGCGGGACCATGCGTCTGTTACCCATATGCCGTACAACATTCCTTAAGAACAGCCGATGAGGGCTTCCGATCTTCTTGAGCGGATGCGTGCGAACCCGCAGGCGGATTGGACGATTGCCGAGATCGAGCGTGTGTGCCGAGGATGCGGGTTGACGATAACGGCGCCGCGCCGTGGCTCGCACTACAAGGTGCGCGATCCGAAGAACGGTACGACTCTGACGATTCCTGCTCGGCGGCCTATCAGGGCGGTGTACATTCGAGCGCTCGTCGCGCTCGCCGATCGTTTCCGTGAAGACAAGGACGGACCATGACCTATCGTTATCGAATCACTTTACGGCCGCTCAGCGCTGCGGAAGGGGGCGGCTGGCTCGCCAAGATACCCGAGCTTTCCGGCTGCATGTCGGACGGCGATACGCCGCAAGAGGCGGTCGAGAACGTGATGGACGCGATTGCCTGCTGGATCGAGGCTGCGGAGGAAGACGGACGGCCGATTCCGAGCCCCGCGAGCGCTGACGCGGCATGACTGCGCAGTGCCATAACCCTCGATCAATATCGACATTCCGGTCGTCGGCGATTGCAAGTCGGTATTGCAGCAATTGATCGATGCGGTCGACGGCAAGACCGCCGAGCGGTTTGCGCCATGGCGCAACAAACTGCACGAAGGCGAGGCCAAGAAGCGCAGCCGCGCCGGCGGCAACTACCCGACCGACGGCGACATCCATCCATTGCGGCTGTGCGAGGAGATCAAACACTTCATGCAGCGCGAGGCGATCCTCTCGGTCGACGGGCAGGAGATCCTCAATTTCGGGCGCCAGTCGATCCCGACCTTTGTCCCCGGTCACCGGCTCAATTCCGGGCCGTTCAGCACGATGGGCGTGGGGCTGCCGTTTGCGGTCGGCGCCAAGGCCGCCAAGCCCAACGCACAGGTCATCTGCCTGCACGGCGACGGCTCGTTTGGGCAGAACGCGATGGAGCTCGACACCGCGGTCAGGCACAACTTGCCGCTCCTGTGCATCATCAGCCTCAATGGCGGGTGGACCGCCGACCCCGAAGGCGACAAACCCGGGCGTTATCTCGGCTACACGCGCTATGACAAGATGGCCGAGGCGCTCGGCTGCTACGCCGAGTATGTCGAAGAGCCCGAGGACATCCGCCCGGCCTTGCAGCGCGCGTGGAGTAAGGTCGAGGAGGGCATGGTCGGCTTCGTCAACGTCAAAACCGACTACCGCGCCCGCGCGACTACGGTGCGCTTTTCGAGCCGCGAGACCTGAGCGGGCCTTCTCCACGTCGAGTAAGAGGCGCCCTCGGGCGTCCCTTTGTGGTTCTTCACGGTTAACGACCGCGAACTCCTGCCCCGCGGGGCAGCGCCGCGCACTCCTTAATGACGTTTTTATTGCGACGCTAGCCGAGGAACGTGCCGCCCCTAGCGGCCGAACCCCACCCGAGGTTGGATGCCCCCGTTGAACGCGACGCCCGGACTATTGGCACCTGTCAGCGCCGAGCCATCGACCGCTACGAATATATCGGAACTTGGCCCATTTTGCACCGAGACGGTTCCAGTACAGTCTGGGTTGAGCGTGTAAGTAGTCGCGACGGGCGATGGCACGTGTTGATCAATGCCATTGATAGAGAATATAACAAAGTCGGACCCCGTGCCGTCTCCATTGAAGATGTGAAATCCGGCGCTGTTGGCCATCGACGGACTTGTCACGCCAAATGCAGGAGGAAACAGTGTTCCCGATCCGGAGAAGAGGTACTGCCCGTTGAGCGCGGCCAACGAGCACTTGGCCGGGTGGTCGTTTTCGCCGGCATATGCTTGTTCCCTGGTGAGGAGACTGGCGCCTGCGAGCGCCGCGATACCAATTGCCCATAATCCTGCACGCTTCATGTTGATTCTTCCCTCGCCGAAGTCCGGTCGGTTTGGCCGGTGCGGCCGATCGAACTCCGCTCAACGAAAGCGCGCTATGAGCTGGGAATAAAAAGTCGTAAATTCTGATAAAATTCTGAACATTCGGGGGGCGCATGGAGGGCATGGACGGGCTGTCCAAGGATGGTGTCTTCCTGTTCGGGGCCTTCCGTCTCGACCGGAAGGCCCACACTTTGCTCCGGCGTGACCAGGCCGGAGCAAAGTGTGCCGATGGCGATCGGCTCGCGCGCTCTCGACGTTCTCGGTGTACTGGTTGGACGAGCCGGGGACCTCGTATCGAGAGACGAATTCATGGCAGCCGTATGGCCGGCGGCGGCGGTCGAAGAAACCAATCTGAACATGCAGATCGCCGCACTGCACCGGGTGCTCGACGCGGGACGAAGCGCGGGCAGTGTGATCCAGACCATCCCTGGGCGCGGTTATCGCTTTACCGCGCCGGTCACTCGGGTCGCGGCAGCTGCCTCGGCACTGCCGCCAAGCGGCCCGCCGCCACTGCCGGATACGCCATCGCTGGCGGTGATGCCGTTCCAGAACATGAGCGGCGATCCCGAGCAGGAATATTTCGCCGACGGCATGGTCGAAGAGATCATCACGGCACTCTCTCGCATCACCTGGCTCTTCGTCATCGCCCGCAATTCCACCCTTACATACAAGGGCCAAGCGGTCGATGTGAAGCAGGTCGGGCGCGAATTGGGTGTGCGCTATGTCCTCGAAGGCGCGGTTCGCAAGGCCGGCGACCGCGTGCGCATCAGCGCGCAGCTGATCGATGCGGCGACCGGCGCGCATCTCTGGGCCGATAGGTTTGATGGTCCACTCGAAGAGATCTTCGAGCTGCAAGACAAGGTGGCGGTCAGCGTGGCCGGCGTCATCGAGCCCACTTTGGAAGTGACCGAGACCCGGCGCTTGGCCGACCGGCCGACAAACGACCTGACCGCCTTTGACCTCTATCTGCGGGCGCGTCGGGAGTTGGACGCCTCCGTTGAAAAGAACAGTCTTGATCGGGCGCTCGACCTACTCGGGCAAGCGATAGAACGCGACCCGCATTACGGCCCGGCTCTCGCTTTGGCGGCGCATTGCCACCGATGGCTGGAGGTCAACGGTTGCACCGCAGATCCGGAGGCGGCCCGACGGACCAGTATGGAACTTGCGCGACGGGCACTTCGCAGTGCGCCCGACGACCCCCACGTCCTGGGACTCACGGCCCTTGCCCTCGGATATTTCGGCGAGGACATGGATGTCTCGCTGGGGCTCATTGACCGTTGCCTTACCCTCAACCCGAGCTATGCGCACGGGTGGTACTGGAGCGGTCTGCTCCGGGTTTTTGCCGGACGCCCCGATCTAGCCCTCAAGCATTTTGATACTTACTTGGGCCTCAGCCCCCGCGATCGCGGGGTAACCTATTTGAACGGAATTGGCGAAGCCCACTTCTTCGCCCGCCGGTTTGACGACGCGGCGGCAAACCTGCTGGCGTCGCTCGAACTGGCCCCGACTTTCCCGGTGACCTATCGCGTCCTCGCTTCCTGCTACGCGCATATGGGGCGACTCGACGATGCGCGAGAGATCGTCAGGCGGCTGCGCGCAATCACGCCTGCCGTCATGGAGCCCGCAACGCGGTATCGCAACTCGCAACTCCGCGAGTTGTTCCTGTCGGGTCTGCGATTGGCCGCCGGTGAGACTACGTGAGCCAGACCCGCCGTCTTGCCGTGATCCTCATGCGTAATTGGTAACGATCTGCGACTACGCGGCGCGGCGGCGAAGCGCACGAAGCGCGGCTTCGGGTTCCCTCGCCAGAATGCGCATCAACGCGATCGTTGCGGGCTCCATCGCCACCCGGTTCTGCTCCCAATTCCGCAACGTCGCGACCGGAACACCAAGCGTATCGGCGAACTCTCTCTGCGACATTCCCAATCTTTTCCTGATATACCAAGGGGAAATGATGTCTCTTTCAGACACCTCTTCGTCCGGGTTTTCTCCGTCTTCGATCATTTGGCGGCGAATGTCGTCCTCGGTCGTCGCCTCGATCTTGGCGCGATTGCGCCGAGAGGGACGCCCCTTGATCGCATCGGCCGTCATTCTTGTGATCGCCATAGCTGTACTTCCTTTCGACTGGCTCGCCGGACCGAGATGATCCGCATCACGCCACCGCGCCAAATGAACGCGACGTGGAGAATGTCGCCGTCAGTTTCGCCAACCGCGCGGAAGCGATCTTCGCCATAGTCGCGGCGGCTGTCTTGCCAGATCAGAACCGGCTTGGCAAAAATTCGGGCGGCATCATCGAAACCGATGCCGCGTTCGCGCAGCGTTCTGGCGTGCTTTGCCTCGTCCCACTCGAATTCCATCGTAGGTCATACGCTTATAGCGTAGTTCTGGCAATAACCAGCCTGGCTGCGCTTGTTTCGGGCCGTTCGGGACGATGGGTGTGGGCTTGCCGTTTGCGGTCGGCGCCAAGGCCGCCAAGCCCTCGGCACAGGTCATCTGCCTGCACGGCGACGGCTCCTTCGGGCAGAATGCGATGGAGCTCGACACCGCGGTGCGGCACAAATTGCCGCTGTTGTGCGTCGTCAGCTTCAACGGCGGCTGGACCGCCGACCCCGAACGCAACAAGCCCGGCCGTGATCTCGGTTACACGCGCCATGACAAGATGGCCGAGGCGCTCGGCTGCTACGCCGAGTATGTCGAACAGCCCGAGGACATCCGCCCCGCCTTGCAGCGTGCGTGGCGCAAGGTCGAGGAAGGCATGGTCGGGTTTGTCAACGTCAAGACCGACTACCGCGCCCGCGCGACGACAGTGCGCTTTTCCAGCCGCGAAACCTGAACGGCCCGCCCCCGCGTCACGGAAGGGGCGCCTTCGGGCGCTCCTTTTTCTGTGTGATTCGTCCAATGGCATCAGGATGATCCGCCTGACAAAGCATGCGCGAGAAGCGATTGACGTTCGCAAGATAGACGTCGCCTGGATCGAGGCAGCGATATCCTCACCCGATTTTGTCGACACGGATCCGCGTTACCAGGAACGCAAGCGGTCCTACAAGGCGATTGCCGAATATGGCGGCCGGATATTGCGGGTTGTGTCCCGCCCAGAGGGCGATGATATCGTCGTCATTACAGTGCATTTCGATCGCGGAGCGCGGCGATGATCAGAACTTCCTATGACCCAGAGGCCGACGCGATGTTCGTCTGGTTCGGCCCGGAAGGCGTCAAATCCGCCGGAACTGAAGAGGTGTCGCCAGGCATCATGCTGGATTTCGACAGCGAAGGCCGCGTGATCGGTATCGAGGTGCTCGATGTGAGCGAGCGTATGACGCGGCCGAAAGCCGCCGCCTGACTTGCACCATCGTGGCGCACGAAGGCCATAGTTGCTGAACCTGACGGGATAAGCCCGGGTTCGATTTCAGCTACACCGTTAACGCTTCCGGAACAGCATGATCTGAGCTATCAACACGGCCACCTGCCCGAGCGCGCACCGCGCGGAGACCCAAAAGGGGCGTCCCACGGTGTTCACCCGCCTGTCTACGCTATTTTATCTGATCGAAATCAGACCTCCAGCTCACTTGGGTGAGCTGTTGCTCAGGGGGCTGCGCTTGGCGGCAGGCGAGGCGATGTGAATCGTACCCAAATACCGCCAATTGGTAGGGTAACGAGGCGGTCACTCGCAATTCGCAGTTAAGTTTTCAAATAGGAATTGCAACCGCGCTCGAATCATCGCATTATCTGGCCGGCATCGTTATGTCCCCCCAACGATGCGTTGTGCCTGTCGGATGGGCAAACCGACAGGACCAGAAGCCCCGGTCCCCCCCGACCGGGGTTTTCTGTTGGAGTCGAGGCTCTCTTTGTCGCATTGGGAGCTGGGTCTGGTTCTGCTGGCCGGGCATTCCCTAGAATGTCGCGCGATACGGGGACTTGCGCTTACAAGGAACTGCCGATGGCGCTCGATGATGATGCCGCACGCGTGCTGGAGATGGTGCGCCTCTCGGGCCGGCCGCCTTTCGAAGCCGTGGGCCCGACCGAGGCGTGGGCTCTCTTTCTTCGCGGCCGCGATGTTTTGTCACCCGATCCGGCACCCGTGGCCGAAATCCGCGACATGGTGAAGCCGCCCGCCCGCTGTTAGCCGTTGCTCTCGCCTCCGGGCCGGGTCCCGCTGCAAATGCCGACTCGGCAATGGCTGCGCTTGATCTTGGTGGGGCTCGGCGCTTCGGTCGTGCCGCTCGACACTGCGGTCAATATCGGTTTTCCGGATATTACCCGCAGCTTCGGTTTGCCGATCCAGATGATCCAATGGGTCGTGATCTGCTACGTCCTGACCTATGCCAGTCTGATGCTGGCATTTGGCCGGGTTGGCGACATTTTCGGACATGTTCGGGTTTTCCGCGCCGGATTGGCCTGGAGTGCGGCGGCGTTCTTGCTGTGTGCGGCAGCACCCGCCTATAACTGGCTGTTATTTTGCCGCTTTCTGCAGGGGATTGGTGCGGGCCTTGTCATCAGTGTCGCCCCGGCGCTGGTGACCGAACTGTTTCCCGAGGGCCGGCGCGGCCGTGCCGTCGCCGCGTTCACGATGATCTTCGCGCTGGCCTCGGCCTCGGGTCCGCTGGTCGGCGGCGCGCTTGTCAGCTTCTGGGGCTGGCCGGCGGTGTTCTGGTTCCGCGCGCCGATTGCGATCGTGGCGCTGGTATTTTTCAGAGGGCTGCCGCGCTGCACCGGCGCGGCGACGCGCGAAGCGCTCGATCTCTTCGGCGCGGTGCTGCTGGCGCTGACGATTAGTAGCCTGCTGCTGTTCATCAACGCGGCGCCGCGGCTCGGGCCTGGCGATTGGCAGTACCTTCTGTTGCTGCCGCTCGCCGCTGCCGGGGCATGGATGTTTTTGCGCCGCGAAGCCCGGTTTCCCGCACCGATTGTCAATCTCGAATTTTTTCGCAGCCGGCCTTTTCTCGTCATCAATTTGGCGAGCGTTCTGGTCTATTTGACGAGCTTTTCGGTATTGCTGTTTGTCCCGTATTACTTGGTCCGCATTGCGGGACTATCGTTGCCCGCGGCCGGGGCTGTTCTCGCCGCCTCTTTTGCCGGCACCATCGCGGCATCGCCAATTGCCGGGCGGCTGATCGAGTCTGCGGGCGCCGGCCCTATTGCGCTGGCCGGGGCGGTGCTCAGCGGGGCGGGACTGATCGCGATCGGCGCCCCGAGTGTCGCCGCTCTAGGCGAGACAGCGCCGATGCTAATGGCACTGATACTGCAAGGTTTTGGTGTCGGCCTGTTTCAGGTCGGCTATATGGACGTGGTCCTCGGCACGATTCCGCATCACCATCGTGGGGTTGCCGGCAGTGTCGCGATGTTGACCCGCACGCTTGGCATTGTCAGTGGAGCGACCTTGTTGACCGTCGCCTTCCACGGCGTCGAAGGATCGGCTCTCGCCGCCGGACAGGCGACGCCCGCAGCCTTCTTGTCGGCTTTTCGATCGACCTTTTGGGCTGCGGGCCTCGTCTCGATATTGACCGGTCTGGCGACGCTCGTCTTTGCCAGAAACGAACGACGCTAAGTGACCGAGGCGTTGTCTTCGAGCGTAAAGCCGACTTTCAGAACCACCTGGAAATGGGCGACCTTACCGTCCTCGACATGACCGCGGGTCTGAAGCACCTCAAACCAGCCGACTTGCCGCAGGGTACGCGAGGCCCGGCCAACGGCGTTTTTGATCGCATCCTCGATGCTTTGTTCCGAGGAACCGGCGACCTCGATGATCCGATAAACATGGTCTGGCATTGCACCCTCCTGTGGTTAGCCGCAGGCCCGCGCCGGCAGCGTTGTCGCCTAGGAGAAAACATGCGAGGCGTCAGTTCGTCCCGCCAAGGCAATTTAGACCAACCCGCGATGGTTCGCCCGCGTTATTCTTAGCACCCGATTGGAGACGGAGGGTCGAATGCCGGTTACGATGTACCATAACCCGCGCTGCAACACTTCGCGACGGACCTTGGCGTTGTTGCGTGAGCGCGGCGTCGAGCCTCAGATCATCGAATATTTGAAGACCCCGCCTTCGGCTCCCGAACTCAAGCAAATCCTCGGCAAACTGAACATGCCTGCGGCCAAATTGCTGCGCAAAAAGGAAGCGGCGGCGGCCGGCATTGACCCAAAGGCACTGTCGGAAGATCAGCTGATTGCAGCGATGGTCAAAACCCCGATCGTCATCGAACGGCCGATTGTCTTGTCCGAGGGCAAGGCCGCTCTCGGCCGCCCACCCGAGGCGGTCCTGTCAGTGCTTTAGCGCAGTTTCGAAAGCGCGCTGCGGTTCCACCTTCAACCCTGCCCCGAACACCCGGCTGCCGCCCCTAACGGTTTGCGCCAAACTGCGGGGCCGCCCGGTGTTGCCGTCGCATCGAACCCTAGCCGCATTTCGAATAGTCGCAGCTGGTGCATTGGTCGCAGCCTTCGATGCGGATCAACGCCGCCTCGCCGCATTTCGGGCATTGCGCTGGGCGCGGCAAGGCTGGCGAGGTCGTGCCGACGGAACGGCCGGACAAACTCACCACCTTGGCTTCGGCGGCCCGGTCCACCCCCCGACGCGGCAAAAAGCCGATCTCGATCATGTGCCGCTCGATCACGTCGCCGATCGCCGCCAGCAGCGAGGGGACGTATCTGCCATCCATCCAGGCGCCGCCGCGCGGATCGAACACCGCTTTCATCTCCTCGACGACAAACGACACGTCGCCGCCACGGCGGAACACGGCGCTGATCATCCGCGTCAACGCCACGGTCCAGGCATAGTGCTCCATGTTCTTCGAGTTGATAAAGACCTCGAAGGGGCGCCGGCGGCCGTCCTGCACGATGTCGTTCAAGGTGATGTAGAGCGCGTGCTCGCTTTCCGGCCAGCGCAATTTATAGGTCTGTCCGGGCAGTGCCTCGGGCCGGCTGAGAGGTTGGGTCATGTACACCACCGCGCCCGCCTCAAAGATGTCGGCGGGCTTTGGCGGCCCGGCAGGTGCCGGCGGCGGCAATGGCAGTTCGGGTTGCTCCGGAGCGCGAGGGGCCTCGGTCGCTGTCGGGCGCGTTGCCAGCACCGCACCCGTCACCTCGTTCGGGCGGTAGGTGGTGCAGCCTTTGCAGCCCAGCGCATAGGCCCGCAGGTAGACATCCTTGAAGCGCTCGAACGGGATGTCGGCCGGGACGTTGATCGTCTTGGAGATCGAACTGTCCACGTGCTTTTGCACCGCGGCCTGCATAATGAGATGGTCTTCGGGGCTCAGCCCCTGGGCGTCGACAAAATAGTCGGGCAGTGGCGCCAACTCGCTACGAATCCGGCGGAACAGCCGATGCGCATAGTCCTCGACCTCCTCCTCGCGGCGCGTACCGTCGGGCATCAGCACATTGCGAGTATGGCGAAAGCTGAAAACCGGCTCGATGCCGGATGAGACATTATCGGCAAACAGCGAAATCGTCCCGGTGGGCGCCACTGACGTCAACAGCGCATTGCGGATTCCGTGGCGAGTGATTGCTTCGCGTATCTCGCGATCGAGTGCCGCGACCGTCTCACCCTCCAGATAGCGGTCGCGGTCGAATAGCGGGAACGGCCCCTTTTCGGCCGCCAATGCCGTCGAAGCGAGATAGGCCTCGCGCTCAATGACGCCGAGCCACTCCTCGCCCGCCGCCGCCGCTGCTGCCGAACCATAGCGCAGGCCACATAACAGCAACGCATCGGCAAGCCCGGTGACGCCGAGCCCGATGCGGCGCTTGCTGGCTGCTTCGTGCTGTTGCTCGGGCAGTGGGAATTGTGAAATATCGATGACATTGTCCATCATCCGCACGCAATCCGGCACCAAAACCCTGAGCCGATCGAGGTCGAGCCGGGCCTGCGGCGTAAACGGCGCCTCGACCAGCCGAGCCAGGTTGATCGATCCGAGAAGGCAGGCGCCGTACGGCGGTAGCGGCTGCTCGCCGCAAGGATTGGTCGCCTGGATCGTTTCGCAATACCATAAGTTGTTGCGGCGGTTGATGCGATCGATAAAGATCACGCCCGGCTCGGCATAGGCGTAGGTCGCCCGCATGATCTTGTCCCACAACTCCCGGGCCGGCAGGACCTTGGCGACGGAACCCCCGGGTCCGGTTGGGAACGCCAATTCCCAGGGTGCGTCTTCCGCCACCGCCTGCATAAAGGCATCGGTCACCAGCACCGATAAGTTGAACATGCGCAGCCGGCCCGGTTCGCGCTTGGCTTCGATAAAGGCTTCGATATCGGGATGGTCGCAGCGCAAGGTCGCCATCATCGCACCGCGGCGGTACCCGGCGCTCATGATCGTGCGGCACATCGCATCCCACACATCCATAAACGACAACGGCCCGGAGGCATCGGCGCCGACCCCCTTGACCGGCGCGCCGCGCGGCCGAAGGGTCGAGAAATCGTAGCCGATGCCGCCCCCTTGCTGCATCGTCAGCGCCGCCTCGCGCAGATGGGCAAAGATCCCGCCCATGTCGTCGGGGATCGCGCCCATCACGAAGCAGTTGAACAAAGTGACGTAGCGGCTGCTGCCGGCGCCGGCAACAACGCGGCCCGCGGGCAGAAACTTGAAATCCTCCATCGCCCGATAAAAGCGTTCAGCCCATTTTGCCGGCTCGCGCTCTGGTGTTGCCAGCGCGTTTGCGACCCGGCGCCAGGTATCTTCGATCGTCTTGTCGAGCGGCTCGCCGGAGGGCGCCCGGAGCCGGTATTTCATGTCCCAGATGCGCTGCGATATCGCGCCGACGAGAGCCATCGCTGAAAATCCTCCTTCGCGCCCATTTATAGCGACCGCCAATTTACGCGTAAATGGTTCCGTGTTCCGCATGTTCGGAGGGGCCGGCGCGGCGCCGGCCGTTCAGGGTCTCGACTTATATTGCATGAAGCATACCGGCCGACACGCTCTACGATGAAGATTTCTATGCCTGGACCCAGCAGCAGGCTGCTTTGCTGCGGCGCCTGCCCGTCGGCAACGCCTTCGACGCCGAAAACGTCGCCGACGAGATCGAGGATTTGGGACGCAGCGAACTTCGCACCGCCCAATCGCTGGTCGAACACATCATCGAGCATTTTCTCAAGCTCGAATTTTCCGGTCTTGCCGACCCGGTCGAGCATTGGCGCGACGAGATCGTCGAATGGCGTCTGCAGCTCGACAAAACCCTGACCCGGAGCATCGCGGCAAAGCTCGTTCTCCCGGCGCGCTACCAGTCGGCGTTGCGACTGATCCGGCGCCTTGAACGCGAGGTCCCGGGCCTGACCGGTCGTTTGCCGCCGGCTTGTCCGTACACGTTGGAGCAGATCGTCAGCGGCGGGCGGAAGACTGGTTTCCGGCGTCGCGCCGCCGCTCGCGCGCCATGAGCAAGGGTGCTCGCGGCTTCCTGACCCCCTGCCTCGTTTCGAGCGCCGCGGTCGCCGTCTCGATGCGCTGTTCGAGTTCTTCCAACAGCCGGCCGCGCGGCCAGCCGGGCGGGATCGGTTCGAGAAATTCGAGCGTTATCCGTCCCGGCCGCTTGAGGAAACTGCGCCGCCCCCAGAACAGGCCGGAATTCACCGCCGCCGGGACGAGCGGCAGCGACAGCGCCTGATAGAGTGCGAAGACGCCCGGCTGATACGGCATCGAGGCCCCGGGCATCACGCGCGTCCCTTGCGGGAAAATGACGATCGGCCGCCCCTCGGCCACGGCTTTCCGAGCGGCGGCGACCATCGCGCGCAACGCACCGGCGCCGGCCTTGCGGTCGATCCCGATCGCCCCGGCGCGGGCCATGTACCAGCCATAAAATCGGCAGCAACAACAGCTCGCGCTTGACAATCGGCGCGGGATCTTCGAAGGCCAGCGGCAGGCAACGCGTCCCAGGCCGATTGGTGCTTCATGGCGATGATGGCGCCGCCCGCCGGGATCCGGTCGAGCCCGACAATCCGATGATCGAGCCCGACGATCATCCGGAGCAAAAACAGTACGCCGCGCGACCAGAACGCGCCGAAACGCATCACCGTCCTGCGCGGCATCAGCAGAAACGGCAACCCGATCGTTCCGATAACGGCGGTCCAGGCGAAAAAAGCGATATTGAACAGCGCGGCTCTCGCCCAGCTCATCGCCGGGCCTCAGTCGCGATCGGCAGCGAACTGCCAACGGACGGCCGCTCGACAAAAGGCAGAAACAACGCCGCCAGATATTTCCCGTATTCGCCGATCAACAGTGCCGCCGTGCCGCGCCACGCCCACCAATTCTGCTCTCGGACCTGTTCGGAGAAAACCGGGTGAGGAACGATCTCGAGGCCCGGCATGGCCCGCTTGAACTCGAGAAGGCTGCGCGGCATGTGATACCAGGAGGTCACCAGACGCAGGCTGTGATAGCCCTGGTGCCGCATCCATTGCGCGGTTTCGAGCGCATTGCCGACCGTATTTTCCGCCTGATGGCCGAGCACGATGCAGCAAGCCAGCCAATGTGGGGATGCGTCGCCCACCTGATGCAGTATGCTGTTAACACTAACGCGCTGATCGACGCCCGACACAAAAAGCGTGCGTCCCTTCCCTTCGCGCAGCAGATCGATCCCGCTCTGCAGCCGCAAACTGCCGCCCGTCAAGACGACAATCACATCGGTTGATGCCGCTTCATGCTCAGGGGGCGGCGGAATGAAAATCGAACAAGCCCAACCAGCAATAGCGCAGCAGCGGCCAGTCCCGCTATCGCCGTCCCTGAAGCACGCGACGAGCCGCCTTTCCGGCGGCACGGCGTTGCCAACGGCAAGACTATGTACGAATGGCCTGCGAAGAAGATGCAGTTTGGACCAGCCGATCTCGACGGACTGCCGGCCGAGGTTAACACTGATATCGGAAGTCGGCATGATCACGGTCGCCGGGGCTGAAATCAGGCGGTAGGACGGGGTCTGGCCGTTGATCAGCGATCCGAACAATTGCCAGCGTTGCCCATCAAAGCGCGCCATCTGAATCTGCTTGATCGGCGCGAAATCGGTCGGGCTCGTATTGATTTCGATGCCCGGAAGCAACATCGGGACCCGGAAATGGTGCAAGTTTGCCGCCTGTTTCATCACATTCTCGCGGGTTGAAGTCATCGCCGCATTGTTTGAGCACTTGCACCAAGGTCTGACAAAATGACGGCCCAACGACATTACCGGCATCAGTCTTGTCGCCCTGCGGATAATATTTGTCCATAAACGCGACCCATTCCTGATAGCCGGGATCGTTGGTCCACTGCGGATCGGTCGGGTCCTTTACATAGAAATCGGAGACGATATCCTTGGCGTTTTGCAGACCGGCCGGCTTCAGCGCGGCGCCGACCGAATTGCCGACGCTGCTCGCAATATGCAGCGGCTTCCACTCGATTTCGGCCGCCTTGCGGATAGCCTGAGCCGCGAATTTCGGGATCCCGGTGTTGACAAACACATTGGCCCCTGCCGCCTTCATGCTGATGATCTGCGAATCGATGGTTGGGTCGGTCGTTTCATAAGGGGCGGCGAGGATGATCATCTTGGCCTTGTCGCCGAGACCGTCGGTCACGCCTTTGAGGTAATCCTTTCCAAAATCATCGTTTTGATAAAGCACTGCGATTTTGCCGTCGGGCTTGTTTTTCAGGATGTAGGCCGCATAAGCGTGCCCTTCGCTCTGATAATTCGGCTGCCATCCCATCGTCCAGGGGTGGCCTTTGGGATCGTTCCATTTGGTGGCGCCGTGGCGACAAAGAGCTGCGGCACTTTTTCTGATTCATGTAGCGCCAGATTGCGGAATTGGTCGGAGTCCCCAGCGGGCTCATGACCAACAGCACATGATCCTGCTCGACCAGTTTGCGCACCTGCTCGACGGTCTTTGGCGGGCTGTATCCGTCGTCGTAGGAGATAAAATTGATCTTGCGCCCATTGACGCCGCCCTCGTCGTTGACTTTGCGGAAATAGGCAGCTTCGGATTTGGGGATCGTGCCATAGGAGGAAGCAGGTCCACTATAGGGCCCGGTATTGCCGATCTTGATCTCGCTGTCGGTAACGCCGGGGCCGTAATTCTTTTCCGCGCGCGCCGGGATTGCCGCGAGCGCCAGCGCCGCCGGTGCCGCGGCGAGGATCGAGCGGCGGGTAATCTGTTTCATCTCTTCCTCCCTGAGGGGTTAGTGGCCGAGGTTTTCGAGCAAAGGACAGGCGCCCCGCCGCCATGCGCACAAATCCCGCCGCACCCGAAGGCATCACAAAAATCACGATCAGCAGGATGACACCATAGATCGCGCCGGATAGACCGGTCGAGACCCGCTCGGCCAGGTTTGGGACGAACAAGACAAAAATGCCGCCGATCAGGCTTCCCGGGATCGAGCCGACCCCACCGATGACGAGCCCGACGAGAAACGAGACGGAAAGCAGAAACGGGAAACTGTCCGGCCCGACAAACTGGATCACGATCGCACCGAGCGCGCCGGCGACGCCGGTATAAAGCGCGCTGACGCCAAAGGTCAGCGTCTTATAGAGCGCGGTGTCGATGCCCATCGCCGCCGCCGCGATCGGATTGTCGCGGATCGCCATTATCGCCCGCCCACTGCGACTTTTGACGAGGCTCGCAGCGCCTGCGAACATCACCAGCAACACCGCAAGCGCGAAATACCGAGCCACTGATCCGGGTTCAGCGGCACGCCTGCGGTGGATCGGGCTTTAACAGGGCAATCCCTTGCACCCCGGCAGTCCACGGCTCAAGCGGCTGAAATTTGAGGATCTGCGGCATCGCCGTCGCGAGTGCAAAGGTGGCGAGCGCCAGGTAATCCCCTGCAGTCGCAAGGCCGGCAACCCGAAGAGAAAACCGACGAAAGCACGCTGCCCCGGCGCAAGGCAGCGTCCAGTAATAATCGATGTTCTGGTTCATCAGGATCGCCGCCGTGTACGCGATCATTGACAGCCGAGAGCGTCAAGACCACCGAGGCCGGCGGGGCACGCGGTTACGATGCGGGAAAGAAGATCAACGGGCGCAAGTGCCACGCGCTCGTCGACACGGACGGGCGTGGCCTCGTGCTCGAACCGCACCCTGCGAGCATCCAAGATCGCGACGGCGGCGGACCGCTTCTACAAGCCTCGCGGCGCGTCTTCCCGTTCATTCAGCGCGTCTTCGCCGATAGTGGGTATGCCGGTGAGAAGGTCGCCAAGGCTACGTTGATCGCAGTCGAGATCGTGCGCAAGAACCCCGATCAGATCGGCTTCACTGTTAATCCGCGGCGTGGTCATCAAGCAGTACATGACATAAATCAATTTCAATAAAAGGCTGGCAAAGTACTTCGATCCACCCATCAACCGGCACACACCTTACACACCACCATCCCGTCATGCTGCTCATAACAATCACATCCATGACTCAAACGGACTAAATGACTTAAGGGCCACACTTGGGCGCCACCTCTCGCTAACTCGTCGAACCCAATACTCACCTCCACCGCGTACACCAGAGCGCAACGGTTAATAAGGCAGCCGTGCCCTTTCAACCGCTTCAGCATCTTGCCACCGGATTGCCCTCGATCATCCATTCATCCATCACCGCCATTCAGCAACTCTGATACCCCCTCACACACACACTTTCTTCTTTAGATACAACAACAA
>CAWJXM010000027.1:0-36511 GCA_963846635.1 uncultured Alphaproteobacteria bacterium | reverse complement strand
GCGATCCCGGAATTACTCGCGGTGCTCGACCTCAAGGGGGCGATCGTCACCCTGGATGCGATGGGCTGCCAGCGGGCGATCGCCACCAGGATCCTCAAGAGAGGGGTTGATTATCTCGTGACGCTCAAGGCCAACCAGGGGAAGAAATTCACCGCTGTCCAAGAGCTTTGCGCCGCGACCTGTTTCAGCCGCTCGCCCCTCCACCGGCCGGTCCATGACGAATTTGATGATGGCCACCGCCGCCTGGTTCGGCGCCGCGTGTTCGTCTGCCCGGATGCTGCCAGCGCTGGAACCGCTGCGCGACGGGCCCGGCCTGCAGACCGTCCTGGCCGTGGAAACCATCCGTCATGTCAATGGGTCTGGTAAGACCGAAACCGACATCCGCTACTTTCTGTCCAGCAGCGCCGATCCCCCGGAGATCCTGGCAACAGCGATCCGCCGGCACTGGCAGATTGAGAATAGCCTGCACTGGGTTCTCGACGTCGCCTTCCAGGAAGATCACTGCAGGATGCGGGATCGGAACGCCGTCCAGAATTTCTCGCTGCTGCGGAAAATCGCGATCAACCTCGTCCGCCGCCATCAGACCTCAAAAGCCAGCCTCAAGGGGCGTCGCAAAATGGCCGCATGGGATAACCGATCCATGGAGCAAGTCCTCACCGGCATCTTTCATGCGTAACCCCTGGATCTCCGCCCTGGTCGATCGTGCGCTTCAACTCCTTTGCCCGGTCGCGCGCCCGCGACACATTCCACTCGGGAAACTTGCCGATCGTGTAGCACCGCTCGATCCCGCGGACCCGGTAATTGAGAACGAACGCGCGCACGCCGGCCGCGGTGACCCGTACGCCAAAGCCCGAGACGCGCCTTTTCGGGTCGCCGCCGTCATAGGTGATCGTGGCGCCACGCGGCGGCGCCGGCAGGTCCCGCACGAAACGATCGGTCAGCAATTCTTTTTGCACGCGGCGCGGTCGGTTTTCCGTGGTGTCCGGGTCGATCTCCGGGTGTGGTCCGTTCGTCGACAATTGGGTGACTGTGGGCATCGCCTCGTATCCTGTGTCCGCACTATGTCCGTGTTTGAGCGGACACCGACTGTCATCAGAGATACATCGACTGTCAGGGAATGTCTACTAACGTCTTTGATTTTCATAGAGTTGTTGGCGTCCCCGGCAGAACTCGAACCTGCGACCTACAGTTTAGGAAACTGTTGCTCTATCCGACTGAGCTACGGGGACATTGATTATTATCATTCGCTTACGCGATGCCAGTAGCTGATGACTCTTCTCTAGCTACCTCATAGCTACCGCAACAGTGTTGTCCAGCCGCTCGAATAACACGTCTCAGCCGCTACCACAAATGCGGAAACCTTTTTGGCCGGGTGGCGTCTTATCCAGCCGGTGCGCCCGCGGAGAGGGGAACCCGACTTGGTGAGTTGTCCCGCGCGCGTGGCGCGCTTCGGGGTCTGAAGTCAATCCGGCGGCGGCCGGATCGCCCCGAGCCAAGCCCGATCGTGTCCTTTCACCGTCGATAATAACTTTATTTCGGCGGCTTAGCGCTGTCGCGCGGCGCACCAGTACGGGAAATTCGAGGACCCCCGGCAGGGTCCTTTTCCCCATGGCGGCCCTCCGCAATTGCCGTAGCAGGGTCCCTATGAGAACTGCAAACCAAAATATGAAATTAAACAATGAGTTACCCGAAACTCGCCGGAAACTCCGCGCGGGTGTGGTGTGCTCGCGCAGGTGAAGGCGAGCGTCAAATCCTTGGTATTGCAGGCTTTTCGGCGCGTAATCGGCTCGCGGTTGCCTGTCGAAACCTCCGGAAACTCGGTGAAAATTCGGTCGAAATTTGCTGCCCTCTTCCTCGTCTTGCACCGCGAGGCACGGCACCATCGGCGCGCTTCGTGCTCGCGGAGCGCGGATCGGTCATGCCGCCTCGCCAGCCGCCAAGCGCAGTCCCGGAAGGAAAAGTTCACGGCACTCCGGGTTTCGCCAGTGCTCTGCGCTTGGGACCACCACATTCGTCAAGGTGCGTAACCGCTTTACGGTTTCTTGCGCCTCCTCAAGTCGCCCCATGTGCGCGTAACTCGACGCGAGAAAACGGTGTGTTGGTACCCACTTCGGCTTTTTTTGCAAGACCGAAGCAATGTAACCCGGGCTTCTTCAAAACGCCGGGCGAAGAAATGGGCCACGCCAATTTCCATGAAAGGGTTTGCTCTCTGCTCGCGGGGGGTGAGGCGCAAGGAGGTCTCGAAATGCTCGATCGCGAGATCGGTTGCCCGCTCCACGACCTAAGCCAGCCGTTATACTGCCCAACTGCAAGCGGAGCTCGGATTGAGGTCCAGGCCCGGTCCACCAAGGCGATGGCGACATCAAGTTCTTCCGAAATAGCCAAGCGCGTAAACCGCCTTACAGAGTGAAATTGGGCAACGCCGAGAGATCCCTGGACGGCCGGAGCGCCGTCGCTGCGGCCTGGTTGGTCGCGATCACATTCGTCGTGCTGTTCGCGACAGGGGAAGCGTTGGCTTCGCGGCATGATTTTTTGCCCCGCGAGAGCAATTTAGCCGGCGCTGTCATCCCTCGGATATCGGCACCGGGCGAAGCGGCCTCGAAATTATCGCCGGCCTGTCGACTGCAGGCTATGCCTTTGGCGCGCTGCTCGGCGGCGACCTCGTCCAGCGGTTTCGTCAGCGCTGGCTCTTTTTCTGATAGAGGGATTGTTTGTTCTCGGCTCGGTGCTCGCTGCGATAGCGCCCGGCACGGTCGTTTACGGCGCGGGCAAGTCCTTCAGGGTTTTACGACCGGAATTCTGCTGGTTGTCGCCTTACCGCCGGTGATCCAACGCTTTCCTGCCAAAAAACTGCCGATCACCGCCGCAATGATCAACCTCGGCTTCTTTGGTGCGGTCATGGCCGGGCCGTTGGTCGGCGGTGCAGTTGCCTATGGCCATGCCTGGCGCTGGTTCTATGGGGGGCTCGGGGCTGTCGGCGCAGCGGTATTAATGGCCGCCCTGTTCACGTTACCTGATCAGGAGCCGCCCAATCCCGGGCGAAAATTCGATTTAGCGGGCGTTGTGCTGGCTTTCGGCGCAACGGTGCTGCCGTTTTGGGCGGCCGGCGAGTTGACCGGCCACGGGTTCGGTTCGTTTTTGTTTACGGTGCCGCTGGCTATCGGGCTCGCCTCGTTTGTGGTGCTGCTGCTAGTCGAATATCACAAGGCCGAGCCGATCTCTCCGGTAAAGCAGATGTGGCACACTTTCCCGATCATCGGGACCTGGGTGGCGACCGCTGGTGGGGGTGTTCTCGTCAGCTTTCTGGCATTGGCGGCCGAATATCTGATGCAGGTCGAGGATCATCCGCCGCTCCAAGCTGGCCTGCTGTTCTGGTCGAAGGCCTGCGGGGCGATTAATGACCGGCGTTTGGCGAGTTCAGCTGCGGCGCTACGATGATGCCGCCGTCTGTGCGGTGCGGCTTACGAGGCGTCGAACTCCTGCGAGATGTCGCAGTTGGTGTAATCCTGATGGTGGAGCAGAAAAACAGGTAGGGCACGACCGCATATCCCGATCCGGTCGCCTCGAACAACAGCACCAAGGGTGCGCTCAGAATTGCCGCATCGGAATCGCTTTTGAGCGCTCTGGCGCCTGAACAGTAACGCCCCGCCATGCGGGCAACCCGCGTCACGCGATCTTGGGTAAAGACGTGACGACCAGCAGAGCTGCGCCTCAGGCGATACGTTCCTGCTCGACGACGACCGTCTCGACTGCGACCAACTCGCCCTGATAGAGCCAACGGGTGAAGTATCCGGCGAATGCTGCGCCGATAATTGGCGCCAACCAGAACATCCACAGTTGGGCGATGTAGTGCCCGCCGGCGAACAGCGCAGGTCCTGTGCTGCGTGCCGGATTGACCGAGGTGTTGGTAATCGGGATCGTGATCAGATGGATCAAGGTCAGGCACAGACCGATCGGGATGCCGGCGAACCCGACCGCTGCTCCTTTCGATGTCGAGCCGATGATCACGAACAGAAAGAAAAAGGTTGCTACCACTTCGGTGATAAAACAGGTGCCGAGCGAATATTTGCCGGGGCTTAGAGCGCCATAGCCGTTCGCAGCAAAACCATCCGGTACCCAGCCGGGTTTGCCTGATGCGATCAGATACAAAATTGCAGCAGCGATGATCGCGCCGATCACTTGCGCAATAATGTATGGGAGCACGTCAGCGCTTTTGAAGCGACCGCTGGCCCACAGCCCGATCGTGACCGCCGGGTTGAAGTGGCCGCCCGAAATATGGCCGACGGCATAAGCCATCGTCAGCAAGGTCAGGCCGAAAGCAAATGCAACGCCGAGAAACCCGACGCCGAGCGACGGAAATGCGGCGGCATACAACGCAGTTCCGCAACCACCAAAGACGAGCCAAAGGGTGCCGAAAAACTCGGCTGTAGCACGGCGTGTCATGTCCATTGTTGTCTCCCCGTTTCGATGTGACCACCAGGGTTCCCAAAGCGCATCTTCCGCTGCAGCTATGATTAAGAAGGTACGCGACACAAGTGCTGCACAAAAAGCGGCCATGCGCAACAGACGTTTCGGCAACACAACTATAATCCGCCGCCGGTACACGAGCAAATTCGTCACTCAAAGTGTTAAGGATCGCTAGTCTGGCCAGCGGCGATGCACCCAGAGCCACTCTTCGGGGCGATCACGAATCCACAATTCGAGCACTGCGGTGACAGCGGCGGTCAGCGCCGCGACATCTGCGTCCTGATCGCCGCTTCGCGGCAGGGGCAAGGGGGGGAACACGGTCAGGCGGAAACGCGCCCCGCGCAGACGCTCGACGCGCGCCGGCAGCACATCGCAATCAAAGCGCAGCGCGAGGAGGGCGAGCGCGGTTGCGGTCATCGCCGGCCGGCCAAAGAACGGCACCGGTATGCCCTCGTTGAGTTTTTGGTCTGCCAGCATCGTTAAATGCTCGCCGCGATAGAGGGCCGAAAACGCACGCCGTGCCGCCGGAGCGCCTTTCGGAATGTATTCGCCGCGGTCGCCGCGGCAGCGCGCGATCAGCCGGTCAACGAGCGGATTGTTGGGCGCGCGATAGATCTGTGTGATAGTGATGCCGTATTGGACCGCGGCGAGCGCAGCGATCTCCCAATTGGCGATGTGGCCGGAGAAAATGATCATGCGCCGTCCGGCCGCGACCGCATTGTCCATGTGTTCGAGACCATGGGTCTCGACCCGCCCATCGGGTGCAAAGATCCGAATTTTCGGCAAATGCGGGTATTCCGCGGCAACCCGCCCGAGATTGTCCCACATACCGGCGACAATCCGCTCGACCTCGGCTTCCGGAAGCTCGGGAAAGGCGCGGCGCAGGTTGATCCGTGCGCGCTTTGAAATCCCGAGAAAGGGACCGATCCGGCGCGCTATGGCCCCGCCCAGCGCAGACGCCCATTCGATCGGCAGCAGTCGGAACACGGCGAACAACACCACTGCACCGCAGGCTTCGATCCAATCGATAAGCCGCGGGCGGTCAGCAAGCGGGTTCGATCGGGTCGGCATTTCCACCGGCCGCCAGCACCACGGGATTGAGCAGCGAGGCCACCATTTCCGGATCGGGCCAACGAACCTCGACCTCGAGCACCTCGACCTCGGCACGAATTGCGCGCGGAAGACGGACAAAATCCTTTGCAGTCGTTACCAGCCGCGCCTGCGCACGATGAGCGGTGCTGCAAAGCTCGGCAATGTCGTGTTCACCGAACGCGTAGTGGTCGGGAAAGGCGCGCTCTGAGACAATTTCTGCACCGAGTGCCCGGAGTGTCGCAAAAAACCGCGCTGGGCGGCCGATTCCGGCAAAGGCGAACAGGCGGCGGCCCGCGAAACGCCCGCCCTCAATCGGGCTCAGCACCGCCCGGATGATGGGTCGGCTGTAATCGAGTTCCGCCAGTGAAATCAGACTCTGCACACCGGCGACCGTGAGCAGCACCACGGCATCGGCGCGGGCGAGGCCACGACGCCGATCTTCGCGCAGCGGACCTGCCGGGATTACCCGCCCGTTGCCAAATCCATAGCCCGCATCCACGACGACCACCGAAAGCGTCTTATTGATCAATGGGTTCTGAAACCCGTCGTCGAGCAAAATCGCTTTCGCCCCCGCGGCGATTGCGGCACCGGCTCCAGCGGCACGGTCATGCGCGACCCACGCCGGCATCCGGGCCGCGAGCAGCAGCGCTTCGTCACCGACCTCGCGTGCATCGTGGCAAGCGGTATCGACCCGGCATGGACCGGCTAATCGCCCGCCATAGCCGCGCGTGACCGCGTGCACCGCGATCCCGTGCGCCGCCAACCAGTCGCTCAACGACAGCGTAACCGGCGTTTTACCAGCGCCCCCAGCAACCAAATTGCCGACACAGATAACCGGGACCGGAGGTTGGTAAGGCCGCGCCAAGGCCCGATGCAGTCTCCCAACGGTATCCCAAACGGCACCAAGAGGCCGCAACAGATCGGCAACGAATCCCGGTTCCTTGCCCCAAAAATCGGGAGCGGTTTGCATTATGCTCCGACGGCGTGCGACGCTCGGTCCACGGCTTCGAACAAAACATCATGGCTCAACCCGTTTTGTACGGGCGTGATCTGGTCTAGCCAGGGTGCCAGCCGCGCCAGCACAGCGTCGAGAACCGCCGCGCCGGCATCAGCCACGCGCCTTGCGGCATCAGTGCGCGCCACGCGTGTTCTCGGGTCCGACAGCAGTCGTGAAACTGCGTCCGCTAGTTCTTCCGCACTGCCGACTGTTTGCGCCGCGTCGGCAGCTGCGAGTGCGGTGGCCATTGCGGCGCAATTGCTCATGTCTGGCCCATGCAGGACAGTGCAGTCGAGTCGGGCCGCTTCGAGCGGGTTATGGCCGCCCCTCGGGGTTATCGAGCCGCCGATAAATGCAATCCCCGCCAGACGGTAAAGCAAGCCGAGCTCGCCCAAGGTGTCGGCCAGATAAACCTTGGTGCTCGTGGTGATCGGCTCACCCCGGCTGCGTCGTGCAACGCTGAGCCCGTGTGCGGTCAGCATTGACGCCACGGATTCGCTGCGAGCAGGATGGCGTGGCGCGATGATCGTCAAAAGGCCGGGATGATCTATGGCCAGCCGATGGTGCACCACCGCTGCGATCTCTTCCTCGCCTGGATGCGTGCTGGCTGCGAGCCAGAGTGGCCTAAGGCCGATCTCCTGCCGCAATCGCCAAAATTCGGTCGGATCAACCGGCAACGGATTACCCGCACCCTTAAGGTCGCCGATTGCGGTCACCTGATCGCCGCCCAGCCGGCGGATACGGCGAGCTTGCTCCGCGTCCTGCGCCAGACATTGTGCGAACGCACCGAGCATTGGGCCGATCAACCCCGGCCATTGACGCCAGCGCCGATAGGAGCGCGACGACAATCGACCGTTGAGCAGCAGCATCGGGATCCCCCGAGCGTGCGTTGCGAGCACCAGATTGGGCCACAGCTCTGATTCGACCCAGAGCGCCAAATCGGGCCGCCAGTGATCGAGAAAGCGTCGGATCCAGCCGGGTATATCGACTGGGACATATTGATGGCGGGCGCGTGCCGGCAATCGGCTCTCCAGAAGCCGCGCCGAGGCCACCGTGCCAGTCGTCAGGAGAATTTCGAGCCCGGGCCGGGTCTCGAGCAGCTGCTCGATTAGCCGTAACACGGCAGTCGCCTCGCCGACGCTAGCAGCGTGAATCCAGACGAGCGGACCGGGCGGACGTGGCGTGCTCGCGATGCCGCGACGCTCCGCCCAGCGCAGCCGATCCTCCTTGCCGCGCTGGCAGCGCCGCCGGAGGTACAGCATCACAAAAGGAGGCAGCGGCAAGGTCAGGGCGCGATATAAAAGCGGCAACATCACGGGGCGGGCGCCGGTCGCGACAACGTCTCCGAGCATGATAGGGTCGAGACCTCAGCTGCGTTCCCCAAACCGGAAACTGTATTCGCCGCCTCCACCGGAATTGGCGGAGCCGCATGACCAACGCGCCGATCGGCTTCCTGCACCATGTCCCGCATGCGCTGTTCGATTAGCCGCCGCGCATTTTCGATACCGGCCTCATCAAGATCATTGGCGATTACGATCGGTTCGCTCCACAAAAACACGCCCCGACCAAACGGCAGGGCGACATGAAACTGGTCCCACGTGGCCGCGATGCGGCGCCGGCTGGTGGCATAGGTAATCGGCACGATCGGCACCTGGGCCAGTCGCGCCACATTGACGATGCCGCTACTCGAACTCATAGCCGGTCCGTGTGGCCCATCGGGCGTGATCGCGACGCAATCGCCTTCCTTGAGCCGCTTCAACATAGAGCGCAACGCCACCGATCCGCCACGCCGAGTGGAGCCGGCAATCGCATCGATACCAAAATAGGCAACGGCATCGGCGATGATTTGCCCGTCCCGATGCGCCGAGATCAGCATGTGCATCGGCGCCATGCGGCGCCATCCCATCGGGATCATCATCATGCGGCCATGCCAGAAGGCTCCGATAAACGGGCAACCCGCTGCAAGCAGCTGTCGCGGCCATTCGCCGTTTTCGACCGTCCATCGATTGGTCCGATAAACAAACCGGATATAACAGTGGATAGCCCAGCACGCGATCTTCCGTATGCGAGAATGGCGCAACAGGCACCGCCATAGGCGCGAGGTAGGCGGTGTGAGCACCGTGAGCTATAGGGCTGAACCGGCCGTGACGAGGTCACGGTGGTCGGCGAATTGCATCGCGTGGAGCCGCGCGTAAAGCCCGTTGCGGGCCAAGAGCTCGGCGTGTCGCCCGCTTTCGGCCAAGCGCCCCCGATCAATCACACAAATCAAGTCGGCGCCCTGGACGGTTGACAACCGGTGCGCGATGACGAGCGTGGTGCGGCCACGGATCAAGACACGCAGCGCGGCCTGGACCTGACGCTCCGATTCGCTGTCGAGTGCCGAGGTTGCCTCATCAAGCAGCAGAATCGGTGCGTCCTTGAGCATCGCGCGGGCGATCGCAATGCGTTGGCGCTGGCCGCCCGACAACCGCACCCCGTGCTCGCCGACCTGCGTGTCGTAGCCGTCGCGCAATTCGCGAATGAAACCGTCGATCCCGGCGGCGCGGGCTGCCGCCTCGATATCCTCTGCCGAGGCGCCAAAGCGCCCATAGGCGATGTTCGCACGCAAGGTATCGTCAAACAATGTGACCTCTTGCGAGACAATCGCGATCGCCGCCCGCAGCGAGGCCAAAGTGACCGAGCGGATATCCTGGCCGTCGATTGCAATGCTGCCCTCGGTGACATCAAAAAAACGTGGGATCAGATTGAGGATTGTCGATTTCCCGGCCCCCGAGGCACCGACCAGCGCCACCGTACGCCCGGCTGGTATCGTTAATGTAATATCATCGAGCGCGACCGCACCGGGCGCATAGCCAAACCGGACATGCTGAAAGCGGATCTCGCCACCCGCAATCCGCAGCGGCTTAGCGCCGTGCCGGTCGCGGATCCGCGGCTCGACATCCAACACCTGAAAAATCCGTTCGGCCGCGGCCAAGCCTTCCTGCAACGAAGCGTTCAGGTTGGCGAGGCTCTTCAGCGGCTGATACGCCAACAATAGTGCCGTCACGAATGAAAAAAAAGCGCCCGGCGTGCGGGCGCCGCCGATGACCTGATGACCGCCATAGAGGATGACCACCGCAATCGCGGCGCCGCCCAGGGTCTCCATCATCGGCGAGGCAGCCGAACGCGTGCGCGTCGCCCGGTCAATCAACGCAAACACGCGCTCAAACAACGCCGCGGCCCTGCCCTCCTCATAGGCCTCCATGCCATAGGCCTTGACCAGCCGTGCGCCTTGGAACGTCTGGCTCAGCAGCGTCGTCAACTGGCCGACCTCGGTTTGGGTGTTGGCAGTGACACGGCGCATTCGCTTGCCGATGCCGACGATTGGATGGATTGCCACCGGAAATATGAAAAACGAGACGAGCGCCAACAACCAGTCCTGGTAGAACATGACAGCGACCAGAAGGACAACGGTCAGCGTATCCTTGCCGATGGCTCCGAGAACATTCGCCGCAGCATTGCGCAGCAACACGGCGTCGCTCGTGAAGCGCGAGATCAGCGTGCCGCTCGGGTTGGCGTGGAAATAGGCGAGATCCGCCCGCATCAGCCGGCTGAACAGTGTAACCTGCACATCGGCGATAACGCGCTGTCCGACCCGGTTCATCAACACCGCCTCGCCGTAATCGGCAATGCCTTTGACGAGCGCGATGGCGAGCGCCCCGCCGGCAATCAGCAACAGCCATGAGCCGTCGCGACCGACAAAGACCCGATCCAGCACCGGCTGCATCAGCCAGGCGCGCACCGCCGTGCTACCGGCGGCAGCACCCATCAGGATAAATGCAAGCGCGATGCGCGCCGCATGCGGGCGCATAAAATCGCGCGTCAGACGCCATACCAGGGCAGCAGTCTGCGCGCCCTCTTCTAGGATCCGCGGCTTTCTAAACATTGGTCCCCGCCGAGAGTGTTAGGGGCGGGGACCCGATTTGGCAAGCGCGGCGTCCGATCTCACTGTCCGCCCCCACTAAGCGATAGGAGATCAGGGCGCCGTCGCCGAGCTCGGCCTACGCGGGGTAAGTGACGAAACACTTCTCCGAGGCGAAAATGTATGTCTCCACGTAATCGTGCACGACCGGACGACGATCAAGCGTTTCCATTGCCCCCATCAGCGCGCACCAGTTCAGCATTTCGTGCTGGCCGGCCTGCTCCATCGCCTGCAACGGACGTTTGCGCCAAGTGTCGTAATCGCGCGCTTCCAACGCCTCGAACAACAGCCGGTCGGCCTTATGGTCGGGCCACAAATAGCCGTTGGTCGGCGAAAGAAAGCAATGCGACCAGCTCGAGGAGGCAATTACCGCCACTCGCCACGGTGACGCCGCAAGGGTTTCGGCCACCGCTTTGCCCACTTCCATGCAGCGCCAAGGATGCGGTGAGGGCGGATCGCCCGCGATTGATGGGTCGCGCGGCGGGATGAACAGCGCCGCCGTGCCGCCCTTGGCGTGCAGCAGATTGCTGCCATAGCAATTGATCGCGAACGGCACCACCGGATAGGGGAAGCCTTTGCGGTCCCAATCGAGATAAAGGAAGGTGTTGGTAAACGCGTGGGCCAGCGGATGGTGTAGCGGTTTATAGGCATAAGCCAGGTCGATGCCGCGCTCGATCAGTCCGGTGGCAAGAAACTTCGCCGCCTCACGATGCCCATGCAGCTTCAACGCCCAGTCGCCCGGCTCGCCCCAGCGGTTGGTGCGGCCGCCATTGCCGTTTTTCCACGGCTGAACCTGAAAATCCTCGTCATAGCCAAGCAGACAGAAGGCGGGGATGATGTCCTCGCGGAAATTCTCATACTGGTCGTCGCCCCATACCACGACGAAATCCGGATTGAAGTCGTCGAGCGACTTGCGCACCGCGCGGAAGCCTTCTGCGAGTTGCGCGCTGTAGCGTTGCGCCGATGAAAAACCCTCATCGTTGCCGAGTTCGGCGACGAGTTCAGCTGGCCAGTTTGCCGGGTTCTTGTAGTGCTCGGGCACATTCGGTGCGGTCAAGAGGCGATGGAACAACGAGGGCAACTGCTCGTCGGGAACCGTCAGCCCCGGATAGTGGGTGCAACCTAGACCGAGAATTTCGCCCATTTCCCTGCTCCTCTTGGAAAGCGCGCCGCACCGCAATCGGCGCGGCCAATTGAACGCGGCGGCGATGCTAACCGATTCTACGCATCCCGGGCAGCAATATTATAGACCGCCGAGACACTCCGCTTCCAACTGGCCGGTCATTTGCCCGGCGGCCGCACCGCCAGGGCCACATCGCGCTGGCGGGCGCCACCGTTCAGCTCAGCACGCCGACCTTTTTGCGCTCGATCAGTTCGAAATCGATGTGGGCGCCGAGCCCGGGTTCGGTCGGGGCGTGCACGAGACCATCACGGTCGACGGTGATGTCTTCGGCGAGGCCGTATTTCTGCATCGCGTCCGGCAACAGCACCTCAAAGAATTCGGTGTTCCGGATCGCCATGATCACATGCAAGTTGGCGAAATTATTCAACGAATTGCCGCCGTGATGGGTCTCGAAATTGAGGTGAAAGGCTTCGGCGAGATGGGCGGTCTTGATCAGAGTTGTGATGCCGCCTTTGACCGCGACGTCACCGCGCAGAAAATCGGTAGCCCGCTCCGTGATCCACGGAACGTAAGAATCGAGCCCGCCGATCGGATATTCGGTGGCAAGGATCGGGATATCGAGCTTTTGCTTTAATTTGACGTAATTATAAAGGTCTTGGTCGGCGAGCGGGTCTTCGTACCAGTAAAAACCCATCTCTTCGATTGCGCGCCCGACGCGCAGCGCCTCCTCGTAGCGGTAGCTCCAGGTCGAGTTGAGCATGATCGTGTAATCGTCGCCGACCGCCTCGCGCACCGCCTCGCAAACCTTAATGTCCTCACGCCAGCGCTGCGGCGGGTGGATCTTATAGGCAGTCCAGCCGGTCGTTTGGTAATGCCTGGCCTGCTCGGCGTATTCCTCCGCCGTGGCATGGATCTCCGAGCTGGCATAGGCCGGGATGCTGGTGCGGCAAGTGCCGATCAGGCGGTGGATCGGCAGCCCTGCGGCCTTCCCAGCAACATCCCACAGCGCGATATCGCAAGCACCAATCGCCCGCACCGTCGCGACCCGAGCCCGCGCCCACAAGAGGCGATTGAGGCGCTCGCGGTCGAGCGGGTCCTGGCCCATCAGGATCGGCTTTAAAAAGCGGATCAGGGTCGGGCCGTCGAGGCTCGCCGGGTTCGACGAGGTGCCGAGAAAGGCATGCCCGGTGATCCCCTGATCGGTCGTGACCGCGAGCAGCCCGAGATCGCTCTTGCCGGTCGGCCTGGCAGTGTGATGGCCGTAAATTGTCGGCGGGATGCTCTCCCAGGCAAACAGGGTCAGCGTGACGTCGGTGATCTTCATCTATCGAGACTCTCCCCGGTTGATCCGCCGCGAGGCAGGCATGTCTCTCCACCCGCTATTTCCGCTATGCCCGGCGTCGCTCCCTACTGCGCTGTCGATTTTGGTGTTGGGACGATGCGGGTCACGACCATTGCGCTGCGGTCGAGGCATTGCGGCACGCGCGGTGCGATGTTGGTTTTCCAATGATCGCTGTCGTATACGGCCTTATATAAAGCTTCGCGCTCGGCCTCGCTGTTGAAGCGGCGCATCCAAACATAACAGGAATCGTCGGTTTCGCCGCGATAGCTGCCGGTGATCACCATGCCCTTTGAGATCTGGAAGGGGATGATCTCCTCCTCCATGATCTTGACCCATTCATCCATTTTGCCGGGCAAAACCTTGTATTGCCGCAGTTCGTAAAACGCCATGTCGCTGCTCCCCTTTGGCTCGGTGGGATTCGAGGCCAGCATAGCGGCCCGCCATCCTCGGCGAAAGCCGCAAGCTTGCGATGGGCTTCCGGCTTCGTTTGTCGGCGTCAATGGCTGCCTTGCCACGATTGTGATGCAGTCCGAAAACAGGCAGAGTAGGACGACCGGCCACGAGATAAGTCGGGGAGGACAAAGTGCAGCTGAGCCGCGAGGACCTGCTCAAAGCTTATCGTGCGATGACCACGATCCGCCGCTTTGAAGAGCGGGTGCAGGACGAGTTTTCGAAAGGCGGCATCCCGGGGTTTGTGCATCTTTACGCCGGCGAGGAGGCGTCGGCGGTGGGCGTGTGCTCCCACCTGCGCGATGACGATTACATCGCGAGCACACATCGCGGGCATGGCCATTCGATTGCCAAAGGCTGCGACCCGGTGCTGATGATGCAGGAGCTCTTTGCTAAAAAAGGCGGGCTGTGCGGCGGCAAGGGCGGCTCGATGCACATCGCCGATCTCGACCGCGGCATGCTCGGCGCTAATGGCATCGTTGGCGGCGGGCCGCCTTTGGTGGTCGGTGCGGCTCTGAGCGCCAAGACCTTGGGGCGCGATGCTGTCGCGGTATCGTTCACCGGCGATGGCGGGTCGAACCAGGGGACCACTTTCGAGGCGATGAATCTGGCGGTCGTGTTGAAATTGCCGGCGATCTTCGTCTTCGAAAACAACCAGTACGGCGAGGGCACTGGAGTAGGCTACGCGGTCGGCAGCCATGATATCGCCGGGCGCGCTGCAGGCTTTGGCCTGCCCGCGATCAAGGTCAATGGCGATGATTTCTTTGCAGTGCACGAGGCGGCCGGCGATGCAGTCGCTCGTGCTCGCGCTGGCGGTGGTCCCTCTGCGATCGAGGTCGACACCTGCCGCTTCTACGGTCACCATTCGGGTGACGCCCAGCTCTATCGCGGCAGGGATGAGGTCCGCCGGCTGCGCGAGGAGCGCGACTGCCTCAAGCATTTTCGCCGGCGCGTCACAGAGGCGGCCTTGCTCGACGCCGCTGCTCTCGACGGCAGTTGATGCCGAGGTCGCAGCCTTGATCGAGCGCGCGGTCGAGACCGCGCGTGCTGCCGACTCCCCCGATGAGGCGGCGCTGCTCGCCGATGTTTACGTCTCCTATTGATGGAAGCGCAGGCAAGAAACCCGATCCATCTGATAACCACGGCTCAGCGGCCGTACCGACAGCCGGCCCCCGAGTTCCCGTATACCGCGTGATTGATGCGATTGAGCTAGCGTACCTTAAATTGACCGGAGATTATGGATCGAATCCTTCCCACTCAGGGAAATACTTTGCATTGACATTATCGGGAGCACAGGCGTTTGCCTCACATCCAATCAACCAAGGGAGCACGATTACCGAAACGAGCCTTCCCCAACCCATTATCAATCAGGGGTACAGTTTCGTGGATCTCGGACCTCATGGCGCCGGCTCGTCGGTGTTCTTTGCCGAAGCGCAACTCCGAAACGTTTATCGCGCCATGACACCGCCGGTTATCGTGTGATGAATGGCTGCAATCATGACCAAACGGCATTTTCGAACTCTTTTCCGCCGGGCTTTGACGGAAGCGGCACGAATGGCCGACCTAAGGCTTCACAAGCAGGTCCCACGTTCGTTCCTGATTGAGCTTCATGGGCCTGAATCCCATGGAGAATTAATGAGCGTAGATCAAGCGGTTGACCATCTCTACCTCACGAATGATAAATTCTATCGCATAATAGATGTTGCGATACGAAGAATAACTCCCAACGACACAATAGTGTTCGTGCGGCCAAGCGGCCATGTCCCCACTGATTTTAATCAGACGTGGGACCCTAAGAAATTCGGGCCATTTAAACAAATATTTTTCCAAAATATTGAAAGCGAAGGAATTCAAGTATAAGCAGATAATAGTCAATCTATCTCCACCGAGTTGAAGGATCTCGCGATGCCGCAAAAATCGATCCGCCAAGCCCTGAACGAAGCTTTGGCACAGGAAATGCGCCGCGACCCGCGCGTCATCGTGATCGGTGAAGATGTCGCGGGCGGGACCGGCACCGAGGGTCAGCGCGACGCCTATGGCGGCGTGCTCGGCGTCACCAAGGGGTTGTTTGCTGAATTCGGCGAGAGCCGGGTCATTGACACGCCGATCACCGAATCGGCAATCATGGGAGCAGCCGCCGGTGCCGCGGTGACCGGCTTGCGGCCGGTTGCCGAGCTGATGTTTTCCGATTTTCTTGGCGTCTGCTTTGACCAGATCTTCAATCAGGCGGCGAAGTTCCGTTACATGTTCGGCGGCAAGGCCAACACCCCGCTCGTGATCCGCACGATGATCGGCGCCGGCCGCAGTGCCGCGGCCCAGCATTCGCAAAGCCCCTATCACATCTTTACTTCGGTCCCGGGGCTCAAATGCGTCGTGCCGTCAAACGCCTACGATGCCAAGGGGCTGTTGATCCAGGCAATCCGCGATGACGACCCGGTCGTCTTTTGCGAACACAAATTGATGTACGATTTGCGCACCGAGGTGCCGGACGAGCCTTACACGATCCCATTTGGCGAAGCCAACATCGTGCGTGATGGCGACGATGTCACGGTTGTGGCGCTGGCGCGAATGGTGCACTACGCGAGCGAGGCCATCGAAACGCTCGCTGCCGACGGGATCGAGTGCGAATTGATCGATCCGCGCACCACCTCGCCGCTCGACGAGGACACGATCTTGGAGAGTGTCGAGCGCACCGGGCGGCTCGTTATCGTCGACGAGGCGACGCCGCGCTGCAGTATGGCGACGGACATCGCCGCCCTCGTTGCCGACAAGGCTTTTGACGCGCTGAAAGCTCCGGTCAAGCGGGTAACGGCGCCGCACACGCCGGTGCCGTTCGCGCCGTCGCTCGAAAAGCTTTATATCCCGAGCCCGGAACGGATTGCCGCGGCGATCCGCGAGGTGCACCGATATGGGAAATGATGTTGGGGCTGTTCCGCGCCGCAGCCTCGGATCTTTGCAGCGCAGGCTTACTGGTTGAGCCAGCGTCGCATAAACCCCAACAGCCCTTGCGGCATGAAGATGACCATGGCGACAAAAATTACGCCGACCGGGATCAAGTAAAATTCTGTGAAGAAGCGAGACAATCCCTCGCGCAACAACAGAAAAAAGGCGGCGCCGACGATCGGTCCGATCAGAGTGCCGATGCCGCCAACGACGTTGTAAATCACGGTCTCGCCAGAAACGACAAAGAAGACGAAATCGGGGGCGGCGAACTCATTCTGCAGGGCATAGAGTACACCGGCGAGGCCAGCGAACAGCCCGGACAGCATGACCGCGACAATTTTATAGCGCTCGACCGGGTAGCCGATGGCGCGCGTGCGCGCCTCGTTCTCGCGGATCGATTGCAGCACCATGCCAAACGGCGATTGCGTGATCCGCCGCAAAAGTAGATAGGATCCGACGACGACCGCCAATACAAACCAGTGTAAATTCGTTGATGTTAAATGCAGGCGAATAAGCCCAGGGACCGTTAATAACGGCCGCTCGAAAGTCAGCCCGTTTTCACCGCCGGTTATCGCGGTCCAAGTGAATATGATGACGTAGAAGATCTGCGAGAAGATCAATGTCGTAATTGCGAAATAAATGTCGCGCAGCCGCGTCGAAAAATACGCGACAAATCCCGCTGCCGCAGCAGCGCCCAATAGGCCGTAAACCAACGCCAGCCATAGATTGGGCGGCGATACGGTCAACAGAGCGGCTGCAGCCCCATACATGCCGAGCCCAAAGAATGCGGAATGGCCGAACGAGACCATGCCGGTGTAGCCGATCAACAGATCGGAGGACATCGCTAATAAGCCCCAGATCAGGATCTCGGTCAGCAGCCTCGCCCAGAACGTCGGCAACACCAAGGGCGCGGCGATCAGCAACGCCACCGCGATCGAAAAACCGATCCAATAGACGAATGCCGGCCGCCGGCTCATCGCGTTGCCGTCGCAAAGAGCCCAGTCGGCCGGAACAACAAGGTCAGGATCAGTACGATAAACGAAACGATTACCGCCTGCGCCGGGCTGACCCACAGCGAGGCATAGGCTTCGAGCAGGCTGATAAAAATTGCCGCAACGATCGAGCCGGCAAGATTTCCCATGCCGCCGACCACGACGACAATGAACACCTTCAAGATCCAGTCGAGACCCATAGCGTGATCGACCGCGGTTAATGGGCCAAACAGCACGCCGCTTGCTCCTGCCATACCGGCGCCAATCGCGAACACTGTCGCCAAGACGAGTGGAACCGGGATGCCCATCGCTTGCGCCATGACCCGGTCCTGCGTCGTCGCGCGGATCCAGATGCCCCAGGTGCCGAATTTGAGAAATAGCCACAGCGCGAAGATCATCGCGCCCGCGATCAATGCGATGACGATCCGGTACCAGGGATAATCAAGATAGAAGAGAGTGAAATGGCCCGAAATCGGCTCGGTGATTTTGCGCGCGACCGGCCCAAACTGCCATAACGCGTAATTCTGCAATATTAGCGACAAGCCGAAGGTGGCGAGGATCGTGGTCAGCGGATCGCGGCCGAGCAGCGGCCGCAAGGTCGTCACATAAATCAGCGCACCGAGAAGCGCGATCGCAACCGTCGCACTCACCAGCGCCAGCCAGAAGCTGCCGGTCGCCGCCAAGGTCAGCACGCCGACATAGGCGCCGAGCATAAACAACTCGCCATGGGCAAAGTTGACGATATCCATAATGCCGAAAATCAGCGTCAGGCCGGAGGCGACCAGCGCCAGAATCATACCGGTCACGACCCCGTTGACGGTCTGGATCAGTATCTGCTGGAGCGAAATTGCCATGCCATGGCCTGTCGATCATTGGGCATCGAGCGGATCAGATGCCCATATATTGATGGATGATGTGGCTGTCGGCGCGCAACTCTGCGGCGGTCGCGTGATGACGGACCACACCCTTTTCGAGAAGATAGATGCGCGACGCGGCCTCCAAGGTCAGCGGCACGTTTTGCTCGACCAGCAGCACGGCGACATTTTCGGCTTGCAATACCGAAATGATTTCCCGGATCTGCCCGACCATGCGCGGCATCAAGCCTTCGGTCGGCTCGTCAAGCAGGATGATCTTGGGCTCCAGCATCATCGCGCGGGCAATCGCCAGCATCTGCTGTTCGCCGCCAGATAATGTCCCGCCGGCTTGATTGCGCCTCTCGGCCAACACCGGGAAAAATTCGTAGACCTTATCCAGTAACATTTTTTTCCGCTGCTTGCTGACGCCATGACGATCGAGACCAGTACGTAGATTTTCAGTGACCGTCAGAAAGCGAAAGATCCGCCGCTCTTCCGGGACATAGCCGATGCCGAGCCACGCCCGGCGATGCGCTGGAAGCCCCATGATCGGCCGGGCTTCGAACGCGACTTGCCCCTCGCTCGGCTGCACGAGCCCCATGATCGCCTTCAATGTCGTACTCTTGCCAACGCCATTGCGGCCGAGCAAGCCCACGACCTCGCCGCGGCCGACGACGAGCGAGACGCCGTGCAGAATGTGGCTCTTATCGTAAAAGCTATGGATCCCGCCGACTTCGAGAAGGACGGCTGCCGGCGCCGCGCCGCTCCCCGGGTTCATGTTTTCAGATAAACCTCGAGCACGCGCGGATCGTGCTGGATCTCGGCGGGTGTTCCCTCGGCGAGGATGCGGCCGTAATGGAGCACCGTAATCCGGTGCGCCAATTCCATAACCACCTGCATATCGTGCTCGACGATCACGATTGTCAGTTGGTGCGAAATGCGCCGCACCAGGTCGACCGTCTCCTGGGTCTCGGCGGCACTCATACCGGCAGTCGGCTCGTCGAGACAAAGCAGCTTTGGCTCGGTCGCGAGGGCGATCGCGATCTCCAGATTGCGCTGCTCGCCATGCGACAGATTGGCGGCAAGCATATCGGCCTTATCCTCGAGACCGACCGCCTCGAGCGCCGCCTCGGCCTTGTCGATAGTGTCACGATATCGGCGGTGATGGGTTAACAGGCTCCAGCTATGGCGGCGCGATTGCGCGGCGATCCGTGCGTTTTCCAGGGTCGTCGCGTTGGGTAGAATGTTGGTGATTTGATAAGAGCGCGCGATCCCCTTTTGCGAAACTCGGTCGGGTGAGAGCCCGGTAATCTCTTCGCCGTCAAACAGGATATGACCGGCGGTTGGCCGCATCACCCCTGTCAGGCAATTGAAAAAAGTGCTCTTCCCGGCACCGTTGGGACCGATCACGGCCCGCAATTCGCCCGGCATTACGGCGAAATCGACATTATCGAGGGCTGTCAGCCCGCCAAAGCGCACCGTTAAGCCTTGGGTCGCCAAGATCGGCTGCAGGTCCGATCCGGGGACAGCGCTGAGGCTGGTCCCAACGGAGCTAAATGTTGCGGTGCTCACTCAGGCAAAGGTGCAGGCGGGCGGCACCAAAGTTTTGTCCTTTGGCACGGCCTCAAGGATGTGCGGTTTGCCATCCTTTATCACAAACAACAGCTCGCGCAGAAACGCCTGGTGGTCGTCCTTGCGCAAGGTCTTGTCGCCTTGGGGAAAATCGTCGCCTTCCTTCATCTCAAGCCCCTCAAGCGCCGCGATCAGCTTGGGTGTGTCGTCGCGGCCCTGAAAGCCCGATTTCTCGATGCCGAGCTTCAGCGCGTTCATGGCCTCGTAGTTGGACTGCGTATAACGGTCGGGTAACGGCGCCGACGGATCAATCTTCTTCAATCGCGCATCTGCATCATCGAGAAATTTGCGGTTTGCCGGTGTATCGAGCGGCGGATCGAGCACCGGCAAATAACGGTTGATGCCGATAAAGCCCTCAATTTTATTGCCGAGCGCCGGCAAATTCGTCGAACTCGGCGATGGCGCCATCCCCAGCCCATTTGTATTTCTTTGTCAGGCCGAGATCATAAAGCTGATTTGCGAGATTGACGCCGTCGGTGGCGAACGAAATGCCGAATAAGCCATCGAAATCGCCATTGATTTTCGAGATGAACGGTGTCGTGTCGGCGGTGCCGAGCGGGATGCCGGTGCTGCCGACGACCTCACCTCCTTGTTTCTTTATTTCATTTGCGTAGGCGTCGCGGGTTGATTGACCCCAGGCATAGTCGGCATAGATGATGTGCCATTTCTTACCGAGCTTGCCGACTAGATAAGGGGCAAACGCGACCGCCTGGGCCGGCGCATAATCGAAGGTCCGGAACGTATAGCGATTGCATTTGGTCGTTGTCAAAGTTGTGTCGAGGCACACGCCAATCATGTTGACCAACTGATGGTCTTCCCACACCGGTACGCAGGCAAGACAAATATTCGACAAGAAGCCGCCGACATGCGCGTCAATTTTGTCCTCGGTGACCATCTTCTCTACGGCGCGGCGGCCAATATCCGGTTTAGATTGGTCGTCGGCGACAACCACGTCGACCGGGCGGCCATGAATACCGCCGAGCTGATTGATGCGATCGACGGCCATCTGAATGCCGACCAATGCCGTCTTGCCGCCCGCCGCGGCGACCCCGGTCAGAGGCTGCAGACTGCCGATCTTGTAGGGCTTGACGTCGCCGAAGGCGGCGCGCCACGGCGAGGGCAGCAGCATCGTCGCGACAGCACCACTTGCCCCCCAGCCGAGCAGCCGACGGCGCGTCGGCGCCGCATTTTCTGCTACGTTTTCGACGTTGCCCATAGCCGCCCCTTTCCCTTATCGCTTTGCTATTTGTGTCCAGTGCCCTGGCACGCCGGATAAGGCTACCAGCGTGCCGCGAGGTGGCGCGAAAACAAGGAAAGTGTCAAGTTTAACGGCTGGCGGTCTTGCTTTCGTGGTGCAGGGTGAGTCGCAAGGGTCAGGGAAGCCTGGATCGTTTACCGATATCCTCGCGCGAGACAACAGGGAGGCCGAGGTTAGGATGTCCGAAGATAGCATTCGTATTCCGACAGGCGCCGGTCGCACGTTACGGGGTTATCTCGCTGTGCCCGCCACGGGGAGCGGCCCCGGGATGCTGTTGATCGACGATCAAGTCGGCAATGGCGGTCCGCGGCCGTTAGCCGAGCTCTATGCTGGCGAGGGCTATGTCGTGCTGTATCCCGAGGCGCTCGCCGGAGATGAAGAGGTCGCAGCGGCGATTGCGGCTGTGCGTGAGCGTGGCGAATGCACGGGTGGCATCGCTGTGCTGGGCTTTGGCCATGGCGCGATGATGGCGCTGCGAGCCGCAGCGACGGAGCGAGTTGCCTGTGCGGTCTGCTATTGCCTCGACGGAATCGAAATGGCGCTCGACCTTGTGCAGCGGATCACGTGTCCGATTGGGCTGCATTTCGCCGGAAACGACCCGGCAGCGCCGCCCGCCGCGATGGCGCGACTAAAGGAAGCGGTTGCCGATCCCACCGCCGGCGCGGCGAGCGGGGGATGGAAGCGCACGGGGCGTCCGGCGGTCGAAATCTATGTTTATCCCGGCGCCGAGGCCGGCTTCGCACGCCGCGGCGATCCACATTTCGACCGCGCCGCGGCCGGTCTCGCGCATTCCCGTTCGGTCGCGCTGCTGCGCCGGGTCATGGGCCCGCAGTATGACCTTGAGGCGCTGTGGGAGGCACATATCCGCTACGAATTCGAAACCCGCGATGTCGCCGCGACGATGGCAACAATGGTCTCCGAGCCGTATGTCAATCACGTCCCGGTGATGACCGGCGGAGTCGGCCAGCGCGAGCTTGCGCGATTTTATGCCAATCACTTCATTCCGAAATGCCCGGCCGACATCTCGATGGTGCCGGTTTCGCGAACGATCGGCGCCGATCGGATTGTCGACGAGATGATCGTGTCGTTCACCCACGATGTTGAAATTGATTGGATGCTGCCCGGCGTGGCCCCCACCGGGCGCCGTGTCGAGGTGCCGCTGGTCGCGATCGTCGGCTTTCGCGGCGACAAGCTCTACCACGAACACATCTACTGGGATCAGGCGAGCGTCCTGGTGCAGATCGGTCTGCTCGACCCAAAGGGGCTTCCGGTCGCCGGCGCTGAGACCGCCAAAAAGCTTCTCGACGAGACCCTTCCCTCGAATACATTGATGAAGCGCTGGAGCGAAAGCGCGCCCGCCGCCCGAAGTCGCTGACAGAGATCGTCGCGGCTGCAGAAAATCACGGTGCCGGGGAAACCGACGGGTAGCATCGCCAAACATGGCCCAAAACATATATGATGATCCTGTGTTCTTCGCGCGCTATGGCCAGCTCGACCGTTCGGTTGAAGGATTGGCGGGCGCGGCAGAGTGGCCCGCCTTGCGCGCGCTGCTTCCCAATCTGCGCGGGTTGAAGATCGTGGACCTCGGCTGCGGTGTTGGCTGGTTCTGCCGCTGGGCGAGAGAGCAGGGGGCCGCTCAAATCCTCGGGATTGACATCTCCCAAAAGATGCTCGATCGCGCCGAGGCCATTACGGCGGACATCGCGATTACCTACACCCGAGCCGATTTGGAACAGCTGGATCTTCCGCAGGCTGGTTTTGACCTCGCCTACAGCTCGCTGGCGCTGCACTACATCGAGAAGCTTGAGCCGCTTTTTTCGACAATCCATCGCGCTCTTGTTCCTGGCGCAAGCTTCGTGTTCTCGATCGAGCACCCGATCTACATGGCTCCGACGCGACCGGGTTGGATACTGGACGCGAATGGGCACAGGACATGGCCGGTCGACAGCTATCAAATCGAAGGCAAGCGCATCACGAATTGGCTCGCCGACGGCGTCGTCAAATATCATCGCACAATCGGAACCACGCTCAATCTGCTCATTCGTCAGGGGTTCACGCTTCGGCATGTTGAAGAATGGGCACCAAGTGATGCGCAGATTGCGGCCAAGCCCGACCTCGCCGAAGAGCGCGACCGCCCCATGTTCCTGTTGATTGCGGCGCGACGATAAGTCTGCTCTCTCTGACAGGCACCCCTCGGCTCTGGACTCCTTTGCCAAAACAGACGCCCATGTCACATCTCGGTGAGAGAGGGAATTACCTGGCGCCAAAATTGTCTTAATCACAGCCGGGACGAACCCGCACGGAGAGATTGCGGCTGATGGCATTACACCCGCGAATTTTGACGATTGCGACTGCCGTGCCACCGTACCGGCTTGAGCAAGCCGATGTGATCCAGCGCGTTCGCAAGCTGTTTGCGGGAGCGCCGACACTGGAGCGCCTGATGCCGGTATTCGAAAACACCGGTATCCGCATGCGCTATTCCTGTGTGCCGATCGAATGGTACGATCGCCCGCACGGCTGGAGCGAGCGCAACCGGGTCTATATCGCGAGCGCCCTCGATCTTCTCGAAACCACCACGATAAAACTGCTCGATCGCGCGGGTCTCAACAAAACTGCGATCGATGCCGTGGTCACCGTGTCGACGACCGGCATTGCCACCCCGAGCCTGGACGCCCTGTTGATCGAGCGAATGGGGCTACGCCGCGACGTACGCCGGTTGCCGATTTTTGGGCTTGGCTGTGCCGGCGGCGTCGTTGGCCTGGCCCGGGCAGCAAGCCAGGCGCTGGCGGCGCCCGAGGAAACCGTGCTGTTTTTGGTCGTCGAGTTGTGCGCGTTGGCGTTTCGTAGTGACGATTGGTCGAAGAGCAACATCGTTGCAACCGCGTTGTTCGGGGACGGCGCGGCCGGCGCCTTATTGTCGACCCACGGTAACGGACCGGCAATTGTCGCGAGCACTGAGCATACCTGGCCCGGCAGTCTCGACGTAATGGGCTGGGACGTTGCCGATGACGGCTTCAAAGCAGTTTTTTCACGCGACATCCCGCAGCTGGTGGCGACTGAGTTGCGCGCTGTGGCAGAAGCGTTTCTCGGCCGTCACGGCCTGGCGCTCGCCGACATCGATCGCTTCCTGTGCCACCCGGGCGGCGCCAAGGTTATAACGGCGCTGGAACACGCCTTCCACCTGCGGCACGGCGCGCTCGCCGGAGCGCGTCATCGTATTGCGCGATTATGGCAACATGTCGGCCGCGACCGTGCTGTTTGTGATGGACCAAATGCGCGCCATGGGGCCGCAGTGGAATTTGGGATTGATGACGGCGCTCGGCCCCGGGTTCACTGCCGGGTTTTTGCTGCTCGCCAATCGATGACGCCGCTTTATTGGGTGCTCGCCTGTGTCGCACTGCAGCGGCTCGGCGAACTCGCTTGGGCCCAGCGCAACACTGCACGGCTCCGCCGACTCGGCGCGAGCGAAGCCGATGCCGCGGGCCATCGCTATTTTGTGGTGCTCCATATCAGTTGGCTGGCAAGCCTGGCATTCCTGATACCGGCCGCAACCCAGCCGAATTGGCTAGCGCTCGGATTGTTTGCCTTGCTGCAGCCGGCTCGCCTGTGGGTCATCTTGAGTCTCGGCCGCTATTGGTCGACGCGGGTTTTAACCTTGCCGCGTGCACCTCTCGTCGAAACCGGCCCGTACCGTTGGCTGCGCCACCCGAATTATGTGATCGTGATAGCGGAGATCGCGCTGCTGCCGCTCGCTTTTGGCGCCGTTGCGATCGCCGTTGCATATTCTGCTGTCAACCTGGTGCTGATCGCGCGCCGCATTCGGATCGAGGACCAGACATTGGCGCCGCGCCGAGGGCTATGACGATCGCTGGGAGAGCAGCGCCGAAAACCTGGATCGGCTTCACCGCCATGGCGGTCGGCATGTTCATGGCGATCCTCGACATCCAGATCGTCGCCAGCTCCCTACCCGAGATCCAGGCTGGGCTCGCCATCCCGCTGGATCGCTTGAGCTGGGTGCAGACCGCCTATTTGATGGCCGAAATTGTCGCAATACCGCTGACCGGCTGGCTGACCCTGATGCTGTCGACCCGCGGCGCGTTTGTCGCCTGCGTTGCCGGCTTTACTGCAGCGAGCGTTGCATGTGCCGGTGCGACCGGATTATCGACCTTGATCGCGGCGCGGGTGGTACAGGGATTTTGCGGCGGCGCGCTGATCCCGCTCGTCTTTTCCGCGATCTTTTTGATGTTTGAAGAGCCGGCGCGGCCCCGCGCAACATTGATCGCCGGCATTTTCGCGATGCTGGCCCCGACCCTTGGGCCGGTTGTCGGCGGGTTCGTCACCGACCGGTTCTCGTGGCATTGGCTGTTTTTGATCAATGTGCCGCCAGGGATCGTGGTCGGTTTATTGGTCGCCGCGACCGTGAATGTCGATCGTGCCGATCGCCGCAGCTTTGCATCGGTCGATCTCTGGGCGTTGCCGTTACTGGCTGTCTTTCTTGCGGGACTTGAATTGCTGCTAAAGGAGGCGCCGGCGCGCGGATGGCAGACCACTCCGATGCTGTTGCTGGCCGCGCTCTGTGCTATTTCGGGCGTTGCCTTGGTGACGCGCTCGCTGCGCCATCCGGCGCCGCTGATCCAACTCAGCGCGTTTCGCGACGCTAATTTTGCAATCGGCTGTTGTTTCAGCTTTGCGCTTGGGATCGGCCTTTATGGGGCGACCTATCTGTTGCCGATGTTTCTTGGCGCCGCGCGCGATTACGACGCGCTGGCGATCGGCAAGATCATGATGGTGACGGGTGCGGCACAGCTGGCAATGGCGCCGGTTGCAACAATGCTCGAACGCCGCACCGACGCAAGGCGGCTGCTCGCCGCCGGCTATGCGCTGCTCGCGATCGGCTGGCTTGGCAACGGCCTGATGACGCCGGCGACTGATTTCTGGGACCTGTTTTGGCAGCAGCTGGTGCGCGGTGCGGCGGTCATGCTGTGCCTGTTGCCGAGCACGGCGTTGGCGCTTGGTGGTTTCGATCAGGCGCGCATCCCGAATGCGAGCGGCCTCTTCAACCTGATGCGCAATTTGGGCGGCGCCATCGGACTAGCAATGATCGACACGATCGTCCAACAACGCACACCGCTGCATGTCGCGGCCCTCGTCGCGCGGCTCCAGGCCGGCGATGCCGCGGCCGCGCGCTTTGTCGGATTGCCTGCCGAGCGCTTTACCGGCACGCCGATCGGTCCAATCGATCAGGCAACGCGCGATCTGGTTGCCCCGCTTGTGGAACGCGCAGGCCTTGTCGTCGCGTTTAATGACGCGTGGTTGTGGGTCGGCGGCGCGATGCTGTTTACACTAGCGCTGGTGCCTTTCCTGCACAGGTCGCCGATTGATTGATCCAGCTCCGCGATTGCGGCCGATCGCGCGGCTATCGCTCGCAATGATCCAGAACTCCGAGCACCGGCCTCTGGCGCGGAGACATTCAGGCTATGAGATCCGCCATCGGCTTTACCCCGGCGCTGTCGGGGAACACCGTATTGGCAAGGGTGGTCTCGCTTACAAGCAAGTGATCCCGGAGCAGGCCCTTCATGACCGCGCGCAGATCGGTCGTCGGCCTCAGATCGCGCTTTTCAAAGAGATCGGCGTCCTTGAGGCCGGGCCAATCGGCGACGACGCGGCCGCCCTTCAACGCACCCCCTGCCAGCAGGGCCACGGTTGCGGTGCCATGGTCGGTGCCGCCATCGCCATTCATGTGGGCGGTGCGGCCAAACTCGGTGACCACGACGACGACGGTTTCGCGCCAAGCATCACCCATATTGGCCGCGATCGCAGCGAGCGCGTCATCAAGAGCGCCCAACAGGTCGGTGAGCCGGCCCTTGACCGGTCCCTCGTTGACATGGGTGTCCCAGCCGTCGAAGGCGAGCGCACCGATCCGCGGGCCGTCCGCCCGAGCAAGGAATTTCGCGGCGGCCCCGGCAGTCTCGGTGAAATAGGCCCGCACGCGGGTGACCCCGCCGCTCTCCGCAACAGGGCCGCCATTTGTCGTATCCTGGTCCATGCCGCCGGCATGCGCGATCGCGGCGATCCCGACGCGCTCTTCGAGCGCTCGCGCGAAGAGGGGATCGGTATGGCGATAAAGATCCAAGAGCCGCAAGGTTGTTTCGTCGCTGGCCGGCGGCAGTTTCGGGGTTTCCCATGACAAGACCGGGGCCGGGCCGCGCATGATTAGCGGGGTCACCGGGCCGATCGCCAATGCCTGCCTGGCGTGTGGATCGCCCGATGGCTCCGGCGTCAACGACGCCACGGCGCGGTTGAGCCAGCCGGTATCGAGCGCCCCCGGCTTGGTGGCGCCGGTCTGCAACACGTCCTGCCCGTCGAAATGCGAGCGGTCGCGATAGGGCGAGGCGACCGCATGAACGATGATTGCGTTGCCGTGGCGATAGAATTCGTGCAGGCTTGGCATTACCGGGCTGAGCGCAAACAGATTGTCGAGCCGCAAGCCCCGTGACGCGCCATCAAGTGATGAGGGCGTTTTCGCCGCGCAATTCGCGCCATTGCGGATCACCGACCGGAGCGACAATGGCGAGCCCATCGAGCGCACCGCGCAGCACGATCGCAAGAAAGCGCGGATCGCGGCCTTCAGCCCGAGCCAGGCGCGGCAACTGCGCCCAAGCGAATAGCGCGCCGGAGCCGACCATCAGGTCGCGCCGGGTCGGAGTGTAGGAGGTCGCCGGCATGTCGGGTCACCTGCGAAGAAATTCGGGAGCCATCAGCGCCAAAGTCAGCGCCTGCTGCTTGCTTTCGGCGCGCGCGATCGCCTGCCGCGTCTCACCCGAGGCGAGAGGGCCAAGTGCTGTGTCCGTGACAGTCATCGGATCGACCGACGGCCCCAAACGCTGGGCAATGGCGTTGGCGATCTGAAGCCGCTCGCCCAAGCCGTCGAGCCAAGCGGCATTTTCGTCAGAAAAGCCTTTGGGTGCGGGCGGCCGCCACAACGGCTCGCCGAGCAGCGCCTGAGCCCCGACGAACCGGCGGATGTCGCTTTTCAATTCGGTCGCACGCAACGCCGCGACGAGCCACTCGGCCGGCCGCTTGACCTTGTCCTGCTGCGGCGTCCAAGCCTCCGGTGCTGCGATCAGCGTCTTGGCAACTTCCTTGAGGTCCCCCTCGGTGTCGCGAAAACACCGTGCGAGACGCTCGATCAATGTCGACGGTGGGTCATCCGCGACAAAATGAACCGCCAGCTTGGTTGCGATATGCGTCGCCGTTGCCGGATGGCGGGCGAGGTCCGCCAGCACTGCGCGCCCTTGCGCGACGCCGGTATCTGGATAGCTCTTGCCGAGCACGGTTTGCGGACCAGGCTCATGGGCGCGTGGAATGAACACAAATTCGCCACCGATATCCGGGTCGGAGACAGCCGGACGCAAAGTCCAGCCGGTCAGAGCCTTGGCAAAATCGATGACGTCGTCTTGGGTGTAACCGGTGCGCACGCCGAGCGTGTGCAGTTCCAGGATCTCGCGCGCGAAATTCTCGTTGAGGCCTTTGCCGCGATTGATGCCGGCAACCGAGTCCGGGCCGATCGATTGGGCGTCGTTGAGATAAAGCAGCATCGCCGGATGGCTTTCGGCCGCGAGCAATAGGTCGGTGAAGCGGCCCAGCACATGCGGGCGGATCGCTTCGCGCTCATAGCCGCCGGCCATGATCGATGTATCGCGGCTGACGCAGAAATGGTTCGACCAGAACCATACGAGCCGCTCAACAAAGCCGGTTTCAGCATCGCGCGCTGCATCGATCCGTGCGTTGGCCTCGGCGAGAAAAATGCGTTGCGGCAACGGCGCAGGGGGAGGGTCGCCAGCGGCTTTCTTCTCGGCCACCGCAGCTACAGGCTCGATTCCCGGCATGCCGCGAAGAGCGAGCTTCGCCTGCGCGGCGCGTGCGGCATTGAATTCAAACACGGCGCGATACGCGCCAGCGCTGCTCAGCAGTCCGGAAGGGTCGATCTGTCCGGCTTTCGGCCGCTCAAGATCGGCAGCAATAGCCCCTTGCGGATCGGAAGCAATCACCGCGATTGCGCCCTCGCGAGGGCCAAACCCAAACCGATGCAGTGCCAGAGCCGCTTTGACCGGGTCCCGCGTCATCGCCCATACCCCAGTCCTATCGAGCGTCAATTTATAAGCACAGGTGCGGCAAAAAATCCCCTGGATCTTGCCTACTCGTCAACAGCGGCTTCGTTTTCCTTAAAACCTACGGTCACCCTCGCAAGCGCTTCGGCAGATTAGAGAAGGCCGAGGGCGCCGAGAGCGCCACCTGCGAGGAGCATCCACATGGGATTGAGCCGCGTCGCCAGCGTGATTGCGGCGGCGGTAATTGTCACGGCCGCGGCTCGCCAACTGGTATCGGCCGCGCGCGCCATCACCGTGCCGCTGGCGATGATGAGCCCCATGACAACCGGAACGAGGCCGAGCCGGACCATTTGTCGCCACGGCGCGGCGCGGAACCGATCCCATAGCCGATAGGCGGCGAAGTACATCGTGCAAGGCGGGCCGAAGGTGGCAAACGCGCTTGCCACGGCTCCGGGAAATCCCCAAACCTTCCAACCGACAAAACTCATCATCAGGATCATGTTCGGCCCGGGAAGCGACTGCGCCATCGCGAAAAGGTCGGCGAACTCCTGATCTGTCATCCAGCGATGGGTGCCGACGACGAAGTTGCGGACATCCGGCAGGACGGTCGGGAAGCCGCCAAAGCTGATCGATGAAACCAAAGCAAGATGCGCCGTCAGCGCCAAAGGTGCGGAAGGGCCGGTCATCGTACTCTCGCGCTTTCGAAGCTGGCGACGACAATACTGATCGGCACAAGGGTAAACAAAACCGCAAGAAGCGGTAATCTGCCGAAGGTGACGAGACTGAAGGCGAGCGCAGCGAAAAGCAAGGCTATCGGTCGGTCACGATGCGGCAATAAAAGCCTTGCGCCTGTCGCAACGAGAAGCCCGGCGGCCGTTGCGGCAATCCCGCCAAGAATATTCCGGAGAACAGTCAGGTGAGCATAGTGAAGGTATAAGAGGCCGAGCGAAAGGCCGACCGACCAAGGGATTACCAAAAAGCCGCAGAGTGCCGCGACTGCCCCGATCGCGCCGCGCATCTTTGCGCCGACGCAGACCGCAATGCCAACAATGTTTGGCCCAGGCATAAATTGGCAAAGGCTAACGATATCGGCAAATTCCCCGTCGCTTAGCCAGCGGCGGTTCTCGACCGTTGTGCGGCGCGCCAAGACAATCCCGCTGCCGCCGCCGACAGCACACAGCGAGACAATAAGGAACGCGGTAAAGAGGGCTCCAAGACCAACACCCTGCTGCGCATTGTGCTCTCGCATTTGCGACCCTCCCGGTACCGGTTGCCCCGAGATTGCCTGTGCGCTCTGTTCGAAGAGCCCAGCTGGCAAGACGGTCTGTTACGATACGCTGATCCACCTGCCTGGAGTCTCATTGCGATGAGACGAGGCTCGAAGGCGGTACCGAGTGCTGAGGGTGGCGGAAGTCGACGGGCTCGCCGCGCTGCCGGGAAGGCTCTGGCGATTGTTAGCGTCTCGCCACGGCAGCGGAACGCTGGCGCCGATGGGCCGTTTGGCGCTGGAGTTCCTGGTCGCGGGCCGATTTATACCTGCGCCGAGGCATCCAAAAAGGAGATCCCCGAATGGTACCGATACCCGAGAGCTATCTCGATCTGTTGCAGCAGAAAAAAGCGTTCGCCTCACTCGCCACAGTGATGCCCGACGGCACGCCGCAGGTAACGCCGGTGTGGTTCGATTATGCCGGCGGCAAACTGCGGGTGAATACGGCCAAGGGCCGGGTCAAGGCGCGCAATATGAAGCCAGGGGCGGTAGTCGCGCTGGCGATCATGGATCCCGACAATCCCTATCGCTATGTTCAGATCCGCGGGCGGGTCGTCTCTGCTACGGAAGATGGCGCTGATGGGCATATCGATCAGCTCGCCAAAAAATATCTTGGCAAGGATACCTATCCATTCCGGCAACCGGGCGAAGTCCGTATCATGTACGAAATCGAGCCGATTTCGGTGTCGGGCATGGGCTAACCCTTCCGCCCGATCGCCGTGGCGAGCAACGAGACATCTCTGGCCCCAGGGCAAATTCAGGTTTGTCGATTTGATTCAGATCAATGAGCTGGCGATTGCCGCATCGCATCCTCCAACGGCTACATTGGAGGAGTCCATGACACCTGGCGAAATCACCGTTCTGAGCTTGGTGATCGGGGCTTTTGTCGTCTTCGCCGCAACGCTGGGTTGGTATGCGCGGTAGCGACCGCTGCGGCCTAGCCCAAGCGTTTCAGGCGAGGCCGCCCCCCGTTTACGCCCTTTTCTACTGAGTTACGTCGCCAAGATCAGTTCGAGTAGATGGGAAGCGGGTTTGCTGCAACATTTGTCCCGGCGGCGACCCTTTCGACCATCACCGCGGCAACCCCGGACCGCACCATGCCGAGTTGTTCAGCAGCGCGCGGCGACAGATCGATGATAAATCGACGCCTCCACGGACCGCGGTCGTTAATCCTGACGATCACCGAGCGTCTGGTGTCGAGATTGGTCACCTTGACGATAGAGCCGAGCGGCAATGTGCGATGCGCCGCAGTCAAGGTCTCGGTATCGAGCCATTCGCCGTCCGCGGTACGCGAGCCGACAAGGTCGTACCAGGATGCGTCGCCGAACTCTAGGTAGCCGGTGGTGTGCATCGCCCCCCAATCGGGGTCCCCGGCGGCGCTGCCCTCGGTGAAATGCCGGACGTCACTACGCGAGCGGCGACCACGCCGAATGGCCAACCTGGTCGGCGAGCGCGAAGGTGCGGCATTGTCTTCATTGGGGGCTGGTCCGCACCGTTTGGCCGAGCTGGCGGGCTCGCCCTTTTGGCCTGCGCTCTGCTGCAGCGGAGTGCTCTTATCGGGTGATTTCGCCATCGCACCCGCTGAAGCCATCAACAGGGCAAGGGAAATGCCAATCGTCTGGCGCAACGGCATCCGATTGCGTCTCCTTTCTTGTTGGGGCACTCCTCTGCCGCTTGGCACGCACGGGCTCGCCGCCATGCCATCACTATTGGTATGGGCTTGGAGTGCAGGCTGGCGCCGTCCCGGATTATTATCGGGCTTCCGGGTAGGACAGATGAGACAGCGGCAGACTAGACGGCGTAAATCCGCCGTGTCAACCCGCACATGCATTTTCGCTGTTGAGCGCTTTAGCGCGATCAGCTGCGGTTCGGTTGACGGTTATGAACGGTCTGACCGATCTATTTCTCCAATCCTTAATTTTTATTCTTATTGATCAGCGCTTTTATTGAACTCAGCTTGCGACCGCTTCCGGTGCGAAGAGGACGGCTGGCGGCGGCGAATTAAAATTATGGCAATTTGTTAATGAAAATTTTGAAAGCGGCCGATGGCCTACCGCCCGGTTACTTAAGCGGTCATCGCGCGCACCAGTTCCGCGCTCGTGGTAACGGGTGATGTTCCCGCTGCGGGTGCCGGTGCCGCCCCATCGCCTCTTAACCCATGACTAGGCTGGAGGTGGGAATCGGCTGATCCAGTGGCGGGCAATGTCCTCGCGCCGGCAGATCCATACCTGGTCGTGAGCGCGCAGGTATTCGATAAAGCGAATGAGCGCCTTGGCGCGCCCGGGATGGCCGGTCAGCCGCATGTGCAACCCGATCGACATCATGCGCGGCCGCTCGGCGCCCTCCTCGTATAGGACATCGAAGCTGTCGCGCAGAAAGGCAAAAAAATCCTCGCCCGACCCGAACACGCCGCGACCGAATTTCGAATCATTGGTGGTCAGCGAATAGGGCACGACGAGGTGCGGCTTGTCGCCAACCCGAACCCAGTAGGGCAGCTCGTCGTTGTAGGTGTCGCTGTCATAGAGAAACCCGCCATGCTCGACGAGTAGGCGACGCGTATTCTCCGACGGCGCATAGCGGCAGTACCAGCCGCGTGGGGTCTTGCCGGTCGTCTGGCGAATCAACGCGACGGCGTCGGCGATTTGGCGGCGCTCCTCGGCTTCCGGGAGGCCCGGATGGTTGGTCCAGCGGTACCCGTGGCTGCAAATATCCCAATCGCTGGCGGCGATCGCGGCGGCAGCCGGCGGATTGGCTTCGAATGCGCGGGCGCAGCCAAAGATCGTCACCGGCACGGCAAAGCGGGTAAAGATGCGGTGGAGCCGCCAGAAACCGACGCGCGCACCGTATTCGAACATGCTTTCCGCGGCGAGATCGCGGCCCGTGATCCCGAGATCGGCACCAATCATTTCGGTCAATCCGCCTTCCGAAACGCCGTCTCCGGTGGGATAAGAGAGTTCTGACCCCTCCTCGAAATTGATCACGAAATTGACTGCGATCCGCGCGTCACCAGGCCATCCGGCATGCGGCGGCTCGCCGCCATAGCCGACAAAATCACGCGTCATGGCTGTGCTCCAGGGGGTTCGGGTACCACTCTTCGAGCAGAAGTTGGTCCAGGGTGTAAGGGCAAACGAATGGCAGTTCGGTGGCAGCGTTGCGCGCTCCCTGTGCGCGCAATATCAATTCGGCCCGATTTCGGCCATCGGCGTAGAGCTTCGCCAGCATATCCTCGGTCTCGCGGCGCAAGCTTGCAGTCATTTTGTCCGACACGATCTGGCGCGCGTCGTCGATTGCGTCTCGCCACTCCGATCGCGGCAATTCGACGGGTGAATGAGTCAGCAGCAGAATGTGGGCGAAGATCAGTCGGATTTGGCGGCGTACCGCATCGCGTTCGTTTCGACCAAGAGCCTCGATCTCCTCGGCGACGTGCCCGCGGTCAAAGCCGATATCGGTTACCGGCATTTGGCGCACCACCGCGGCCTGGTACTGGGTCCAGGCGTAGAAATCATCTTGGTAGCGAGGTCCAGGCATCGGGAGGCCGCTCCCAAAGTCGAACGACATCATAAGCCGGCGCCGGCGGGGAGGCGAGCGACCGCTTCGATCCCCGGCGAGATCCTTAGCGCGGTCCGCATCCTTCATACCGCGCGCTGCGATTACGTCAGCAGGTCGCCGCGTCATCTTCCGCCTCCAGCGCGCGCAGACGCCGATCGAAATCGCTGGCCTCGACCGCACGGACAAAGATCTCGACCACCCGCGCCAATTCGGCCGCTTCACTCGGCGTGATGGTGCCGTGCGCGGCGGCATTGGTAATCGCCGCCATCGCGGTGCCGAGATCGGCGACGCTGGCGACCTCCGGGACCGGTAGCTCCACCCTCCGCTGACGGCGCGGCGGGATGATGCGATCGAGGCACATCCGCAGCGCCGTCGCGTCACCCGCGAGCGCCAATTCGAGCGCTTTGCGGGTCAGGGCTTCGGCTTCGCCGTCGAGCAGCAACTCGGCCATCATCGTTGCCTTGTTGCGCGCGCCTGGTGGGCGCCCGGCCGGGTTACCCGTTTCTCCCTTTCTGAACCGTCCCTGAGGGTTGCCGGACCGGCCCTTTTGAAACCGGCCCTTTGCGTCGCGGCCGGGCTGTTGCGCCGGGGCCTCGGCCTCCTGCTGTTTTTGCAGCGAATTTGCAAGCACGGCACGCCTCCTCAGGTTCGCGGGTACGGTCGAGGGCGATCCTACGATGCGATTATGGCAATTTTATTGTTGTGAACTCGATACTGGTGCTCGCCTGTGCCACTCGGCAACAAAAGTGATGACCGGCTACGCCGGAACGCCGGGCGAGACAGCCGAGGCATCGCGCTCTTGATCAGGTCCCGTTCGGCAATCATTGATCTTTATTGGCTCGCGAACGCGCCTAACAATGGGACCTACCAAGCTGGTGGTTCAAATCGGATAGAGGGTGCCCTGACACGATCCGTTAGCAGGGAAAATCTCAATCGCGGGATTAGGCGATTTGGGATCGCGTCGGATGGAACTTCGGTGATCCGCGTGGCACCCATCGCCACATAGAAGCCCTCAGCAAAAGGATCTGCCGAAACGTCCAACTCCTCAAATCCCAGCCCTTGGGCCAACGCCAAGAAATGCCGTGCCAATCGCCGTCCGCGACCACTGCGAACGCTGTCCGGCTCGACGAACAGAAACTCAATCTCTCCCCGAGGAGGCTGGCCGCTCAGACCGTAGAATCCAGTGATGGTGTCCCCTTCGTTGAGGACGTAGAAGGGACACTTCGCAATGGCCTCGGGGTCTACGGTCAGAGGGGCGCGACATGCTTCCATGAAGGCGGCGTCATAGCCCCACAGCGCTTTGGACCGCAGCGCAAGTGCGCTGAGGCTCGCAGCCTCACCTGGTAGAGCGCGGCGAATTTGTGCCTGCAGCACGATCATGCTCCCGGCTCTGACGAGCGAACAGTTGATGACGGTCGAGGGTACCATCTGTCTGACTCGCACGACTAGCGACGATCGACGGCGAATGCGCGAAGCTTTCCACCCAAGCCTCTTACACGTGCATGTAACGAGGTCGGGAACGCAACGATGCCCGGGATGGGCACTGTGCCGCTGCAAACGGCGCAGCGGAATTTTCTCGTTTGGTCTTCGGGAGGAAACAGCAATGGCACAGATTGGGACCGGCGAATATACCTACGAGCTGATCCCTGATTTCTTCAAATTGCCCAATGGCGAAACCTTTGGGCTGGTCAGCAGGGTGGCGGCCGACGCCCAGGACCGCGTTTATGTGTTCCAGCGCAAGGATCCGCCGGTCGTCGTGTTCGACCGCGACGGCAAATATCTCGGCGCCTGGGGCAGCGGCGAGGTTACCGACCCGCACGGTCTGAAATCGTCGACGATGTCGTCTACACCACCGATCGCTCGACTCGGTCGCGAAGTCGTTTACCTTGGACGGCAAACCCCTGTTGGAGCTTGGCACGCGCGGCGTGCATTCCGACACCGGCCGTATCGCGCTGGCTGGCGGAGCGCGCGGCCGGGCCGTTCAACCACCCGACCGAGATGATCGCCACCCCAACGGCGACATTTATGTGACCGACGGCTACCGCAATGCGCGCGTGCACCGCTTTACCCGCGACGGAAGGCTCGTCAAATCATGGGGCACGCCGGGCAACGGCGAGGGCCAGTTCCATCTGCCGCACAGCATCGCCTTCGACGATGACGGCAAGCTCTACGTCGCCGACCGGGCGAACAAGCGCATCCAGATCTTCACGCCGGACGGCGAATTCCTCGGCCAATGGACCGGCATGGGCGGGCCGAACGACATCACCCGCGGCAAGGACGGCAATTTCTACATCGCCGAGCAGGAAGACGACGGCAAGCCGGCCTATGTCTGCGTGCGCGATGCAAAGGCGCGGTGCTCGCCCGCTTGGAGAGCCGCCATGTCCACGGCGTCGGCGTCGACTCGCGCGGCGACATCTACGCCGGATTGACCACAGAGCGCAGCGTCGACAAGTTCGTGCGCAAAAGCTAAGCG
>CAWJXM010000026.1:0-119292 GCA_963846635.1 uncultured Alphaproteobacteria bacterium | reverse complement strand
GAGGTGCTCGACGCCGACCTGACCGGGGAGTTCCCCTACATCGTGACGCGGTATGTATCGCGGGCCGACGCTGGACCAGATGGTGCGCGAGCGCGGGCGGCTGTCCAGCCAGGGCCTGCGCAGGCTGGCCTACGGCACGGCGGCCGCGCTGGCGGCGATCCACGCGGCGGGCGTGGTCCACCGCGACCTCAAGCCGGGCAACGTGATGCTCGCCGAGGACCGGCCCGTGGTGATCGACTTCGGCATTGCCCAGGCCGGTGACGCCACCCGGCTGACCCAGACCGGCCTGGTCATGGGCACCCCGGGGTACCTGGCCCCCGAGGTCATCGAGGGACGGCCGAGCAGCCCCGCCTCGGACGTGCATTCCTGGGGCGCGACGATGGCGTTCGCGGCGACCGGGCGCACGCCGTACCCGGGCGACTCCTACGAGCAGATCTTCTTCCGCATCGTCTCCGGGCAGCCGGACCTCGATGGCGTCCCCGCGGCCCTGCTCCCGCTGGTGTCCGCGGCGCTGGACCGGGACCCGGCCCGCCGGCCCGCGGCCACCTGGCTGAGCGCCCAGGCGAGCAACCTGGACTTCACCAAGGCACCGTCCGCCGCCTTCCCCCCGACGCACACCATGCTCCCGCCCGGCCCGGCCGTCGGCACCCCAGCGGCCCCGGCGGCCCTGGCGGCCCCGCCTGCGGCGATCGCGCCCGCTCCCGCGCGGTCATACCCGGCCCCCAGGCATGCGGCCAGGGACGTCGCTGACCTGCTGCCACCGGTCGCCTACGCCCCGGCCAGGCCCGCCCCCCGCCCGTCGGCCCCGGTCAGTGGCGTGAACGGCTCCGCCGCCCCGCCCGGGTGGGCCCCATCCGCTCGGACTCCGGCCCCGGCCTCCGTCCCCTTGCCCCGCCCGTCCGCCGCCGCCAGGCCTGGCCCGCGGGCGCCCAGCCCAGATCGCAGTACGGACCGCAGCCCGGGCCCCGGCCCGGCCGGCCACGGGCGGCCCATGCTGGCGGGCCTGGCCGTCCTGGTCGCCGCGGTAGCGCTGGCGGTGCTGCTGCCCGTCGCCGGGCTGATCGTCTCGCTGGCCGGGATCACCCTGCTCCGCGCGGCCGACCGGGCCCAGAGCGCGCTGGCCGTGCGCCGTTCTGTGCGCGGTCCCCGGGCCATCGACCCGCTGGTCGTGGTGGTCACCGCCCCGTGGACGGTGGCCCGGGCCCTGCTCACCGAACTGCTGATGGCGCCCCTGGCGTTCGGTGCGGGCGTGGCGGTCTACGCCGTCGCGATCCTGCTCGCGCACCACCACCTGACCCTGCCGCGCGCGGGCGCGTACGCGGCGGGGGCGATCGTCGCCTGGTACGCCATCGGGCCCGGCTCCCGCCGGCCGCGCCGGCAGCTGAACCGGATGGCGGCCGCCGTGTCGCGCGGCACGCTGTCCTCGGTGGTCATCACGGTGGTGGCGTGGGGCCTGGCCGTCGCGATCGCGCTGCTCGCGGCGTCGCAGGCGCCGGACTACTTCCCGGTCGCCACCCCCCACCTGCCCGCGCTACACGGGCTGTTCTCGTCGGCGACGAGCTGGCTGCTCAGGCACGCTCACCGCTAACGGCTCCCCGAACTCGGCCGAGGCAGAGGAAGTGGAAGAGGAAGGGGGCATCGGGCGGACCAGCCCGAGCGCGACGACCTCGTTGGCCAGCCTGGTCCGCCGGTTAGGACCCTCGGGAATGCGGAACTTCTGGTAGAGCCGCAGGAGGTGCTGCTTGACCGCCGCCTCGGTCACCACCAGTTCCACGGCGATGTCGTGTGCGGTGGCGGGCAGGGCGAACGCCTCTTCCGATAGCGCCGGGCGGCACAGCGCGGTGAGGACGTCAAGCTCGCGGCGGGTGAGCTCGGGCGCGGCCGGGCGGCGCAGCTCGGCCTCCGCGCCGATGACCTCCTGCGCCAGCCCCCCGATCCGGCAGCGGGCGGCGCCGAAGCTCAGCACGTCGCCGTCGTCCAGGACCCGGCGGGCGATGGGCCGCCCGTTCACCCGGGTGCCGTTGCGTGATAAACCCAGGTCGACCACGTACACGTAGGGGCCGCGGCGGACGAGCTCGGCGTGCAGCCGCGAGACGCTCGGATCCTCAAGGCGGATGTCGACGCCCCGCCCGCGGCCGACGGTCGTCACTTCACCGCGCAGCGAGACCACCTCGCCGCTTTCCTCGATGCGGACGAACGGTGTATCCACAAGGAGCCTCCCGGCTATCGGAACCGATACGGATATCTCACCATCCGGTCACCCCCCGTGTCACCGTTTGTCAACCTTCTGACCGGCAATTGCGGTGGGGCGATCCGGGCCCTCCGTCGCGCCGGGCAGCGACCGGCACGGGTAAACTTCCGACCGGACAGCCGGGAGGCACGTGGATGGCGAATAGGCCGGCGAATGCTGGCTCTGATAGGGGACTGGCGGGCGCGCCGCCACCCGTCCACCACCAGGGCTCTCCCCGGCGCCCCGGGACGCCGCCCGGCCACCGCGCCCGCGCCAGAGACGCCCGCGCCAGAGACGCCCGGCCGCCAGAGACGCCCGCGCCAGGAACGCGCCAGAGACGCCAAGGCCGCCAGGGACGCCGCCGGCGAACCGAACGCCCCCGCGCAGCAGCCCCCTGGCCTGGCTGCCGTACCTGATCGTGCTCGCCGGGGTCGCCGTCGGGCTGTTCGTCACCTGGCAGGGCTCGAAGTACGCGGGGCTGGGCACGAGCCTGGTGGGAGGCGCCCTGCTCGCGGCCGCGGCGGCCCGGCTGCTGCTCCCGCCGCGCTACGCCGAACTGCTCTCCTCGCGGTGGAAGGCCTCGGACGTGGTGGCGTTCACGGTGCTCGGCGCCGGGGTGCTCGCCATCGCGCTGGTCCTGCCATGAGCGCGACCATGAGCGCGCACGAGGACCCACGCCATGCGTCCCGCCCCGAGCGGGTTGCCGATGAAGGGAACTAGGGAACCATGCCCAAGATCAAGGTAGCGAACCCCGTCGTGGACCTCGACGGGGACGAGATGACGCGGATCATCTGGCGGGACATCAAGGATCAGCTGATCCTGCCCTACCTGGATATCGAACTGGACTACTACGACCTGTCCGTCCAGCACCGCGACGCGACCGATGACCAGGTGACGATCGACGCGGCGCACGCCATCCAGCGGCACGGCGTCGGCGTGAAGTGCGCCACGATCACGCCGGACGAGGCCCGGGTCGCCGAGTTCGGCCTCAAGCAGATGTGGCGCTCGCCGAACGGCACGATCCGCAACATCCTGGGCGGGGTCATCTTCCGCGAGCCGATCGTGATCTCGAACATCCCGAGGCTGGTGCCGAGCTGGAAGAAGCCCATCATCATCGGCAGGCACGCGCACGCCGACCAGTACAAGGCCACCGACTTCGTGGTGCCGGGCCCGGGCACGGTGACGATCTCCTACGTGCCGGACAACGAAGGCCAGCCCATCGAGTTCGAGGTCGCCCGGTTCACGGGCGGCGGCGTGGCGATGGCCATGTACAACTTCGACGACTCGATCCGCGACTTCGCCCGGGCCACGATGCGCTACGCGCTCAACCGGCGTTACCCGCTCTACCTGTCCACCAAGAACACGATCCTGAAGGCCTACGACGGCCGGTTCAAGGACCTGTTCGCCGAGATCTTCGAGGCGGAATTCAAGGCCGAGTTCGAGGCGGCCGGGATCACCTACGAGCACCGGCTGATCGACGACATAGTGGCCCAGCTGCTCAAGTGGGAGGGCGGCCTGGTCTGGGCCACCAAGAACTACGACGGCGACGTGGAATCCGACATGGTGGCGCAGGGCTACGGCTCGCTCGGCCTGATGACCAGCGTGCTGATGACCCCGGACGGCCGCACGATCGAGGCCGAGGCCGCGCACGGCACCGTGACCAGGCACTACCGCCAGTACCAGCAGGGCCTGCCGACCTCGACCAACCCGGTCGCGTCCATCTTCGCCTGGACCCGCGGGCTCGAGCACCGCGGCAAGCTGGACGGGACCCCCGGCGTCACCGCGTTCGCCCGCACCCTGGAGGACGTCTGCGTCCGCACGATCGAGGGCGGCGCGATGACCAAGGACCTGGCCCTGCTGGTCGGGCCGGACGCCCCGTTCCTGACGACCGGCGAGTTCCTCGCCGCGCTCGAAGGTAACCTGCGCGAGGCGATGAATTCTTAAAGATCAAAGACCCATTATCCCGAACGGCGCTGGTAACACCCCCGCGCCGCCTTCGAGGGACGCACGGACAGCGCATTCATGGACAAGGAGTTCCGCGAGATGGCACGTGAGGGCAAGGTAACCGTCGTCGGCGCCGGGTTCTACGGCTCGACCACCGCGCAGCGGCTCGCCGAGTACGACATCTTCGACGAGGTGGTGCTGACCGACATCATCGAGGGCAGGCCCGAGGGGCTGGCCCTGGACCTGAACCAGTCGCGCCCGGTGGAGGGGTTCGAGACCAGGGTGACCGGCCAGAGCACGAGCGCCGACGGCGAGGGCTACGAGGCGATCGCCGGCTCTGGCATCGTCATCGTCACCGCGGGGCTGCCGCGCAAGCCCGGCATGAGCCGGATGGACCTGATCGAGGTCAACGCCAAGATCGTCAGGAACGTCGTGGAGAACGTCGCCAAGTACGCGCCTGACGCGGTGCTGATCGTGGTGTCGAACCCGCTGGACGAGATGACCGCGCTGGCGGCCAAGGTGTCCGGGTTCCCGCACCACCGGGTGATGGGTCAGGCCGGAATGCTCGACACGGCCAGGTTCAGCTACTTCGTGGCCGAGAAGCTCGGCGTCCCGGTCGGCTCGGTCCGGACGCTCACGCTCGGCTCGCACGGCGACACCATGGTGCCGGTGCCCTCGGCCTGCACGGTGGACGGCCAGCCGCTGTCCGGACTGCTGCCCGCCGACGAGATCGAGGCGCTCGTCACCCGGACCAGGAACGGCGGCGGCGAGATCGTCGCGCTGCTCAAGACCGGCTCGGCGTTCTACGCGCCGTCGGCGGCGGCGGCCCGGATGGCGCGCGCGGTCGCGCTGGACACGGGCGAGATCAGGCCGGTCTGCGCGTGGGTGGACGGCCAGTACGGCATCTCCGGCGTGTACCTGGGCGTGGAGGCTGAGCTCGGCGCCGTCGGCGTCCGCCGCGTGGTCGAGCGTGACCTGACCGAAGCCGAGCTGGCCGACCTGCGCACGGCCGCCGAGGCCGTCCGCACCAAGCAAGCCGACGTGGCCAGCCTGTAGCGGGTCAGCTCACCGGTCCGAGGCTGCCTTCTCCGCCGGGCGGCGGGTCGGGGAGGGCCTCGGGGTAGGTGATGTCGATCTCCTTGATCTGCGGGGCGAAGTCACGCCGGTTGTTGGTGATGAAGCGGCCCGGCGCCCATGCCCACCGCGGTGGCCAGGTGCGTCGCGTCCGCCGGCCTTCAGCCGGTACCTGCTGGACAGTGCGGTCGCGAGTTCGGCGGTAGCCCTGTCTACCGGGCGCAGGTCCAGCCTGGCCAGCAGCCCGGCCAGGATCCGGATCTCGTCGGCGGTCCGTCGCGCAATGGCTTGCCGAGCACCTCAGGCAGCAGCAGCACCGAGCCGGTGCCCGCCCTGGTCCCGGCTCCGGCCGACCGGAACAAGGCGGCGACCCGCCGCCCAGCGGATGCCCGGGTACCGCCGCGTAGATGAGCACGTCGGCGTCGAAGGCGTCCATAACCGGGCGTCTCGCCCGGCCCTGATCTCGCCGATCAGCTCCTCGGCGCGCTGCGCGGTCAGCCCGGGACCCTCGGGCCGGGCGGCGGCCGCCGCCTCGGTCGATCAGCTCGTGGATCCGGACCGCGTCGTCCAGCGCGACCGCGCGCGCGACGGCTCCACAGGATGTCCGGGCGGACCACCACGGCGACCGGGCGGCCGTGACGGGTAATAGTGATTTCTTCGCCCTCGGTCACCCGGTCGAGGACCTCGGGGAGGGCTGCCCTCGCCTCGCTGACCGTCATCGTCGTGCCCACCCTGGTAATTGTACGACATTGTACGTCGACGTACAATTACCGGGGTCCTCCTGGTCAGCCCTGGGCGAGGCGGCGCAGCGCCAGTTCGGCGTAGAGCGCGGTGCCGTCGGCCAGCGCCGCGTCGTCGAACACCGCGACCGCGGAGTGGTTGGTCGGCGCGGTCTCCGGGTCCTGCCCGGGCGGGCAGGCGCCGAGCATGACGAACGCGCCGGGGACCTCCTCGAGCACGAAGGAGAAGTCCTCGGCCCCGGTGATCGGGAACTGGGCCGCCTCGCCGCGCTCGGTTCCGAACACGTCGGCGATCACCTCCCCGGCGAACGCCGCCTCGCCCGCGTCGTTGACGGTCACCGGGTACTCGCGGGAGTAGTCGGCCTCGGCGGTCAGGCCGTGCGCGCGGGCGATGTCCCCGATCAGCCGCGGCACCAGTTCGGCCAGCGCGCTCCTGGACTCGCGGCTGAACGACCGCGCGGTAGCCAGGAACGTGGCCTCGTCGGGTATCACGTTGTCGACGGTGCCCGCGTGGAAGCTGCCGACGGTGATCACGACCGGATCGAATACGTCGAAGTGCCTGGTCACCAGCGTCTGCAGCGCGATCACCATCTCGCAGGCGGCGGGGATCGGGTCCGCGGCCCGGTGCGGGGTCGACGCGTGCCCGCCGCGCCCGCGCACGGTGACCGTGATCTGGTCGGCGGCGGCCAGCATCGGGCCGCCCCGGGTCGAGAACATCCCGCACGGCAGCCGGTTCGAGGTCACGTGCAGCGCGTAGGCCGCGACCGGGCGCTCGCCCGCGGCGTCGAGCACGCCCTCGTTGATCATGTGCCGGGCGCCGGCGTAGCCCTCCTCGCCCGGCTGGAACATGAAGATCACGCGTGCCGGGCAGGTCGGCCTGGCGGGCCGACAGCAGCCGCGCCGCGCCCGCCAGCATGGCGGTGTGCAGGTCATGACCGCAGGCGTGCATCGCGCCGGTAATCACCGACGCGTAGGGCAGGTGAGTCTCCTCGGTGACCGGGAGCGCGTCCATGTCGCCGCGCAGCAGGACCGACGGGTCCGGGCCTGGCCGCCGCGCAGCACCGCCGTGACCGAGCTGAGCCCCCGGCCGGTGCTGACCTCCAGCGGCAGCCCGTCCAGCGCGGCCAGCACCTTCGCCTGCGTCTTGGGCAGGTCCAGGCCGATCTCGGGCTCGCGGTGGATCGAGTGCCGCAGCTCGGCGATCTCGCCCGCGATCTTCGCCGCCTCCTCGGGCAGGGGCAGTTCCGGCATCTGTTCCTCCCTCATGTCTCGCGCCGCGCCTTGGCGAACGCCCAGGCGTCGGCGGCCATGTCGCGCAGGTCCCTGGTCGCCCGCCAGCCGAGCTCGGCCTGGATCCGCTCGGACGAGGCGACCAGGGTGGCCGGGTCGCCGGGCCGGCGCGCGGTCACGTCCGTGCCGATGGCGGCGCCGGTGACGTCGGCGCACACGTCGATCACCTCGCGGACCGAGAACCCTTCCCCGTGGCCGAGGTTGTAGATGCGGTGCCGCCCCGGCTGGCAGGCCGCCAGCGCCCGCAGGTGCGCGTCCGCCAGGTCCGCGACGTGGATGTAGTCGCGGACGCAGGTCCCGTCCGGGGTGTCGTAGTCGTCGCCGAAGATCTCCACCCGCCGCCCGGCGGCCACGCTGGCCAGCACGGCCGGGATCAGGTGGGTTTCCGGCCGGTGCCGCTCGCCGAGCCAGGTCCCGTCGCCGGCCTGCGCCGCGCCGGCCACGTTGAAGTAGCGCAGGCTGACCGCGCCGAACCCGTAGAGCCTGGCGAACTCGGTGAGCGTGGTGTCCACGGCGAGCTTCGACGCGCCGTACGGGCTGGTCGGGCGGGTGGGGTCGGTCTCGGTCACGGGCGTGCGCTCAGGCTCGCCGTAGACCGCGGCGGTGGAGGAGAACACGATCGTGCGCACCCCGATCTCGCGCATCGCGTCGAGCAGCGCGAGCGAGCCACCCAGGTTGGCCGACCAGTACTTGGCCGGCTCCGCCACCGACTCGCCGACCAGCGACTTCGCGGCAAAATGGAACACCGCGTCGGTGCCGTCGGCCAGGACCTCGGCGGCGCAGTCCCGAAGCGTGCCCTTGACGAACCCCGCGCCCGCGGGCACCGCGTCGGCGTACCCCGTGGACAGGTCGTCCAGCACGGTGACCTCGTGCCCGGCCGAGATGAGCTGCGCGGCGACGACGCTGCCGATGTAACCGGCACCGCCGGTGACCAGCACCCTCATGAACCCTCCTGCGTGTGTCACGGGACTCACACGTATCCGGTCTAGACTGGCCAGACACATCGGCGCTGATCGGAGGAAGCCGGCGATCGCGGCGTGAGCAAGGTCGTCTTGGACGTCATTGTCGTCCTGGTCATCGTGTCCATCGGGGGATTCTTCTCGGCCTCGGAGATGGCGCTCGTCTCGCTGCGCGAAGGCCAGGTCAGGGCGCTGGCCAAGCGGGGCAGGCGAGGGCAGCGGGCGGCGCGGCTGGCGCAGGACCCGAACCGGTTCTTCTCCGCCGTGCAGATCGGCGTGACGCTGGCCACCCTGGTCTCCGGCGCCTACGGGGCCGCCACCCTGGCCGGCCTGCTCAAGTCGTGGCTGGTCAGGCAGCACATGTCGGCGGGCTGGGCGGCGACGGTCGCGTTCATCGTGGTGACCGTCTGCATCACCTTCGTGAGCCTGGTCCTCGGCGAGCTCGCGCCCAAGCGGATCGCGCTGCAGCGGGCGCCCCGGCTGGCGCTGGTCGCCGCGCCGCTCCTGGACCGGATCGCGACGCTGGCCCGGCCGGTCGTCTGGCTGCTGACCGCCTCGACGAACCTCCTGGTCGTCCTCCTCGGCGGCGATCCCCGCGTCGGCCGGCAGGCCATGACCGAGCAGGAGCTGCGCGACCTGGTGACCGGCGCGCAGGCGCTCAGCCGCGGACGAGCGGCAGATCGCCGGGGAGGTCTTCGACGCGGGCAAGCGCCAGATCCGCGAGGTCCTCGTGCCCCGGACCGAGGTGGTGTTCCTCGACGCGGAGACCCCGGTCGCGGCAGGCCGCGGCCACCGCGGCCAGCCTCCCTCATTCCCGGCTGCCGGTGTACCAGGACACCTACGACAACGTGATCGGCTTCGTGCACGTCCGGGACCTGCTCGGCCCCGGCGCGGCCAGCCTCTCGGTTCCGGTCGGGCGGATCAGCCGGACCGTGAAGTTCCTCCCGATCAGCAAGACCGTGCTCTCCGCGCTGTCCGAGATGCGGCGCGAGCGGGCGCACCTGGCCATCGTGGTCGACGACTACGGCGGCACGGCCGGCATCGTCACCCTGGAAGACCTGGTGGAGGAGCTGATCGGCGACATCAGGGACGAGTACGACGCCGAGCACAGCGAGGCGACCACGCTGCACGGCGGCGAGGTGGAGGTCGACGGACTGCTCAACCTGGACGAGTTCACCGAGCAGACCGGGATCGAGCTGCCCGAGGGCCCGTACGAGACGGCCGCCGGGTACGTGCTCGCCGCGCTCGGCGACCTGCCGTCCGTGGGCGACAGCGTCGCAGGCGGCCGGCCGCACGATCACCGTGACCGAACTCGACGGCCGGCGCATCGCCAGGCTCCGCGTCGCGCCCGCCCCACCCCCGCCCCGGCCCGCCGGGCAGGCCAGTCCGGCCGGTCGCCCGCGGGCCAGGTCCGGCTCGACGCCAAGACTGCAGAGGAAGGCGGCTAGCGTGCCCGGAGGCTTCGACACCGTCCTCGTGGTCGACTTCGGCGCGCAGTACGCGCAGCTGATCGCCCGGCGGGTACGGGAGTGCCACGTCTATTCCGAGATCGTCCCGTCCACCATGGCGGTGGAGGAGATGCTGGCCAGGCGGCCCAAGGCGATCATCCTGTCCGGCGGCCCGGCCTCGGTCTACGCCGACGGGAGCCCCGCCCGCCCCGCCCGGCCTGTTCGGCGCGGGAGTCCCGGTCCTCGGCATCTGCTACGGCTTCCAGCTGATGGTGGCCGGCCTCGGCGGGACGGTCGAACGGACCGGGGCCGCCGAGTACGGATCGACCACCTGGAGACCTCCGGTGCGGCAGGCTGCTGTCCGGCCTGCCCGCCAGGCAGCGCGTCTGGATGTCGCACGGGGACACCTGCACGGCGGCGCCGCCCGGCTTCGCGGTGACCGCGCGGACGGCGGCGACGCCGGTGGCCGCGATCGAGCACGGCAAGAACCGCCTGTTCGGGGTCCAGTTCCACCCGGAGGTCGTGCACACCGAGCACGGCACCGCGATCCTGTCGCGCTTCCTCGAGCTGGCCGGCTGCCGCCCGTCCTGGACGATGCTGAACATCGTCGAGGAACAGGTGCAGCTCATCCGCGAGCAGGTCGGCCCCGGCCGCGCGATCTGCGGGCTATCCGGCGGCGTGGACTCCGCGGTCGCCGCCGCGCTCGTGCAGCGCGCCATCGGCGACCGGCTCACCTGCGTGTTCGTCGATCACGGCCTGCTGCGCAAGGGCGAGGCCGAGCAGGTCGAGCAGGACTTCGTGGCCGCCACCGGCGTCCGGCTGACCGTGGCCACCGAGGCGGGGGCGTTCCTCTCCGCGCTGGCCGGGGTGACCGACCCGGAGCAGAAGCGGAAGGTCATCGGCCGGGAGTTCATCCGGGCGTTCGAGCGGGCGGCGAGCCAGATCACCGACGAGGCGGGCCAGCACGGCGAGGCGTGCGAGTTCCTGGTCCAGGGCACGCTGTACCCGGACGTCGTGGAATCGGGCGGCGGCACGGGCACCGCGACCATCAAGTCGCACCACAACGTCGGCGGGCTCCCGGATGACCTGAAGTTCCGCCTGGTCGAGCCGCTGCGCTGGCTGTTCAAGGACGAGGTGCGGCAGGTCGGCACCGAGCTCGGCCTGCCGCAGGCGATCGTCCGCCGCCAGCCGTTCCCCGGCCCGGGGCTGGCGATCAGGATCGTCGGCGAGGTGACCGCGGCGCGGCTCGCGATCGCTGCGCGAGGCCGACGCCATCGTGCGCGAGGAGATGTCGGCCGCGGGGCTCGACGCCCTGGTCTGGCAGTGCCCGGTGGTGCTGCTGGCCGACGTGCGCTCGGTCGGCGTGCAGGGTGACGGCCGCAGCTACGGCCACCCGCTGGTCCTCCGCCCGGTGACCAGCGAGGACGCCATGACCGCGGACTGGGCGCGGCTCCCGGACGAGGTACTCGCCCGGATCTCCACCCGGGTCACCAACGAGGTCCCCGAGATCAACCGCGTCGTGCTGGACGTGACCAGCAAGCCCCCCGCCACCATCGAGTGGGAGTGAGGATTACGGTGTCGATCACGGGCCGGCCTCGACGGCGGTGATCGTCAGGCTGCCACCGTACGGGCCATCCCGCCGCCGTCGGCGGGATGTCCAGGACCACGGAGGCGGACAGCACGTACGTGCCGAAGCCGACCAGCCCGGGTGCTCGGTCCGGATGTCGGTCACCGTGATGTCCAGCAGCATCCCCTTCGCGGCCACGCGGTTCGGCGCGCTCAGGATCACCGTGCCGGGCGCGATGGTGACGGTGAAGGCACCGCGCCGCGGCACGGTCACGGTGACGGGTACGGAGTTCCCCCCGGTCTGCGTCCCCGGGGGGTTCACGGTCTCGGAGCAGCTACCGGCCGAGCCGGCGTAGGACCCGATCAGGCCGAAGAACCACGCGGCCAGCGACACCGTGCGGGGGTTCGTCCCCGACGCCGCGAACGTCGTGGTCGCGGTGGCCACGCCGCCGGCGTTGACCGGGGCGACGGAGATCAGGGTGACGCCTGGCCAGGAACGCCACCTCCCCGCGCGGGACGGTGCCGTCCGCCGCCTTCACGGTCGCGGTCAGGGTGACGGCGGCGCCAGCGGCGGCCGGGTCCGGCAACGCGGTCAGGGTCGTGGTGGTGGCCACGGGCCTGGGTCTACGGGTCCAGAAACTCCCGCCGTCCGCCGAGAGGGACACGTCGATCGACTGGAGGTCGTCGACGCTGCCTGTCCCGTGGGTTCCTGCGTAGCAGGCGACCATCCACTCGTCCGTCCCGCCGTCCCCCACGTCGGTGCCATCGGTGATGAGCTGCCCCACGGAGCCGAGCAGCGTCCCCCCGAACGGGGCGCCGACGTCGGTGACGACGGGCGAGATGCTCCGGCCGATGCTCCCGTCGGTGTTGAGCTCGTACAGCACGGCCGAGCCCTGGAAGCCGCTCGGGCATGCGTCCTGCGTGCTCCACCGGGGCTGCAGCCTGGCCGCGCCGCTCGCCGTGGTCAGGGTCAGGCTGTCGGTCTGCGGGCCAGCAGTCTGCCGGGCCGTGCCGCCGCCCGCGCGGGCACCGCCGTGAGCACCGCGGCCGCCACGGTCACGCCGATCAGCCCGGCGAGCACCGCCGTCAGGTGACGCCCGAGTCCCGTCCGACATCTGAGCCTCGGCTCCCGCAGGCAGCCCAGAAGTCGCACGATCCCCCCTACGCACCGGTATGGGTGGCACCATAGGCCGTGAAACCTAACTCAATGCGTACAGCGCGTGAGAAATAGAAGAACGAGCCGGGCTCGGGCCGCCCGCGCGGCTCCGCGCTAGCCCAGGCTGCGCATGGCCCACAGATCGGGAAACGTCGGGTTTCCGACCGTCGTCCGGAGGTACGTCGCGCCGGCCGAGCCGCCGGTGCCTGGCCTGCCCCCGATGGTCCGCTCCACCATCTTGACGTGGTGATAGCGCCATTCCTGCATGCCCTCGTCCAGGTCCACGAGCAGCTCGCACACCGCGGTCGCGTCGGTGTCGTCGTCGTAGACCTGCTTCAGCACCTGCTGCACCGCGGGCGAGCCCTCCAGGGGCTGGCTGACGTCGCGGTGCAGCGCCTCGGCCGGGACGTCGTAGCCCTGGCCGGCCAGGTAGCGGAGGAATGAGTCGAACAGCGACGGCCGGGCCATCGCGGCCGCGATCCGCTCGCGCTCCGCGCTGCCCTCGGCGTACTGCGCGACCATCATCGGGTCCCGGCGGCCCAGCACCGCCTCGAGCTGGCGGAACTGCGCGGACTCGAACCCGCTCGACGTGCCCAGCTCGGCGCGGAACCGGGTGAACTGGGTGGGCGTCATGGTCTCGAGCACGTCGAGCTGCCCGACCACGATCTTCAGGATGGCCAGCGTCCGGCGCAGCGTGCGCATGGCGTGCGTCGTGCTGCCCGACTCCAGCTCGGCCTGCAGCTTGCCGAGCTCGTGCAGCAGCTGCTTGAACCACAGCTCGTAGATCTGGTGGATGACGATGAACAGCATCTCGTCGTGCTCGCCGGACCTGGGCTGCTGCGCCGACAGCAGCTGGTCCAGCCGCAGGTACCCGGAGTAGGTGACGGGTTCGGCCATGGCGTGGCTAGCCTTCCTGCTCGATGAGGTCGCGGGCGGCCTCGGTGGCGTCCCACACGTCGGTGAAGCGCGTCGTCAGCGGGGACAGGCCGAACCGGAACCGCTCGGGGGTCCGGTAGTCGGTGATGACCCCGCCGGCCGCCAGCTCCTCGACGATCCGCTCGGCCCGCGGATGACGGAAGGAGACGTGCCCGCCGCGGCGGCTGGCGTCCCGCGGCGTGGCGATCGCGCAGCCGAGCGGGACCAGCCACGCGTCGGCGAGCTCGATGAGGTAGGAGGTGAGCAGCACGCTCTTGGCCCGCAGCGGCCCGATGCCCGCCTCGAGCAGCAGCCGGACGCCCTCTTCCACCGCGGCCGTGCCGAGGATGGACGGCGTGCCCGTCATGAACTTGGTGATGCCGGCCGCGGGGTCGTACCTGGGTCCCATCTCGAACTGGTCGGCTTGCGAGAACCAGCCCCAGATGGGCTGGCGCAGCACCTCGCGCAGCCGGGCCGAGACGTAGAGGAACGCCGGGGCACCCGGCCCGGCGTTGACGTACTTGTAGGTGCAGCCGACCGCGAGATCCACGTCGCAGCCGTCCAGGTCGACGGGCACCGCGCCGACGGAGTGGCACAGGTCCCAGAGCATCAGCGCCCCGGCCTGGTGCACGATCGCCGTGATGCCCGCCATGTCGGCCAGGGCGCCGCTGCGGTAGGCCACGTGCGACAGGCTCACCAGGGCCGTGTCCTCGTCCACCGCGGCGCGCACCAGCTCAGGATCGACGCCCTCGTTGATGTCGGTGGGCAGCATCCGCAGCTCCAGGCCGCGCTGGGCCGCGATGCCCTCGACGACGTACCGGTCGCTGGGGAAGTTATCGGCGTCGGTCACGATCACGCGCCGCCCGGGCCGCGCGTCCAGCGCGGCGCAGGCCAGCTTGTACAGGTTCACGGTGGTGTTGTCGGCGACCAGGACCTGCCCGGGGGCGGCGCCGGTCAGCTCGCCGATCAGGTCGCCCACCCGGGCCGGCAGGTCCACCCAGTGGTCCCAGGACCTAGCCAGGGCCGTCCCCCACTCCTGGCGGAGCATGCTGTCCATCCGCCGCAGGGTCGCCAGGGGCAGCGCGCCGAGCGAGTTGCCGTTCAGGTACTCTTTTAAGACCGCGACTTTGATCGTGCGAGCGCAGCGTATATAAGCAGCGTATACAAGCGGAGCACGGGCAAGCGCGGCTCCGATCCCTGCCAACCTTTCCGTCCGGTTCTCGATGACCGGCGAGCAACAAAGGAGGACCCGACTATGTCAGCGGCACCGCAAACCCGCAAATCCGGGTTCAAAACCAACCCCGACTACAAGATCACCTTCGAACCATCGCCGCGGCGCGTACGCGTCACCTTCAATGGCGAGACGATCGCCGACAGCACCAATGCCCATCTGTTGTTCGAGACCCGCCATCTCCCGGTCTATTACTTTCCGCGGGCGGATGTGCGCATGGATCTGTTGACGCCGACCAATCACCATACCTTCTGCCCCTACAAGGGTACGGCATCGTACTGGACGATCAGGGTCGGCGAGCGCACTTCGGAAAATGCGGTCTGGGGTTATCCCGATCCGTTCGAGGAGGTGTCCGAGATCAGCGATTTCGTCGCGTTCTATTGGGATCGCGTCGACCACTGGTACGAGGAGGACGAAGAGATCTTTGTCCACCCGCGCGACCCTTACAAACGGATCGACGTGATCCAATCCTCGCGGCCCGTTCAGGTCATCCTTGGCGGCGAGACTGTCGCCGAAACCCGCCGCGCCCGGTTCCTGTTCGAAACCCGGTTGCCGACCCGCTACTACATCCCGCCTGAAGACGTGCGGATGGATTTACTGCTGCCGAGTACCAAGACGACGGCCTGTCCATACAAGGGCAAGGCGCGTTATTACTCGGTCAAGATCGGCGACTGGCTCTACGAAGACATCGTGTGGAGCTATCCCGATCCGATCCCGGAATGCCCAAAGGTCAAGGGCTATCTATGCTTTTACAACGAGCACGTCGATGAGATCCGGGTCGACGGCAAGACGCTGCCGCGGCCGACCACTCCGTGGTCGAAGGACTGGAAGGAAAAAGCCGCGACGGTTCCCGACAACCGCGGTCCGGTCGCGCGTCCCTAATCTGCCGAACCGTAATAAATTAACACGAGGGGCCGCTACCGATCGGCGGCCCTGTTGCGTGAGGGAAGCCGGCCGGGGCGGCATGGTCTGGAGCGCTCATGGCCAGCGTAGAAAGGGCAATTCAGATGGCACAAACCAGAGGTGCCAACCGCAAGGTTTTGGTCCTGCCGGGTGACGGTATCGGTCCGGAGATCATGCGCGAGGTCTTGCGCATCGTCCATTTCTTCGACCGCCGGCACATCGCCAGCTTTGACATCAGCGAGGATCTGGTCGGCGGAGCTGCTTATGACGCCCACGGCACGCCGCTGACCGAAGCGACCTTGCACAAGGCACTCACGAGCGACGCGGTGTTGTTCGGCTCGGTCGGCGGTCCGAAATGGGATAAACTGCCGTTCGAGTTGTGGCCGGAGCGCGGCTTGCTGCGCTTGCGCAAGGAAATGGACCTGTTCGCCAATTTGCGCCCAGCTGTCGTGTTCGATGCACTTGCCGACGCTTCGAGCCTGAAGCGCGAGATTGTCGCCGGTCTCGATCTGATGATTGTGCGCGAGTTGACGGGCGGCATCTATTTCGGCGAGCCGCGCGGGATCGAGACGCTGTCGGACGGAACCCGTCAGGGCATCAACACTGAAGTCTACAGCGAGGAGGAAATCGAGCGCGTCGTTCGCGTCGCCTGCGAATTGGCCAAAAAGCGCCGCGGTCGCGTGTGCGAGGTCGACAAGGCCAATGTCATGGAATCGGGCGGGTTGTGGCGCGAGGTGGCGCAACGGGTGCGCGACAGCGATTACCCCGATGTCGAGCTATCGTTCATGTATGCCGATAATTGCGCGATGCAGCTCGTCCGCAATCCGAAGCAGTTCGATGTGATCGTGACCAGCAACCTCTTTGGCGACATCCTGTCGGATTGTGCAGCGATGCTGACCGGCTCGCTCGGCATGCTCCCCTCGGCCTCGCTCGGCCCAGCCGATGCAAGCGGCCGGCGCAAGGCGCTGTACGAGCCTGTGCATGGCAGTGCGCCTGATATCGCCGGCAAGGATGTGGCGAACCCGCTCGCCTGCATTTTATCGTTCGCGATGATGCTGCGTTATTCGTTCGACATGACCGAAGAAGCCGATCTCGTCGAAAACGCAGTGCGCCGCGCCCTTGCCGCCGGAGCGCGCACCAACGACATTGGGGCGCCCGAGGCCACCGGCATCTCGACCCGCGCGATGGGCGATGCGGTTTTGCGCGAGATCGAGAAGGTGGTCTAGAACCGTTGGCGGGCGGCGCTCAGACCAAGGGAGGACGGTGATGGAGAGACGCACACTCGGCCGGACCGGGCTTCAGGTTTCGGTTCTGGGCTTTGGCTGCGGTGCGGTCGGCGGGCTGATGATCAAGGGGAATGCCGCCGATCAGGAGCACGCGGTAGCGCGCGCGCTCGAACTCGGGATCAATTATTTCGACACTGCGGCGATGTACGGGAATGGCGAATCCGAGCGCAATCTCGGCCGCGTGCTGAAAAGCCTCAAGCCCGAGCTTTATCTCGGCACCAAGGTTCGCATCCCGGCGAGCGAGCGGCGCAATATCGCCGGCGCGGTGACCGCGTCCTTGGAGGCGAGCCTGCAGCGGCTGCAACTCGATCATGTCGATCTGTTCCAATTGCACAACCACATCCTCGTCGACGGCCACGACTCGGATTTGACGCCGGAAATCGTATTGGGCGAGGTGGTGCCCGCCTTTGAGCGGCTGCGCCAGCAGGGCAAGACGCGGTTTTTTGGCATCACTGCGGTCGGCGACACTGCCGCATTGCACCGGGTTGCCGATGCCCGCGCCTTCGACACCGCCCAGGTCAGTTACAACATGCTAAACCCGAGCGCCGGGACGAATGTGGCGCAAGGCTATCCGGCGCATGATTTCGGCAGTCTATTGGCGCACACCAAAGCCGCCGATATGGGCGTTATCGCGATCCGGGTACTTGCAGCCGGCGCCTTGAGCGGCACCGAGGAACGCCACCCGCATGGCTCGCCCGAAGTCGCCCCGATCGGCTCGGGGCGCGACTACCGGGTCGATGTCGAGCGCGCGCGGCGGCTCGAACCCTTGGTGCGCGAGGGTCATGCCGACAGTCTGGTCGAGGCGGCAATCCGTTATGTGATCGCCCATCCGGCGGTATCGACGGCGCTGGTCGGCTACTCGACCTTGCAGCAGCTCGAATACGCCGCCGCGGCGGCGAACAAGGGGCCATTGCCGCAGGCTGCGCTCGCTCGGCTGTCGGCATTGCAGAACAGCTTTGTTGGCGAGCCACGGTGACCGGCATCGCCGCTCTGAAATTGAGCAATCTCGCTGCGCGCCGCAGCCTCGCAATGCGCTCGAAAGCTCCTGTTTTCTCGGGCAGCGCAAGGCGCGCATGCGAGTACAATGAACGGCGCCGTGCCGGTCCGGCGTAAGGTCATCATCGACACCGATCCCGGCATTGATGATGCAGTCGCGATCCTGCTGGCGCTGGCCTCACCAGAGGAATTGGAAGTACTGGGCATCGTCGCGGTTGCCGGCAATCTGCCGCTGGCGCTGACCGAGCGCAACGCCCGGCGGGTTTGCGAATTGGCGGCGCGCCCCGACATTGCCGTTTATGCGGGCTGCGCACGGCCACTATTGCGCCCACTGACGACGGCAGCTGCCATTCACGGCGACGCGCTCGGCGAGAGGCTCGGCTTATCCGCGCCCACGATGCCGCCGCAGGCACAGCACGGCGTCGATTTCGTCATCGAGGTGTTGCGCGGCGCCGAGCCGGGGTCCGTCACCCTCTGCGCGCTCGGGCCATTGACCGATATCGCGATGGCATTGGTCAAGGCGCCGGATATCGCCGCGCAAATAAGCGAGTTGGTCATGCTGGGCGGCGCCGCGTTCGAGATCGGAAATATGACCCCAGCGGCCGAGTTCAACATCTATGTCGATCCGCACGCCGCGGCAATTGTGCTCGCGTCAGGTATGCCGATCACGATGATCCCGCTCGACGTCACCCATCAGGTGCTGAGTACGCCGCCGCGCGTTGCCGCCTTGCGCGCGCTATCCAACCGCAGCGGCCCCGCGGTCGCCGCGCTGCTCGACAGCTTCGAGGCAGCCCGCACCGGCCGGTTCGGAGCGCGCGGCATGGCACTGCACGATCCATGCGTGATCGCCTATCTGTTGCGGCCCAGAGTTGTTCCGGGGTCGCAAGGTCAATGTAGCGGTTGAAACGGCAAGCCCGCTCACCCTTGGCATGACGGTCGTCGATTGGTGGGGCGTTACCGATCGCGTTCCCAACGTCAATTATATGACCGAAGTCGAGGCTGACCGGCTTTACGCTCTGCTGGCCGAGCGGCTGGTGCTGCTGCCATAGCGGCGGGGACCGGGTTTGACTTGCTCCCCGGCACCTCTACAATGCGCCGCGCCGATAACTTCATTGGGGAGCAGGTCGATGATCTTTGAGATGCGCACCTACCGGCTGCAGCCGGGGTCGGTGCCGGAGGCCGAGAAGCGCTTTGGCGAAGCCCTCACCGAACGCGTCAAGGTGTCGCCGCTCGGCGCCTTCTTTCACACCGAAGTTGGGCCGCTGAACCACATCATCCACATCTGGCCCTATGACGATCTGCAGCATCGCACGCGGGTGCGCTCGCAGTCGATCCCGAACTGGCCGCCAAAGATCCAGGAATTCATCGTCGAGATGGAGAGCAAGATCGTCATCGCGGCCCCGTTCTGCCCGGCCTTTACGCCGCGCCAGCACGGTAACCTGTATGAGATCCGTACCTACACGATGCTCCCCGGATCGGCCCCGACCGTCATCGAGCGCTGGGCCGAGCGGATCGAGGGGCGGACCAAACTGTCGCCATTAGCCGCCGCAGGCCATACCGAGTTAGGCCCGTTGAACCAGTGGATCCATATCTGGGCCTACAAGGACGCCAATGAGCGCGCCCGCATCCGCGAGGAATCGCGCAAGGACGGCAGCTGGCCGCCCGCCACCCGCGGCATGTTCATCAAGCAGGAGAATATGCTGGTCGTCCCGGCGTCGTTCTCGCCGCTGCGCTAGACGCAGCACGCTCCGGCCGCCGCCCCCGCTTCGACCGCGGGGAGGCGGACTAACCGGTAGTCGCCCAAGCGCCAACGCCTTAACCAGGGATTTCCCGGCCTCGTCATCCCGGCGCAGGCCGGGATCCATTTCAGCCATGGGCACCGGCCGGAGTTTATCCTCACACCGGCCCAAGGCCGGACCCGTGGGCCGGTGTGACGAAGATCCGAGTAATCCTTCGCAGAATGGTCCGCGCAGGCCGATGCCCAGCGGTCGCGGCGGAGAACGTAGGCTATGCCCTCTGGGCGACGGCACTGCGCGGGTTGAGGCTCTGGATGTGCCCGCTTTCGGTGCCGGCGGTCGGGTCGATGACGGCGTTGATCAGCGCCGGCTTTCCTGACGCAAGCGCATCGCTCAGCGCCTTGGTGAGGCCGGGCGTATCGGTCACGTGGTAGCCGGCTCCGCCGAACGCCTCGATTATTTTGTTGTAGCGCGCATCCCGCAGGAGGCCGGTCGGCGAATATGCACTGCCGGCCGGGTCGCCGCGATACACGCCGTTATTGTTAAAGATTACCGTGACCACCGGCAGCTCATAGCGGCAGATCGTTTCGATCTCCATGCCGCTAAAGCCAAAGGCGCTGTCGCCCTCGATCGCAATGACAGGCTTGCCGGTCACAGCGGCGGCACCGATCGCATAGCCCATCCCGATCCCCATGACGCCCCAGGTGCCGCTGTCGAGCCGGTGACGCGGCACACTCATGTCGATGATGTTGCGGGCAAAGTCGAGGGTATTGGCGCCTTCATTGACGATATAGACATCCGGCCGGGTGCCAAGTGCGTTGCGGACGGCGCGCAGCGCGCTCGAAAAATTCATCGGGCTCGGATCGGCATTGAGCCGCGCCGCCATGCGTTCGACGTTCTGCTGCTTGCGCCGGCCGATCTCGTCGATCCAGGCCGGCTGACGCTTGATTTGTCCGGGCTTCATCGACGGCGTTGAGGGCCGCGAAAACCGATTTGATATCGCCGACGACCGGAGCCGCGATCGCCCGATTGCTGTCGATCTCGGTTGGCGAGATATCGATCTGGACAAGCCGCGTGCCTTCGGACCATAGCGGCGGTCGGCCATGCGACAACAGCCAATTGAGGCGGGCCCCGGCCAGCAATACGACATCGGCATTGCCGATCGCGTAGGAGCGGGCGGCGGCTGCCGATTGCGGATGATCGTCGGGCAGAAGGCCCTTGGCCATCGACATCGGCAGAAACGGAATTCCGGTGGTCTCGATGAACGACCGGATTTCCTCTTCCGCCCGCGCATAAGCGGCACCCTTGCCGAGGATCGCGAGCGGGCGCTGCGCCGACGCCAACAATTCGATGGCGCGCGCAATGGCTTCCGGAGCCGGTGGCTGCGGCGGCGCCGGGTCAATGACCTTGACGAGCGATTTCTTTGCCGTCTCGACATCGAGGGCCGAGCCCAGCACCTCCGCGGTCAAATCGAGATAGACGCCGCCCGGCCGGCCGGAGACGGCAGCGCGGATCGCCCGCGCAATCCCGACGCCGATATCCTGCGGCCGGTTGATCCGGTAGGCCGCCTTGGCATAGGGCCTGGCGGCATTCAGCTGGTCGAGCTCTTCGTAATCGCCTTGCTCGAGATCGACGATCGCCCGGTCGCTCGACCCGCTGATCAGGATCATCGGGAAACAATTGGTCGTGGCGTTGGCCAAGGCGACCATCCCGTTGAGAAAGCCGGGGGCCGAGACGGTCATGCAGATCCCCGGCTTCTGGGTCAGGAATCCGGCGATCGCGGCCGCGTTTCCGGCCGACTGCTCGTGGCGAAAGCCGAAATATCGGATCCCTTCCGCCTGCGCCAAGCGCAGCAGATCGGTAATCGGGATGCCGGCCACCCCAAAGATCGTGTCGACTCCGTTCAGCTTCAGCGCCTCCACCACCAGGTGGAAGCCATCCGTCATATTGCCTGGCATATCTTCCGGCATTCCCGCTGCGCTCATATCGTTCACCCTTCCAGAGCCGTTTCGCCCGAAATGATCGGCGCTAGCCGCGTTTTCCGTCCTATAGCATTAATCTCTGCGGCGAGTCGCCTCGGTGGTAGAAGGTAAATTCGTTAGACGGAGAACCAAGCCATGCCCCTGACGACGGACGAACAACTCTTGGCTTTGAGCCGGGAAGTCATTGAAACGTTCGACAAGGTTAATGGCGGTGTTCATCTGGGGGTCAGACCCGTGCATGCGAAGGGTGTCCTGCTGACAGGGGTGTTTACGCCGTCGTCACCAGCCGCTTCGCTTACACGGGCACCGCATCTGCATGCGAAGTCCACTCCGGTAACGGTCCGCTTCTCGAACTTCGCGGGAATCCCGAGTGTTGTCGATAATGACCCGCAGGGTGCTGGCCCTCGCGGCTTTGCGGTTCGCTTCCACCTTGCTGAGCATGTTCACACCGACATCATCGCTCATTCGGTCGACGCCTTCCCCGCGCGCACCGCGGAAGGGCTCCTGGAGTTCCTCAATGCATTGATTGCCACCGACCCCGCGGGGCCGCACCCGAATGCCATTGAGCAGTTTCTTGGCGCGCATCCCGCGGCTTTGACATTTGTTCAGATTCCCAAGCCCATCCCGACCAGCTTTGCGAGAGAGTCGTTTTTCGCAGTATCCGCATTCAAGTTTACCAACGCGGAGGGTATCAGCCGATACGGGCGCTACCGGATACTGCCTGCAGCAGGCAACGAATATCTGGGCGAGGCCGAAGCCGCCACACGCAGTCCAAACTTCCTGTTCGAGGAAATCAAAGAGCGAGTGGCAAAGGAACCCATTAGGTTTCGCGTGGCCGTACAGTTGGCGGAAGATGGTGACACGATTGACGACGCCACTATCCGCTGGCCCGAGGAGCATCCTCAACTCGCATTCGGCGAAATCAGCTTGCAGGAAATTGCCCCGAACGACGCCAGCGAGCAGCAACACATCATCTTCGATCCGATCCCGCGGGTGGATGGCATCGAAGCCTCGGCCGATCCTCTCTTCGAGCCGCGAGCCAATATCTATCTGATGTCCGGGAGGCGGCGCAGATCGGCCGGCGAGCATTAGCCGAGCAAACGTAGGGCGGGCGGAGCGCAAGCCCGGCCCGCCGTGCACCGCGACCGGGACGGCGGGTTGCACCCGCCTTATGCTCGCTTCGTTCCCTGACGGGGATAGCTTAGATGTGCTCTAATTGGAACGGCCACCACCCGTTTTACAGGAGTTCACATGCCCACCATTACCACTAAGGACGGCATCGAGATTTTCTACAAGGATTGGGGTTCGGGCCAGCCGATCGTGTTCAGCCACGGCTGGCCGCTGTCGGCCGATGATTGGGACGCGCAGTTGCTGTTCTTCCTGCATCATGGCTATCGCGTTATCGCCCATGACCGCCGTGGCCATGGTCGCTCGACCCAGACCGCCGACGGCCACGACATGGACCATTATGCCGACGACCTGGCGGCTCTGACGGCGCATCTCGATCTGAACAATGCCATCCATGTCGGCCATTCCACCGGCGGCGGCGAGGTGGCGCGCTATCTGGGACGGCATGGCGAAAGCCGGGTGGCCAAGGCAGCGCTGATCAGCGCGGTGCCGCCGCTGATGGTGAGGACCGCGGCCAATTCGCTCGGCCTTCCCAAGGAGGTGTTTGATGACCTGCAGGCGCAACTCGCCGCCAACCGTTCACAATTCTATCGCGACGTGGCGGCGGGCCCTTTCTACGGCTACAACCGGCCGGGCGCCAAAGCCTCGGAGGCGGTCATCCAGAATTGGTGGCGCCAGGGCATGATGGGCGGCGCCAAGGCGCATTACGACGGTATCGTGGCCTTCTCGCAGACCGATTTCACGGAAGATCTCAAGAAGATCACCGTCCCGGTATTGGTCATGCATAGCGAAGACGACCAGATCGTGCCCTATGTCGCCGCCGGACCGCTGTCCCATAAGCTGCTAAAGAACGGAACCCTGAAAACCTACAAGGGCTTCCCCCACGGCATGCCCACTACCGAAGCGGACACGATCAATTCCGATCTGTTAGCGTTCATAAAAAGCTAGCCACCGGCAGAAATCCCAGGTGCAATCTGGGAGTCTCGTGCCGGCGAGGCGTTAATTGGTCACGTTTGTGGTGAATGTCCGCACCTGACGCTACCCCACCGTTGGCCATCAGACCTGAAGGGCCAGAATCCAGGATCTCTCACCTCCGGGCCGCAAAAGCGGGTTGCGGAGCAGTCTGGTATACCATATACCTCGGACAATGTCCGAAGCCAGCCCGCGCCCTGCCGAAAAGTTAGAGCGGCCCGCGCTCGACGTGCCGCGGCTCGATACCGGCACCACCTACGCCAAGGAAGCGTATGCCGCGCTGAAGCGGGCGATCACTGCGATGGACATTTATGACCACGCGCACGAGATCCGGCTCGACGAGCGGCGCTTGTCCGAGGGTCTCGGGGTCAGTCGCACACCGATCCGCGAGGCGATGACCCTGTTGGAGCAGGAGGGCTTTGTCCGCACCCGTCCGCGCCGGGGCGTCTATGTCGTGCGTAAGACCAAGCGCGAGATCGTTGAGATGATCACGGTCATGGCGGCGCTTGAAAGCATGGCGGCGCGGCTCGCCGCGCTCAACGCGGCCGATGACGACATTCACGAATTGCGCCGCCTGATGGATGCGTTTCACAACAGCCCCGATGGGCAAAACGGCGGCGGCGAGCGGCTCGAGGAATATTCCGACGCCAATATCGCCTTTCACCAGGCGATCATCCGGATGAGCGGGTGTTCTCTGATTGCCGAGATGACCGCGAACCTGTTCATTCACATGCGCGCGATCCGCAAGATCACGATCCATCAGGATAATCGTGCCGCGCGCTCGATCATCGACCATATGCGCATCATCGAGGCACTCGAACGCCGCGACCCTGAACTCACCGAGCGACTGGCGCGCGAGCACACGCTGGGGCTTGCCGCGCATGTCGAGCAGCACGGCGATTTTCTCGATACGGCGCGCGAGGATGTTTAAGTTTCACCCCAACCGTCACCCCCGCGCCAAGCGGGGGTCCAGGACTGCAGCTCTGGCCTGAGGCCTGGATTCTCGCTTTCGCGGGAATGACGCCGTGATAGGAACTGGGATATGAGTAAAGCACTGGAAGGTGTGCGGGTTCTTGATCTGAGCCATGTGCAGGCGGGGCCGACCGGCACGCAACTCCTGGCGTGGATGGGTGCCGACGTGATCAAGATCGAAATGCCCGGCCGCGGCGACATCACGCGCGGCCAGTTGCAGGACGTCAAAGGCGCCGACAGCCTCTACTTCACAATGCTGAATTCGAACAAGCGCAGCATCACGGTCAATCTGAAGGCGCCGGGCGGCCGCCGGATCATCGAGGATCTCGTCAAACGCTGCGACGTGATCCTGGAAAATTTCGGGCCGGGGGTGCTCGATCGGCAGGGCTTCACCTGGGAGCGGTTCCAGGAATTGAACCCGCGGGTCATTTACGCCTCGATCAAGGGGTTTGGCCCAGGACCCTACGCGGATTGCAAGGCCTATGAGAACGTCGCGCAATGCATGGGCGGCGCGGCGAGCACGACCGGCTGGGAAGACGGCCCGCCGACCGTCACCGGCGCGCAGATCGGGGACAGCGGCACCGGTGTGCACACGATTGCCGGCATTCTCGCCGCGCTCTATCAGCGCGAGCGCACCGGCCGCGGTCAGCGCGTCGAGGTGGCGATGACCGATGCCGTCTTGAATCTCTGCCGGGTCAAGATGCGCGACCAGCAGCGCCTGCAGCACGGCCCGCTGCCCGAATACCCGAACAAGGAGTTCGGTGACGAGGTGCCGCGCGCCGGCAATGCGTCGGGCGGCGGCCAGCCGGGAGCGGCACTGCGCTGTGCGCCGGGCGGCCCCAACGACTGGGTCTATGTGATCATCCAGCCGCCGAGCTGGGAACCGCTGATGCGGCTCTGTGGGCGTGAGGAGCTGATCGACGATCCCGGCTATGCGACGCCGCAGGCGCGGTTGCCGAAAATTCCGGAATGCTTCTCGATCATCGAGAAGTGGACGATGACCAAGACTAAATTCGAGGTCATGCAAGCCTTGAACGAGGTCGACGTGCCGTGCGGCCCGATCCTGTCAATGAAGGACATTTACGAGGACAGGTCGCTTTACGAGCGCGGCTATCTGGTCGAAGTCGATCATCCGACCCGTGGCCGTTATGTCCAGGTCGGCTCGCCGATCAACCTCTCGGACTCGCCGATCGAAGTGAAACGCTCGCCCTTGTTGGGCGAACACACCGACGAAATCCTCGGCTGGCTCGGCTACAGCGGTGACGAGATCGTGAAATTGCGCGAGGAAAAGGCGGTGTGATGATTGCACCGACGCTCGCAGCCGAGGAGTATCGTAGGATGGGTTGAGCGAAAGCGAAACCCATCACCCTGCTCAGCGCGAAGGCGAATATCGAGGGAGGGCAGAGCCCTGTGGCACACGTGGTCTATGAGGCTATGCCTTTCTCTGGAAACATCGTCAGGGTAACACGGGCCAGACGTCAGAATTGTTTATCTTGGTTTTGCCGGGACGGTTTAAATGCCTTCGCCCCTTCCGTTACGGTCTCTAGATTTTGGGCGTCGGGGCGCGCGGATCGAAGCGTCGACAGGCGCGATGGGTTTCGCTGCGCCCAACCCATCCTACGGTTATTCAAATGCAATCCTTGCTGAAACATGACCGGCGCATTCATCCGGGGTCGGGCCGCCGGCGCGGGCCTGATCATCCGAAAGGCCGTCAGGTCGATCCCGCAGCGCTGGCTGAGGTCCAGGCATTGCTCGGCGAGCGCGAGCGCCGCCGCGATCTGCTGATCGAGCATCTGCATCTGCTGCAGGACCATTACGGGTGTCTGCATGCGCGCCATATGGCGGCGCTGGCCGAAGAGATGCGGCTGGCGCTGGTCGAGGTATACGAGGTCGCCTCGTTCTACGCCCATTTCGACATCGTCATGGACGGCGAGAAACCGCCGCCGCCTTTGACCGTGCGCGTCTGTGACAGCCTCAGCTGCGAGCTCGCCGGTGCGGCACAGCTCCTCGCCGATCTGCAGACCCGGCTCGGCGACGGGGTCAGGGTCGTGCGCGCGCCATGCATGGGCGGCTGTCATCGCGCTCCGGTGGTCGCGATCGGCCATGCCCTGCACGAGCATGCAACCCCGGCCGCGGTTACGGCCGCGGTTACTGCCGGTGCCACCCATCCGATTGTCCCGTCCCATATTGAGCTTGAGGCCTATCGCGCCGAGGGCGGTTATCGCCTGCTGCAATCCTGCGTCACCGGCGAGCGCACCCGCGATCAGGTGATCGAAGCGCTCGAACATTCCGGCTTGCGCGGGCTCGGCGGTGCCGGTTTTCCGACAGGACGCAAATGGCGGCTGGTACGACAGGAGCCGGGGTCGCGGTTGCTCGCTGTCAACGGCGACGAGGGCGAGCCCGGCACCTTCAAAGACCGGCATTTCCTCGAAACCGACCCGCACCGGTTTCTCGAAGGCATGCTGATCGCTGCCTGGGCGGTCGAGGCCGCTGACATTTACCTTTATCTGCGCGACGAATACCCGCAATGCCGCGCGATCCTGGAAACCGAGATCGCTGCCGTCGAAAAGGCTGGGCTTGCTTCAAACGCGCGCATCCACCTGCGCCGGGGCGCCGGCGCCTATATCTGCGGCGAGGAATCGGCGATGCTCGAAAGCATCGAGGGCAAGCGCGGATTGCCGCGCCAGCGCCCGCCCTATCCGGCGCAGGTCGGACTCTTTGGCCGCCCGACCCTGTGCAACAATGTGGAGACCCTTTACTGGGTGCGCGATATCGTCGAGAAAGGCGCGGACTGGTTTACCAGCCATGGCCGCAACGGGCGTAAAGGGTTGCGCACCTTTTCAGTGTCGGGGCGGGTGCGCGATCCTGGCGTCAAGCTCGCCCCGGCCGGGATCACCGCGCGTCAGCTGATCGACGAATATTGCGGCGGCATAGCCGAGGGCCACGTCTTTAAGGGCTATCTGCCGGGCGGCGCCTCGGGCGGCATCCTGCCAGCAGCAATGGCGGATATTCCGCTCGATTTCGGCACGCTCGAACCATATGGCTGCCTGATCGGCTCGGCGGCGGTTATCGTATTGTCCGACAAGGATGACATGAGGGCGGTGGCGCTGAACCTGCTGCGCTTTTTCGAAGACGAGAGCTGCGGGCAATGCACGCCCTGCCGCGCCGGCACCGAAAAAGCCGTCAAATTGATGACGGCGCCGCATTGGGACGAGGAATTGCTAGGGGAGCTGACCCGCGTGATGAGTGATGCGTCGATCTGCGGCCTTGGCCAGGCAGCGATGAACCCAGTCAAGCAAGTGCTGACACATTTCCGGGAGGATCTGGCCGGCTCAGGCTGACAATCTGAACCGGAAATCAGCTTGCCGATCGCAGGATTCGAAAAGCGGCATCGGCGAAAACCTGGGCGCCGAGAACGATGTGGTCCTCTTTGGTGTCTTCCGACCAGTGATGACTGACGCCGCCAAGGCTCGGGACGAACATCATGCCGGCCGGCATGCGCTCGGCAAGTACCGCCGCGTCATGGCCGGCGGCACTCGGCATCCGCATATGCAGCCCCGGTGCATGCTGTTCCGCCGCCGCCTCGATTGCTGCCTGGAAGCCGGAGTCCATCGGCCGCGGAACGCTCTTCGCCAGCGGCTCGATCTCGATCCGGCACGGGCCCGCGCCATTGGCTTCGGCGACCAAGGCAAACAGGCTCGCTTCCAACGCGTCAAGATAAACGGTGTCGGAGTCACGGAACTGAAGCTGCATTTCGGCATGGCCGGGGATCACTGACGGCGCATTCGGTGTCAGCCCCATTCGGCCGATCGTCCATACCGTGCGCGGGCCGGCGATCTCGGGAAAACGGTCGTGGATGCGGGCGGCGAGCCGCACCATCGCGACCCCGGCATCCTTGCGCCGCGCCATGCGCGTTGTGCCGGCATGGTTCTGCTCGCCGGTGAAGCTGATCCGAAAATTGCGGATGCCGACGATCGTCTCGACGATTCCGATGCGCCGCCCGGTCATGTCGAGCGTGTCGCCCTGTTCGATATGCGCCTCGAGATAGCCGACATGCCGCCCGGGTTCGACCATCTCGCGCGGTCTGCCGGCAAACCCGGCCTCGGCCAGTGCATCGCGCAATGGCTTGCCGGTGTCGCGGCCCTCAACTCTGTCGATCTCGTCCTCGCCGAGCGCGCCGATATAAGAGCGGCTGCCGAGATAGCTGCTGTAATGCCCCTCTTCATCGGCCCAGGCGGCGATGTCGATGCCAAATTCTGCGCAATCAGGGTCGGCGGCAAAAGCGCGGGCGAGCTCGAGCCCGTAGATCACGCCGAGAGCGCCGTCGAGCCATCCGCCATAGGGCTGGGTTTCACTGTGCGACCCGACGAGCAGCCGGCGCTGAGCGCCCGGATCATAGCCGATGACATTGCCGACGCCATCGATGACCGGATCGAGCCCGGCCTCGCGCAACCGGGCAGCAAGCCAATGGCGCGAGGCGACATCATCGGGCGAATAGGTCGGGCGGTGAACGCCGGTCTTATAGCGGCCGAATTCGGCGAGCCGCTTGAGATCGGCGATGACGCGCTCTCCATCGATGGTCGGCATGTGCTCTCTACTCTTATATCCCTGTGATCATAAAGACGCGAAGCTCCCGGCACACAACGTCAAACCTTTAAAAAACTTGTGAGGAGGCCACGAAGGCATTGTTCACGAGCGATGCATCTCCTTTCAGAACATATCTCAGGAGCTCTCGTCGATAGCCAGTGCGCGACTTATGCTCCTGGTAAGTTTCTGATGTAAAGTCAAAATCATCCTTCCATACTTCCTCGGGGCTAATGTAGCGCAGCACCGCAATTCTATAAACGACGGCAAATTTATTTTGTCTCTCGTAACCGGGGTCGTCCTTGTTGGCAAGGAGAAAGATACCGCGGCGGCGACATTGCGAAATTAAAAAATCGATCATCCGATTGTACTGCTGGCGATGCTTTACCAAATTTTTATTTTTGTAATCAGTCTTACCTAAATCGATAATCGGGCGCACCTGCAGGGTGGTTATCTCATAGCTCCCAAACAAGTCGAAAAAGCGATACAGCTCTGAAAGGTTGTCCGGATTTACGGTATAGTTGATACGAATAGCCGGATTGTTTTTCCCGAGTTCACGTTTGACGTCGACAATGGTTCCAAGGTTACGGTGGAAGGTTTCGAACGATGCACCGCGCATCAGTTTTTCATAGGTATCTTTTTTGATCCCATGGGTAGAAAGTGTAATCTCGTCAAGGCCAGCCTCAATCAATAAACGAATGTTCGCTGGCGTCAAAAGCTGACCGTTGGTGGTAAGACCAATGAACGGAATTTTATACTGCTTGCCGAGCGCCACTAGGGAGGGGTAGTCCTTGTATACCGTAGGCTCGGTACGGGCACCAATATGAAGCTGGATGGCCTGCGGGAAAAACATGGCAGCCAGACGAAGAATTTCATCATGGGAAAATCTCTTTACGGGATTGCGATCAATCCATTCGTTGTCGCTGAAATAACACATGCCACATCGCAGATTGCACGCTCGAATCGGATCGAAACGGACGATCATATGTCGTGCGCCGATAACATCGGCGGCTAAAACTGCTAAAAATTTGAGCCTGTTGCTTGGGAGCAGGCGATTCAACCTCAACAAGCTCTCGGATCGCATGGGTTTCTCCTTTTTCCCAAGCGGAATCTGATCGTCGCGTTACGGTGTTAATACCGATATAGCGTTAATTGGCCGGCAAACCCGGCCCACGATGAGGGCTAAAAGATAACTTACTACTATAGTGCTTGCACGTATAGAAAAATTACTCAATACGATTTCGGCAGACCGAGAACCCGCTCGGCGATATGGGAAAGGATTAATTGCGGGCTGATGGGGGCGATGCGCGCGATCTGAATTTCGCGGAAATAGCGCTCGACATGGTATTCGCGGGCATAGCCCATTCCGCCATGAGTCATGATCGCGGTCTCGCAGGCGCGAAAGCCAGCCTCGGCGGCGCAATATTTGGCGGCGTTGGCATAGGCGCCGACCATGCTGGCCTCCTCGCCACGGTCATAGGCGGCGGCAGCGCGCAAGACCATCAATTCGGCGGCTTCGAGTTCGATCCAGCGCTCGGCCAACGGGTGCTGGATCGCCTGGTTCTGGCCGATCGGGCGGCCGAACACGACGCGCTCCCCGGCATAATGCGCGGCGCGCGCCAACGCCGCGCGGCCGAGCCCGACCGCTTCGGCGGCGATCAGGATGCGCTCCGGGTTCATGCCATGCAGGATATAGTGGAAACCCCTGCCCTCCTCGCCGATCCGGTCGCGGTCCGGCACTTCGAGCCCGTCAATGAACAACAGATTCGAGTCGACCGCTTTGCGGCCCATTTTCGGGATCTCGCGCACCTCGACCTTGCTGCGGTCGAGATTGGTGTAGAACAGGGTCATGCCGAGCGACGGCCGCTCGGCCTGCTCGATCGGCGTCGTGCGCGCCAGGATCAGCATTTTCTCGGCCACTTGTGCGGTCGAGATCCAGATCTTGCGGCCCGACAGCACGTAATGGTCGCCGCGGTGCTCGGCACGGGTCTTGAGCCGTGTGGTGTCGAGCCCGGCATCGGGTTCGGTAACCGCAAAGCAGGTCTTTTCGTCGCCTGCGATCAGCGGCGGCAGAAAGCGCCGCTTCTGCTCGTCATTGCCAAAGACGACGACCGGATGCAGCCCAAAGATGTTCATATGGATCGCCGAGGCGCCGCTGAACCCGGCACCGGACTCTGCGACCGCCTGCATCAACACGGCGGCTTCGGTGATGCCGAGCCCGCTGCCGCCATATTCGGGCGGCATCGCGATGCCGAGCCACCCCGCCTCCGCCATCGCCCGATGGAATTCGTGCGGAAAGCCGCCGTCGTTGTCTTTGGCGAGCCAGTAATCGTCGCCAAACCGCTCGCACAATTGCGACACTGCCGCCCGGATTTCGAGCTGCTCCTGGGTCAGGTTAAAGCTCATCGCGTTCTCCAGTCCGAGTGATCTCCACTCAGGTATTGACCGCCCTGTCCCAGCAGTCGACGAGCACATCGAGGAAATTGCCAATCCTGACAGCGCAGCGAATATCTGCGCCCGTTATCGGGACCACAAGAATTTCCTCGCGGCTCCCTCGGAGCATTTCTTTCGTCACTGTCCCAGTAAAACCGTTCCAAGATATTAAAATTTCAAGAGTAGATCGTCTGCTTCGATTCTGAAGTTTCCGATGGAAGAGGACGAACTCGTCTTTCCCGCATTTAGAGGTCCAATTTTTACATTCAGCAAGTATTAGCACTCCTTCTCTCCGCAACCGAGGTTCATCGCTACCATTTACAACCGTGATGTCGATCTCCTCGGTCTCGGTCCGCACTCGACCGGTAACTGTCAAACCAGGTACTGATGCGAATAATCGGCTGCAGAGCTCCTCAAGCGCTCTGCCCTTATCATTGGCGGAAACCGCCGTTTCAACAGCATCGGCCAGCGCGTCGAGGGTTTCGGCACCCCATCCCGAAACACGAGCCGCAACTTCCGCGATACGCTGCCCGACCTCGTTCGCGGCATGTTCAGCGACCTCTTCGACCTCGGCCGAGATCCTTCTGATCGTAGCGTAGGCGCCTGCTAAATTCTTCTCCGCCGTTGAGACTCGGAAGTGAAGCGCGACGTAAGCGCCGTCATCATCGAAGCACGTTAATTCAACATCTCCTCTTACCTTGTGCCGGGTCTCGACGGCTCGCCGGACAAGGTCGAGATACTGTTCGAGGCCGATTGGCGAATACCAATACTTCCGCGTCCAAGTATGATCTGCTTCACCGAAGACATTATCACCTTCGCGAAAGAGCTTGCCGCCCCAGTCGAGATGGAGAACGCCGTCCTTCATTACTCCAATCTCGATCGAGACGTGCTCTGGTAGATCCCCGACAAACAGATCCGACAAAACGGACGGCGGTAGCGCAATTGGCTCGTCCTCTTCGGCTAAAGACAATAGTTCGCGTGCTTGTTCTGCGTTCACGATCAAGCGTGCCTAATGGGGGTGGATTCCTGAGGATGGTCCTTCCGCAGCAGTGAGCAGATCTTATCGGGCAGTCGTTCCGAAGATATCATGCGTCGCGTCCATCCGTATCGGCCTGCTGAGAACTCCCTTATATTGTATGTTCGAATACCACCGCGGAGCCCGATTTGCCGCTCGATATCCTGCCCAGCGTTTGCCCGCATGATTGCCCGAGCGCCTGCGCGCTCGAGGTCGAACGCATCGATCAGAGCCGCATCGGGCGAATCCGGGGCGCAGCGAGCCAGACCTATACGCACGGGGTGGTCTGCGCCAAGGTCGCCCGCTATGCCGAACGCCAGCACCATCCCGACCGGCTGTCACAGCCATTGCGGCGCATCGGCGACAAAGGCGTGGGCCGCGCCGCTTTCGCGCCGATCTCGTGGGATCAGGCACTTGATGAAGTCGCCGAGAGGCTGACCTGCACCGCACAATGCTACGGCGCCGAGGCGGTGTGGCCCTATTACTACGCCGGCACGATGGGAATGGTGCAGCGCGACGGGATCAACCGGCTGCGCCATGCGATGCGCTATTCGCGCGAGGATCTGTCGATCTGCACCATGCTAGCGGACGCCGGCTGGTTTGCCGGGGTCGGGGTCAAGCGCGGTGTCGATGGCCGCGAAATCGCCAAGGCCGACCTGATCGTCATCTGGGGCGGCAATCCGGTCTCGACCCAGGTCAATGTGATGACCCATGTTGCGATCGCACGCCGCGATCGCGGAGCGAAGCTGGTCGTGGTTGACCCCTACCGCACCAAGAGCGCCGAGGTCGCCGATCTGCATCTGGCGCCGCTACCGGGCACCGATGCTGCGCTCGCCTGCGCGGTCATGCATGTGCTGTTCAAGGAAGGGTACGCCGATCGCGACTACATGCGGCGCTATGCCGACGACCCCGCCGGCCTCGAAGCCCATCTCGCGACCCGCGATCCGGCCTGGGCATCGGCCATCACCGGATTGTCGGAACAGGCGATCATCGATTTCGCCCGGCTCTATGGCCGTACCAGGCGGAGCTATATTCGCGTCGGCTATGGCTTTTCGCGCTCGCGCAACGGCTCGGCGCAGCTTTTCGCGGTGACCTGTCTGCCGACTGTGACCGGGGCCTGGGCCTGTGAGGGCGGCGGCGCGCTTTATTCGAACCACGGGCTGGTGCCGCTCGACCGCACCTTGGTCGAAGGGCTCGATATGCTCGATCCCTCGACCCGCAGGCTCGATCAGTCGCGCATCGGCCCGATCCTGACCGGCGATCGTAGAGACCTCGGCGACGGCCCGCCGGTCGCGGCGTTGTTTATCCAAAACACAAACCCGATGGTCGTCGCACCCGAGTTGGGGCTCGTGCGGCAGGGCTTTGCGCGCGACGATCTGTTTGTCTGCGTGCACGAGCAGTTTATGACCGAGACTGCGGCGATGGCCGATATCGTGCTGCCGGCGACGACCTTTCTCGAACACGACGATTTCTACACCGCCGGTGGCCATACCTATCTGCAACTGAGTTGGGCGATGCTGCCGCCTTACGCGGAATGCCGTTCGAACCACGATGTCGTCTGCGCACTCGCCGATCGCCTTGGCGCGCGCCACCCCGGATTTGCAATGACCTCGCTCGAACTGATCGATCATACCCTGCGCGCGAGCGGGCTGCCCGGTGTCGCCGAATTTCCGGCCGATGGCTGGCTTGATTGCTGTCCGCCCTTTGCGACGGCGCATTTTCTCGATGGCTTTGGCCATGCCGACAGGAAATTCCATTTCCGTGCCGATTGGGCCGCTTTAGGTCACGATCATGCGCGATTTCCGGCCTTTCCCGACCATGTCGCGGTCACCGATGACGGCGATCCGGCACGACCGTTCCGCCTTGTCGCGGCGCCGTCGCGCTCATTTTTAAACACGAGCTTTAACAATACGCCGTCGAGCGTCGCCCGTGAGGGTCGCCCGACCGCGTTGATCCATCCAAGCGCGATGGCCAAGCTCGGTCTCACCGAGGGAGATCGCGTGCGTATCGGAAACGAAAAGGGCAGCGTCGTCGTCCATGCCCATGCCTTTGATGGGTTGCAACAACGCGTCGTTGTCGTCGAAGGGATCTGGCCCAATCGCGCGTTTGAAGGGGGCATCGGCATCAATCTATTGACCAGCGCTGATCGGGGATTGCCGCGCGGTGGTGCGGTGTTTCACGACACCTCGGTATGGCTGCGGAAGGCATGAGGCTCTCGGAAATGGTTTCGGATAAAGCACCACTGCCAGCTCGAATCGGGGTCGGCCGAAATCGCCGATTTCCTCGAAAAAGTTAAGCAGGCACCAAAACAGCCCATGGGCGGGCGCGGCCGGCTGATTTTTGCGCTCGACGCTACCGCCAGCCGCGAGCCGACTTGGGACCGCGCCTGCCGCATCCAGGGTGAAATGTTCGAGGCCACGGCGAGCCTGGGCGGGCTCGAAATCCAGCTCGTCTTTTACCGCGGCTTTGCCGAATGCAAGGCGAGCCGCTGGATGACGACGGCCGACGAATTGCACCGTGTCATGCGCCAGGTTTATTGCGTCGGCGGCGAAACCCAGATCGAGCGCGTCTTGAGCCATGCGATCCGCGAGACCGGCAAACGCCGGGTCAACGCCCTCGTTTTTGTCGGCGATGCGATGGAGGAAAAGGTTGACCGGCTGTGTCGGCTCGCCGGCGAATTAGGATTGCTCGGGGTGCCGATTTTTGTGTTTCACGAAGGCAGTGACCGCAATGCAGCGGCGGCATTCAAACAGATGGCAAGCCTGTCGCACGGCGCTTATTTGAGCTTTGATCTGGCCAGCGCCGGGCGGTTAAGAGAGTTATTGGCGGCTGTGGCGGTCTATGCCGCGGGCGGCTACCGCGCGCTCGCCGCCTATGGCGAGCAGAAGGGTGGCGAGGTGTTGCAATTGACTGCACAGCTCAAGGGGTAACTGGACATGACGCCAATTGCCGCGACCTCTGACGCCGAACTTCCCGCAGAACGGCGTGTCAGATCGCAAATGTCATTCCGGGGCGCGGGCATCGCCCGCGAGCCCGGAATCCATGAAACCGGCCTCTGGGAATCTAGTCTCGGGCGCGTTGTTCATGGGTTCCGGGCCTGCCCTAAAGGGCATCCCGCAACGACATTCCCCCCAGCATCCGAGATTGCTGGGGTCGCACAACGCCTCACGCCGCTCGTCCCATTTTCTGTCGGACGATAAGACGGTCGAGGGCCGGCGATGCTGTTCCTGCTCGGCGGCGTCGTTCTTCTCGGCGGTCTCCTGCTGCTCGTTTATCTGTTTATAAACGCCGACCCGGTGCGGCTCGCCCGCAACCTCAAATGGACCGGGATCGTCATCGCGGCGATCGCGGTGGTGGCGCTGTTGGCGTTTCCGCCGGCGCGCGAACTCGCGGCAATGCTGTTTCCGCTCGCGTTGTCGATGCCGCTCTTGGCGCGGTTCCGCCGTCTCATCGATCAGTTCCGCACTCCGCGCGGCGGCCAAAGCTCGACGGTCACGACCGACTTCCTGCGCATGACGCTCGATCACGACACCGGGACAATGACCGGAACCGTGTTGCGCGGGCAATATGCCGGGCTGCGGATCGAGGAAATGGGTGTCGGCGATCTGATCGCCTTATTGCGCGAATGTCGCGCTGCGGACGAGGAAAGCGCACGGCTCGTCGAAGCCTATCTCGACCGGCTTCATCCCGACTGGCGCGAAGAATTGGCCAGCGGCCGAGCCGGCTCTGCCGGGGGCAGCGGCGCGGGATCGGGCAGCAGCGGCGAGGCGCGCGCCTCAGGCGGCGACATGACGGTCGACGAGGCCTATGCGATCCTTGGTCTCGCCCGTGGCGCTACCCCCGAGCAGATCAAACAGGCTCACCACCGGCTGATGGTCAAATTGCACCCCGATCACGGCGGCTCCGACTATCTCGCCACCCAGATCAACCGCGCCCGCGACGTATTGCTTCGCTCGCGAGTGTAGCGGGGACAGGCGGGCGGCGACCGCATTCACTTTGACGCCACCGGGTTGTGTCCCATCAGTTTGAATTTCCGCAAAGGGTGGTAGGCGGACATCCGGGTGTGGCACAGAAATCAACACATTCTACTTCTGACGCCGGGGCATGTTCGCCCGCAGGATTTCGTTGATGCGCGCCTGCCAGCCGCGGCCTTCCTGTCGAAATGCTTCCAGCACGTCCGGGTCAAGCCGCAGCGTCTGGTTGACCTTCCTGTCCGCCTTCGGCGGCCTGCCACAGCTCCGGTGCATCAGCTCCTGCGTTGCCTTCTCGCCAATGAACTCCGGCAGTACGTCCGCCGCAGGCCGCGCCTTCGCGAAATCCTCCGGCGTCCATTCGGGGTTTTCGTCATCCGGGCGCAAGGCCCGGTTATCGATCGTCTTTTTTGCCATATAGCCTCACTTCCCGTCTGCTTGCCCTACGAAAGCTGATGACCCGCAAATCTTCGCCGCGCGGCGTCACAACGACCGCATGGAGCCGCCCGTCCAGACACGCCATTACCCGCAAGCGCACCTCGCCGTAGCCGCGGCGGTCATCTTCCGTAATTACCGCCGTAGCCCAATCGAGGTCGGCCACCCGCTCGAATGACAGCCCGCGCTCGGCAATGTTCCTCGCGTTCTTCTCCGGGTCAAACGTGATAGCCATATAAAAATGCTACAGCGGAAAACCAGAGCCACCAAGAATATTTGCTGCAGCAGAAAAGACCGAGCGCCCAACCGCTGGCGGGGCGCTAGGGAGGCTCGGCATACCCCGCGCCTGATGGCGCACCAGCTATGACTGCGCGAATGTCGCGCCGCGGACGAGGAAAGCGCACGGCTCGTCGAAGCCTATCGCGACCGGCTTTATCCCGACTGGCGCGAAGAATTGGCCAGCGGCCGAGCCGGCTCTGCCGGGGGCAGCGGCGCGGGCTCGGGCAGCAGGGGCGAGGCGCGCGTCTCAGACGGCGACATGACGGTCGACGAGGCCTATGCGATCCTTGGTCTCGCCCGTGGCGCCACTCCCGAGCAGATCAAACAGGCTCACTACCGGCTGATGGTCAAATTGCACCCCGATCACGGCGGCTCCGACTATCTCGCCACCTAGATCAACCGCGCTCGCGACATATTGCTTCGCTCGCGAGTGTAGCGAGGACAGGCGGGCGGCGACCGCATTCACTTTGGCGCCATCCGGTTGTCATCAGTTTGAATTTCCGCGAGGGGTGGAAACCGGACCTAGCGATTTATCAGTTTCACGATTCCCAAGACGCAACTTCGGTCGTTTAGCCTTGCTTCGGAAAGATTCCGTCTTGAATTCGGCGCATCAGCTCCTCGGAAGCCGCAAGGACGCGTTTGCTCGGACTGAGCCTCGTTGCATAGGATGATGTCGCCATAAATTGCTGTAGGGATTGCACTCGGTCCGGATGCTCGCGGGTATAGTCATACAGCAGGTCGCGCAATCCGAACTTGGTAACGGATGTCTCAAGGTTTTCCAGATCGCCGATCGTCATGATTGTCAGGGGAGCGACGACAACGCCGGTGGGCACCGCTCCAAGCAAGGATTTGAATTCCTCGTCAAGGAATTTTCCAGAACCAGGAATGTCCAGACGCTCGTCATGTACGACCAGGACTGGATAGATTTTGGCGACCTTAGAAAATTCACCTTTGTCCCCGACCCACTCCTTTCGCGCGATGGCGCCGATGATCTTCGCGAGCTGGGCAGCTCCCTTAGGATCTTTTCGCACGCCGTCTTGCGCTGGCAACACGCTGTATCTGCGCCGAAGCTCCTGCAAGAAATTGGCACCCGTCGCGTCCAGCAAGCTCGCCTCGGGTAACCATGCCGCCTTCATTTCAAAAATGACGATCTCTGTCACATCATTGAGCGCGGCATCGATCTCGAAATCTACGCCCCGACCATCTCGGCCAGGAATATTGGTTATTAAGCGCGGCGCGAGTAGACCGGAACCGGCCGGATACATTTGTCGCAAGACGTCGATCGCATAATCCTCGAAAGCCTCACCAAAATAACCCAAGATGTTCTTTTCCCGCGCGACGAGATGAAAAAGCGGACCGCTTGCCAAGGTCTCGCCATAGATGACCGGATCGACAACCACTGATACGCCGCGGGACGTACTGAGCACAGGCCGGTCCCTCAGCGCGCGAAAACCAGTTCGAGGGAGATCGGGTGCGGCTTCGGCGAGCTCCTCCGGCGACAAGGACTCTAGGGCGAGGTAAGCGGGAAACACACGGTCAAGCGCGGTGCCTGCCGCAACACTATCGGTCCAAAAGAGCGGACTTTCGCGATCGGCAAAGGTATAGGTGGTGAGAGCGCCGACGCAGATTAAATACTCCTTTACGGTCAATCCGGTTTCCGCTCTGAAGCAGGTCGCAAAGTTCGGCATCCTTCTGGGCAGATACTTCGAAAAGAGAAGCCACCCACGCCCGAGCGCGATAGGGGTATCGAGCGCTCGGCTCGAGTCTTCGAGCCCTTTACGGAAGGGCGCCAGGGCACGCTGGCGAGCTGCATTGAGCCCATCATTAAGCGACAAGCGATTGCCATAGATTCGTTGACCCCAGAGAGAGCCCGCGATCAAGACTGCTCGAAAGAACCGGTCGCGCACCTGCTCATCTTTGAAGGTCTCTCCGTCACCGGGAAGGTTTTGACAGTGCTGGGCGGCTCGCCAAATCATTTCAAGAAGTTGTCCGCGGAAGAAGACAACGACGCGGTCGAGGCCGCCATGCAGCCGAGCAAAGGCATCAAGTCGCCGTCGCTGTTCCTGACTACAGATCAAGGCGCAGGCTTTCTGCTGACGCTGGGCGTCGTTCAGCCCGCCAAAACCCGACACGATGGTATTAAGTCGTGCACAGATGAGCAGCGTGTCGTCGCGGCTCAGGCCAGAAAGAAGCTCAATCAGGGCGCTCTCGTCCTCGGCCAGCCCGGGATAGATGGCATCCGGCGGTACAAACACCGACACAACACTTGGATTAGTCCGGAACCTGCTCGTCATCATCCTGTATCAATTCAGCAAGGGATTTAATATAGTTGTCGCCTTCGATCCTACGTTAAAGGGCAGTTCTTGGCGCTAAGGTTATGGGCCGCAGACGGGGTGAGACTCGGCATGACCCGCGCATTGGCCGCTCAACGTGGTTCAAAGGCAGCCTTGGTCGGGAGCCGAAATTCAAACTGATGAGGCACTGTCCGGCACTCACGCAATTGCCATAATTTCATCGTATATTCAACTATCCAGTCGCGTCGAGCGAAGATTGTTGTCGAAGAACTTTGGAGGCACCTGATCTCGACCTGATAAAACAGGCAAAACAGGAATGTATTCTGCTGCTGATGAATTCGCACTCGATTTGCCTGAGTATCCGTCCGGAAACAATTCGATGGATTTCATTGGGTTGTTCGTCATTCCCGCGCAAGCGGGAATCCAGGATCCCAGCGCTCCGGCGCTTGCCCCCTGTTCAAGCCAGGGGCAGGCTCTGGACCCCCGCTTGCGCGGGGGTGACGGTAGGCTTTGAAGCTGTGAATCATGTTGTCGGACGACACTAAGGCCGGCGTTGGGCCAGGCAACGGATTTCCTTGATAAGATCGCAACAACAGGTCCCGTGCAGCCTCATACGCAGTCGAAGAACGCGAAGCGTTCGCCGACGCCGAGCCCCTCGTAATAGGTCCGGCGCAGACGCGCGGCCCTGCCGTGCTCGGCGCAGGCTTTTTGGGCGAGTTGGGTCGCCTCGTCGAGGCCATTCGTGACCCCGTCATAGCGGATCGAGACATGGGTGTCGGAGCCTTCGACGATCTGTACTGGATCACAGGCGACCAGGATCCCTGCAAGCATCGTGAGACCGGCGAGCCAAACCGCCCGGTTGGCGCTTCGTCTAAGGCGCAATCGAGATTTCCCGTTGTAGCGCTTCTGCCCCGGGTCCGCCTGTAGTATATATTGTTTATGATATGGTTCGATCATGATCTAACGCTCGCCTTTGGGCTAAGTCTTACCCCACGACCGACGCCGACAGCCCCGCCGTTTGATGTTGCGCACTGGTTTGCGGTCAACAAGCAGGCAGCACCAAGGCGGATTTTCCTCGGCAGCCGTCTTCTGTCGTGGCCCCGGATTTTCCGAGCTGCCGCGATGCGCCTGAACCTGCCGCGCCAGTCCTTGGTGCCGCTTGTTGTCGCCTGCGCGATGTTCATGCAGAGCCTCAATTCGACGGTCATCGCGACGGCCTTGCCGACGATCGCGCATTCGCTCGGCGAAAATCCGCTGCGCCTCAACGTCGCGATCACCTGCTATCTGCTGAGCCTCGCGGTGTTCATTCCGATCAGCGGGTGGACCGCGGACCGGTTCGGCGCCCGCCGCGTATTCAGCTGCGCGATCGTCGTCTTCACCCTGGGCTCGATCGCCTGTGGGGTTTCGACAACACTGCCGGAATTGGTCGGCGCGCGCATTCTGCAAGGAATGGGCGGCGCCTTGATGGTTCCGGTCGGGCGGCTCGTGCTGCTGCGCACCGTGCCCAAATCCGATCTCGTGCGGGCGATGTCGTTTGTCAGCGTGCCGGCACTGATCGGCCCGGTCATGGGGCCGCTGCTTGGCGGCTTTATCGTCACCTACGCCTCGTGGCGTTGGATCTTTTTCATTAACATCCCGGTCGGGGTGTTAGGGATCGTGCTGGTCAACCTGTTGGTCGGCGATTTGAAGGAAACCGGGCGCCGACCGTTGGACCGCAGCGGGTTTATCTTGACCGGGATCGGGCTCGCCACCCTTGCCTTTGGCTTCGAGAATGTCGGCCGCGGCGCTCTGCCGAGCGCCGCGGTGATTGGGATGCTGGCGGTGGGCGCCCTCTGCCTGGCGCTCTATGTCCGCCACGCTCGGCGTGTCTCGAATCCGATTATCGATCTCGCTTTGTTCGATATCCCGACTTACACATCGGCCTCGATTGGCGGGTTTCTGTTCCGCATGGGGCTCGGCGCCCTGCCCTTTCTGATGCCGCTGATGCTGCAGGTCGGGTTTGGATTGAGCGCCTTGCATTCGGGGATGCTGACCTTTGCCAGCGCCGCCGGCGCGATGCTGATGAAGACTTCGGCGGTGAAGATCCTGCGCACCTTTGGTTTTCGCATTGTCCTGGTTGGCGACGCGATCATCAGCGCCGGGTTCTTGTTCGGTTACAGTCTGTTCCGGCCGGACACACCGCATTTCGTGATCTTTCTGGCGTTGCTGATCGGTGGCTTTTTCCGCTCATTGCAGATGACCAGCATCAACACCTTGGGCTATGCCGACGTGCCGTCCTCGATGCTGAGCCGCGCCACCAGCCTGTCGAGCATGGCCCAGCAACTCTCGCAAACCGCCGGTATCGCCACTGCGGCGCTGATGTTGCACACGGTGCTGACGCTGCATGGCGGCACGAGACTGACCGCAGCCGATTTCTACCCAGTGTTTATGGGCGTTGCGATGATCTCGCTGCTGTCGGTGCCGTTCTTTGTAAAGATGGCGCCCGACGCCGGCGCCGAAGTCAGCGGCCGCGCCGCCGCCCGTTAGAAGCCACCACGCCGGCGACATTAATCCGCGACGGCGCGCAAGGACTGACGGGCGCCCTCGATCTGATGGCGGATCAGCCGCGCATAGAGCCCGTTCCTGGCGAGAAGTTCGGCATGGCTGCCGGTCTCGATCAGGCGGCCATGGTCGAGCACCGCCAACAGATCGGCGTTGCGCACTGTCGACAGCCGATGGGCGATGACGATCGTCGTCCGGTCACGCATCAGCGCATCCAAGGCGCCGCGCACCTGCGCCTCACTGACCGCATCGAGATGCGAGGTGGCCTCGTCGAGCACTAGGGTTGGAGCATTTTTCAGAAAGGCGCGGGCGATCGCCACCCGCTGACGCTGGCCGCCCGATAGCTGTACGCCGCGCTCGCCAACTTGGGTGTCGAGCCCCTCGGGCAGGGTGTTGACAAAATCAGCGAGTGCGGCTTGCTCGAGAGCTCGACGGATCGCCGCATCATCGGCGTCGGGCCGGGCCAGTGCCACGTTAGCCCGCAAGCTGTCGTTGAACAGGTAGGTATCCTGCGATACGAGCGAGATGCGGCGCCGCAGATGGTCGAGTTCGAAGTCGCGCAGATCGACACGGTCGATCAGGATCCTGCCCGCGGTCGGGTCCCAGAAACGCAGCAACAAATTTGCGATTGTCGTCTTGCCGGCACCGGACGGGCCCACCAGCGCCAGGGTGGCGCCCGCCGGAATTTCGAGGCTGACATTGGCGAGCGCCGGCCGCCTGGCGCCGGGATAGGTGAAGCTCGCCTGATCGAACAGGATCGCCGAACCGCCGCGCGGCTCGGGCGGGCACAGCGGGCCGTCGACGACCACGGGCTGTTCGCGATCAACCGCGTAAAGCCGGCGGGTCGAGGCAATCGTATCGGCGAGCTGCCGGCTGACATTGGCGATTTCCGATATCGGCAGAAACGAGGCCAGCGAGATCAGGATCAATAATGGCAAGGTCGTTGGCAACAGGTGATGCTGAGCGGCGAGCCGCGCTCCGACGACCGCAACGGCGAGGCCGCCGAGCCCAGTCACGGTTTCGAGCCGCGCCGTCTGTGCCGACAAATCGGCCAGCAATTCGAGCCGGATCTTCTGATAGCCGCGCACCAGTTCTATAAAGGTCCGACGACGGCTGGCGGTGGCCTGAAATGCTACGAGGTCGGCGAGGCCCTGGATGGTCTCGGTGACATAAGCGCCCATCAGCCCGAGCGCCTCGCGCGCCTGCGCCCCCAGCCGGTCGATGCGGGCCCGCGTTAAGACCGGCGCCAGCGCAGCGAATAGCACAAACGGCAATAGCGCCAACGCGATCGGCCAGGCGACTATAGCTAACGCGATCAGCACCGCCGACGGCACCAGTACAGCGACCAAAGCGGGCGCCACGGTATGCGCAAAAAAATACTCGATTGTCTCGACATCCTGGGCCGCGAGCGCGATCAGATCCCCCGATCGCCGGCGCAGTAGATAAGCGGGTGCCAAGCTGTCGAGCTTGTCGAATAGCGCGATCCGCATTTCGGCGAGAAGGCGATAGGCGATGTCGTGCGCCAGCCAGGATTCGAGCCAGTGAAGCAATCCGGCGAGCGGAGCCGTGACCGCCAATAGGATCAACAGCCAGCCGTAAGGCGATCCGGTCTTGACCGCGGCGACAGTGAGCGCGCTGATAACGCCGACCCCGATAAAGGCGGCGACCCGCGCTATGCCGGAGGTGATGACGATCGCGAAGCGCCGGCGCCAGGGTTTGATTATCTGCATCAAGGTCGCGAGCGTGGCGAGCCAGCCGACGGTTGCGGCGGCGCTCGCGAGTTCAGCGGGTGCCGTTTCGGCCGCCAATTCGATCTGTTCGCGCTCCTTGGCACGCCCGGCTTCGTCGGCCTCCTCGGCAATTTCGATATTGCTTTCGCGCTCCTCTGCCTGCGCCCCCATTAGCCGGCGATAAGGTCCATCGTGGCGGATCAGCGCGGCGTGATGTCCCTCTTCGACGACGCGGCCCTTATCCAGTACGAGAATACGGTCGGCACCGATCACGCTCGACAGCCGATGCGCCAGGACCAAGGTCGTACGCCTGGCCGAAAGCCGATCGATCGCCTGCTGGATAAGTGCTTCGTTTTCGGCATCGACCGACGACAGCGCCTCATCAAGAATCAGGATTGGAGCATCGCGCAGCAAGGCGCGCGCTATCGCCAGCCGCTGGCGCTGACCGCCCGACAACAAGACGCCGCGTTCGCCGATCATCGTCTGATAACCTTGCGGCAACAGTGCAATGAACTCGTGCGCGTTGGCGTCGCGCGCCGCGGCCTCGATCTCGTCGCGACTGGCCTCGGGCTTGCCGAGCCGCAAATTCTCTTCGACTGTGCCGTAAAACAGATAAGTGTCTTGGTGGACGACCGCGATCATCCGGCGCACCGCCTCGGGATCGAGGGTTTTGAGGTCGCGCCCGCCGATCAGTACCCTGCCGCGCTGCGAATCGAACAGTCGCAACAATAGTCGGGCGACCGAGGATTTACCCGACCCGCTCGGCCCGACAATGCCGATCTTCTCGCCGCCGCCGACGGTGAAAGAGAGGCTGTCATGGGCAGCGCCGCGTCCGCCAGGGTAGGAGAAGTGCACATTCTCGAATTCGATATCTACTTGCGCACGGTCCGGGACCAGCAGCGCGTTGGCCGGGACCGCCTCCGCCGGCTGACGCGGCACCGGCGGCTCAGCCGCGAACAGCGCATTGATGCCGGCGGCGGCCGATTGTCCCAGCATTCCTTGATGCAGGACCATCCGCAGATCGCGCAACGGGCGGAACACCTCGGTTCCGGCCATCAACACGATCAGCAGCGCCTGAATGCTCATCAGCCCGTGCGACACCCGCCATGCGGCAAGTGCCAGCGCTGCGGCGGCGCCGATTGCCACCCCGCAATCGGTGATACCGCGGGTCATCACACCGGTCGATAGCACCCGCAAGCTGCTGTCGCACAGCTCGCGCGCCCGCTCAGCAAGCCGCCGGCCAAAGGCGCGGCTCTGGCCGAACGCCTTCAGGGTTGGCAACCCCTGCACGCCGTCGAGAAACTCGGAGCCAAAGGATTTGAGCGCCTGCTGGCGACCCTGGCTGCTGCGGCGCTCGACATGAATAAAGACGGTCGGCGCGATCAGGGTGACGAGTGCGAAGAACAGCATTACCGCCGCCACCGGCACGTCCCAAAAAGCGATGAAGACAAAAATCGCGATCGGGGTCAGCACCGCGATCGACAATTGCGGGACGTATTGGCCAAAGAAGGTCTGCAATTGCTCGACGCCGTCGACAATCGACAGCATGACCCCGCCAGTGCGTTCGCCGGCAAACCATGCTGGCCCCAATTCGGCGATCTTGTCGTAGAGGCGGCCGCGCAGTTCTTCCTGGACCCGGGCCGCGGTACGATGCGACACCATTGCCCGGTGATGCTCGATCACGCCACGCAAAATTACCGCCCCGGCCACGCCGATGGCCGGACCGGCGATGCCGATCAGTCCCGCGCCGCTAAAGACGTGCGACAACAAAACGCCAAGAATCACAAAACGCGCGATGCCGACCACTGCGGCCACGAGACCGAGAAAAATCGCGAACGCGATCCATCCCTGCAACCCACGCGTCAGCTGCCACAAGCGCCGATCGAAATACATCCGCTTCCACTCCCTCGCGCCGCTGCCATGATACCCGACATCCGCGCCCGAACCAGGGCTGTAGGGGTTCGGGTGGGTTCGTCCTGGGTGCTGCTCAGTTTAGGCGATAGCGGAGGAGCGTTGCCATTTGCGCCAAGATCGCCCTCTTGCGGCGGATCAGCCCCATGCGTCGCCTGGGAGCTGGCCGACAGTCGGCCGCCGCTGATCGTCGCCTTCGTTCTCCGGGTATGGCGGAGCGGCGGTTCTCCAGCGCTCTCAATCGCCGGGCGGGGGTTTCGAATTGGGGTGCTAGTATCGCCTTTTTGCCGATCTGAGGAGGACTCGCATGCCCCTGGAAACGCGCGTTTTAGGCGACAGCTTTGCTTGCGAGATCGTCGGGCTGCACCTCTGGGAGTCTCAAGACGATCAGATAATCGAGGAGCTGCGCGCCTTGTGGGCGCTTCACTCGGTATTGGTGTTCCGTCGGCAAGCCCTCTGCGAGAACGAGCTGGCTGATTTCAGCGCTCGCTTCGGCCTGCTCGAACGCACGGTACGCTCGGACTGGGCATCACCGGCACGGCCGGAAGTGACGCTGATCTCGAATTTGAAGGACGCACAGGGGAGGCCGATCGGCGGCTTGGGCGATGGTGAGATCCAATGGCACTCGGATCAATCCTATATGATGCAGCCGGCAACCGGCGCGATGCTTTACGCGGTCGAGTTGCCGCCTGAGGGCGGCATAACCTCCTGGGTGGATTTGGGCGCGGCCTATGACGGCCTCTCGGCTCGCCTGCAGCGCTCGGTCGAAGGCCGATATGCAATCTTCAGCTATGCCAAGCGCCTCGCCGGCTATCAGGGAATGGACCGGGTGATCTCGGCGGAGGCGAAGCGGAAAACTCCGCCCGTCCTACATCCACTGGTGCATACCCATCCCGTTCACGGGAAAAAGGCGCTCTATCTCGACTCCACCACCACGATCGGGGTCGACGGCATGGATCAGGACGCCGGAAAGGCGCTGCTGGACGAACTCTATGAGGCCGCAACCCGGCCGCAATTCGTCTATCGCCACGATTGGCAGATCGGCGATGTCGTGCTGTGGGACAACGGCCTGACAATGCATCGACGCGAGCCATTCGATCCCGAGGCGCGACGTCTGATGAAGCGGACAACGATGTTGCTGCCGCGCGACCGCCACATTGTTCCCGATGGCCGGCTTGCGGCCGCCTGACCCGTCCGACTACCCCGCGCTCTACAATTCGTGCCTCAGTCAATGCGATGCGCCGGCAACCGCGATCAACGAATCGGACGTCAGCACCTGTGCGATCTCCCCTGACAGCAAAGACGGCGCGTCGCTAACCCGAAAGCAGGCGGCGGCGCGGCGCACATCAGTCCTATAGAACGGAGGCGCCGCCATCTGGCAGCGGGGCATCGCGATTGGGCAGCGATCGGCGAATTTGCAGCCATGCACCGGCGGGCTGCCTTCTGATCTGCGCTGTCCCGTGCCCCAGTTTCGCACGGGGCTGACCCGAGGAACCGAGCCGATCAGCAACTGGGTGTAGGGATGCTGTGGCGTCTTCACGACGAGCTCGATATCACCCGCTTCGACGACCGAAGCGCGGTAGAGCACCACGATCGTATCGGCGAGCTGATAAGCGGTGGCGAGATCGTGAGTGATGTAGAGGATCGAGACCGCCAGTTCGTCGTGCAATTTTCGCAGGCTGGCGAGAATGGTCGCACGCAAGGAGGCGTCCACCATCGAGACCGGTTCGTCGGCGACGATCAGCCGTGGCCGCAGCAGCATTGCGCGCGCCACCATGATCCGTTGTCGCTGACCGCCGGAAAGCTGGTGCGGGTAGCGGCCCAGGATCTCTTCGGGACGCAGTCCAACGGCGCGCAGCGCCGCTTCGACCAACCCGCGCCTCTCACTCCGGGTCGCGGTTAGCCGGAACTTGCGAACCGGTGTCATCAATACGTGGTCCACCCGGTAAAACGGGTTATAGACCTCGTATGGATCCTGAAAGATCGCCTGCACCTCGCGGCGAAATTCGCGCCGCTGTGCCGTCGACAGCCTCGGCAATGGGCGACCTCGGTACCGGACTTCGCCCTCGCTCGGCTCGATCAAGCCAAGCAATAGCCGAGCGAGGGTGGTTTTGCCGCTGCCGCTCTCGCCGACGATGGCGGTGACCCGGGGCAGCGCAGGGTCGACGGCGAACGAGAATTTTTCGAGCGCCACTTTTCGATCGCGCCCAAACAGACCGCTGGCGAAGTATTTTGAGACCCCACTGAGCTCGATTAGCGGCGTCATGCGCGGTGGCAAGCCACGCGGATGTCGACGGCGATATCACGCATGGCCGGCTTTTTGGTGCGGCAGCCCGCTTCAGCGATCGGGCAGCGCGGATGGAAGGCGCAACCCGATGGCAGATCACGCATCAATGGGGCAAGACCCGGAATGCCGCGCAGCCCGGTTTTACGCTCCAGTGATGGCAGGCTATCGATCAGCATGCGGGTATAGGGATGGCGCGGTGCGCTGATGATCTCGCCGATCGGCGCCACCTCGACGAGCCGCCCAGCATACATGATGCCCAGTCGATCGACGAATTGCGCCATCAGGCCCATATCGTGGCCGATCAGGATCAACGCCGCACCAAGCTCGGCTTGCACATGGCCGAGCGTCTCCATGACCTGCTGCTGCACGACGACATCGAGGGCGCTGGTCGGCTCGTCGGCGATGATCACCTTGGGGCGCAACGAGATCGCGATGGCGATGCAGGCGCGCTGCTTCATGCCGCCGGAAAGTTCGTGCGGGTATTTGTATGCGACCTCGCCCGGCAACCCGACCTGAGCCAGCAATTCCCGCACACGCGTCTCGAACTCGCGCCTGGAGAAGCGTTCACCGTGATCGGCGAGCGCGTCGCGGATCTGCTCACGAATGCGCAGAACGGGATTGAGCGAGTTCATCGATCCCTGTGGAACCATCGCGATGCCCGCCAGCCGCAGCCTGCGTATCGCCTCGTCGGTAAGGCCGAACAGAGCCGTGTCCTCAAACCACACCGCACCCGCCTCGATACGTCCGGGCGGCTTGATCAGGCGCAGGATGGCGAGCGCCATGGTCGATTTGCCCGACCCGGATTCTCCCGCCAATCCAAAGCGTTCGCGCGGCCGCAGCGCAAAGCTGACGTCATCGACAGCGCATACCGCGCCAAGCGGATGGTCATAGGCGACGCGCAGGCGCTCGACGCGAAGAACGCTGGCGCTCATGCCGATCGTCGCAAGCGCGGGTTGGCGACCTCGTCGAGACCGACGCTCAGAAAAAACAGTCCGAGGAACACGACGACAATGACGACCAGCGGGGCGGTCCACCACCACCACCAGCCATTGATGATCGCGGCGTTGAAGTTGACCCAATAGAGCGTCATACCGAGCGTCGGAGCCTCGACCGGCCCGAGCCCCAAAACCTCCAATCCAACTGAGGCGAGGATCGCAGCCGAGACGCTGCTGACAAGCGTTGCCGCGAGATACGGCAGGAGATTGGGCATCAGCTCGCGCAGGATGATCTCGGGCCCGCCCATGCCATTGAGCCGCGCGATTTCGACATAGCCCCGTTCGCGCAAACTCAGGACCTGCGCGCGGATCGTGCGCGTCGGATTGAGCCAGGCGAGAGCGGCGATGATGATCGCCATCTGGTTCACCGTCAGGCTGCCCTTGAGCGAGACTGCGATGATGATCAGGATCAGCAGCTGCGGAATGGTCAGGCCGATATCGGCTATGCTGCGAATGATGGCATCGACCCGGCCGCGGTAATAGGCGGCGGTGAAGGCCAGCGCCGAACCCACACCGACGCCGAGAAATCCGGCGATGAAGCCGATGCGCAATGTCAGCGGCGTGCCCGCCACCATCACCGCCAGCAGATCGCGACCCTGGCGATCGGTTCCAAACGGGTAATCCCAGGATGGCGGCTGCAGCGCCGGCGCCGAAAGCGGCTGGGCGTTTCCGGCATCGACGGTCAGAGCGCCGATGCCCATAAACAGGACCAGAATGCCGAGCAGTGCGAGCCCGACGACGAGCGCCACATTGCGGTGCAGATAGTGCAGCACTGCCTCAGGTCCGGCGGTAGGAAATGCGCGGGTCGAGCCAGGGATAGATTACGTCGAGCAGGAAGGTGGCGAACCCCAGAGCGACGATCACGGTAAACACGATCCCCTGGATCAGAAAGAAATCATTCTCCTCGATCGCCTGGAATAGCAATGCACCGATCCCGGGGTAGCCGAAGATCGCCTCGACCAGCACGGCGCCGGACAGGATCTGTCCGAGTGCCAACGCAAGACCGGTGGTCTGGGGCAGGATCGCATTGCGCATACAGTAGCGCGTGAAGATGGTAGCACTGCGCAGGCCCTTCGCCTCGGCAAAGGTGACGTAGTCCTCGCCCATTGTGGTGATCATCATCCCGCGCATGGCGAGCGCCCAGCCGCCGATCGAGACCAGCACGATCGACAGCGCCGGCAAAACCGCATGCCGCAGCACATCCAAGGCGAAGCCCCAGCTCGATGCCGGGGTGGCGCCAGCGCTATAGCCGCCAAAGATCGGCAGCCATTGCAACTTGAAGGACAAAAGCCAGCTCAGAACCAGCCCGAGCAGGAAGAATGGAATTGCGTGCAACGCCCATAAGGGCGGCATCAGCCACCGCATCCAGCGCGGTGCCCGCGGCCAAGCCAACAGCGCACCGAGGATCGTGCCGGCCGCAAACGAGAACAATGTCGTCACCCCGAGCAGCCCGATCGTCCACGGCAATGCCTCCGCGATCATGCCCGCAACGGTGCGCGGATAATTAGCGATCGAATAGTTGAGATCGCCGTGCGATATCTGACCGAGATAAGTCAGGTATTGGCGCCAGAGCGGTTTGTCGAGGCCAAACCGCCGCTGGTATTCTCTGACCATATTGTCGATGCCGGCATGCACATAGCCGCCGAGCGAGGCTTCTTCGAGCAGTTTGGTGCGGACCGGATCCTGCCCCGAGAGCTTGGGCAGGAAAAAATTCAGTGTTGCCGCCAGCCAGACGATCAGCAGGAACACACCAAAACGTTTTGCAATATAGACGGCGTGCACGTCGCGTCACGTCGCCTGCAGGTTCCACAGCACAAGCGGAAACGTCAGGTGCCACGACGCATCGTTGATATAGGCGTTGTCCTCGGTCGGGTAGTTGCGCCAATAGGTCGTGTTCAATGGGATACGGTGATAATTCTGCACCAGCTGGATGTCGGGCAGAGCGGGAAGCCAGATCTCCATCGCGGCGCGGAACAGCTGCTTGAGCTTGTCGACGTCTTTGGGATCGGTGATGTAGACCTCATCGACAATCTTATCGTATTCTGGGTTTTTCCAGCGGCTGAAATTCACTGCATGCGCACCGGGCACGGCGATGCTTTGGCTTTGGTAGAGGCGCAAGGTGTCGTACGGCTCGCGGATACTGCCGCCGTGGCCATAGATCGAGCCCATATATTGGCCTTTTTGAAAACGGTCATTGAAGTCGGGCGGTAACGCCAGGTTCGCCGCCACCCCGTGACGCCGCAGGATTTCCGACAACACCGGGCCCATAGCGGATCCGGAAGCGCCAAAGCCGATAATGGCGAGGGTAAACGGCTCGCCGTTGGGCGCCTGCCACATGGCACCGTTCTTCTTGAAACCCTTCGCCGCCAGCAGAGCGTCGCCTTTTTTCGGATTGAATTCGAGCGTGTCGTATTTTTCGAGCAGGTCCTTCACCGCGTCAAAATAGGGCAACAGCGGCTTGTACGGCGGCATCGGCAACGAGGAAACCGTATCGGCGCCGAGATAGGCGATGTCGATCAGCTGTTTTCGGTCGATGTAATGACTGAGGGCCCAGCGCACATCCTTGTCGTCAAACGGCTTGACCTCGTTGTTGACGTAAAGCGAGATAGGCCACCAATCGACATAGCCCCAAGGCGGCTTCTGGCCTGAATATGAGGTGACCTTCGGGTTCTGCCGGATCACGGTCGGAAAGGTGGCGGGCTGCAAAGGTCCGCCAAAATCCGAGTGATTGGTGATCTGCGCCTGGGCGGTATTTTGCTCGTTGACTGTGGGCAACCAAATATTGCGCTCGACTTGCGGCATCGGCGCCAACTTCTGCTCGGCCGCCCACCAATTAGCCCGGCGCTCAAACACCTTTTGCTGCAGTGAGGATTCGACGACCTGCCACGGCCCGGTTGTGACCGGCCACCCCTTCGCCGTGTCGAAATGCTTGAAGGTGGTCCAATCCTGGCCTTGGAATATGTGCTTTGGAACAATGTAAATGCCGATATCATATTTGTAGGTCGCAAAAAAGAAGAACCGCGGAGACGGGATCTTGAAATCGAGAACCACTGTATTCGGATCGATAACCTTTGCGACATTGAGCGCCTGGTTGACATCGATACCCCATTTCACTTTGGGGCCGAGGTCGCGTAATGTGTTCATCGTATAGGCGACATCTTCAGCGCTAAATGGCGTGCCGTCGCTCCAGTTGATACCCGGGCGTGTCTTGATCGTCAGTTGTTTGAAATCGGGTGTGAAATCATAGCTCTCGGCCAGCCACATGTACCATTTATCGGCAAAGGCACTGTAATAGGCGAGCGGCTCGTAAATCAGGTTCGGCCCGTTCTGATGGTTCGCCCCGATCGCATAAGGGTTCCACAATTCGTAATCGACCCAGCGCCCATCGCGACTGTTGATGCCGATCAGGATCAAGGTGCGGTTGCGCGGCGCAGCGGGTGTTTCTGCGCCCGCGATCCCCGCCGGAAGCATCATTGCCGTGGCCGCCGCGATGCCGCACTGTGATCACCTCGCGCCGGTTTGCTTCCCAACGGGTCGCCTTCCCTGTCATTACTGTTTCCTCCCGCCGCATCCGGCCGGTTCTGTTCGTCGTCCGCGGCATCCGACCCCGCATCACCGCCAGTCTCAGCCCGCAAGCCCAACTGCTGTCAAGCGCCACCGCTTTTTCGAACAAAATTCCGCGATTCTGTCCCGGCAAGCGCGTTGACATTCGCTCTCGCCATTCGACATTCGCTCTCGCCGCTCGCTGTGTGGGGCCACTTATAAAGCTCCTGGGAGGAGCACGATGGAAATGATGACTTCGGATTTCGTGCGCGCCGGAACGCTCGCCGAATTGAAAGACAAGGGTCGGCTTTTGGTCCATGGCCGTCATCGCCCGATCCTTGTTGTCTTTAGCGGCGGGCGGCTTTTCGCCCTCGATAACCGGTGCCCGCATATGGGCTTCCCGCTCGACCGCGGCAGCGTCGAGGATGGCATCCTGACCTGCCACTGGCACCATGCCCGCTTCGAGTTGGCGAGCGGCTGCACCTTTGATCTGTGGGCAGATGATGTACCGACCTGTCCGGTCGAAATCCGCGACGGTGGCGAGATCTGGGTCAGGCCGGAATTTGGCGATCCCGATCCGGTCGGGCACTGGCGGGCGCGCCTGGGGGACGGGCTCGCGCACAATCTGAGCCTCGTCATTGCCAAGGCGGTTCATGGGATGCTGGTAGCGGGCCAGCCCGGGGCGGCGGTGATCCGCCAGGCTGCCTTGTTCGGCAGCCGCAACCGAGACGGTTGGGATACCGGAATGACGATCCTGACGGCGCTCGGCCAGCTGCTACCGTTCCTGTCGGACGAGGACACGCACCTTGCGCTGTTTCATGGGACGCGTCGTGTGGCGGCGGATTGCGATGGCGCCGCCCCGCGGCGCGACCGCGCGCCCCTGGCAAGCCGGCCCGATCTCGCCACCCTCAAGGGTTGGCTGCGGCGCTGGGTGGCGGTGCGTCATCGCGATGCGGCGGAGCGCACCGTGCTGACCGCGATCGATGGCGGCGCTTCGCCGGCAGAACTCGCTGACCTTTTATTTGCCGCCGAAACCGACCGCGCTTTCGCGGATGGAGGACACTCGTTCGATTTCATCAACAAAGCATTCGAGTGTGTCGATCTGATTGGCTGGGACCATGCGGCCGATGTGCTGCCAAGCGTGGTCGGCCAGATGGCAGCGGCACGCGGTGCCGAGGAGAGAACGGCATGGCGTCAGCCGATTGACCTCGTCGCACTCTGTGACAAGGCAGGGGCAGAACTGCCTCGCCTCTTCGCCGCCGGCTGTGATCGGCGCGGCTGGTCGGATCACGCGATGCTTGCCCAAATCCTTCTTGGCGATGATCCGGCGACGATTATCAATGCGATCGCCGCGGCAGCGCGCGACGGGGCCTCACCCGCGGATGTCGGGCGAGCGCTTGCCTATGCAGCGGCGCTCAGGGTGGCGCGGTTCGGCACCGCTAACGAGCATTCCGACTGGGAAACCGCACATCACGTCTTCACCTATGCGAATGCCGTCCATCAGGCGTTGGAGCGGATCGGCCGCCGTCCGCCCGACCGAGGCCAACCGATCGAGGCCGTTCGCGCGCTGTTGCATGGCGCCATGGCGCTTTATCTCGCGCGCTACCTGAATGTGCCGCCAGCGGCACTACCGGGAGAGCGAGGCGCCCGTCTCGATGGCCTGCCGACCGGGGAGGGCCAGATCCGCACTGCATTGCTCGACGCCTTCGACCGCCAGCAGCAGGTTGATATGGCGGCAAGGCTGGTCGCGCGTCATCTGTCGCTCGGCTACTCGCCCGAAGCCGTGATCGCGACGCTCGCCCATGCGCTGTTGCGCGAGGATGCGGGCTTTCACAGCTACCAGATGCTCGAGGCGGGGGTGCGGCAATTCCGCGACTGGGGCAACGGCGAGGAGGGCCGGCGCATCCTGATCGCGGTTACCCGCTATCTTGCCGCCCACTTTCCGACCCAGCGAGCCCTGCTGCAGACGGCAGATATCGCCCGCCGACTGATGCGCGGCGGCGAGCTTCACCGCGAGGAACTTCCGACCGGCTGATATCGCAGGTTACGCGCGGGCGGCGGTCTGGCGCGCCTTCTCGATTGCGGCCAAGACGCGGCGCGGGGTGATCAGGGTTTCGTTCACTTCGGCCCCGACGCTCGAAAGCAAGTAGGATGAGTTGAGCGGCGCGAACCCATCATCCTCGGCCAGAAAGGTGGGTTTCGCTTTTCCGCTCAACCCACCCTACGCGCTTGCACGGTGCACTCGGCATCCGGCAGAAGTGCTGATCCGTCCGTCCTGGATCGATCGAGCAGCTGAGGCGCTGGATACATCGGTTTGTCGATCCGTATCGAGTTCCCGTCGAGCGTGATCTGCCAGTGATCTGGCTCGTTTTGTTCGATTTCGAACCTGCCGTGGTGGACCTGACGGTGATGGTTTGGACACAGCACCATGATATTAGAAGGACTGAGTGAGCCGGGTCTGCCCTGGCTCACCGGGATGACATGATGCGCCTCCGCGAACCCGATCCCGTTCCGATCGACGAATGCGACCGGAGAGCGGCCCAGCGCGGAGCAGATTTGACAATGATATCCGTAGTATTCTTTGATCAGTTGTCCTATCCGGCCTCTCTCAATTCTCTTGCTGTGGATCTCCGTGACTATCGGCGCTCTGGCGGCGAAGCGATCGTCGAACGCTCGAATATCTGATACGACGTCTGGCGAAAGCGAGGCCATTTCGTGTGGTTCGGGGATTCCCCCAGCCAGCTCCACGATGATCTCGAAGGCCGCGCGACTGAGAGGGATGGTCGAGGTCTGCAGGGATCGATGAATATATTGGAAGCCGTCATCCTCGGGAGGCAATCGTTCGGCAAGGACCGGTCGATCGATCAGGTTTGCGACAATTGCGACCGGAACCCTCCACGTCACCTCGGCAGCACGGGCGGGATCGGTATTGCCCAATGTATCGGGCTCCGCAATATACTGTGCCGTCCCCATAACCTCAAACAGGGCGTAAATTCCCTTTCGCAGTTTTGGACTTCCTTGAAGAAGGTGCGCCGGCCGCGTGTCGTCATTCACCCGAAGTACGCCGAGCTGACCAGGACTGAAATCCTCTCGATGATATTTCGATATCCGGTAGTGTAGGCGGGATTTGCCACTGTTTAAAAATTTGTCCGCAGACCAGACTGCCGTATTGCAAACAAAGATCCAATATCCAGTCGTTGGCAGCTTACGCTGATAGCTGCGAGCCATTGTCTTCACCGGTCGTTAGTTCCCGCGAGCAGCAACAAATGTGGTGGGGTTGCGTGTCTCGCAGCTTAGCGCAACAAGCGTCAACGATGAGTTACTACCCGCGCGCTTTCTGGATCGCTGCCAGCAAGTCAAGTAGGATGGGTTGAGCGGCGCGAAACCCATCACTTTTGGCTCGGAACGGTGGGTTTCGCTTTTCCGCTCAACCCACCCTACAGCCTCATGTCCTTTAGATCGCCTCGCGAGCCTTCTGGATCGCGGCTAGGACGCGGCGGGGGGTGATCGGGGTTTCGTTGATTTCGGCGCCGATGCTGGACAGTGCGTCGCGCACCGCGTTGGCGATGGCGGCGGGCGGCGCGACGGCGCCGCCCTCGCCCATTCCCTTCATACCGTATTCTGTCGCTGTCGCGGGAGTATGCAGGTGGCCGATCTTGATCGCGGGCAACTCGGCAGCACCCGGCATCAGGTAATCGGCGAAAGTGCCGGCGAGCGGCTGGCCCTGCTCGTCATAGGGGATTTCCTCGTAGAGGGCGGTGCCGATGCCCTGCACGACACCGCCGCGGATCTGGCCCTCGACAATCATCGGGTTGATCATCGTGCCGCAATCCTCGGCAACCGCGAAATCCACGAGTTCGACAAACCCGGTTTCGGGGTCGACGGCGACGACGGCACCATGCGTCGCATAGGAAAAGACGCCGGTGCCGATACCGGGCTCATAAGTCGCCGTCGCATCGAGCAGCGGATCGACGCCGGGGGGCAGCCCGTCCATCCTCAGATGCGCAACCTTGGCGATCTCGGCGATCGATACCGAACTCTGCGGGCCCTTCACCACCCCGTCGACGCAATGCACCGCGCCGACATCGCATTGCAACAGATGCGCGCCGATCTGGCAGAGCTTATCCCGCAACATGCGGGCAGCACGCGCCACCGCCCCACCTGACATGACCATGCTGCGCGAGGCAAAAGTGCCAAACCCAAAGGCAGTGTTTTCGGTATCGCCATGGCGCACGGCGATGTGGTCCGGGTCGATGCCGAGCTCGTGATGCGCGATCTGCGACAGCGCAGTTTCGAGTCCCTGACCATGTGATTGAATGCCGACCATCAGCACCAGGCTGCCGTCGGGCAGGATTCGCGCTATGCAGCTCTCGAAGCCGGGCACGATCGCCGCACCGCGGCTGACGAATTCGGCGGCACCATGTGCGGTCTGCTCGGCAAACGAGGCAAAACCGATGCCGATCAGCCGGCGATCCGGCTCACCCTGCTGCTGGCGGGCGCGGACCCCGGGCAGGTCGAGCAAATCGGCGCAGAGCCGCACACTTTGCGGATAATTCCCGTCCCGCTTACCATCGACCTTCAGCAAGCAATGGGCTAATATCATCCTGAAAACACGCCGATTTTCAGGACAAAACGATGCCTCGCAACCGCGTGCAGCACCAGAAGGGCCTCTCGGATGATGGGTTCGAACAGCGCTATCCAGACGAGGAGGCATGCCGCAAGGCGTGGTTTGCCTGGCGCTGGCCGGAGGGCTTCAGGTGTCCGCGGTGCGCAGGGACAGCGTATTGTGAGATCCAGGGCCGTCAACTGCTGCAGTGCCGGCGGTGCCGGTATCAGACATCGCTGATCGCCGGGACAATCCTGCAGGGCACCAAGCTGCCGATGCGGGTGTGGTTTCGCGCCATGCATCTGCTCGCCCAGGGCAAGAAGGGCCTGTCCAACATCGAGTTGGGACGACGGCTTGGGATCTCGACCAACGCGGCGTGGCGGCTTCAGCACAAGCTGATGCAGGCCATGCTCGAGCGCGACCGGCGGTACAAGCTCGGCGCCGCCGGCCCGCGGATCGAGATCGACGACGCTTACATCGGCGGCGAGCGCACCGGCGAGGGGTCCGGGCGCGGCCGCCGCGGCCACACCCCTTTTATCGTCGCGATCGAGACCACCGATGAGGGTCGGCCGCTACACGCGCGCTTGCAGGTGGTGCGTGGCTTCCGAGCCGGTGAAACCAAACGCTTGTGCGCCCGGATCGCCGCCGGAACAACCGTCGTCAGCGACGGCGGCCAGTGGTTTCGCTGCATCGCCGAACAGCCGGGTCTCGTCCATGAGCGCCATGTCACCGGCTCCGATCGCAAGGCGGCGCGCCACCCTGCCTTTCGCTGGGCGAACACAGTGCTGGCCAACGTCAAGAACAGCCTCCTGGCCACCCACCGCGTGGTCAGCGCCAAGCATCTGCCGCGCTATCTCGGCGCCTTTGCTTGGCGCTTCAACCGCCGCTTCGTCTTGAAAACGATCCACGAGCGGCTCGCCATCGCCGCAGCGACCACTCCGCCGATGCCCTACCACCTCCTCAAATTGGCTGAGGCTCGATGGTAAACGGGATTCCCGTTATCGAAGCGCATGCCACCAACCGTCGTGAACGGCATCTGCTCCGGCCGCACCATGTTCAGCGCCCGTACCTCGACAGGGTCGCGACCGACAGCGCGGGCCACCTCGTCGATCGTGCGCTCGATCGCGAAACACGCCCCGGGTCGCCCGACCCCCCGATAGGGGCCCATCGGCGCCTTGTTGGTGGCAACGGTCGAAGCGCGACAGCGGTAATTGGCGATCGCATAGGGCCCGGGCAGATTGCGCGCCGCCATCGCCGCTTCCTGATAGGGGCCCTGCGGCCACAGCCCATAGGCCCCGGCATCGACAACGATCTCGGCATCGACGCCAAGAATCCGGCCCTCGCGATCGGCGTAGGCCGTCAGCTTGTAGTGGTGATCGCGGGTATGCGCCGAAGTCAAAAGATGCTCGGTCCGATCCTCGACCCAGCGCACCGGGTGATCGCGTTCGAGCGCCAATGCGGCGAGGATGATCTCTTCTGGATAAAGCCGCGCCTTGGGGCCGAACCCGCCGCCGACATCGGGAGCAACGACGCGCAGCCGGCGCAAATCGAGATCGAGAATTTCGCCCAATGCGACGCGCACCGTGTGCGGCGTCTGGGTCGAGGCGTAGACAACAATCTCATCGAGCCGCCAATCACGATAGGCAAGGACGGCGCGACCCTCGAGCGGAGCCCCCGACTGCCGGTTCATGCGGTATTCGCGGCGGATCGTGATCGCGGCGTCACGGGCGGCGGCCTCGATGTCACCACCGGCAAAGACACGCTCGCTGAACAGATTATCACCCCAGCCATCGTGGACCGGGTGGCGGCTGCCGCGCATGTCCCGCGGGGCGATGACGACCGCGTCGAGCACCTCGTAATCGACGCTGACCGATGCCGCGAGGTCCTCTGCTTCGGCGCGCGTAGGAGCGATGCAGGCGGCGATCGCCTCGCCGACGTAGCGTACTTTGTCGGTGGCGAGCGGCGGCCAGGGCGGTGCCTTGGCGCCCGAGGCTTGCGTTTCGACACGAATTGGTTTGATGCGCGGCAGATCCGTGGCGGTGAAGACGCTGCCTCTAGCCTCTGGCGGCACAGTAATGCCGCGAAGCCGTGCATGGGCGTGCGGACTGCGGACAAAGGCGACGTCCATCGTTCCCGGTAATTTAATGTCGGGCACGAACTCGCCGCGGCCGTAGAGATGGCGCTCGTCCTCGCGGCGCAACAGTGATGCGCCGATTCCCCCCGCGTCATTCGGCATCGGGCAATCCTTTCGCGAGCGCCGCAGCGGCTTCGGCGATCGCGGCAACGATATTGGTATATCCGGTGCAGCGGCAGATGTTGCCGGCAAGGCCATGCCGGATCTCGGCCTCGGAACCGGCGAGGCCGCGGCGGATCAGATCGCGGGCGCTGATCAGCATTCCTGGAGTGCAAAAGCCGCATTGCAATCCGTGGCGGCGATGAAATGCGTCGCGCAGCGCCTCCATTACCGGATCACTGGCAAAGCCTTCGATGGTTTTCACCTGTCGTGCGTCGCAGCCGACCGCCAAGCTCAGACAGGCGCGTACCGGCTCGCCATCGACGAGAACCGTACAGGCGCCACACACTCCGTGCTCGCAGCCGAGATGGGTGCCGGTCAAATTGTGGCGCTCGCGCAGATAATCGGCGAGCGAGATACGCGGCAGCACCTCGTCGGCGACTACGGCGCCGTTGATCTTAAGACGGATCGCGGTCATGCGATTACCTGCTGCATTGCGCGAACTGCTGCAATCATGTGTAGATTGCGCTGGAAGTCGTCGAAATGCCGATCGGTGGCATTGCCGAGATCGGCAGCGACGGCACCACGCAGAGCTTTCGGGTCGCGCTCAGTTTCGGTTAGCGCTCGCGTCGCCTCGGCCAAGATCAATGGCGGGCCGTTGGCGGTGCCGAGTACGACCCGAACATGGCCGCGCCTATGGTCGGCGACAGCAACCGCAAGCGCATTGGCAAACTCGCCCGATTTGCGCGTAAGCTTGATGTACCCCCAACGCGCATCGGCCGACAATTTGGGAATGCGCACGCTCTCGATGATCTCGCCTTCGCCGAGCCTCGTTTCGAAGATCCCGGTCGCGAATTGACCGCAGTCGAGCGAGCGACGGCTCTGCGGCCCACAAACGCTTGTCGCGGCATCGAGGGCTGCCAGCACCGCTGGCCACTCCGCTGCCGGGTCGGCGAGTGCCAAGCTGCCGCCGATTGTGCCGCGGTTGCGAATCGCTCGATAGGCGAGGCTGGCGGCGGCATGCGGCATCAGCCCGCGTGACGGATCAGGCACCCGGCCATCTTCAATCATCGCATGGGTGATGCAGGCGCCGAGGATCACATTGTCATCATCTTCGGTTACGGCCGCCAATTCCGGTAGTCGGGCGATGTCGATCAGCAACGCTGGCGCAGCGATGCGCAGGTTCATCATCGCCAGCAGGGTTTGCCCGCCGGCGATGACCCGCGCCTCGTCTCTACTCTGAGCCAATAGCGCGATCGCTTCGGCAAGGCTCTGCGGCCGAACGTACTCGAAAGCTGGTGCCTTCATGCCGCGTCCTCCGCCACGCGCGCCTCGCCGTTGTGTGACCCGACAACGCAGGCCCACGGAGATAAAGACAATCTCATATCGAGCCGATTCGCCAGTGTGAAAGGCCGTTAACAGCAACACCCGCGCCGGGCGCTGTCAATCTGGATCGGGCAGGTGCAACTCAGCTTGTACGACCGTCTGATAGTCCGCTCGCTTCCGCGGAGTGATCTAGGTTTGCTAAATTCTTACAGGGCTTTCGGCAGTTCGAGCGCCTTGAGCACCTGCTTAGCCATTTGTCGGCACTTGGAAATGATCGGACGGTTTCGTCGTTCGCCCGCAAACAGATCCGTCAATGCCGTAGTGGCGATTATGGGGAGAGCGCTGACCTGGAAGACATCTAGCCGCTTTTAGCCGCTTTTCCGGGAGTGATATTCGTGTTGCGCGCTGTTTCGGCTCGTGGTTTGCCCCAGGGGCTCCGGTTTAAGCCGTCAGCCCGAAAATGCGGCCCTGTTTCGGGCATGATGGGCGATGAGGGACTCGAACCCCCGGCCCCCTCGGTGTAAACGAGGTGCTCTGCCAACTGAGCTAATCGCCCACAACCGTAGCCGAGGTCCAGGGAAAATCCGGCGCCGACCGCCGGCACCTGAGGTTCCGCTCAGTTCAACGAATCGCGCAGCCCTTTGCCAGGTTTGAACTTGGGCTGCTTCGAGGCTGCGATCTTGATTTTCTCGCCGGTTCGCGGATTGCGGCCTTCGGACGCCGCGCGCGACGCTACCGAAAAGGTCCCGAACCCGACGAGCCGAACCTCATCGCCGCTCTTCAGCGCTTCCGCGATCGAGTTCGAAGACCGCGTCGACCGCCCGGCTCGCCTCCGACTTCCGTAATTCGGACTTGGTGGCGACAACATCGACGAGTTCGTTTCTATTCACCGGCTACCCCCTCCGTGAGTTTTCAAAGGTGTTCCCCACAGACCTGTTCGCCGAACAGTTTAGAGCGCCGAAGTATTGCGGTCAATCGCTTGCGCCGAAGATGCGGTACAATTCCGAGGCGTGGCGCGGGTTTTGAGCGCCGTTCGACGTACGCTAAGCCCCGGAACGAGAGCGCCCCCCAACTAATGCGTTACAACTCCTGATCGCTCCTCGCCGGCACCGGGAATAACCGGCGGCGGTTCGCTATCGTCCGACCAGGCGATCGGAGTAAGCGGCGCCGCCAGCGCGTGTCCGAGCAACTCGTCCGCGGTGCGCACCGGGATGATCTTGAGGCCGCGCTTCACATTGTCGGGAATCTCGGCGAGATCCTTCTCGTTTTCCTGCGGGATCAGCACCGTCTTGAGGCCGCCGCGCAACGCCGCCAAGAGCTTCTCCTTGACGCCACCGATCGGCAACACCCGGCCGCGCAACGTGATCTCACCAGTCATCGCCACTGAGCTCTTGACCGGGATCCCCGTCAGCACCGAGACAATCGAGGTAACCATCGCGACACCGGCCGAGGGTCCATCCTTTGGGGTCGCACCTTCCGGCACGTGGACGTGGATGTCGCGCTTCTCAAAGATCGACGGCGCAATGCCAAAGGCATGGCTGCGCGATTTTACAAAGCTTTCCGCTGCCTGAACCGATTCTTTCATGACGTCGCCGAGCTTTCCGGTGGCCGTCACCCGTCCCTTGCCGGGCAGTGTGACAGTCTCAATCGTCAGCAGCTCCCCACCGACTTCGGTCCAGGCGAGTCCCGTCGTAACGCCGACCAGATCCTCGCTTTCCGCTTCGCCAAAGCGGAAACGCCGGACACCCGCATATTTTTCTAGATTGCGGCGCGTTACGTTGACCCGCTCGGTCTTCTTCATGAGGATGTCTTTGATCGCCTTGCGGGTCAGGTTGGCGATCTCGCGTTCCAGGTTACGGACGCCGGCTTCGCGCGTGTAGTGGCGAATGAGATCGCGAATAGCATCTTCGCTGATGCTCCATTCGCTCTTGCGGATGCCGTGTGCGGCCATTTGCTTGGGAATCAGATGGCGGCGCGCAATCTCGACTTTTTCGTCCTCGGTATAACCGGGGATGCGGATGATCTCCATGCGGTCGAGCAACGGCTGCGGGATGCGCAGCGTGTTCGCCGTCGTGACGAACATCACATCCGACAAGTCATAGTCGACTTCGAGATAGTGGTCGTTGAACGCCCCGTTCTGTTCCGGATCGAGCACTTCAAGCAACGCGGAAGACGGGTCGCCGCGCCAATCAGCGCCGAGCTTGTCAACTTCGTCGAGCAGGAACAGGGGGTTCGAGGATTTCGCCTTTTTCATACCCTGCAGAATCTTGCCCGGCATCGACCCGATATAGGTGCGGCGGTGACCGCGAATTTCGGCTTCGTCACGCACTCCGCCCAAGGACATGCGCACAAAGTTGCGGCCAGTGGCGCGAGCCACCGATTTGCCGAGGGAGGTCTTGCCGACACCCGGCGCGCCGACCAGACAGAGGATTGGCCCCTTCATCTTTTTCATGCGCTGCTGGACGGCGAGATACTCCAGAATGCGCTCCTTGACCTTTTCGAGCCCGAAATGGTCGGCGTTCAGCACCTTCTCGGCGCCCTTGATATCGCGCTTGATCTTGGTGCGGTTGTTCCACGGTACCGACAGCAACCAGTCGAGGTAGTTGCGGACCACGGTCGCCTCAGCCGACATCGGGCTCATCGTCCGCAGCTTTTTCAGTTCGGCGAGAGCCTTGTCGCGCGCCTCCTTCGAGAACGCGGTTTTGTTGATGCGCTCTTCGAGCTCAGCCATCTCGTCCCGGCCATCTTCGCCTTCGCCGAGCTCCTTCTGGATGGCCTTCATCTGTTCGTTGAGGTAATATTCCCGCTGCGTCTTCTCCATTTGCCGCTTGACGCGGTTGCGGATCCGCTTTTCGACCTGCAGGACGCCGATCTCGCCTTCCATGTGGCCAAACACCTTTTCCAGGCGCTCGCCCACTGTTTCGGTTTCGAGCAACTCTTGCTTTTCCGGGATCTTAAGAGTGAGATGTGAGGCGACGGTGTCGGCAAGCTTGGCCGGGTCATCGATCTGATTGATCGAGACCAGTACCTCAGGCGGGATCTTTTTGTTGAGCTTAATGTATTGCTCAAACTGCGACACCACGGTGCGGGCCAGCGCCGCCATTTCCTGCCGATCGCCGCTCTTTTCCGGGATCCCGTCGGCATAGGCCTGGAAAAAGGCATCGTTCTCGGCAAAGCCGGTGATACGGGCGCGATGTCCACCCTCGACCAGCACCTTGACCGTGCCATCGGGCAATTTGAGCAGCTGCAGAACCGTGCCGACGGTGCCGACCCGATAAATGTCTTCAGTGGACGGATCGTCCTGCGCAGCATTTTTCTGGGTGATAAGCAGAATCTGCTTGTCGTCTTTCATCACATCTTCGAGCGCGCGCACCGACTTCTCGCGACCGACGAAAAGCGGCACGATCATGTGCGGGAAAACGACGATATCGCGAAGGGGCAGGACCGGATAAAGCGCGCCGCGCACGAGTTCAGACATAGGCCCTCTTTATTCATGAGGCCGGTCCGGGCGAGCCGAAACGGCGGGGACGGGTTTAGTACCTAGGTTGGCCCGGTTTGACCCGCAGTCAAGTAACCTCGCATTCCCCCTTGGGTCAGTCACCGGTGCCGACATCGCCGCGGCGGTCGGAATAGATATGAAGCGGCTGAGCCCGCCCCTCGACGACTTCGCGGTTGATCACGATCTCGCTGACTCCGACCAAGCTCGGCAGCTCGAACATCGATTCGAGCAGGATCGCCTCCATGATCGAGCGTAGACCGCGCGCGCCGGTTTTGCGCAGAATTGCCTTACGCGCAATTGCCTTTAGAGCTTCGTCGCTCAATTCGAGCCGAACATCCTCCATTTCAAACAACCGCTGATACTGCTTGACCAAGGCATTCTTCGGTTTGGTCAGAATATCAACCAAGGCCCCCTCGTCGAGATCGTCGAGGGTTGCCACCACCGGCAAGCGGCCCACAAATTCGGGAATGAGTCCAAATTTCAACAGATCTTCGGGCTCGAGATCTCTGAGGATCTCGCCGGTCTTGCGCTCATCGGGCCCGCGCACCTCGGCGCCGAACCCGATCGAAGTGCCTTGGCGTCGCTGCGCAATAATCTTCTCGAGGCCTGAAAACGCGCCACCGCAGACAAACAGAATATTGGTTGTATCGACCTGCAGGAATTCCTGCTGCGGGTGTTTGCGTCCGCCCTGCGGCGGCACCGACGCGATCGTTCCCTCCATGATCTTGAGCAAGGCCTGTTGTACGCCTTCGCCAGACACATCGCGGGTGATCGACGGGTTGTCGGATTTGCGCGAGATCTTGTCGACCTCGTCGATGTAGACGATGCCGCGCTGGGCGCGCTCGACATTGTAGTCGGCGGCCTGCAGCAATTTCAGAATGATGTTCTCGACGTCCTCGCCGACATATCCCGCTTCGGTCAACGTCGTCGCATCGGCCATCGTGAACGGGACATCGATGATCCGCGCCAAGGTCTGCGCCAACAGTGTCTTGCCCGAACCGGTCGGCCCGACCAGCAGGATGTTCGATTTCGCGAGCTCGACATCATTCGATTTGGCGCCATGCGCCAGGCGCTTGTAGTGGTTGTGCACGGCCACCGAGAGCACGCGCTTGGCGTGGTCTTGACCGATTACATAATCGTCCAGCACCTTGCAGATGTCGCGTGGACCGGGCACCCCATCGCGCGATTTGACGAGCGTTGTTTTATGCTCCTCACGGATGATGTCCATGCAGAGCTCGACGCATTCGTCGCAGATGAAAACCGTCGGCCCGGCGATCAGCTTTCTGACCTCGTGCTGGCTTTTGCCGCAGAACGAACAGTAAAGCGTGTTCTTCGAGTTGCCACCGCTGGATTTGCTCATCGCCACTCCGTGGTCACCCGCAACGCTCTGCCGGCCTCTGCGGCCTCTTTCTCCCCGGCTCGGCGGCCAGGCGCTATGGCCGACAAGTGTCGGCCCCTGCTACGGTCAACAACGCTACGCCTCTTCATTACCACAAGTATATGGGCTCGGAGCCGATCAACAACTACTTAATCGTGCCGACGGTCTGATGCCGACGGTCGCCGCCACCTCGAGTCACGCGCGGGCGCGCTCCTCGAACCCGCCGGGACGGCTCTCGACGACTTCATCAACCAGACCGAATTCCATCGCTTCGAACGGCGACAGAAACTTGTCGCGCTCGACCGCGGCTGAAATGATTTCGAGTGGCTGCCCCGTATGGCGGACATAGATCTCATTGAGCCGGGCCCGCATTGCGAGGATTTCGCGCGCCTGGATCTCGATGTCGGTCGCCTGACCTTGCGCTCCCCCGGAAGGCTGGTGGATCATGATCCGCGAATTCGGCAGCGAGAAGCGTTTGCCCTTGGCGCCAGCGCACAGCAACAGCGAACCCATAGAGGCCGCCTGCCCGATGCACACGGTCGAGACCGGCGAGCGGATATATTGCATGGTATCGTAGATCGCCAAGCCCGAGGTCACGACACCCCCCGGCGAATTGATATAGAAGGCAATGTCCTTGGTCGGGTTTTCCGACTCAAGGAACAGCAGTTGCGCGCAGATCAGGCTGGCGACGGCATCGTGAACCGGACCGACGAGAAAAATAATCCGCTCCTTCAACAGGCGCGAATAGATGTCATAAGCGCGTTCGCCGCGATTTGTCTGTTCGACGACCATCGGCACCAAGTTGTTCATGTACTGTTCGAAATAATCCGACATGGAAGGTCTCCTTGACAGCACCGCGTAAGGGTATGCAGCTTCGCGCTCAAGTCGTTGCTTCGGCGGCGACACTACCCGAAGTTCCGCCAGTCGTGCCACTGTCCTCGTCCGGCTCAGGTAACGCCAGCAGCTCTTGCGGGCTCACCCGCCGCTCCGGCACCTTGGCCAATTCGACAATGAAATCAATCACTTTGTCCTCGAAGATCGGGGCCCGCAAACTCGCCACCGCTTCCGGGTTCTGGCGGTAAAAATCGAGTGCCTGACGTTCATAACCGGGGTGCCGGCGCACCTCGCGGGTAATCGCCTGGTTGAGCTCGTCCTGAGTAACCGTAATGTTGTTGCTATTGCCGACCTCAGCAAGCAGTAAGCCCAGCCGGACCCGGCGTTCGGCGATTTTGCGGTACTCGGCTTTGAGCGCCTCTTCGCGTTCGCCATCGGGTTGAGCTGCGCCGCTGGGTGGCGCCCTATCTTCGGCGCCGGCCATACTCTCGGGAGCATCTTGCGTTGATGCGCTATCGGCTTGCGCTGCGCTTTCCGACGCCGCGGGTTGCGATGCATCCGAAGCCGGCGACTGATCGGGAGACGTGTTGCCCTCGGCCGGCTGGGCCGCAGCAGAACCGGCTGGTGCGCCATTTTCACCGGAAAGCTCGCGCCGCCGCTCGTTTTCCGCCTGGTGCTGCGCCCAGATGTTATCGAATTCCATGTCGACCATGCCGGCCGGCACCGGGAAGTCGTAACGCTCGGCAAGCTTATCGAGCAGTGCGCGTTTCAGCCGCAGCCGTGCCGCCGTGGCATAATCGCGCTCTATCTGCTGACGCACCTCCTGACGCAATTCGCCAAGGTTTTCGAGCCCCACCGCGACGGCCAACTGATCATCGATCACCGACGGCAGCCGTTGCCGGACCTCTTTCACATCGACATTGAAAACGGCTTCCTTTCCAGCGAGATGCGAGACCGGGTAATCCTCAGGGAAGGTAACGCGAACCTCGCGATGCTCTCCCGCGGCGGCGCCGACCAGCTGCTCCTCGAAACCCTGAATGAGGCCGCCCGTCCCTAGCGTTATTTGACGGTCCTTTCCGCTCGCCCCCGGGATCTCTTCATCGCCGACCTTGCCCTCGACATCGACCACGAGAACATCGTCATTTTCCGCCGGTCTCGCGACGGTTTCCGTTTTCCGCTGCTGCTCAGCGATGCGTTCGATCGCCGCCTCCACGCTTTCTTCCGGCACCTCAACGACGAGCCGCTCGATGCCGAGATCGTCGAAATTGGTCTGGGGGATATCGGGTAAGACCTCGACCATCATCTTGTATTCGAGGTCAGCCCCTTCGCTGAACGAGACGATGTCGACTTTGGGCGGCAGCGCCGGGCGCAGGTTACGCTCGCGGATCGTTTCGGCGGAGCTGCCTTGCACAGTGTTCTCTACGACCTCTCCCAGCACCGAGGGACCATAACGTCGCCGCAGGATCTGCATCGGAACCTTGCCCGGGCGAAAACCCGGGAGGCGGATGGTTTTGCCGAGTTCGTCGAGCCTGCTCGTGACCTTGTCTTCAAGCTCTCCGGCGGGGACGACAATGCGGAACTCGTGCTTCAGACCGTCGGCGGCGATTTCAGTTATCTCCATGTCGGATGCCTCATTCGGCGAACGCGCTGGCAACTCGCAAACCCAACATTCATCGGCCTCAGCCCTTCTGTTTTTGTGATCGGCATGTCCTGGTGCGGGCGGGGGGATTTGAACCCCCACGATTTACATCGCTGGAACCTAAATCCAGTGCGTCTGCCAATTCCGCCACGCCCGCCAAGGTCGACCAAAGGCGGCCACTCGGCTTGACCTGATGGCTTTTAGCATAAGCCACCACCGCAACCTAGTCAGGGCGGCGCTCTCCGCGGCAGCGCCAGCCCTTTGACTTGGGCTGCAGCTCCCCGCGATCAAGGCGGCCACTTGCGAGGCCGTACGACCGGCATCAGTCTGGTCAGCTGCCGCGCGCCAAGTTCCGCACCGCGGTCGAAATCGCTACCCGGCCCTCGCCGCGATACGCCTCGTGGTTTGCCTCGATATCGGCGAGTTGATAAAGATAGTTGACCATGATCCCGGCGGATTGCTCCAGGCCCTTTTCGGAGACGTCGCCGAGCCAGTTTAGCCGCTCCACGCGTGCGCCATTGCTCAAATGGAAGTGCGCTACCGGATCGAGCGCCCGTCCCGACCGCGCCCGCTCGCGGGTTAAGTAGCGCCCGCATAAGCGCAGCAACGGCTCGCGTAATGCCGCCAACAGTTGCGGGTTTGTATGCCAATCGGGGCGCTCGAGCAGCGTCGACAGATCTTGCGTCTTCACAGCCGCGTCGACTTCCTCGAGCGCCGTGCGCTCGGAAGGCAGCAACAGGCTGCCGGGCGCAGCCGCGGCTTCTCGAGCAAGCCAAGCGCGAAAGCCAGGCACCGGCGACAGTGTCGCGAAGACCTTCAGGCGCGGCAGATCCGCGGCCAACGCGTCGACCACCCGCTTGATCATGAAGTCGCCAAAACTGATCCCGGCAAGTCCCTGCTGGCAATTCGAGATTGAGTAAAAAATGGCCGTGTCGGCATCTTGCGGATCACCCACCGGCGCCGCTTCGTCGAGCAGCGGGCCGATGTTGCTCGCCATACCGGCGACGAGCGCCACCTCGACAAAAATAAGCGGCTCGTCTGGCATGCGCGGATGAAAAAACGCGAAGCAGCGCCGGTCGGCTTCCAGCCGATTTTTCAGATCACCCCAGCTGCGGATCTCATGCACTGCCTCATAAGCCATCAGCTTTTCGAGCAATGCTGCAGGCGATTCCCATCCGATCCGCTGCAATTCGAGAAAGCCGATATCGAACCAGTTGGCCAAGAGCCGACGCAAATCGTCTTCGAGTTCACGCAGCAAAGCATCGTGCCGCCCCAATCGCATCAGTTCTGCGCGGCGATCGACGAGAAACTTGACGCCTTCAGGCAGCGCGTTGAACTGGCGCAACAGCTTGATCCGCGGCGGCTCCAGCGCGTCGCGCAACTGCCGCTCGGCAGCGGCGCGCGCGATCGGATCTTCGGCGCGTAAAAGTTCACCGCAGCAGCGCTCGACCTCGCCGTGGTCGACATCGAATTCGCTGGCGAGCAGGCGCAAAAACCGCTCGCGACCGCTCGCGTCGAGCAGCAGGTAGGTGCGGCCGAGATCGGCGGCGCGGGCGCGGGCGGTGACCTCGCCGCCGCGGGCGTCGAGGCAGCTCAGCATTTGCTCGCGCAGCTGCACCATGTCTTCGCCCGAGAGCTCGGGGCGCGGCGAACGCGCCAGAACGCCGCGCGCCGACAGCGCGATGTCGCGCCAGGCGCTGCGCAAATTGGTCAGCGTGCGGTCGAAAACGCCCTCGAAAAAACCGGCAGGTGCGCGGTCGCTCATTGTGGAAACGCCAGCTGTGGCTCGAAGAGACAGAGACGCGAGCTTGCCGCGCTCGTCAACCCCGAACCATGCTTACCGGGTATCGGCTTACCAATTCGCGGAATGCGGGCAGCAGTGCTTCGATCAAGTCCTCGGAGACGAGACCCGGACCGATTCGAGATGCGGCGTCGCCATGCAGCCAGACTGCTGCTGCGGCCGCGGCGAACGGCTCCATATGCTGCGCCAATAAGCCCAATATCATTCCGGCAAGCACGTCGCCGCTGCCCGCGGTGGCTAAATCGGGAGGCGCGTTGGCGTTGACCGCAGCTCTGCCGTCGGGTGCCGCGATCACCGTGTCAGCACCCTTCAGCACGATGACCGCACCGCTCTCGCGCGCCGCACGCCGCGCCCGTTCGAGCTTGCTGCCGCTCGTGGCGAAGAGGCGCGCGAATTCGCCCTCATGTGGAGTCATCACCACCGGCGAATGGATTGCAGAAAACAGGGTTTTGGATGCGTCGGCGAAGGATGTCAGCGCGTCGGCATCGAGCACCGCGCTCTTACCGGCGGCGAGGATCGCCAGGGTCTCGTCGCGAGTTTCGGCGCCCACCCCGGCGCCGGGTCCGATTAGCGCCGCGTTGCGCCTCTTATCGGCGAGCAATTCACGAAAATCGTCGAGGTCGTGGACCGGCTGGACAATGATCCCCGTCAGCGCCGCAGCATAGACCGGGAATACCACCTCTGGGGCGGCGACCGTGACGAGCCCGGCACCGAGCCGGGCGGCGCTACGCGCGCTGAGCCGTCCGGCTCCAGTCATGACCGCACCGCCCGCCACCAACGCATGACCGCGCGTATATTTGTGGCTGTCGAGCCGCGGGCGCGGCAGAACGCCGGCCCACCAAGCGGGGTCGTTCTCAGCGGTGTCGGGGCTTACAGCATCCAGCACCGCATCGGGAATGCCGATCTGCGCCAATACCGTTTCGCCGCAGTGGATGCGGCCCGGCAACAACAGGTGCCCTGGTTTTTTGCGAAAGAACGTGACTGTTAGCGCGGCATGTAGTACCGCACCCCGAACCTCGCCGGTGCCGCCATCGATGCCGCTCGGCACATCGACCGCGACGACCGGCGTGGCGCGCTCTTGAAGCGCCTCGATCACCGCGAGTGGGGTGCCTTCGACCGGCCGAGCCAACCCGGCGCCAAAAATTGCGTCGATCGCGAGCCCGGCGCCGTCGAGCACCGCCGGTGTGAGCGGATCGACCGAATGGCCCCAGCGTGCCGCCGCCGCGGCCGCATCGCCGCGCAGCCGCGCGGGATCGCCGAGTAAGGCGAGCCGCACCGGCCAGCCGCGCTCAGCCAGAATACGCGCCGCGACAAAGCCGTCGCCGCCGTTGTTGCCCGGCCCGCACAAAACCGCCACCGGACGCGGCGAAAAGCGGTGCGAAACCACGTCAGCGACAGCGAGACCGGCGTTTTCCATCAGAAGCGTGCCGGGAATGCCGCCCGCAATCGTCAGCCGGTCAGCCTCGCCCATCTGCGATGGTGTCAGGAGCGCCCTTTTCCGCCAGGCTTCGGGAGAATTCGTCATCGCGAATATGTAAGCCGCGCGCGACCAAAGCCCAACCTTGACGCCCCAGCCGCGAGCCGCTAACTCACCTACGGCGGCGGGTGTAGCTCAGCTGGTTAGAGCGCCAGATTGTGGATCTGGATGTCGTCGGTTCGAATCCGATCACTCGCCCCAATTTCAATAGATTAGATGATACAGACCGAGTTGATGAAAGTCATAACAACCATCCAACAACCAAGAAGGGGTGATTGCGTAACAACTAAGAAGGGGTGATTGCGTAACAACTAAGAACGGGTGATTGCGTCAGGACGTTGCGGGCAAATCGAGCCGCTTCGGCGCCACGCCTCACCGGCGCACATCTCACCTCACCCCTTCATCACCTCGCATTAACCCGCTTCCTCCCGTCGGCCCCGTGGCCCGCGATCGTGCGGGTGTTTTCGACGCGATCGACGCCCAAAAAGGAAGCCCCGCGGAAGCGGGGCCCTTCCATGCATGTCGACGTGACGGTGAGCTAGCCTGTTTCTTGCCTGCCGGCGACCCGCATCAGCAACGCGCACATTGTCGGGCTGGTACGCTTCGAGGATTCCGCCACCACCAAGATGGCAAACCTCGAAACCCGGCTCGCGCGTATCGAGAAGCGGCTTCAACTGCATGACCCGGAAACCACTTGACCAACATCTAGAGTCGCTGCCGTTTTTTTGAGCAACCACGTTCGGAGGTCAATTGTCTCCCAGATCATGCCGGGGCCGAGAAGCGGCGCGCATTCGCTCCCGTTTGCCGTCCCCCGCTATGCAGCCGTTTTTAACTGATCTATCCCCAAGGCATGGGGAAACCTCCGCCCTACATTTTGTGTGTCCGGCGCGGTCAGTAAAAGTCGCGGGCGTAAAAGTCTCAATCATCAAGTAGCAATGCAGTGGCCGGTAGAGCGTCGCGCGAGAAACGCCGTAGAGATCGGCGGCATTCTGCAGAACCGTTATCCGTTCCGGATGCCGCGGTGACAACATGTCGAGACTGCGGCGCAGGTTGATCAGCGCCTCGCCGGGAATTTGCTTGCGGCCACCCCTCAAGCATCGACCCGGGCCAACACGCGATGAGACGGAGGTCCGACCGACCCCGAGTTGGCGGGCGATCTCAGGGGGACCCAGGCCCTCAGAGCGCAGCCGGCGGACGCCGGTCTCATCGATCGCTTGTGACCTTTGTAAGCACCTCTGGTCTTGGTCGCTGCTTTGCCTTCGAGTTGACGCTCGCGGCGGAGATTGGTCTCGCATTCGGCGAACACACCGAGCATGTGGAGAAATCTTGCCCGTGGCGTGGTCAGTCTGCTGTCAGGCACGGTCGAATGCCGTCGTTCAATCCGAGGCGCGGCCGCGCCTGATTTATTTTTTTGCGCAGGGGTCTCATGACCCGCTTACTGACAACCAAAATGCCCTATTCTATCAAAGTTGAGTGTGACGTTCCGGAGGGCAGGAAAATATTCACAGGCTATTGGGTGAGTTCGGTAACAGTCTAGAACAGCACTCGCCAGTCACAATACTTAAGTATAATAAGAAGTGTCAGGCAGTTACCGGGATTTGAGGTGCTTAGCCCAGCCCTTATGTTGTTCGGGCTTTTTAGCTTAAGCACTCAGGGTAGAATTACCACGCGAATGCGCAGAACAGCAGCGATCTGTTGATTATCCATCGGGAGGACCTCTTCGGGATTGTACATCTTCAAGCTGAGCGGTCCGAAGCCATCACCGACGACCGCGGCGGCCTCCGCAGTACCATCCCGGCGTACAAAGAACCCGATATCGCCGACCGCGACAGGCGTTTGCGGATCGACAAACGCTATCGCGCCGGGCTTCAGCAGCAAGCCGAGCCGCCGCGAGAAGTTGCGAACTAGGAACCATTCCGCGTCCGCAGCAAGCAATTCGCCGACCGCGATCCGATCAACCATAAGAGAACGATCGATGACAAACTGGCTTACACCTTCGTCGTCGGTCATCATCCTGCCGTAAACCGGCAGCCCCTTTGTGGATTGCGATGGAGCCACATAACGCACGCTGCGGCGCAGCATAGAGCGTTCGAGCGCGCCGAGCCGGCCCCATTTGCTATCTTCTTTGAGCAACGAACGCGGGGTCCGCGGCAACAATTTCTCGGGCGGAACCCCCTTTTCCAGCTGGACCCGGTTTTCGTGTGCCCGCCGTTCGAACATCGCGATCAGCCTGGTCGAGGACATTCCGTAGAAATTGGCAATCGCCTCGATCTCATCCCTCTGGATGACGCGGCTCGCCATTTCTACCCGATGATAGACCGAAAGCGTCATCCCGATCGCGTTTGCCACCTGCTGCATCGACTTTCGCGATTTCTTGCGCAGCTGGGCCAGCACATAAGCGGCAGCGGCAGCGCCGCTCTCAATGCTGTGCCGGACCCTTTCCTCCTGAACGCGTTGCCAGCGTTGAACACCGAGCGCGGGGTCACGGGTCGCCACGACCGGAATCGCTTCGGGGGAGCAGCCGAGAAGAGAAGCAAGGTTGGCAAGTTGAAGATTTGTTAGTCGTCGCTCACCGCTCTCCATCTTCGAAATCGTCGACTCCCCGATCGGAGGGTCCATCAGGCGGCCGAGCGCCGCCTGAGTAAGCCCTTTGCAAAGCCGCAGCTCCCTGATGTTGTTGGGAAAGACAACCTCCCCTTTGACACGCATTCATCTGCTCCGAGATCAAAGGATGTAGTGCCACGCTCCGCATGGCTTGTCGGCAAGATTTGGTCCGCTCCCGTTCGCGACAACCGAATGGGCTGGGGAAATCGGCTCTGGCCGGCGGCCGACAGCTTCGATGCGTCCGCAGCCACATTCAGCCCGCCCGGCTCAGCGTGATTGCTCCGATATGCCGGTAAAAATCGAAACGATTGCTTTACCCAATGCGGCCATGGTGACGCCGGGTTGATGTTTGTGCGCTAGCAAATACCGCTTCGAGCCGATCGCTGCTGGCGAGAGGCGGCCGTTGTGCGTGGGTCCAACTAGCGGGGCTGCGAGGGGATAGATGAATAGCCGGCGGACATCGAATATGGCTCGGCCCGTGATCGGTGATTGCGCTCCGGATACAGTGTCGCCGATGTCGACCCGCGCGGAGTGCCTCGAACAGATCCTGTGCGCTTTCTTCGACATTGCCGATCGGGACGATATTCATCAGGCAGCCGAACGTCTAATGCTGGTGCAGCGATGGATCGAGAATGAGACGGAGCGCGCCTCAGCCGATCCGCTTTTTGCCAATCTGCGGCCGGTGTGATGCCCGGGACAGATTCTCGCGTCACCGAAGCATAAGACCGCGACCTTTGCGGGCGGCGGAGCGAGGCGCCTGTTCAAGTGGCTGCTAGCCCCTGCTCGCTCGGGACGAGAGCAAGCCCTCGATCTCCATGATCTTTTCGGCGATAAGTTGTGGATTGGCCTGATATGTCCCGGAGTTGAGCGCCTGCTGCAGTTCCGCGACGCGTGACTGATTGACCGAGGGCACGCTGGCCGACGCTTGCGAAATCGCGCTCAGCAATGCTTCGGCTCTCGTCAGATCGGCCGTGTCGACCGGAATAACGGTGCCCTGCTGTTCGCTTGGTGCACTCGCCGGCGGCGATCCCGGCTGGTCAGCGGGAGCGAGACCCGACACATCGATCGGGTTCACGCCGCGAACTGGATCTGCCATTGCTCCTCCTCCGTCAGTTCAGCGCTTCCATCGCGATTTCCGGGCGGGCCGTATCAGGAAACGCCTTGCGCCAGACTGCTGAGAATTCTTCGAGCACAACCCGACCGGCAGCAATCGGCTCGGCGTCATCGCTGGCGTTGCCGCGGAGGATTGCCGTCAGAACAAAACGATAGATATGTGCGAGGCAATCGCTGAGTGGTCCCGGCTCGCTCCCGCTGAGCCCGAGCATGAACTCGACGATCTTGCCCGCCGAGCCCAGTGCCTTTGCCTTTGCCGGCCGGTTCCCCTCGCTAATCGCCGTCTCGGCCTGCAACATAAAGGTTCGTGCGGCGTCCATCGCCATCTTCATGAATTCCTCGGGTGCGGCGTCGATTCCGGCGACTGTGCGATACGCGGCCAGCGCGCCAAGCCCGTCATTCGCCATATCCATCTAATCCTCCGGATCAGCCGGTCGATCCAGACGAGCTGGATCCCTGATTGAAATAGGTGGTCAGAAAATCGCTGACTGTCGTTAGTTGCGAAAGCGTTGCCTGAGCGTTGCTGAACTGCTGGGTCAGGGTCGCGGTTTCCTGCTGCGCCTGTTGCTGCAGCTGCGAGATCTGTTGGTTCATCGAGTTTAATGTATCGTTAAGGCTATTGATTTCGCCGGTCACACCGCCGCCCCCGTTGGCCAGGGCGGCGTTGACGAGACCGATCAGCGTCCCGTAAAGCCCCTCTCCGACAGTGACCTCCCCAAGTGAGCCTGTCACACCCGACGCAATTTGCAATGTCAGTCCCTGGGCCGGACCGGCGCCAGTAACGGCCAACACCCCGCCGGTGCCGCTGGCCGCCTGACCGTTGACCGTGCCGGCCACCGATCCGCCGGCATTTGCGGTAATGTCGATCGGATAGGCTCCGGGCTGTGCGCCGCCGATCGCCTGGACTGCGACATTGGTGTTGTCGGCCACCACCGACCCGCCGAGCAGCCCCGCCACCGCGGCGTAATTCGACTGGGCGGCGCTTTCGAATGTTTGGTCGTTCAAGGTAACGGTGCCGTCGCTGTTGATCGTAAAGCCGACAGCGCTCAGCGAACTATACGCCGAATCAGGTGCTATGCCGCTCGCCGGACTGCTGATTCCATTGAGCAAGTTGCTGCGCAGAACCTGCAGGCCAACGTCGCCGAGCAGTGGTCCGGCGCCGCTGCTCGGGCTGTAGGAGGAGTATTGATTGATCGTTTGCAGCACATTGTTGAGCGCCGACACCAATCCGTCCGCCGCTTGGTCAAGTGCTGAGACATCCTGATTGACGGTCACCGTAGCGGAGCCGCTCGCGGTCAAGTTCAAGGTCAACCCGGGGACGATGCCGGCAACCGTATTGGAGCCGCTGGTGATCGGGATGCCGTTTAGCGAAAAACTTGCGTCTGTTGCAGCTTGCAGCTCACTCATTTCGGATGATCCCGAGCCGTAGCTGAACCCGGTGAGGCCACCCGAACCGGTCACGGTAAAAGCACCCGCCGTGCCGGTGGTCGCGCCGGTCAGCGACAAATGGTACGACGAGCCGTCATAGACGACTGTCGCTTGCACCCCGGCATCGGCCTGATTGATCGCCTTGGCGATACCGGTCAACGTATCCTGCCCACTGGGGACATTGATCGTGACGGCTGGTCCGCTGCCGGTTTGGATCGCGATCGATCCGGCGCCTAGGTTCGAACTGGCGCTGGTAAAGCCTGAGGAGATCAAACTCTGCGGCTGCGCAAGCTGAATGTTGGACAGATTGTAGGTTCCAGGAGTGGCGTCGTTGGTAACGCTGGCACTGACCGCGCCACCGGGCGACGTCGCCACCGAGAACTGCGCGAGGCTCTGGACATCCGACAGACTCGAAAGCGCTGATTGCAGGCTGGAAAGCGTACTTTGCACCTTTCCCAAGGCTGAAATTTGCGTTTGGATCGGCTGTTCCTGTGACTGCAGGGCAGTGGCCGGCGCTTGATAGGCCGTGCTCGCCTGCTGGATCAGCGATGTGATCTCGGATGAGCTGAGGAGGCTGGTCACGCCCGACATCGGGGTGCATCCTTATTAAAGAGCCCGCTCGGCAGCGCGGTACCGCGAGCGGGTTTCCTTTCGCCGCCCGCGGACGCCTTATTGCAGCAATTTAAGGAACGACTGCTGCAGAGCGCTCGACTGTGACAATGCCGAGACTCCGGCCTGCTGCAGAATTTGCTCCTGCGTCAGTTGGGTCGTGACCTGCGGGATGTTGGCATCCTCGACCACGGATTTAGCGGTCGTCAGATTTGTATCTGTGGTCTGCAGGTTCGAGGCGGTCGCCTGAAGACGCTGCTGCAGCGCTCCGAGCTGCGCGCCGACATTTTCGAGTTGCTGCAGAGCAGAACTGACGACATTGAGCGCCGAATTGGCCCCAGAGATGGTGCTGACGTTGACGCCGGCGAGGGTCGACAGCGACGAGGCGGTATTGAGGCCGATATCGGACGCCGTGGCAGACAAGGCAAAGGCTTGGTTCGATTGCGCGGTGACGAGACCCTGGACGGTGGCCGACGTGGTCCCGCCAGCGGCGAGCGTCACGGCGGCAGTTCCGCCGGCCTTTAGCGTCCCGGTGCCGGCGAACCCAGTGATCGAGATGTTGTCACCTTGCGCCTGGGTGAGCACAAGCTGGCCGCCTGAATTGACTGTAGCCGTAACGCCGGTCGTCCCGGTCTGCTGATTGATCGCATCGACCAGCGGCTGCAAGCCACTCTGTGTGGCGCCCGACACCGTCGCGGCGATATTCGCAGTGTTCGTCTGCCCACCTGCTCCGTCGTTGCCGTTGCCGAGGACAAACGAGATCGAACCGGCAGTTACCGTAAAGGCGACACTGGTGTCGGCACTTGCCGTCACATTCGTCTGCGGCGTCAGGGCGTTAATCGATGCGGCGATGTTCTTCGCGGACTCGTTCGTTGCTACGGAGGTAAGATTGGCGTTGCCGGCCGAACCGGATATGACGATCGGGGCGGCGATGGTAGCAGCAGTGAAGGCGCCCGCGCCACCCGTCGTGATCGCATAGGAATTGCCCGAAACGTCGCCAACCCCGCCTGAGGCACTGCCGCCGGCAGCGTAGAGCCCCGCCGCGGCAGCCGAGGATTGATTGGCGCCGAGCTGGGTCGCATCGGTGCTGGTCAGCGACACACCGATTGTCTGACCCTCGGAGGCGCCCACCTGAAACTGCACCCCGTTGAACGATCCGTCGAGCAGATTCTGCCCGTTGAACACGGTTTGCTGGGCGATTGTGGTCACCTGGGTCTGCAATTGCGAGACCACCTGCTGCAATGATTGCAGCTGCTGGGCGCTGTTGATCCCGTTGGCTGCCTGGTCAGCGATATTCTGGATCTGCTGAAGCGTGTTGATTTGCTGGGTCAACGCGCCATCCGCGGTCTGCACCAGCGAAATCGCCTGGTTGACGTTGGAGACGGCCTGCTGGTTGCCACCCAATTGCGAGGTAAAGCCTTGCGCGGCGATATATCCGGCAGGATTGTCGGCGGGGCTGTTGATCGCCAGTCCCGAGGACAGCTCCTGCTCCAAGGTGTTCGCCGTGTTGCCGGTGTTGTTCAGGGCGTTCAACGCATAAAGTGCGTTGACATTGGTATCAATGCTTCCTGCCAGCATGGCTTGCTCCTGGCGCCGGCAGCGCAACATCGGCGCTGGGCGCGTAGATGGGTCCTCGGCGCCCGTCGTAGCGTTGGCGGGCGCCTCGATTTCTTAGACGGACGCTCGCGGAATTTGTTGCAGGATTTTTTGCTGAGCTCTACGAGCGATGGCATGGTATCAACGGTTTGCGAGTGCACCCATATTTATAAGCGCAGCCGACAGTCCGCGGCTCACTGCAAATACGGGTACAAAGCCCAGCATCGGTCCATTTGATGCCAGAATAGACGCGGAACCGCCGCACCATCACCCAACGGCCGACATTTTGACCAGCTAGTGAATGAACGAGAACAGCGACAGATTCTGGATCTTTGAGAACGCCAACTCCGCTGCCTGAAGCGCAGTGACCCCTTCGCTATAATTGGCAAGAACTTGCGGCAAATTTGCCGATTGCAGGTTCGTCAGTTGAGCTTGGTCGTTTGTACCAAGGGTATTGTCGGCCCCTTGCACCCCTTGGATTTCGGCAAGGCTCGAGCTCAGTGTTGCCTGCGCCGTCTGGACGCTGTTTTGCGCGTCCTCGATATTGGCGATCGCGTTCTCGATTTGCTGCGGATCCGACGAACCGGACCCGAGCGCGGAGATCAGACCTTGGACGGTTTGAAACAGGCTCGAAGTGCCGGCGGGCTCGACGACGAACTGGTCCCCGGCCGCTGGCGTCCCGGTGATCGCGATATCCAGACCGCCGAATTGCAGATCGGCCCCGGCGGTGTAGCTGCCCGTGGCTACGGTGCTGCTGCTCGCCGCAAAGCTTGCGCTTCCCGGGCTGCCGACGCCGCTCGTCACCGTGTAATCGAGGCCGCCTCCGGCCGCTGCCGAAAAGGCGATCTGAAATTGCGTTCCGGCCAATTTTTCCGCTGCCAATTGACTGATACTGGTGACCCCTTGCACAGCGGCATAGGCGTTTGCGGTGTTCGACGCGGCAGCGGTCACGCTCACGCCATTCGCGCCTGTCGGAATGTTGGAGAAGATGCCTTGGCCGGAAATAGAAACCGGTAGGGTCAGCGAGGGAGCGACCTCGATCGTGTTGGTGCCGCCGTCACCGGTAAACGCGACTTGTCCGTTCGGCAGCGTGGTGAATGGGGCCGAATTGGTCTCGCTCCCGGCGAAGATATAGCGGCCGTCCGCATCCTGCGAATTGGCCAGCTGCACGAGCTGCTGCAACGCGCTCTGCGCCGTGGTGACCAGTGCGTCGGTGGTGGCGGCCGAGTTGCCGGGATTGGCACCCTGCAGCGCGGTTTGGCGGAGCTGATCGAGCACCGTGCTGATTTGCTGCAAGACGCCCAACCCGCTCTGGATTTCCTGGGTTGCGGCCTGAGCATTGTTGGCATCGTAGGTCAGGCGATTGACCGCACTCGCCAGCCCGAGCGCTTCACCAGCTCCGGCCGGGTCGCTGGTCGCGTCGAGCATCGTCTGGCCGGTCGCAATTTCGGTGTTGAGTTGATTGACGTTGCTTTGCTGAGCGAGAAGGTCGCCGAGCGAACCGAGGAGGAATTGGTTGGTGCTGATTTGCATCAAATGGCGCCTGACTAGGCCGTTTGCACGGCGTTGAGCAAGCTCTGGAACAGCGTCTGGGCGGTGGCGATGACCTGCGCTGCTGCCTGATAGGCCTGTTGATAATTGACCAGATCTGCCGCCTGCTGATCGAGATTGACGCCGGAGATCGATTGCTGCGCGTTTTGGGTTTGCGTCAGCACGGCCTGAGTGGCCTGCGCGGCTGTTTCCGCCGCCTGACCGCTGGTTCCGACGCTGGTGACCAATGCGCTGTAGTAATTGTCGAAAGTCTGATTGGAGAGCAAGTTCTGGTTGGCGAGCGCGGCGAGCGCCACCATGTTGCCGTTGCTGCCAGGCCCGCCGGGGGTCAATGTGAAGCTATCGCCGACCGCGGCCGTACCCGCAGACAACGAAATCGTTGCGGACTCACCGGCGGCCCCCGACGCCGGATATGCGATCGCGATCTCCGCCCCCGAAGTGGGGCTGATAGTTCCCGAGGCGATGATCGAATTGCTGCTCGACAACACATTGAAAGCAGAGCTCGAGGTGAATTGGATCGAGATCGGCTGCCCGAACTGGCTTGCCGGCACCAGCACAGCGCTCGTGGGCAATGCCGTGGTAGCGACCGGATTGCCGACCGTCGCCTGTACGTCGCCGAGGTTATTCCCTGGGGTGGCGATATAAGGTGAAGCCGCCGCGATCGCCGAAGGGTCGCTGATTGCCATCGTCAGCGTCTGAGCGGCGGTCGCTGTCGGTTCGACTTTGAAGCTGTCGCCGGTCGCAACCTGGCCTGAAACCGTGATCGTCATGCCGTCAAAGTTGAGCGTCGGACCGGTGCCGAGTGCGGTCACCTGCCCCGTCGTGGTGTTGGCAGCCTCGAACCCGGTCGCGGTGGCGGTCAGGATAAAGTCGCCCGGCGAAAAGCTGGCGGGGTCCGTGATCGCCGCCGTCAGGCTGCCGCTCCCGGTATTGCCCGAAGACGCGTACACGGTGGGTCCGGCCACCGAAAACAGCGGCTGCCCGAGATTGGCGTTGAGATCCAACCCCAACGACTGCTGGGTGTTGACCGCGGCGGCAATACCGGCGGCAAGCGCGCCGACCGAATCTTGTGCATTGACCAACTGCGCGCGTGAGGCGAGCAATCCGCCGAGCTGCCCGCCCGAAAGGCTCGCGGTCAGGTCCTGTCCGGTCGGCCCATAGGTGATAGCGATCGCGCCGTCGCCGTATTGGTTTTGACTGACGGCGAGTTGAGAGGCGGTCGCACCATCGACCAAAGCGGCGCCGCCGGTCGTGTAGACATCCACCACCCCGTTCGCCCCCGGCACGATCGTTACGCCAAGTTGCTGACCGAGCTGCTGCACAAGCTCGTCGCGCTGATCGAGCAGGCTGTTCGGAGACCCGCCGGTCGTGTTGGTCTGTGCCGCGATCGTCTGGTTCAATTGCGCAATTTGTTGCGTCAAGTTGTTGATCTGCTGAACCGCGGCCGTGGTCTGACTGACGATGCTGCCGAGGCTCGCCGATATCTGGCCGCCGACAGACCGGAAAGCGGCGGCCAGCGATTGTGTCTGCCCCAAAAAAGCCTGCCGGTTTGCCGCAACCGTGGGATCCTGAGCCACCTGGTTCGCCGCCGAGAAAAAGCTGTCGAGCGCAGATCCGAGCCCGCCGGCGCCGCCCGAGGCAGTCGGGAATATCGCGGCGAGATTTTGTGCGTTGGTCTGCACGACCTGCGCCGCCTGATTGGCTGAAGTCGCCTGCACCCCCTGGTTGGGCACCTTTCTCGTGCTGCCCAATGGCATCCCAGCCCATGACACCTTCCGACGTGTGTTCATGCTGATCGATACCGAGCGTTTCGAGAGGTGCTTCGAGGCGTGGGTGCGTTCGTTCGGTGCGCCCTTGGACCGGGAAGTTGTGGCGATCGACGGGAAGACGATCCGCGGCTCCTTTGATCGTGGTCGCGAGCAGGGGCCGCTTCACGTCGTCAGCGCGTGGGCTTGTGATCGCCAGCTGGTCCTTGGCCAGCGTCAGGTTGGTGACAAATCCAACGAGATCAGCGCGATCCCGGAATTGCTCGACGTGCTGGACATCAAGGGGGCGATCGTCACCCTGGATGCGATGGGCTGCCAGCGAGCGATCGCCACCAGGATCCTCAAGAGAGGGGCTGATTATCTGGTGACGCTCAAGGCGAACCAGGGAAAGAAATTCACCGCTGTCCAAGAGCTTTGCGCAACGACCTGTTTCAGCCGCTCGCCCCTCCACCGGCCGTTGCTGATAAAGAAATTGATCGAAGGCCCGCTGGATCGAGGTCACGTCGGTGCCGGTACCGGGACCGCCATCGACCCCAGGCAGTTCGACTTGATTGACCGACTGGGCGTTGTAGCCGGGCGTGCTGACATTGGCGGTATTGTTGGCGACGGTCTGCATCGCTTCGGTCGCGGCCGACACACCGGTCAAACCGGTTTGCAGAAGCTGCGACAGACCGCTCATCTCACGTTTTTCCCAAAGAATGCCCGCTAGGGCCGTTGCGAATGCCAGTCGGCAAGCCTTCACCTCGGCTTAGCCGCAAATCCTTACCGATCTGTTGCAGCCTCGTCCGGGCGGGGTCTAATGCCCACTCGACCTCTTGAGAAAGTTCGGCGAGTGCCCGATCAAGCGGTAGCGGAGGCCGCGCCGGCATCGCCTGCAAGTCGGTTAGCAGGGCGTCGACGAGTTGGCCACGGCGCTCGATCAGCTGCCGGCTGATTGCAGCCGGCCAATGTTCGAAACCGCCGTGGCGTTCGATCCGGAACAGGCGAGCCAGGCGCCGGGCAGCACGGCTCTGGCGATCCACTAATTCGGAGCCGTTTGCCATCACTCCATCGATCCAGGCGTGGCGAACAGCTCCAGACGTCCCGGCTCACTTGTCGTGGCGAACGGTCCCACAGACCCCGGCTCACTCGGCGTCGCAAACGCCGCCGCTTCCGCAGCAACGGCTTCGAGCTTGCTTCCGTAATCAGGATCTGTGGCATAGCCCCCGGCCACGAGACCACGTCCATAGGCCACCGCATCGTTGCCCAAGCCGATCAGCCCTTGGTATCGCGGGCTGCCGCCGATCAGCGCGACATAATCTTGCACCGAGGCGTCGAGGCTGGGATAGGCGCGGAACGCGGCCTCGCGTGCCGCCCGTTCGCCGTCCTCAACCTCATGCGTCAAGGTCGTGAATTGGCTGCCTTGCCATGACGGGCCGGCCTTGATGCCAAACAAATTGTTGCCGACCATCGCGCGGCCCCAGCCGGTCTCGAGCGCGGCATGTGCGAGCAAGATGCTTGGCGAGACGCCAAGCTGCCGGCCTGCCTCCGCCAGGATCGGGCGGAGCTGCCGGACAAAGGATTGAGCCTGCCGCGGTGGCGCCGGCAAGCCGGATACATCGCTGGCGAGCGACTGTGATCGCATCGGCCCGGATGTCGCCATAGGTACAGCGCTCGCGGCAACGGAGATCGGTAGGGCTCCTCTGGGCGCTACCGTCGCGCCGGAGATGGATCGGTTAGCGGAATTGGCGCTCGTACTTCCAGCTGAGGCCGAGGCGGCGAGCGGCCGCAGACCGTTGCCCTGCCAATAGGGCCGCAGGGGGAAGCCGTGCGCCACGCCGGGTGACTGCCCCGAGCGGAAACTTGCTTGCGCTCCCGGCGGTGCGGTTGCCGCCATCTCCGTTTTCCCGTTACCGGGGGCAGCACTGCGCTGCTTCGCTTCAATCGCGCGGAACAGGATGTCGGCCAATCCGAGCTTGTCACCGGACGCTGCGGCCTGACTGACCGCACTCGCGAACAGTCCGCTGACGATGTTGCCACCGATCCCGTCACCCGCCATCGGCAGGGCAGCTCCGTCGCTCGTCTGCATGACATTCTGCAGCAACAGAGCCGCGAACTGCCCGGCCACCGCTTTTGCCGCTGCCGGGTTGTTGCCCTGATTTTTGAGAGCAGACAGGCTCTTGGGATCGGGCGCCGACATCAGCCGCTCCGCGGTCGCCAGATCCACCTCAGAGCACCTTGATGCGAGCTCGTAGCGCCCCCGCCTGCTGCAGCGCCTGCAGAATCGCCATCAAATCCGATGACGTGGCACCAATCGCATTCAGGTTGCGCACGATATCGGAAACCCGGGGTGCGTTGCGCAATTCGACGACCCGAGCCCTTTTCTCGCTGCTCTGCAGCTGGGTCTGCGGCACGACCGTAGTACGGCCGCGGCTGAAGGGGGCCGGCTGAGAAACCTGCGGCAGCTCGTTCACGGTTACCGACAAAGTCCCGTAAGCCACCGCGGCGGGCCCGATGCGCACGTCTTCGCCCATCACTACGGTGCCGCTTTGTGCGTCGATCGCGACCTCGGCGCTCGGCTCGTCCGGGATGACCGGCACGTCCAACAGATTGGCGACAAACTCGACACGCGCGCCCGCCGCCTCGGGCGTCCTGACGCCGACTTGAGCTGGTCCCAGCGCGGTCGCGAGGTGTCCATAATGGGCATTGATCGCCTCGGCGATACGCGCCGCATTGCCAAACGATCGGCTGTCGAGGTCGAGCAGGATCATATTTGTCGTGGCGAAGGCCGCCTTTGGCGTTTTCTCGATCGTTGCCCCCCTCGGGATGTGCGCCACTGTCGGAATGTTGACCGTCGTCGACGCGGCCTGACCGCTGGCTTCAAAGCCGCTGACAAGCAGCGAGCCTTGGGCAATTGCATAGACTTGGCCGTCAGCGCCCCTCAGCTCGGTCATCAGTAGAACGCCCCCGCGCAGACTTTTGGCGTTGCCGAGCGCCGACACGGTCACATCAAGCTTCTGGCCGATCTGCATAAAATTCGGCAGATCGGCGGTGACGATGACCGAGGCTACTGCGGTTGGCTGAATAAAGGTGTTCGGATTGAGCGTCAGGCCGAGCTGCCTGAGCATGTTTTGGATGGCCTGGACGCTGTACGGCACCTGAGTGGTTTGGTCGCCGGTGCCGGGAAGTCCGGCAACCAGACCATAGCCGATCAGCTGATTGTCGCGTGCGCCTTCGACCTGGACGAGATCTTTGAGCCGTTCGCCCACCGCTGGCGGCGCGATGATGGCCCAAGCGAGCCCGGCAAGCGCCGCTATTTGAACCAATCGCCCGGCCATAAGGTGCTCACCGTCAGAAAAAGTCGCTGTAGAAAACTCATCCTCGGCGCCAGATAGGTTTCACCGTCGCCGCTGAATTCGATATGGGCCTCCGCCATCTGCTGGGATTGGACGATATTGGTATTGAGGACATCTTCGGGACGGACGACGCCGGCCAGCCGAATGTACTCCTTACCGCCGACAAGCTGGACCTGCTCCTCCCCGGCAATGACGAGATCCCCATTGGGCCGGATCCGTTGCACCATTGCTGACATTGTCGCGGCAAAGCTGTCGCTCTGCGCGGTGCCGCCGGCCCCTTGCAAGCCGTTCGTCGTCGTGTTGCTGAGATTGGCCGTGTAACTGGTCGGCGACCCACTGGCGCCGAGCGGCCAGCCCAGCTGAGCATTGACCGTGCCTGCATTGTTGTCGTTGCGGTTGAGGTTTTGGCTCACATTCTTGGTGGCACTCGCGGCCTCGGTGATCTGCACCGTGACAATGTCGCCGACCTGCCACGGACGGTGATCCCGGAACAGCGACAATTCGGCACCGCCCTGGGCGTAGGCTTGATAGATCGCGCCATTGGTGGCTAGTGGCTCGGTTGCCGTGTCACCCGGCAAGTGCTGCAGGTTTGCGAGCATATCGTCTTTTGGCGTCGGCGCATTTTGGCAAGCCGCCAAACCGCTGCCGAGCGCCAGCAAGACCAGAGTCGCTGAAGTGGGCCGGCGCCGGATCACTGTGCGATCTGGGTCAAATAGCTCAGCATCTGGTCGACGTTTTTCGCGGCCTGGGTGTTGAGTTCATAGGCGCGCTGGGTCGCGATCATGTCGATCATCTCGTCGACGACCGAGACATTCGAGCCCTCGAGATATCCCTGGGCAACGGTACCGAGCCCGTTCTGCGAGGGCTGACCGGTGACCGGCGCGCCCGATGCCTGGGTCTGGATTGCCAGATTGTCCCCGGTATACTGCAAGCCTTCCGGGTTGATGAAGTTGGCGAGCTGGATCGCTCCGACCTGCGAGGGTTGCGACTGACCTTGAATCTGGACGCTGACAGTGCCGTCGGTGCCGATCGTGACGCTCTGCGCGTTGCGCGGAATGGTGATTGCGGGCTGAAGCTGGTAGCCTTTGGCGGTCACCACCTGCCCTTGAGCGCTGACCTGGAAGCTGCCGTCGCGGGTATAAGCGATCTGGCCGGACGGCAGCAGGATCTGGAAATATCCCTGACCGTTGATCGCCAGATCGAGCGCATTGCCGGTCTGTTCGAGACTGCCCTGGGTAACGACCGGCTCGGTCGCGACGACATTTGCGCCGGTGCCTTGTTGCAGACCGGAAGGATAATTGGTTGCCTGAGACGTGAAACCGCCGGCCTGCGTCTGATCCTCGTAAAGCAGATCGGCGAAGACCGGGCGCATTTTTTTGAACCCGGTGGTATTGAGATTTGCAAGATTGTTCGAAATCACGTCCATTTTGGTTTGTTCGCCCTCTAAGCCGGTGCGAACGACGGCAAGCGACTGCATCAACTCCGGATCCTCCGCAACATGGCAAAATCCGCCGCTTTACGACAGTGTAAGAGGGCTGCTCTGGCCTTGCGCGGTGGAGAAGACCATCCGCATCATTTCGGTCTGCATTTGGAACGAGCGCGATGTCTCGATCATGTTCATCATCATCGCGACGGTATCGGCGTTGCTGTCTTCCAATGCCCCGACCTGCAACCGAACTCCGGCGTCGGCCTGCAATGGCGCGGTTGCATCGTCGAACAAGCCGTCGGGGCGTCGCCGCAGCGCGGTGTTTGGCGGGCTCACCAGCATTATCCGGGCCAGCGCCGAGATCTGATCGGGGTCCTGCCCGGCGAGCGCGCCCGAAAGCGTCCCGTCTTCGCCGATCGTGAGCGATTGCAGCGGCGGCAGCACGATCGGCGAGAAGCCCTCGCCGAGCACGGCATGACCGGCGCTATCCTGCAGCATGCCGGCGGCCGAGATCGACAGCGAGCCGTTGCGTGTCAAGGCGGGGCTGCCATCGGCAGCCTGAACCGCGATCCAGCCGGATCCCTTGACCGCAACATCGAGACTGCGTCCGGTCTGCTCGATCGGTCCCGGACGGAAGTCGGCCCCATCCTCGGTCGCCGCGACCATGACCCTGTCAGGCCGACCCTGGCCATAGAGCGGCAACGCCTGGAACACCGGCTGTTGCGCCTTGAAGGCGGTTGTACCGCGATTGGCGAGATTGTTGGCGGCGGCGGCAACACGGTCCATGGCCGCATCCAGCCCGGTCATCGCCAGATAGAAACAGCTGCTGGCTCATCGCCGATGGTTTCCCAAGCTTATTGGATCGTCAGCAACCGCTGAAAGTTCTGCTGTTCGGTGTTGATGCTCTGAACATTGGCCTGATAGGCCTGCTGAGCCGTGATCAGATTGACCAGCTGGGTCGACAAGTCGACATTGGAGCCTTCGAGTGCGCCCGATTCGAGCTGGCCGAGCGCGGCCGTGCCGGGAGCTCCGGTGATTGCCGGGCCCGAGGCGGTCGAGGCGGACCAGACATTGTCGGTCATTGGCACAAGGCCTTGCGGATTGACGAAGTTGGCAAGCGCGATCGTGCCGAAAACCTGCGTCCCGCCGTTTGAGTACTGACCGGTAACCACGCCGTTGGGGGCAATCTGCACGCCGGTCAGCTGCCCGCCGGCGCTGCCGTTATTGGCAATCGAATTAACGCCGAAAGGCAGGCCGGAAACGCTGGTCCCGGTGAAATTCTGGGTAATATTGAGGGGAGCTGCTCCATCCGGCAGAGCGCTGACCGAAATCGAACCGCTGCCCGAGACGAGCTGGCCGCTGCTGTTGAAACTCAGCGTCGGGCCGGCGCCTGAGGCGATCGCCGTGCCACTCGAACTCGTCAACTGCCAGTTGGTCTGCCACTGATTGGGCGAGCCCGAACCGGCGACCTGGGTAAAATAGGTCGTCAGCGACAGGTTTGACCCCAGGCTGTCGTATACGGTCGTGGTCGTGCTTTCGTTGTAGCTCTGCGGGTTGGTGGGGCTGAACGGGGTGGTGGTGGTGTTGATCGGGGCGTCGGAGGATGGTAGGTTAACAGCCACAGTCAAATTGCTGGTCGCCGCCGGGGCGATGTTGGCTTGATTGATCTGGATCGGTTGCAGCGATCCCGAGGAGCTCGCCGCAGCGCCGCTGGCTGTCGGCGCAAAACCCATGACCTGGTTGCCGCTGGCGTTGACCAATTGGCCGGAGCTGCTGATCTGGAACGAGCCGTCGCGGCTGTAAACGATGCCAGAGCCGCTCTGCAGCTGAAAGAACCCGTTGCCGTTAACCGCCGCGTCGAGCGGGTTTCCGGTCTGTGAAATCGTGCCTTCGCCAAAGGACTGAGCAAGATCGGAGGTGCTTACCCCTTGGCCGGGGGTCGCCGACAGCGCGCTGCCGTAAAGTGCGGAAAACTGGGCGGCCGAGGTCTTGAAACCGGACGTGTCGACATTGGCAATGTTGTTGCCAATTGTATCGATGCCGGTCTGCGCCGCATTGACGCCCGACAGATCGGTTAGCAGCGACATCGCTGATCTCCTCAAAAAGACTTGCTTGTTGTATCAGAATACCTGTTGTACCGCGCTCAGCGGCACCGGCGCCAAGCCGCCGCCGATATCGAGCATTGGCCCACTCTGGCCGCCAAGCCCGACCCCGGTGACTGGGACCACCGCATAGGGCGTCGCTTTGACCGCCGCGCCATTGGCGCCGACCGCAGTCACGCTGAAATTATAGGTTCCCGTTGCCAATTTCGCACCGTTGGCGCTGGTACCGCTCCATGAAAACGACTGGGTTCCGGCCGGCATCGCGCCGAGATTGAGACTTGCTACCGTATTTCCGGCAGCGTTGGTGATCGAGACCGCGACGTTGCTGGCAGCGGCGGGCAGATTGAAGGCGCCGGTGGCGCCGCCACTCTGTCCCAGGATCAGTGAATTGCCGTTGACCGCGACGTTTTGCCCGACAAGAGCGACGGCCTGCTGCCCGCTCGAACTCGTTTCCAGATTTTGCACCCCGGTGGCAGTCGAAAATTCGGCGAGTTCGGAGGCAAATTGGTCGGCGCTGGTCGGATCCAGCGGATCCTGATGTTCGAGCTGGGCAGTCAGCAACTGCAAAAAATCGTTTTCGTTAAGCGTCTGACCGGTGCCGCTCAGCCCATTGGCGTTGGTCGGCAACTGGGTCCCGGTTGGCAGTGTGACCACCGTCGCCGGCATCGCACTTGCTGCGGTCGTCATGTGACGTCCTGCGCGTTAGATCGTCAGCGTGCGCAAAGCGAGGCTCTTGGCGACATTGAACGCTTCGAGGTTCGCCTGATAATCCTGCTGCGCCGAGATCATGTTGACCATTTCGTCGACTGGATTTACATTGGGCATCGTTACATAACCGTTAGCATCCGCGAATGGACTGCCCGGGTCATAGGCGGTGCGCAGTGGCGCAGCGCTTTCTACGACCGCAGCGACCTTGACGCCCGCCATGCCGACCGCGGATTGCGGGTCGGCGTCATCTTGCGCCGACACCGCTTCAAACACGACTTCGCGGGCGCGATAAGCTGCACCGGGCGCTGCGCCAACACTATTGGCATTGGCGACATTGCTGGCGACCGCGGTAAGCCGTTCGGCTTCGGCGGCCATGCCGGAACCGGCAATATCAAGGGCGGTGAACAGCGGCATATTCAGGCTCCACTCGACCCTTGCGGACCTGATCCGTTGATGGCGACGGTCAACATCTTGATCATCTGGGAGGCAAAGCTCGCGGCTGCTTCGTATTGAACAGCGTTCTCACCGGCGGTGGCTTTCTCCTGGTTGAGATCGACGCTATTCCCATCCAATGTCACGGGCGCGCCAGTTTGATATTTGACCGCCGGCGCCGCGGCGCCGGCAACTCCACCCGTCGGGAGATTCAGATGCTGGGGATCGTCGACCAGCCATACAGGTCCGGAGGCTCGGGGCCCTGATTCGGCCGCGGCCTGAAGCGCTTCACGGAAATCGAGATCGACTGCCTTGAAGCCGGGTGTGCTCGCATTGGCGATGTCGGCGGTCAGGATCTGTTGGCGATAGGCGCGCAGATCGAGCACCTGACGATAGAAATCCAACCCACCATCAGCCGATCCAATCACGAATGCCCCCGCACGAGCTCATCCTACTTGCGAAATTTTCCCGTTTCGGCATAATAATAATTATCTTACTCAATGCAAGAGGGAAAATGCTGAATGTCAGAGCAATCGACCAACACTGGCGCTTTTTTGGCCGGCCTGCTGACTGCCGCCGCAATCGGCCTGCCCCACGCATCAATGGCCGCAGAGTTCATGAGCGTCGATGCGATGCGCGCCGCGATCTCAACAGCCCTCGAACCCCGGCTTGGGACTTACAACAATGCAGCGGTCGAGGTTTCGGTTGGCGCGATCGACCCGCGGCTTCGGCTACCGGCCTGTCCGGCCCTTGACGTCGTGCTGCCTCCAGTGACGACGGCGATGATGACCGCCAAGCTCGATTGCCGGAACCCGACTTGGGCGATTTATGTTCCGGTGCGTCTGCATGCGTGGGTCGAAGCGGTTGTGGCGTCCGTCAACCTTGTGCCCAACACGAAGCTCGATGCTGGGGATCTGACGAGCGGCCGTGTCGATATGTTCGCCAACACCAGCGGTCTATTGACTGAACCGGCGCAGGCCGAAGGCAAGATATTGCGAGTGGGTTTGTCGGCCGGGTCCCCAATACTGTCGCCGTTTCTGGAATTTCCGATTGTCGTGCATCGCGGGCAACAGGTGCTGCTGACGCTGACCGCGAGCACGATGACTATTGAAGCACCGGCGCTTGCCCTCGAGGATGGCCGTATCGGCGACAGCATCGAGGTCGAGAACCCCGACAGCCAGAAAACCATGCGGGCGACAGTGCTCAGCGATGGCAGCGTCGAGATGAAGTTCTAGTGGTGCGAACGAGATGGACGATGCCGATCTTCTCTTTTCCGTCACCCCCCGCGGAAGCGGGGGCCCAGGGCCTCAGGCACAGCATCGGTTGCCCCCTGTTCATGCCAGGGGCAGGCTCTGGATGCCCGCTTTCGCGGGCATGACGAAAGGGGAGGCGGATACCGAACGTTAAATTCGCACGACCAGTTTTACAGCTTGGTTTGCGGTGCCGGAGAAAATGCGATGACAAACCCGAGCACGAGGCTCGCGGAGCTGCTCGACGAATTGCGCCAGATCCTCGAAGACGAGCGCAGCATCCTATTGTCGGGCAATCCTGCCCGGATTACGATCGTGGTCGAGCGCAAGCTGTTGATCGCCGAGATGATCGAACGCGAGTCCAAGATGCCAGGAGTGGCGGCGCCCAGCGTCGAGACCATCCTGTGGCTCGACCGCTACAATCGCGGCAATTCGGTGATCTGTTCGGCAATGCTAAGACACTTGACCCAGACACTGGACAAACTGCGCCAGCGCGAGTCTCACCGGTCATACGGCCCAAATGGCGTCGAGACGAGCCCTCAGCAGCAAAACCCTCTCGGCGCCGCCTAGCCGGCCGCTCCCGTCGTTCAAACTATGCTGCGAATTCCGGCGGTGGCTCAAAGCGCTGGTCGCGCGGCACCGGCGGCGGTTGGATTCTCGAAGCCGCAGCCGCTCGCAGACGATAAACGTAGGCCAACACCTCGGCCACCGGGGGATAGAGACCGGCCGGGATCTCGTCTTCGAGCTCGACATATCGGCATATCGCCCGCGCCAAAGGCGGCGCTTCGATCACCGGCACCCGATGTTCGGTTGCGATCTCGCGGATGCGCAGGGCGACGAGGCCTGTCCCCTTGGCGACCAGCCGCGGTGCCCGCATCTTGCCTTCCCGGTATTGCAGTGCGGCGGCGTAGTGCTCGGGATTGGTCACGACGACATCGGCTTTCGGCACCTCGGCGGCCATGCGCATGCGCGCGAGCCTGCGCCGCAGAAGCTTTATCCGCCGCTTTGTTTGTGGGCTGCCATCGAGCTCACGGAGCTCGTCCCTGATGTCCTGCCGGGTCATTTTCAACCGATTGCGGTGCTCCCACACCTGATACGGCACCTCGAGCGCGGCAATGATGGCCAGGATTGCCGAGAGCACCAGGAAGATATGGCCCCACATCCTGGCCGCATGGCCAACTGCTCGCGGCCAAATTTCGACCGCCGTTCCGATAAAATCCGGAGCCCAGCTGCGGATCAGCCAAAAAGCGATGGCGCCGACAGCGGTGAATTTCACCACGGCTTTGAGCAGTTCGACCAATGCCCGGGTTGAGATCAGTTGACGAAGCCCGCGCGCCGGATTGATGCGACTGAAATCTGGGTGCGCCGGCTGCAACGAAAAGCTCCAACCGCCGACGACCACATCGGCGAGAAAGCCGACGATCGCCATCGCGACGAGAAGGACGACGACAACCATCAGGGCCGGGGTCACGACGGAGCAGACCGCTGAGAAAAGGTAAGCCGGGTCTTCCAGCTTGTCCGCTTCGAAACTCAAGCCGCGACGCAGAGACAGTTCGAGCAGTTCGACCAGCTTGGCTCCGCCGATGCTCAAAATCGCTGCGCCGGCGAGCAGAACGGCCCCCGCGGCGACGCCATGGGCGCGCAGCACGAGTCCTTCTTCACGCGCCTTGGACAGGCGTCGCTGTGTGGGTTGCTCGGTTTTGTCATCGTCGGCGGAGCGTTCGCTCATCGCGGATGACCGCTCATGGCGGCCAGGCTCGACCTTTAATCCCGCCTCGATCATGTGCTCGACCGCGGGCACGAAAAACGGCAGCAACGCGATCGTAGCGGCGACACCCGCCCACATGAACACGGCAAACCCGACCGACATCAGGTTTATCTGCGGCGCCACGCGCGAAACGAGCGCCATTGCCAAATGGGCTGCAAGCAAGATCGCGATGACCGGCAGCGCCAGCCAAACACCCATTTCGAACAGCAGGGCCCCAGCGCCGATCAGCGTGTGCCAACCCGCTGTGCTAATTCCGACGCCGGGAGCAACGGGGACCACCTGGAAACTTTTGATCAAAACGCCGAGCAGGATCAGATGGCCATTGAGCCCGAGGAATAACAGCAAACCGACAAGCCCGAAAAAATCCGACATGACCGGCACTTCAAACCGGTTCTGGATGTCGAGCAGCCCGGCGAAACCAAAGCCCATCTGAACGCCGATCAGATCGCCGGCGAATGCCATGGCTCCGAGGGTCAGCTGCATGGCAAACCCGATGGCGAGGCCAACGGCGATCTGCTCGACAACCAGGATCGCCGACGCCGAGGACAGCGTCAGCGGTGCCGACTGCCCAATGTATGCCGCGAGAACCCACCCAATAATGAAGGCGAGTGCAACCTTCACACGGCCGGGAATAGCGGCCGCACTGAACCCGGGGGCGGCAGCAAACAGGGCAAGAGTGCGTATGAATGGCCAGACGAAGCTGCCCAGCCAGCCAACCAGGTCGGCGTCGCCAAACTTAAGCACCGCTCAGCCGGAAAATGCAGCCATTGCCGTTGTCGAATGCTCGACATAGCCGGTCAGCTGGCCGAACGCCCAGGAGGCGGTGAAATAGATCACCAGCAGCACTGCCATGAATCGCGGGACAAAGCTCAACGTCATATCGTTGATCCGCGTGCCCGCCTGCAGCAACCCGATCACAATCGCGGAGAGGATGGCGGCAAGCAGGAACGGAGTGGCAAGGACCAGTACAAAAATCAACATTTCGCGCGTGGCCGACATGATCATCGTCGTGCTCATCGTACAAATCCTTCGGCGAGCGAGCCCACGACCAACGTCCAGCCGTTGACCAGAACAAACAAGGCGAGCTTCAACGGTAATGATATGCTGATTGGCGAAAGTAACATCATTCCGAGCGACATCATGACCGCAGCGACAACAATATCGATCACCAAAAACGGCAGGAAGATCAAGAAACCGATCTGAAAGCCGCTCTTCAATTCGGAGGTTACAAACGCCGGCACCAGCACCCTTAATGGCACATCGTCCACCGTCGAATAGGTCTCGCCGCCGGCTAATTTCAGAAACAAATTCAGATCCTGTCGGCGTGTCTGCTTTATCATGAACTCACGCAACGGCACTTGTGCTTTGGTAATCGCCTCATTCGCTGAAATCTTGTTGTCGAGCAGCGGTTGCAACGCATCGTTGTTGACCCGCGAGAATACCGGCCCCATCACAAACATCGTCAGAAACAACGCCAAACCGATCAGGACCTGATTTGGTGGCGTCTGGGTCAGCCCCAACGCTTGCCGCAGCAGCGACAAGACAATTATGATCCGGGTGAAGGCGGTCGTGGTCAGCAAGATCGCCGGTAAAAATGCCAAGCCGGCCATCAGCAACAATACTTGGATCGGCACGGTGTAGTTCTGGCCACCATGACCGTCGGGCTGCATGTCCAGCATGCCGAGCCCGGCAGCTTGCGCTGCGGCAATCGGTATTAGGAGCACCGTGACTACCGCTGCAGCGCTAAATACCGTCAGTGCCCGTACCATCGTTCCCTCGCCTTACGGACCGCTTCGCCAAACCCGGCATTTGCCGGAGCAGTTGACGGCAGCTGCTCGCTCAGTTCGCACAACAGCGAGATCGCCGTTGTACTGACTCCGATCACCAGCTGCTTGGTGCCGACAGAGACCACAAGGAGCTTATCTCGCGGCCCTAAAGCCAGCGAGCGGAGGATCCTGCAATCCTCAGGTCGTAATGTGAGGCCATTGGGTCGCAGGCGGCGCAGCAGCCATAGAGCGATCCATAACAGGACGACGATGACAGCGACGCCCAATGAGAGCGAGACGAGACTGTCGGCTTCGTATGGCATCTCGCGCTCCTCATTCGACAATCAGGGTCGAAAACAAGATATTCTGAACCACCCCGCCATTGGACTTGCCAGTCAGGCTCTTCACCTCGGCGGCGCCAAGTCTCTGCATCAGCAATCGATTTGCGCTGACGATCATCGCCTGGCGCAATCGGTCGACTCCCGCCGGGGTGACGATTTCTTCCGCATTGAAACCAAGCGCGGTTTGCCGCAGCGCGTCCTGGATTTCAGGCAACACGGCGGTAACGGCGTTGCCCGCACCCTTCCCGCTCAGGGCCAAATCCAGTCCCATTTGGAGAAAACGCGGTGTCCCTGTATTGCTCGCGATAGCTGACGACAAACGGCTTGAGTTCGAGATAAAAGGGCGGCTCGGCGGCGCGCTCCTCCGGGTGTTGCAGCGGCTGCCGCCCCGCTGAGTACCAGTAGTATCCAGCCGCCCCTATCCCCGCGGCGACCGCAACCAGCACTAACGCAATAATCTTCCGCGACAGAAATCGGGAACCACGGCCGGGTTTTACGGCCACGCGCGGAGTCGTCTCGTTCACCTCACTCATCTGCTTAAATCCCGTTATTCGTCAAGTCGACGGACCGGCGAAAGCAGTGCCGGGGTTCGGGCGGCGCGCATCACCGCCTCATCGCTCTCGGCTTGCTGGCGTCGGGACGCGGTCGCTGCATCGCGGGCTGCGGCGCGCTCCTGCAAGATCTCGTACATCCGCTGGTCGCGGCGGGCACTCACCAGCTCCTCCCATTGACTCGCGCACGCCTGCTCGAGCTGTCGAAGCTCGCTCCCCTGGCGGACGGCAACCGCCTCGATCTGGTGAATGAAATCGATATGGGCGGTTGACGACGCGGCCCGCATCCCCTGCTGCAGGCCGGCCCGCATCAGATCTCGGTAGCCATCCCCATGTTTTTGCAACAGCAGCATTTTCTGTTTCGCATCGTCGCATTGCGCGCGCAGCCGCTGCCAAGCCAACACCGCCTGTTCGGTACGGCGCTCGGCCAATTTGATCAGGCTCGCTAATCCCTTCATCAGCTTAGTCCCCGACGATTTCGACGAGGGCGGTCATGCTGTCCGCGAGCGAGGCAGCGCTGATCTTGTCCTGGGTTAGAAAGGTTTCGATCGTCGGCCGCAGCGCCACCGCGCTGATCGAGCTCGGCGTCATTGCCGGGGCGGTAAGCGCCGATCGAAATTATATCTCGGCTCTCTTCGAAGCGGCTGCACAGACGCTTGAAACGGCGTGCGAAAATCACCTGTTCGCTCGGGACGATGGACGGCATGACGCGACTGACCGAAGCGCCGATATCGAGAGCGGGAAAATGCCCGGCCTCGGCGAGCCTGCGGGACAGCACCAGATGACCATCGAGGATCGCCCGCGTCGCATCCCCGACCGGATCATTGAGGTCGTCGCCCTCGACCAATACCGTATAAAGCGCGGTGATGCTGCCGCCGCCTTCCACACCGTTGCCGGCCCGCTCACAGAGTGACGCAAGCCGTTGGAATACCGAGGGTGGATAGCCTCGGCTTGCCGGGATCTCGCCGATCGCCAGGCCGATTTCGCGCTGCGCCATGGCAAAACGCGTCAATGAATCAATCAGCAACAGCACGTGCTGTCGCTGGTCGCGGAAATATTCTGCAATCGCCACCGCCCGGTACGCCCCGTGCACGCGCCCGAGCGCCGAAGCGTCCGCTGGGGCCGCGACCACAACGGCCTTCGCGAGCCCGGTAGGGCCGAGGATGCAATCGACGAACTCTTTGACTTCGCGGCCGCGTTCTCCAATCAGCCCGACGACCACGACATCGGCGCTCGTATAGCGTGCCATCATCCCGAGAAGGACGCTCTTGCCGACGCCGCTTCCGGCGAATAGCCCAAATCGCGATCCCCGCCCGATCGTAAACAGGGCATTGACAGCCCGCACCCCGACATCGAGCGGCGCATCGACAAGAGCACGATGCATCGGGTTGATCCGGCGCCCAAACAGCGGCATGCGCTCCAGGCAGCGTAATTTACCCTTGCCGTCCAATGGCAAGCCGGCGCCGTCGATGACCCGGCCAAGCAGCTCGGGGCCCGCAACCACCTCAGCCATCTGCCCCGCGGGGATCACCCGGGCGCCCGGAGCGAGGTCATCGCCCTGACCCTCGGCCATCAGCAGAACCCGACCGCCATCAAACCCGACCGCCTCTGCCGACACCAAGCGGCCGGATTCGCTCTCGACGAAGCAGCGCTCGCCGATCGCCACGTGGATGCCGCGCGCCTCCATGATCAGCCCGATCGTGCGGACGAGACTGCCGTTTACGGTCACGCCAGCATCGCTGCCTCTGATGCGCGTCCGGTAGCGGTCGAGGCGCTCAATCAGTCGCGAGGTCGCCGCTGGGTCCATTGATCGCCTCTCAATAACACTGACAATTGGCAAGAACGGGGGCGGGTGGCTATTTGTCTTCGCCTTCGAACAACCTGCGCATGACGCCGCGCCATCGTTCCGCGAGCGTTAAGTCCACCAGCGACATGCCGTCTCCGGTGCGCGACCGCCAGCGCATATCCTTGAATGGCGCGCCCTGGCCATCCGCGACCACAAGACAGTTGCCGGGCTCAATTGCGTCGTCGCCGATCAGCATAGCGTTCGTCTGTTCCAAATCCGGCGCCAATGCGCGGATAAGCTCCCGATCAGCCGGGTTCAGGATGATTTTCGGCGCCCCCATCTCGATCGGGACCTTCGCAACCGCTTCTCGGATCAGCCGCACCAGATAGGTTCGCGATTGGGAGGTCTCGCAGCCAATGACGCAGCGCGCGACCTCGAGCGCCAATGCGGCGACTGCGTCTTCGACCGGCGCCTCCAAGACCGAGATCGGAGCGCCCAGTTTATCGATGATCGCTGCCAGGCGCTGGGCTTGCTCCGAGAGTGCGGCTCGCGCCGCCTCGGTGCCGGCCGCAATGCCCTCTGCATAACCTCGTTCCCTGCCTTCCGAGAGGCCGCGTTCCCAACCTTCGGCATAGCCCGTAGCTAGCTGGTCTTGCTTGATTTCGGTCATCGACGGCTCGTCGACCGTATCTGGCGCGTGGTCATCCGCCGATGAGGGGATCTCCCCCGTCGTCTCCTCCGCCGCTAACATGGCGACGGCAATTGGCGGCGACGGGCTCTCCAGTTCGGGGATTTGCCACAGCAGCAGAGGCGGTCCGGTGAGGGTCATCTCGAAGCCACTCAAGATCATTGGCGCGGTGTCCTTAGCCTGATCCAGCCCAGGCGACCGAGTGACAGGCCAAGCCGCAACAGGCTAAGGGCAAGCCACGCGCCGACCAAATCCACCAAAAAACGCGTCCCCAACACCGCTGCGAAGGCCCAGGCAGGGAGGTCGCCCTCGACGTCCAGGTCCTGGAATAGCGCGAACCACATCAAAGCTAGTCCTGCAGCAAGCAGGAAGGGGCGCACTGGACGGTTTCCGTCGTCGCAGCATCGTGCTCAGCAGCGATCTTCGCCCGATTGCACGCGTCGGCACGGTAGCAAGGGTATTCCGATATCTTCTCCCGCCCGAGCAGGCGCAGCACTGGGAGTGGGCGGTGGACCCGGCTGCGTTGCATTGTGCTGCTGTGGGTCTCCGATTATCGGGGTTTGAAGGATATTCTGGCCTTCGAACGGCGAAACCACGACAATCGACACCCGCCGGTTCATCGCCCTGCCCTCCGCTGTGTCGTTGGAAGCAACTGGGTGGTATTCGCCATAACCGGCGCCGACCAGCAACAACGGGTTGATGCCGTCGAGGACGAAGCGTTTGACCACCGATATTGCACGCGCCGCGGACAGATCCCAATTCGAGCTGAACTGGGCGCTATGAATCTGGGCATTATCGGTGAATCCATTGATCTGAATGCGGTAATCGAGGCTCTTCAAAATCCCCGCCAGTTGTTCGATCAGCTTCAGAGCCCCCGGCGTCAAATCCGCCTGGGCACTGTCGAACAATACGACCGCATTGATATCGATGACGACACCGAGCGATTGCAGCGATACCCGGACTTCGCCCTTGCTGATCATCCCGGCGAGCAACGCCGCCAGCTTCTGGTAGGCTTCATTGAGCTTTTCGGCCTGTCGCTCGACATGCTGCCGCAAGGCTGGCGGCAAATTCTTGACTTGCGGGTCGCGGGTGATGATCGGCGTGTGCACCGGTGTGGGCATATTGTCGAACGGCGCCTTGTGCGCGGCCGCAAGCCCCGAAGCCTGGATCGGCACCTCTTTGCCCATAAAGGCAGTCGAAAAGGCCTCCGCCATCATTTGAAACTTCGAAGAATTGACACTCGATACCGCGTACATGACGACAAAAGTCGCCAGCAACAGCGTCGTAAAATCCGCGTAGGAAATGATCCAGCGTTCGTGATTTGCCGGCTTCTTTTCAGGTGGACGGCGCATTCTGATCTCCGCATTGGCTGAGCTGCACCGTCCCTCACTGGGCCGAACTCAGCTCGTTTTCGTTCAGTGGCGACGCAGCAGCGGTCTCGTTGTCGGACTCTCTCGGAGCCTCTCGGTCCGGCGCATCGAGCAGGCTGCGCAGCCGCATCTCGAATTGCATAGGCTGTTCCAGGATGGCGATCCCGACCATGCCCTCGGTGATCATCTCAAGTCGCCGCATGCGTTGGCGAACTAGCACCTTGAGCTTGTTGCCGATTGGCAAAAAAATCAGGTTTGCTGCGCCAACGCCGTAGACGGTCGCGACAAAAGCGGTGGCAATACCGCTGCCGAGCTTGGTCGGATCCTCGAGATGCGACATGACAGTGATGAGCCCCATCACCGCGCCAAGAATCCCGACGGTCGGGGCATATCCCCCCATCGCCTCGAACATCTCGCTGGCAAGCATCTCTTCGTGCTCTTGGGTGGTGATCATCGCCTCAAGCAAGACACGAATTTGTGCTGCCTCGATTCCGTCGACAACCAGCCTCAATCCTTGCCGAATAAAGGGATCGGATTGCTCCTCGGCCACTGGATCAAGCGCGAGGATGAACTGGCGGCGGGCAATCCGCAGCCATTCGAGGATATTCCTGACTAATTCCTGACGATCATCGCGCGGCGGCAGGAATACCCACACCAGCATCTTGCAGCCGCGCAGAAAAATTGCGGGCGGTGTCTGGACCAGAACGGCGCCGACCGTACCGCCGCCGACAATGATCGCCGCCGACAGCTGCACCAAAGAACCCAAATTGCCGCCGTCGATCGTCATCGTCAGCACAATTGCGCCGAAACCGAGGATCACGCCGGCCAGCGAGAGAATATCCACGCTAATCTCCTGCCCGGCGAGGCGAGGGATCTTTCGCCATATCCCAGTCGGCGAGCGCCCTTCTCAGCATAAACAATGCGCGACCATGGCTTCGACTTATTGTCGACTTGTCGAGGCCGAGCACCTCGCCGACCTCCTCCATGTTCAGCTCATGTTCGTAATAAAGCGAAATCACCAGCTTTTCCTGGGTCGGCAGCGATGCGATTGCCGACGCCAGCGCTGCGGTCATCCGGTTTTGCCGCAATACCTCTTCCTGATTGCCGGTAATCTGCAGCGCCGGTTCCAAGGCATCATCGAAGCTGTCGAGGTCGAGCAAGGGGATACCGGCGCAGTCGACCAGCATGTCCTGGTATTGGTCGAGCGTGACCCCTAACTCGCCGGCGATTTCCTCGTCGGTGCCCTCCCGTCCTAGTCGCTGTCTGACCGCTTGCATTGCCGTTGCGGCCACTTTGGCGAGCCGCAGGGTCCTGGTCGGGGCCCATGCCGCGCGTCGCGCCTCGTCGATCATTGCATTGATCATCGACCGCCGCAGCAGGGCCGCCTTGAGATGCGAACAATCCCCCTGCCGTGCAATGCGCAACACGGCCATCAGCCCGGCCTGAACCAAATCATCGAGCTGTACGGTCTGCGGCAAGCGACCTTTGAGGTGGGCGGCAAGTCGCTTTACTGTCGGAACATACCGCCGGATTATCTCGGTTTCATCGATTTCGTCGTGATAGCCCGCAGGACCGACGGTTCGCACGAGCGTCGGAAGGCTGCTGATCCCTCCGGGCAACAGAAACCCTTCGGCCAATCGATCGTCAGGCATGGCTCTGTGGCGGCCGCCCGAGCAGCTCCACGACCTTGATCTGCTTGTCCGGAGGGATCTCGTTAAACGAGAAGACCCAAATCCTCGGGCGCACGGTCCGCAGCAGCTCGGCCACAGGTTCGCGCAGTTCCGCACGAGTGATCACTCCGGCAATCGGCGCAATCGCTGCAAGCCGTCCAGCCATCAGCGAGGCTGCGGCGCGAAGCTCGCCCGCAAGTCCCGGTTCCACTGCGAACACACCGCTCCCGGCTGATAGACGCAGGATCTCGGACAACATTTTTGCGAGGCCGGGTTCGAGCGCCGCCAGTTTCAATTCGGCCACCGCACCGAACAGATTCTGGACGATAAAGCCACCCAGCTTCAGCCGGATCGCCGCCAGCAGACCGCGCGGATCTTGCGTTACCGCTGCGGCCTCGATCAATGCGGCGATGATGTTCCGCAAATCGCGGATCGGCACCCGCTCCGCCAGCAACCCGCACAGGACGCCGTGCACCGTCGTCAACGGCAGCAACTTTGGTGTCAAGTCGTCGACGAGCTTTGGGACCTGTTTCGAGAAAAACGCCAACAAGGCATCGAGTTCGCTGCGCCCGAACAGGCTTTCGATATTGTCTTCGACCACCCGTTCGAAATGAGTTGCGACAATGACCGCGGCATCGAAGACGGTGTAGCCCGCCGCGCGGGCCTGCTCGGCCATACTTGGCATGATCCACTTGGCCGGTCGGCCAAAGACCGGATCGCGCGCCGCAAGGCCCGGGATCTCAGCGGCGTTGTTCGCCGCAGGCATTGCCAAAAGCTTATCCGGATGCACCTCGCCGGCAGCTTTTTCGACCCCATAGACCAAGATCCGATAGCCCGAGGACTGCAGGTCCGGGTTGTCGCGCACGTGAACGACCGGAACGAGAAACCCGAATTCGCGCGAGACTTGGCGGCGCACCGCACGCAAGCGACGCAGCAGATTGCCGTCGCGCTCCTGACTGACGAGATCGACGAGCCGGTAACCGACCTGAACCTCGAGCGGCTGGACAAGCTCGACGACGCCGATATCGATTTCCGCGTTCTCGGCTTGTTTCGGAGGCGGTGCCGCCTGGCGTTTCGCTTCGCGTGTCTGCTCGCGTCCGAGCCACCGGCCCACTCCTCCCAACATCGGCGCAAACAGCAGAAACGGCAGATGCGGCATGCCTGGTATGATTCCGAACAGGCCGACGATGCCGGCAGCGAGCCACCATGCCTTGGGGTAGGCGGCAAGTTGGCTGATGACCTGGCTGCCGATGTCGTGTCCGGTCGAGACGCGGCTGACGATGACGCCCGCGGCGGACGAGATGACGAGCGCCGGAAGCTGCGCGACCAGCCCGTCGCCGATGGTCAGCAGGGTATAGGTCTGGCCGGCCTCGGCGAGGCTCAGTCCGTGCTGCCATATGGCGATAACAAAGCCGCCGATCAGATTGATGAACAGGATTAAGACAGCGGCGACGGCATCGCCTCGTACGAATTTGCTGGCGCCATCCATGGCGCCGAAAAAATCCGCTTCGTGCGAGACCTCACGGCGCCGGCGGGTCGCCTCTTCCTGATTGATAAGGCCGGCATTGAGATCGGCGTCGATCGCCATCTGTTTGCCGGGCATGCCATCGAGCACAAACCGTGCTGCAACCTCGGCTATGCGGCCCGCACCTTTGGTGATCACAACAAAATTTATGATGACGAGTATGGCGAATACGGCGATGCCGACCGCAAAATTGCCGCCCACGACAAACGCGCCAAACGCTTCGATAACGCGGCCGGCCGCGTCCGATCCGAGATAGCCATCGAGCAAGATGACCCGTGCCGCGGCGACATTCAGCGAAAGCCGCAGCAAGGTGGTCAACAACAGGAGTGTCGGGAAGGCAGAAAAATCCGTCGGCTTCGCGGTATAGAGCGACGCCAATAGGATCATCAATGCGAAGGAAATATTGAAGGTGAATAGGATATCGAGTGCGAACGGCGGCAATGGCAAGACCACCATTGCCAATACCAGCACAAAGGCGCAGGGCCCGGCCAACGACGGCAAATGCCGTCGCAATGCGTAAAGGTTCTGCCCGATCGCGGCTTGCGCAGGCTGACTGGTCACTGCAATATCCGGGGCAGCCCCGCTAGTACGGCGATCGTGAACGTCTCAAGCTGACGTAGCAGCCAAGGGCCGAGAATGACAAGGGCGCATCCGGTGCCCAGGAACTTCGGCACAAAGCTGATCGTCGGCTCGTTGATTTGAGTTGCCGCGAGGAAGATCCCGACGAGAATGCCGATCACCATGATGACCGCCAATATGGGACCAGTAAGGTAAAAAATGGTTAACAGGGCCCCCTGTGCCGACTGCGATAATGTCGACAACACCTGCTCCTATCTGAGCCTGGTGGGGTCGGCTTCACTCACAACCTCGACAAAGCGCAACCCAAGCCGCTCTTCGTTGATCACGACGATCTCGCCGCGGCCGATCAGTAACCCGTTGACACGGACGTCCAGTGGCGCGCCGGGAGTCCCATCGAGCTCGATGATCGATCCGCGACCGATATTCACCACGTCCCGAATCGGGATTTCTGTCCTGCCGAGCTCGACCGAAAGCCGCACCGGGACGTCGAGGACAAAATCGAGGCTTGTCACCAAACCTCGCGCAACCGCCTCCGCGCCATCGCCTGGAGAGTCCAGAGCAGGATCAAGATTGGGCAATGGCGGTCGCTCCGCCCCGGGGACTGCAGCCGAACCAGACGCGGGGCCTCTTTCCTCACTGCTTGTCATGGCGGCGGCTCTCGGCTTTCTGGCCCGTGCTGCGGGAAAGTGACAGCCGCCGGATCCAGTCGTTCTTCGACCTTGACCCCGATTTTTCGGCCGTGTTTTCCCCAAACCCCACGAAACAGCGGTACTCCATTCGCCTCGACCGTGACGTTCTCGGGGCGGTCGATGTCAAAGATGCTGCCCGGCCGCAACGCCATCAGGTCCGCGACGGTCACCTTAAGTTTAGTAAGCTCCACGCGCAGCGTCATTGTCGCTTGCCCAATGCCCAGCACCAGGGCCTCTTGCCATCGCGGGTCTGGGTCGACTGCGCCCTCTTCGGTCTCACTGACCAGCCGATCATGCAGCGGCTCGAGCATCGGGTAGGGAATGCAAAGGGTCAGCTTTCCGCCACCCTGACCGACTCGCACGTCAAAGACGCTGACAATGACCTGCTCCCCTGGGTGGGCGATAGCGATAGGCCGCCCGAAGGGCTCGTGCCGCACGATATGCGGTTGCAAGTCGGCGATCGGTTGCCACGCGGCGGCGAGCTGCTCGATGACGCTCTGCGCCAGACGAGACGCAGATTTTTGCTCCAAGGGCGATAATTCCCGATTGCTTATGGTGATCGGAAACCGCCCATCGCCACCAAACCGGCTCTCGACAATCCAGCGGATTAGCGGCGCATCGACCGCCACCACGATGGTCCCGCGCAACGGCTTCAGACCAGCAAAGGTCAGGTGACTGGCTGCTGCGAATTTGTCGGTCATCTCACTGTGCTTGATCAGCTGTATCGCTATCGGCGGCGCGATCTCGACGTCAGGCGGCAGAGTCTGGCTCACGGCCGCATGGAAATGTTGGCAGAATCGATCATTGATCGCTTCGAGTGTCGGCATCCAGGCGCGCGATGGTCGATGCTCATCGTAAAATACATAACGGCGGACCGATGCCGCCCGGCTCGACTGATCAAACATAGATGCTCACGCCGGATCTGGAGGACACAATCTCGGCCGTGGGCGGAGTTTCCGGCTCGACCCCGGTTGCCGCCAATCGCTCGCGCGCTGGCAACGGCAAGCTTGCCCCGCGGTCGCGCGGGTTCGATGCATCCGCCCCGACCCAGGCTGCACTGAGGGTGTAGCCGGCATTGCTGAGGTCAGTGTGAAGCTGGCCGATGGCTTGGCCGATGGCCTGCTGTAACTGCACCTGCGGCGTCGCGAACCACGCTGCGACCTCATGCTCGCTTACCACCACGCGAACGGTCAGATTCCCAAGGTCGGGAGGATCGAGGCGAAGAACGATTTCCCGGCCCGGGCTTTGGATCGATCCGATCACGCTGCTCAACAGCTGATCGGGGAGGTTGTCGGGCAAAGGCGTCGCCACCGACGTATTCGGTGAATTTTCTGGCGGCAGGTTGCCGGCAGCGGTGTTGAATGCAGAACCCGCGACCGCTGCTGCAATCGCGATCGCAGGATCGGGAGCAGCAATGACGCTGGTTTGTGCCGGCGAAGTTGCGACGACGAGACCGTCACTTGGTGCCATTCCCGTAATCGGGCGCTCAGCGACTGGGGTAACGGTTGCGGCGCTTGAGCTGCTCGCGTGTCCACGCGATACACCGGCCGATGTGGGGACGAAGCCGGTCGGTGCGTCGATCGCCTGTTCCTGTTGGGTAACCGCCCGCTTGGGAGCGGGATTGGCATCTGGTTCTTTGGCCGCTGACAGATTGCTTGTGTCGTCCGATAGCCTCGCAACGCCTGCTCCGCCTCGGCGCTCCGAACCGGATGTCAATCCGACGCCCATATGATCAAGGCGGCGATCATCGCCTTGATCTGCAGACGGAAGCGAAATGTTATTGCTGTCAGACAAAGCAGGAGGCGGCATGGCACTCATTAATCCGAGCGTCGTATCGATAGCGCCGGTTTGCTCGGCGGGACGTTTCCTGTCAGATTGGTGCCCATCGGCTGTTGCTGCCGGCGCCGTGTTGGGATTTAGCGGCGCCGCATCCGAACGTGTCGTGGCCGGTTCTGGGGCGGTTTGCAGCCCGACAAGCGTGGGTTCCACGCCGTTGTCAAAGAGTTCACGAGCGAAATCGGACAGATTCAGCGAAGCGGGGGTGGCGATGAGCGAGATGCCGGTGTTATGCCTCCGGGATCCCTCAGCCGGGTCGGGTGCAGACCCCGCTGCCGACAGGCTCGCATGGCGTTCTGGCTCCTGGCCCGAGGGTTCTCGCCGAGACTGTGATGTCCGTTGATCGCGGCCGTGCGTGGGTGGCGGCGATGCTGCGCGGAGCTGTGCGGTCGCCTGAAGCAGCGGCGTCGTTTGCAGGCGAGCCAGGTCGAGCGGGGGCGCTGTTCCACTGCGAAAGCCGGCGGAATTCCGTCCCGGCAACTCGGCGTTCACTGCTGCTCGCCGAGATGCGGCGTTTTCCACCGCCGTGGGTTTGATTTGGCCTGAAGTCTCTCGCCCCGGCTGCGACGACGCTTCATCAAGGCTATGCGCGGAGGGCGGCGATGTGCCACCGCGTTGTGCGGTCGCTTGCGACAGCGCCCTTCGCAGGCGAGCCGGGTCAAGCAGGGCCGCTGGTTCACCGAGAGAGCGGGTGGAATCTCGACCCGCCGGCTTGGCATTGGCGCCCACGCGCTTTGGTGTTGCGTCTTCTCCTCCCGCGGTATCGACCAGGACGGTCGCCGGGAGGGGGACTAGCGCTGCCGCCGCGGTGCTCCGTCCTTCTGCGGAAGGCTTGTCGAGATCCCCTTGGGGCGGCTGCGTCACCGCCGGGGCGTTGGTGGCGCTATCGAGCGCCTCCGAAAAATTTGTGGCATTGGGGGGATTTGCCACCCACGCCACCGTGTCGGGGCGGCGCAGTTCAGTCACGCGGCTCGGCGTTCCAACGCGCAACGACGACACGATGAATCCTAGGAGACCAGATCCGCTTGCGGGCGAAGAATGATCTTTTCTTCTCGTTCGAGCGTCTGCGCCGTCGTCAGAATCTCCTTTCGGGCGTCATCGATTGCTGCTTGTCGCATCGGCCTCGCAGTCTCGATTTCCTCGCGCAGCATTTGCGCAGCCCGCTGTGACAAATTGCGCAACACTTTTTCCTGCAATGGGGCGGCCGTCCCTTTCAAAGCCGATACAAGCAGCTTCTGGTCTACTGCGCGCAACAGGATTTGGAAACTTCGGTCGTCCATCTCGAACAAATCTTCAAAGACAAACATCCGATCGCTGAGCAGCGACGCCAGTTGAGCGTCGACAGCGCCGATCGTGCTCAACACACGCCCAGCTCGGGCGCTGCCGATCCGATTAAGAATTTTGGCGGCGACGACGATGCCGCCGATCGAAATACGCGCCTGCCGAGGCTCGGCGGTCAACAAATTCTCTAGTGACTCGCTCAACTCCTGGATTGCGCTAGGGGGCAATGCATCGAGCATCGCCAGTCGGGGAATGACTTGCTCCACGACTTCATCGGGAAGATGTTGCATCAAACTCTGCGCCTGCTCCGGCTCCAGATAGGCCGAAATCATTGCTATGATCTGCGGATGCTCGCTCTCAATCATCTCGGCGAGATCGCGTGGATCTTGCCATTTGATTGCCTCGAGGCCGGCCCCGTAGACACCCTGCTGCAAACGGCCTAGCAGCTGCTCGGCCTTCGCCGCACCCAGAGCCTTTTCGAGCACACCTCGGACATAGCGTTCACCGCCGCTGATGCCGAGCGCGTTATCCTCACCCAACAAATCGACAAACTCGCGCATCACCGCCGCGGCAGTATGTTTTGGTACCCCCGAAATCCGGGTCATCGCCATCGACAACCGGTCGATCTCTGGCGGCGACAGGAATTTAACGACCTCTGCGGCGGTTTCTTGGCCGACGAGCATCATTACCATCGCAGACTTTTCGATCTGGGTTAGATCAACTGGCTCGGCGGAGCCTGCTTCGGTCATGTGCGATCCACTCCTTGATCACTTGAGCTGTTCGTGCAGGATCATTAGCGACTAATGTGCGCACCGTATCGGCATCAATGACTGGCAGATTGGCCCCAGCGACAACAGCAGTCATTGACGGCTCGGCCCGGTCTCTCGCGTCGCTATTGGCAGGCTCGCGAACGAAAGCGCCCCCGCCATGTTGTCGCTGTGAGGGCAGATTCGCGCGCGTGTATCTCAGCAGCGGTAACACGCCGCCGAGCAGTACCAGCAACCCCGCGATGACCAATAACGCATTCTGCGTCACCGTCGCCATCCACCGTTGCCGCCACCATACCGGATTGGCGTAACCCGTGCTGCTGCCGCTTTCCTCCTCGGCGAATGGCAGATCAACGACCGTGATATGACGGTTTTCGCCACTGCCGATCGCAGCGCTGACGAGCTTGTTGATGGCTTGGATGCGCTGCGCTGGAATGGGGTTGCGCGACGGGTTGTTGACGAGCACATCGATATTGATTGCCCGCAGCTTCCACGACGGATGCTCGAGCGATTGTACAGTCCGATCGATATCGTAATTGGTCGTGCGATGAGTGTCCGGCGGCGGCTCCGTGGCGGGCTTTTCCAGCTCGCCCGCGGCCGGCGCCGCAGTTGGTGCCGGCGCGGCTCCGGTTTGCCCGGCAGCGGGGCTTGCCGAGACGGTTGGTGTCTCGGGTGGTCGGTTCGACAAGGCGCCGGGGATCCCGATCGCCTGCTCGCTATTGGACGTCCGCGAATGGCTCGCCGCGTCCTCGCTCAGAACATGGCTGTCACCGTATTTTACCGAGCTTTCCTGCCAATGCGAGAAGTCGATATCGGCATCGGCAGAAACCCGAAAATTGCCGCGCCCTAACACCGGCGCCAGCAAATCGGTAATTGTTGTTTCGTATTGGTGCGCGACAGCTTGCGCGATCTCCAGCTGTCGCGGGACTTGCTCCAGCCCATCCTTATCGTCCGAATTCAGCACCTTGCCGCTCTGATCGACGAGTGTGACGTTGTCGCGGGAAAGGCCGGGAACGCCGGCGGCGACGAGCCCGACCACACCATCGATCTGCGCCGAGGTCAGTTGCACCCCTGGCCGCAGCCGGATCATGACCGCGGCACTCGGCTTCGGAGCGTCGGTCAGGAAGTCCGACTCCTTCGGAAGCGCCAGCTTCACCGTCGCGGAAACCACCCCGTCGACGTCTCTGACCGTATGGGCGAGCGCGGTTTCGATCGCGCGGGCGTAATGGACCTGCTCGGCGAACGGGCTGACGCCGAGGCTCTCGTTGTCGAATAGCGCCCACTGATCGCCGTCCTGCTTGGGCACGTCGCGCGCCGCCAGCTGGAGTCGGGCAAAGCCGACATCGGCCTGCGGCACGAGAATGATGCGGCCACCATCGGTTATACGATAGGGGACATTGAGCTTTTGCAGTTCGGCAATGGCCCGGCCGCCCTCTTCTCCAGACAACCCCGCGAACAGCACCGAATAGCTCGTCCCCGACGACCACAAGACTGCCGGGATCGCGATGCTCGTCATGATCGCGACACCGGCGATCAGCCGGGCGCGCTGCTTGCCGTCGGCAAACGCACGCAGCCGCTCGAGTGCGTTCCTCGGCAAGCCCGCTGCGAGATCGAGAAAAGCCACGGCGCCTCAGCAGACTAGACCGGCATGTTCATGATATTCGTGTAAGCTGCGACGACTTTGTCACGGACCGCGGCCGCCGCCTGCAACGCGAGGTTCGCCTGTTCGAGCGAGATCATGACATCGCTCAGCGAGACCTGCTGATCGCCGGAGGCAAATGCTTTGGCCTTTTGGGTAGCCGTGTTGATCGCATCATCGACGCGATTGAGTGCCGATTGCAGCGCATCGGAGAAGTTGGCGGCCGAGGCCGCCGAGGCAGTGGCGCCGGTCGGCGACGGGTCGGCGGCCGACGAAGTCTCGGAGAGGCTGTTGATCGAGGACAGCGCCGAGAGCACGCCGGCAACCGCGGTGATGATCGGGATCATCTTTCGCCCGCTGCCCAATTTCGCGGCCGACGCCAGGCCTGCTGCCGGCGATGGGTCAGAAAGGCCAGCCGCGTCATCTCGTCACGCGTGCTCTCGGGCATCTCGATCAAGCTGGCTTCAACCCGCCAGCATGCCTCTCGCTCGTCTTCGGCGCAGTCAGTCACTTGGACCAGAAGCGAAACCGGCTCGCGAAATAGCGGGTGAAAATAAAGCTCGAGCCGCAACCAATCCCCACGGCTCCATTGCTGCCGGGAATGCCAGATGATGCGGGTCGGGCTCAGCGCGACCGATATGGTCGGAGGCAGCGCTACATGGTGGTAAGACAGTCGCGCCACCATCTCGATCAGCATATCGAGCCGGGTGCGCAGCGGCGCCAATGCTGTGGCGAGCCGTTCGTCTGCCGTTTGGGGCATTGCCGCGAGCTCGACCTCTTGCCATAGAAAGGCGAGCACGCTGGTATTTGATCGCGCGACGGCCTCCGCCATCTCGCGCGACGGCTGATCAGGAAGAGGCTCAGTGGAAACGGGGAGCGTCACCCAGGCGATGAAGCCGTCTCGGTCCGGCAAAGCTGCATCGGACCCGGCGTGGTAATGCGGTTCGGACGCGGCGAGCCGACGGTATTGATGAACGGTCCAGGGCAAATGCACACTCGGCGAAAAATGGAAATATCGCAAGGCGAAGGCTGGTGTTCCGCAAGCTCCGGAGAGCGGTCGGGACGATGCCAGTCGAGCGTTAAAATGACGTTAACCGCAGCTTGCGCTAACGATTGGTGGCGCCAACCGGCGCCGGATCGGGTCTCATGCTTACAGCTTCGCACGCAAGGACGATTCTTTATATTAGAAATGCGTTCGATCCGCGCGATTACAGCGCCGAAAAGCTCAATCTGATCAAGGAGGCTCTAAAAGTTGTGCAGGCCCGACAGCACGAAAAGAATTTTCCCAGGCCAGTCGTGCCGACGTGACGTGTCACAGTTTACCCCGCCCATCCCGTTGCGGATCAACCCCAACATGTCATCGAGGACGAATATAAGGCTTTCGTACAGCGGCGAGGTCAACGCGGCTAGCAGGAGCGAGTCGCCCTCGGCGAACGAGCACGTCAATTTCGGTCTCGCGCAGTTCAATCGTGACGCATCGCAGTTCCGTGCGTTAACGGTTGCGGTGCCGGGCCATTCGCACCTCTCCGGCCGAGGGCGCCGCAGACCGTGTTGCATGGATGGGGCGTGCAAACGCGGTGACGCCAACCTCATCTGGGTTTATGCGATCCCGACATAGTTTGGGCGTCCGAATTCCAGCATCCGGTTCAAGGCGGCAGCAGCGATGGCGACTTCCGTGGCCTCGGTCTCGTCAGTTCGCGATCGAAGGGCATCGCCGATCACGCGTTTATATCGACCGATTGCGGCCTCGACCTTGGCCCGAAGATTGTAGCCACTCGACTTTTGCCAGCCCATCCGACCGCGCTCGACGATCTCCTGGATGTGTCGGTCCCGCGGTGTCGGAGCGGTCGCGGCAGACGGACCCGGGACTGCGGTTGCTCACAGCGGCACGATGACGGCGGCATCCGGATGACGCTCGGCGACCGTCTCGTAAACGCGGTCCTGATCGTATGCACCGTCAGCCGTGAAGGACACCAGGGGACTGGTGAGCTGGTCGAGCAGCGCGGCAGTTCGCGCGGCATCGTCGCTCTCTTTCTTGGTCAGCTCGATGGCGACGATTTCGCCGCTCTCGCCATCGAGGCCGATATGCAGTTTACGCCAAGATCGGCGGCGAGACGTTCCATGCTTTTCAACCAACCATTCGCCGGCCCCGCCCAGCTTCAGGCCAGTGCTGTCCACCAGCAAATGCAGCGGACCAGCGGCTCGCCGCCGGTACGGCGGCACTTCCAGCGTCTTGCTGCGGCGGCTCATTGTCGAGTGATCCGGCACGACGAGAGCGAGGCCGAGCCGTTCGACGACGGAGCCGATGAGCCCTTCGGTCTGCCGCAATGCGAGACCGAAGACCGCGCGCATCGTCAGCGCCGTGGTGATCGCCAGGGTCGAATAATGCGGTTGCCCGCCGGGCGTGGTTCGCGGTTCCGCCCGCCACGCCGCGATGGCCGCATCGGTGAACCAGACGGTCAGACTGCCGCGCCGCCGCAATGCTGCATCGTACTCCGGCCGGTTCGTGACCCGATACCGGGGTCTCGGAATATGATGACGGTGTTCGGCATGGTGTTTGAACGGCACGGCAGAGAGTTTCCGGTTGTGAACGGCGCCAGCCTGCCCGGTCAGGCCCTCCGCGGCAACCCAGCCGATCCCTGCAACAACGTCCCACACGGACCTTTGGTGCCGCAAGCCACCATAAATTTCACTCCGACGCCCGATCTTGCATTGGGGTGAAACAAATTGCCAAAACCTAAATCAGCAGCCGAGCCGTCGCGCGCCGCGCCGCGAAGATTACTGCACCAAGATCGCCGCAGTAGCACCGGGCGGTGATTGCCCGTTGTGGCGCGCTTTCCTCGATCGCATCACTGCCAGCGACACCGAGCTGCAGTCCTATTTGCAGCGCGTCGCCGGTTACTGCATGCCGGACTCACCTCTGAGAGAGTACTGTTTTTCCTCTACGGTACCGGTGCCAATGGCAAATCCGTCTTCATCAACACCCTTGTCGGCATCTGGGACGACTATGCGACGACAGTGCCGATGGAAACGTTCGTTGAGAGCAAATACGGCGATCGCCTCTGAGCGTCATGGAAATCATGGGCCGAGCGCAGTAACGAGCGGCCCGGATTTGCGCAAAGTCTTCGCCGAGGCAATGAAAAATCACGGGCATCCACCATCAAAAGCCAGTATGTGCGCGGTTACGACGGCGTCAACCTTGCTCACGATTGCGCGTCCGAAAGGGCCGATTTCAGGTGAGGGAGGACAATGGGAACAGAAGGGACAGAGCCTCGCCCATAGACCGTAATAGGACGGTGTATGCTCGTCCGCGCGCGCATACGTCTCATAAAGGCAACCCGCCCCATCCGTCCAGCGCCATCGCGCGGTGACATAGTGCCGCTTTTGATACCGAGCGGTTCTTAGTACTACAGTTGCGTTTTATGGCTTCACCTCCATATGGAGGCAGAGGATATCTGCCTCGGGTGGTGCGAGTTGGTTGTGGGTTCGGAGTACGACGGAGTATTGGGCTGGCGTGCTGAGCTGGCTGAGTTGCAAGAGCGTTTGGGGGAGCTGTTTGGGCGGGCGGCCGCGCGCCGGCAAGCAAACCTCGATCTCGAAGGTCTGCTGAGCGCGGTCGAGCGCAAGAACGGCTGGCAGTTGGCCGAGCAGATCGGCGCTGCCCGCCCGTGGCGCACGCAACGGGTGCTGAGCCGGACGCTGTGGGCGGCGGATGCGGCGCGCGATCTATGCCGGGACTATGTCGTCGAGCCCCTGGGCGCGGCCGATGGCGTTGTCGTGATCGAGGAGACCGGTTTTCTCAAGAAGGGCAGCAAATCGGCCGGGGTGGCGCGGCAATACAGCGGCACCGCCGGGCGCATCGACCCTTCGACTTTGCTCAGGACTGCCAGATTGGGGTGTTTCTCGCCTATGCCAGCGGTCGCGGGCCCGCGCTGATCGATCGCGAACTGGATCTGCCGCAGGACTGGGCGGCAGATGGCGCGCGCCGGGCGCCGGCGGGGATCCCCAGGGTGGTGTCGTTTGCCACCAAGCCGCAATTGGCGCAGCGCATGATGGCGCGTGCCATCGCCGCGGGGGTGCCGTTCGCCTGGGTGGTGGGCGACGCGGTCTACGGCTCGGACCGTCGCTTGCGGCGGTTTCTCGAACAGCACGAGCGGCCCTTTGTCCTGGCGGTCCGCAGCACCGAGACGCTGTGGTCGGTGCGGGCGGGCCGCCTCGGGCGGCATACCGCGGCCGCTCTCGCCACCGCGCTGCCCGCCGCCGCCTGGCATCGCCTCTCGGCTGGGGCGGGGGCCAAGGGCGAGCGGCTGTACGACTGGGCGCGCGTGCGCCGCGCCCGGCGGCAAGCGCCGCCCTGGGACCATTGGCTGCTGATCCGGCGCCGCCACAGCAAGCCCGAGGACTGCGCCGACTATGTCGTCTTCGCGCCGGCCGAGACCACACGCGCGGCGCTGGCCCGCGTCGCCGGGCGGCGCTGGACCATCAAAGAGTGCTTCAAAGCGGGCAAGCCGGAGGTCGGGCTTGGCGATTATGAGATCCGCAGCTGGCAGGGCTGGTACCGCCACATCACCCTGGCCCTGCTGGCGCTGGCCGTTCTCGCCGCCCTGCGGGCCAAGCTCAACCGCGCGATGGCGGCGCCAGACAAAAGGGGGGCCCCGATCTCGCCTTCCGGTCGCTCTCAGCGCGCCTGAGATCCGCCGTCTCATCGCCAAGCTCCAGGCCCTGACCCCTGCCGCATTGCGCTTTGTCCTCGACTGGTCGCTATGGCGGCGCTGCCACCAGGCCATTGCCAGGAGATGCCATTGGAAACGGCGCGCCACGCATCGCCGACCTCATCATAAAACGCAACTGTAGTATTAGGCGGCCGCAGCGGAGGCGCTTTACGATCGCTGACGCAAGGGCTTAGCAACATCCAGATACATGATCTGGCTTGTTCCTCAAATATAATATATTTTCAGTGGGTTATTTCATCGGTAGAGCTCATGGGTAGCATATGGGTAGCTTGCCGTCTGATGGCGCCGCCTCCATGGGTGACACGCTCGGTCAGGGTTAGCAAACGAATATGATCTTGTAGACGCCACCGTCGCCTTTTGGGATTGCGGGGCGGTGCTCGGGAAATCTTCGCACTGCGTAACCTCCAGGAGATGGCGAATTTTATACGCCGAGCGAAGCGCTGGGCCGGCAAAGTAATCAGTGACAAAGCGGCAAATCGGAAGCGGAAACCGTCCGCCTCCTGGCGACCTGGCAAAAAACAGAGGTCTTAATCAAAGACGGATATCACTCGCCCAAGCGGCGAGAGAGCGGCGCGCGTATCACACCTGAGGAACCTCTGCAAAAGGGATTGTCGAGCCGTATGATGCGCGCCGGGGGTGATCGGGGCACAGAAGGTGGGAGATGCGGCAGCTGAGTTTGGCGGTGGTGGGGTTTGAGTGCTATGCCCGGACGACGCGGTGGGTGGCGTTTCTGGCCGAGATGGAGCACGTCGTGCCGTGGCCGGCGCTGTGTGCCTTGATCGAGCCCTGTTACCCCCAAGCCCGGTAATGGCCGGCCGCCAGCTAGGGTCGAGCGGACGCTGCGAATCCACGTTCTGCAGGTCACCACCGGCCGCAATGACATCTCCAATATGCGTTTCCCATTAGGCCAGCCAAATTGACTGCAGACGATGACCCGGACTCCCTTGTCGCTGAGTTCATGAAGCTTGGGGCAAAGCCGCTCGAGCCGGGTCGGATCGATAACCCGACCCTTCTTAAGCGGTACATTGACCCGAACTACGGATAAGGGTTGAGGGGCTTCCCAAAGAACCAAGGCTTTGACAGCATCGGCTTACGAACACTGAGCGTCAAACCCGGGTCTGGAGAGCCCCCTCAATGGCGATCGATATCACAGCGCTGTATTGCTGTCTCGATGACTTCTGCAAGCTGTTCGCAGACTGGGAAGCGCACCGGTTGCTCCCGTCGGAGCCGACCCGGCAGCGCCCAGGCAAGCTGTCGCGCGCCGCGATGCTGTTCATTGTGGTGCTGTTTCACCTCTCGCCGTTCAAGCACTTCAAGGCATTCTACTGCTACGGGATCGGCTAGCAGTATCGCGCCTGCTTTGGCGATCTGCCGCATTATGACCGTTTTGTCAGCCTGATGCCGCGGCTGTTCGTCCCTCTGATGGTGCTGCTGCACAGCCTCAGCGGCGAGCCGAGCGGCGTCGACTTCGCTGATTCAACCAAGCTCGCCGTCTGCCACAATCGCCGCATTCACCGCCATAAGGTGTTCGAGGGCCTCGCCGCACGCGGCAAGACCAGCATGGGCTGGTTCTACGGCCTCAAGCTGCACTTCGTGATCAACCACAAAGGCCAAATCATGGCGCTGAAAATCACCCCCGGCAACACCGCCGACAGCACCGTGCGCGACGCGATGACCCAGCACTTGGCCGGCACCCTCTACGCCGACAAGGGCTACATCGGCCGCGAACTCTTCAGCAAACTCTGGCAGCGGGGCTTGCACCTCATCACCAGCATCCGGCGCAACATGCGGACCGATCTCATGCCGCTGGCCGATAAGATCATGCTGCGCAAGCGCGTCCTCATCGAGACCATACTCGATACTCTGAAATCCGAAATGGGGCTTGAGCATTCACGCCACAGATCGGTGATCAACGCCATGGTCCATGTCCTGTCCTGCCTCGTCGCCTACGCTTTCAGGCCGGGCAAGCCTTCCATCTCGCTCACAAGCCAACGCCTCAAGGCGTATCCGTAGTTGGGGTTACATTGAGATCGGCACGAAGCAGCACCCGCTTGCCTCTTGCGTCGAGCTGGTCGCGCGTTTGAAAGTGCATTCGGGGCTTACCGACCTCTAAAGACTGCCAAACAGTGCGGCGGTATCCAACATGCGGCAGGAAAAGCCCCATTCGTTATCGTACCAGCCCGTGACGTGCGCCAGCCCGTTATCTACGACCTTGGTCAGTGTCGCATCAAAGATGCAGGAGGCCTGGTTGTGATTAAAGTCGACACTGACCAGCTGCTCGCTACTGTAGTCGAGGATGCCACGAAGCTTTCCTTGGGTAGCCGCCTTCATTGCATCGTTGATCTGTGACGCCGTCGCCTGCACCCTCAATACCAAATCCAGAGAGACCAGTGACACGTTGGGCGTCGGCACTCGGATGGCGGTCCCGTCGAGCTTGCCCTCGAGCTCTGGGATCACCAGACCGATCGATCGTGCGGCGCCAGTACTGGTTGGAATCATCGAGAGTGCCGCTGCTCGGGCCCGGCGAAGATCGTGATGCAGGGTATCGATCGTCTGCTGATCGCCCGTGTAGGAATGGATTGTCACCATGTAGCCGCGGAGAATGCCAAACGCGTCATGCAGGACCTTCACCATCGGTCCCAGGCAATTTGTCGTGCACGAAGCATTGGAAATTACTGTCATATCGCGTGTGATCATTTTCTCGTTTACGCCATAGACGATGGTCGCATCCGCGCCCGCAGCTGGTGCGGAAACCAATACTTTGCGCGCGCCAGCGGCAAGCAGCTGCGCGGCCGTCTCCTTTTTTGTGAAGTGCCCGGTGCATTCCATGGCCACGTCAACATCATGGAAGGGCACCTTGCTCGGGTCCTTCTCGGCCGAAACCTTAATTGGTCCGTAGCTCCGCCCCTGAAAACGGACGGTGATGGCATCGCCTTGAATTTCGACCTGGCCGGGAAAGCGACCATGCACGCTGTCGTAGCAGAAGAGGTGCGCGTTGGCCTCGATGGATCCGAGATCATTGATTGCCACCGGGACAAGATCGTCGCGCCCGCTCTCGATCAGCGCCCGCAGAACCAGTCGTCCAATACGGCCGAATCCATTGATCCCAATTCTGACGTCCATTGCTTTCACCTCTGCTTGTGGCCGCGAGACCGATTTGCTGCCCGTGGCTTAAGTGTCGAGGTCCACGATGGGCGAGACCTCTTGAAGCCGCAGCCTATCGGTTCGGCGTGTAGAGGCTTTGATCCACATCAATCATTGTGACGGGCAAGGTCGCGCGTCCGCTTTATTTTCATGCTCAAGCGATCGGGCAAATTGCAGCGCAATTGCACCGCTCGAGTAGGGGTGCATTTTGCTCTTCATAAGCTATTCGCGGAGTGGCGGCCGAAGCGCCATGGCCGGTCTGGGGCAGTTTTGGCAAATGCCTGGTCGATGATGATCTTGCGCCGGGCGATCGGAGCACCGTTTGCCGATGGATCATGGGCGCTCGGCCTCCTGAAACTGCGTCAAGGACACTCGTCGAGTTCGACGCTCTCCAGCCGAACATGCTGGGCGTCTGGATCGTTCGGATCGGCTGACATGTCGATTACTAAAGCTGCGCCGGCGGCGAGCGTGTCGTGTGCCTCGATCGAGAAATGCTCGCAGAAATGGCCGACAGAAAGATGGCTCAGCGCGCCCAGCCAGATTTTAGCGCCGGCGACGCGGTGCGCGCCGGTCCCGCGTGCGATCTGGTCGATACGACGGACGAGAGCGTGGACGACAACGGTTTCATGCATCGGCGGCGCCGCACCGCAGCTGATCAGTAGTCAAAAATGTGAAAAGTTCACTGAGAATACGTTCCGCCACGGCATCAATGGCGTCCGCGATCGCCGATGATAGCGGGGCTCCGACGTCGAAATTTTCACCTTCGACGAAGTAGAGAATGAGCCGGTGCGGTAGCCGGCCGAGGCTGCGGGCGAGCTCGACGGTTTCGCCGAGACCAAACGCGTGGGTCGACGGGGGTGACCATGCGACCGGCAGCTGGCCGGAAGCAAGATCGAGATGGTGCACCTGTCCGGGCTGGGCAATCGGCGCCGCGGCATCGACGAGAATGACCGCTTCGAACCCGTTCCATGCATCGATCAGGGCGAGGATGTCGCCGCTCTGTTCGATGAGGCGTACCAGGGGCGGCACGCGGTCTCGCAGCCGCTTGATGACCGCCGCAGCAAAACTGTCATCCCCTCGGTCGGGGTTGCCGATCCCGACCACCAGCACCCACGGGCGCTCTGTCATCATATCCGGTGCACCTGCAATGTCAGAAAATGCGCCGCACACGAAATGCACGGATCGTGGTTCCGGATGCTCTGCTCGCAATGAGCCGTCAGTGTGTCTTCGTCGGAATCGAGGTTGGCGGCCGCTACTGCACGCAGATCCTCTTCGATAACCCCTTGGTTTTGCGAGGTGGGCGGCACGAGCCGGGCGTCGAGGATCGTGCCTTCCGGATCGAGCCGATAGAAATGATACAGCAGGCCGCGGGGCGCTTCGGTGCAAGCATAGCCGACAGCAACGCGCGGCTCGGCGGCAACAAAGGATTGTGATGGGGGCTCGTATTTCGCGATCAGATTCAATGCCTCGCCACAAGCATATATGATCTCGATAGCGTGCACGAGAACGCTGCGGAACGGGTTGCGACAGATTTGTTGGAGCCCGACCTCCTCAGCGAGGGCTTGTACCTCGGCTGGCAGGTGGTCGTGGTTTAATGCGTACCGCGCCATTGGTCCGACGAGATAAGCACCACGTCGCTTCAGCTCCGAATGAAGTGCCGTCGAATGCGGTACCTGTCGCTCCAGGAATTCCGTTTCGTAGTCGGCGGCGGCAATGTCGAGACCGGAGGAAGAGACGATCCTGCCAGCGTTCATCGGGTACTCGTCGGGATGCCGCAGCGCGACGCCGCGTGCGCACCGATGGAAGCGGCTGTCATGCGTTAGCAGGGCGCGCGGCGGTTCGTAATCTTCGAGTAGATAGGCCTCGTCGCGGAAAGCGATCCGCGCCAGCGGCAAGCCGA
>CAWJXM010000025.1:0-143526 GCA_963846635.1 uncultured Alphaproteobacteria bacterium | reverse complement strand
GGTGCATGGCGGCTGCGAGATGATCCCCTACGGCGTTCTCGACCAGTTTCGCACGGCCCGGCGGCGCGAGCCGCCGCCGCCACACGCGATTTTTACGTCGAACCCGCTACGCGGGCTCGACTGGCTGCTCGATCTGTGGACCCGGCGAATCAAGCCGGCGATCCCCGAGGCCGAGTTGCACATCTACGCCGGGCCAGCGGTCTATGGAGCGCTTGGAGAACGGCGTGCGAGCGACATGGAAGCCGGCGCCCGCGCGGCTGGATGCCCTCGCGAGCTGTGGTGTACGCCGGTTCGCTCCAGTCGGGCGACAAGCGCTGGCGGGAGTTCTCGCAGGTGCGCGGGTCGCGTTGTATCGCGGCGACCCCGGTGAGACCTTCTGTCTGGTGCTCGCCGAGGCGCAGGCAATGGGCGTGCCCGCGATCGTGACACCACTCGGCGCTGTTGCCGAGCGCATCATCGACGGCATCAGCGGGCATGTGGCGACGAGCGACGAAGATTTCGTCGCGACAGCAATCGCCGTATTGCGCGACGACGATTTATGGCGGCGCTGGCATCGGGGTGTCTCGACGATCAGCGTGGCCTAAGCTGGGACATGGTCGCCGCTCGGTTTGAAGCAGTGATGCGATGAGCCGGCGCCTGTTGCAGGCGATTGCCGGCGCGCGACACGGCGGGGCGGAGACTTTCTTTGTTCGGCTCGCCGCCGCCTTGCAGCGAGCGGGTGAAACGCAACGGGTGCTGATTGGCGCGACGCCGACCGTGCCCAACGACTGCGCGCCGCTGGGGTCGAGGTCGACGCGTTGGACTTCGGTGGCCCACTCGATGTCGCGACCCGATGGCCCGTTCAGCGCGCGATCACGGCGTGGCGCCCGGATATCGTGCTGACCTGGATGAACCTGGTGATGAAGACTTTGCCCAAAGGGAGACTTCGTGCATGTTGCCCGGCTCGGAGGGTATTACGATTTGAAATATTATCGCCGGTGCGATCATTTGATCGCCAATACCCGCGCCATCGTCGATTACACCGTGGCCAAGGGTTGGCCAGCCGATCGCATCGATTACCTGCCGAACTTCGTTCCGGATATCGGCGCGGTGAAGCAATTCCGGCGTTCGTCCGGCGCGGCGCGACGCGTCCTTGCGGTCGGCCGCCTGCATCCAACAAGGGCTTTGCCTTGCTGCTCGAAGCGGTGGCGTTGACGCCTGAGGTTCGATTGACGATCGCCGGCGACGGTCCGTTGCGCGGCGAACTCGAACAGCAAATGCACGACCTCGGGATTGCCGACCGGGTCCGGTTCCTCGGCTGGTCCGACGATACCCCGGCCCTCTTCGCCGAAGCGGATTTGTTTGTCTGCCCCTCATTGCATGAACCGCTCGGCAATGTCGTGATCGAGGCTTGGTCGGCTGGACTGCCGGTCATTGCCACCGCCAGCGATGGACCGGCGGCATTGATTGAGGACGAGGTCAACGGGTTGCTGGTGCCGTTGCCCGGGCAGCCGGGCGGTGGCCCGGCAGCACTCGCCGTGGCAATCGAGCGGCTGTGCCGCAGCCCCGAATTGCGACTGCAACTGGCGGGGGGCGGGCGGCGCGCATACGAGTTTGCATACACTGAAGCCGCGGTCGTTGGCGGCTATCGCGGCTTTTTCGACCGGTTGGCGCCGGCATGCGCGGCGAACTGAATGGCTGACGACCGATCAACGGCTGCCGATATCCACCGCGGCGCAGACGACAGGTCAGGCTGCACGGTCCCGGCGTTGGCGCAGCCGAGTGCAATCAAAAACCTGCCTCCCCTCCCCTCCCTTGCCCGCTTCGGATGGCGAATGGAGGCAGGGACAAGGGGCCGGTCCTGGGTTCGTGCTCGGCCGCTGCGATCGAGCGATTTCCCGAGCGACACACCGCTCCATCACTTCTTTGCGTGGAATGAAGCCGCCCGACGGCGCGACCGGCGCTACACGATCGCCTGCGACCTCTATCGTCTGATTAGCGCGTTTAGGGATACCCCAATAATCCGTCAAGCGGCGGTTGCGCATTTGTGTTCGCGGCCAGTGATCAACGCACGGAGCAGAGATCATCTCCTGGTGCCGAATGAAGGATTTGCCTACGGCGGTAGCTGTCTCGGCAATGTCGGCGAGCCCGTAGTCATATCAGCACGGCAAACCGTCGAAATGCTGATGGCCAGCGTCGGGTCTTCCGACATCGATCTTCAGGCCGGCTTTTTCGTCGCCTTCGAGCGGCTTGCGAACGAAATCGATCTCGACGCTTTGGCACAGCGGCGGCCGCGGGTTGAACCCTCACGGCGGCGGCCCTCACCCCGTCGTATTCTGATCCTGCGGCTCAGCGCGCTCGGCGATTTCGTCCAGGCGCTCGGGCCCGCGGCGACCATTCGCCGTCACCACAAAGCCGATCACATCACCTTGCTGACGACCGCGCCCTTTGCCGCTTTTGCCAGTCAGCTCGGCTTTTTCGATGACGTGATGATCGACCGCCGGCCGGCACCCTTCGACATTAAAGGGTGGTTGGCGCTGCGCCGCCGTCTGCTGACGGGCTGTTTCGACCGCGTTTACGATCTTCAGACCTCACAGCGGTCGGACGGCTATGCGCGCCTGTTTCGTCCCGGTCCACTGCCGGAGTGGTCAGGGATTGCTGCGGGGTGCTCGCACCCCCACGCCAATCTTGCCCGCGACCGCCAGCATACGATCGACAAGCAGGCCGAGCAGCTGCTGATGGCCGGAATCCATCCGACCCCCCTTCCCGCACTACCCTCTATCGCCGTCGAATTGCCACAAAGCCTTGCCGGGCGGCAATTTGTGCTATTGCTGCCTGGAGCCTCGCCGCGCCACCCGGCGAAACGATGGCCCGCAAGCCGATATGGGCTTTTGGCCAAGGCTTTGCTCGATCGCGGCTACACCCCGGTCGTCATCGGGTCAGACGGTGAGCAGGCGCTCGCGGCCGCCATTCGCGAAATCTGTCCACAGGCCATTGATCTCGTTGGACGTACCGATCTTGTGTCGGTGGCCGGTCTCGCTGAAAGAGCCGCGCTTACCATTGGCAACGATACCGGCGTCACCCACCTCGCGGCAGCAGCCGGCTGCCCGATCGTCGTCCTATTCTCGGCCGCCTCCGATCCGGCGTGGTGTGCGCCGCGTGGCTCAGTGGTTCAGGTGTTGACTACCCCTGACCTCGAGGCCCTCGAAGTCGATCGGGTTCTAGCCGAAGCCGTTGCGATCATCGATCGGCCGGCAATGCCCCGGGAGAGCGAGCACGCCTCAGATGCGTTCGGCGAAAACGGGGCCCGGATCTGATGTGCGGCATCGCCGGGCTGATGACGCGCGACGGCGCGCCACCCTCGTCAGCGCCGCTGCGTGCGATGGAAGCAGCGTTGCGCCATCGCGGGCCGGATGGTGTCGGCCACTACCGCTCGGCCGATCTCGCGATGGTCCAAACCCGGCTGGCGATCATCGATCTCGAAACCGGCGCGCAACCGCTTTACGAGCCCGCCGGGGCTGCACTGATCGCCAATGCCGAGATCTACAATTACCGCGAGCTTCGCGAAAAACTGAGCAGCAGCACCCGCCCGATCGCGTTTTCGACCCAATCGGATTGCGAGGCGCCGCTCCACCTCTATCGCCGCTATGGGCTCGATTTCACCCAGCATCTGCGCGGCATGTACGCGATTGCGCTGCACGATCCCGCCGCTCGCCGGCTCGTCTTGACGCGCGACCCGTTCGGCATCAAACCGCTTTACTATGCCGATACGGCCACGGGGTTTGCTTTTGCGTCGGAGCCGAACGCGCTGATCGAGGCCGGCATCGTCGCTCCCCAGCTCCTGCGCAGCGCTCGCGACGAACTCGTGCAGATGCAATTCACCACCGGGCGCGAGACCATCTTTGCCGGGATCAACCGCGTGCTACCGGGCGAAACCGTGGTTGTGCGCCAAGGGCGGATCGTCGATCGGCAGCGGCACGCGGCATTGCCCGAATATGGTCCGATCGACTTTGACGAGGGCGAGGCCCTTTCGCGCCTCGATGCCGCACTCGTCGACAGCGTGCGCCTCCATCAACGCTCGGATGTGCCGTTCGGCATGTTCTTATCGGGCGGCATCGATTCGACCGCGGTGCTGGCGATGATGGCGCGGCTCGCCGAGCGCCCAGTCAAGGCTTTTACGATCGGCTTTGCCGATGGCGAGGCCGACGAACGGCCGGCGGCACGCGCGGCGGCCGAGGCGGTCGGCGCCGAGCATGTAGAGGTCGAGTTCGGCGAGACCGATTTTTGGCGGCTGCTGCCCGAGATCGTGTCCGGCGTCGACGATCCAACGGCCGACTATGCCATCGTGCCGACCTGGGTTTTGGCTCGCACCGCGCGCGCCGCCGGTATCAAGGTGATCTTGTCGGGCGAGGGCGGCGACGAGCTGTTCGCCGGTTATGGACGATACCGCAGCATTCTGCGGCCGTGGTGGGCAGGCGGCCGGCGCCCGCGCGCCCGCGGCATGCTCGATGATCTCGGCTTATTGCGGGGCGAAATCGCCGGCTGGCGCGACGGCATCGCCGCAGCTGAGGCGTTGGCCGGCAGCCACGCACTCACCCGGCTGCAGGCGGCGCAGGCGGTGGATTGCGCCGATTGGCTGCCGAACGATCTTTTGACCAAGCTCGATCGCTGTTTGATGGCGCATGGCACAGAGGGCCGGACGCCCTATCTCGACAGCGAATTGGCAGCCCTCGCATTCCGTTTGCCGGACGAGCTGAAAATTCGCCGTGGTCTCGGCAAATGGCTGTTGCGTTGCTGGCTCGCCGAGCACCTGCCGCAAGCCCAGCCGCTCGCTCGCAAACGCGGATTTACCGTGCCAGTCGCGCGCTGGATCGCGCGGCGCGCTGAAGCGATTGGTCCGCTCGTCGCACATTCACCCGCGGTGCGCGAGATCTGCCGCCCGGACGCGGTCGAAAACATGTTTGCTGCCGCGGGTCAACGACGCGCCGGGCGCGCGTCCTGGACTTTGCTGTTCTATGCGCTCTGGCATCGTCGCCATATCGAGCGCCGGATACTACCGCCCGATACATTCGCCGCTCTCGCCGACTGAAGCGCAAGATCGCTGCTTACCCGGTGCCGTCTTTGTCTTGTAACCTCACGAATTGTGCGTGAAGTATTCAAGATCCTCGGGGCGCGGCTGCCAATTGGGGTTGCTCGGCCATTCCTTGGTGCGGCCTGACATGCCGTCGCCATAGCGCACCCGAAACAGCAAGGTGCGGTGCGGGCCATTCACGTATTCGTGCAGTTCGCCGCGCGGATGCACGACAAACGATCCCGGCACGATGTCGATCGTCTCGGTCGGCGTGCGCATCCTGCCGCCACCCTCGAAGCAGAAATAGATTTCGGTCGCATCGGGATGGCAGTGATAGGGGCTCGTCTGTCCCGGTTCCCAGCAAGCGACAGTGACATCGCCCTCGCCGGTCCGGCCGAGAACCTTTTCGATATGCTTTTTCGGATCGAACGCCTGCTCGGCTTTCAAATTAAAGCTGTACATCGGCTACTCTCGTCATTCGGCCAAAATCAGTGGAACCCCAGCGAACACGCCGCTCAGTGCGCGTGATAACCGCGACTTCGCGCATTTGCGGCAGGCCGGCGGCCGCGCTGATCGCGGAGCAAGGCGTTACACGACGCCGCGAGAACGCAGGCCGGCGATCGCGGCGGCGTCAAAGCCGAGTTCACCGAGAACTGCGTCAGTATGCTGACCCTGGTCGGGGGTCGGGCATAGCGTGTCGGGTTGCGGAAACGCGCTCAGATGGATCGGCTGGCCGACGACCTTTTGCAGACCAAGCTTTGGGTGATCGATCGGCTTGGCGATACCGAGATGCTGCACCTGCGGGTCGGCAAACGTCTGGTCGATCGTGTTGATCGGCCCGCACGGCACGCCGACCTTGTTCAACAACTCGACCCAGTAGGCGTTCGGGTGGCGGCGCATGATCTCATTCAGATGCGCGATCAGCGCTTGGCGGTTTTTCGCGCGAGAAACGACCGTCGCGAAATCGGGATTTTCCAGCAGATCGCGCGCGCCCGCGGCCTCGCAGAAGCGCCGCCATAGATTATCGCCGGAAGCCGCGATGTTGATGTAGCCATCGGCGGTCTCGAACATGCCCGTGCCGGAGGAGGTCGGGTGAAAATTGCCCTCCTGGCCCGCGATTTCGCCCTTCATCAGATAACGCGCCGCCTGGAAATCGAGCATATAGATCTGCGCTTCGAGCAGCGAAGTATGGACCCATTGTCCTTCGCCGGTGCGCTCCCGCGCGAGCAGCGCCAAGACGATGCCATAGGACAATAAGAGTCCGGCCGAGGTGTCGTTGATCGCGATGCCGACCCGCACCGGTCCTTGTCCCGGATGTCCGGTGATCGACATCAACCCGCCCATCCCTTGCGCGATCTGGTCGACGCCGGCCCGACCGGCATAAGGCCCGTCTTGGCCAAACCCGGAGATGCTGCCATAGACGACGCGCGGATTGATCTTTTTGACCGCCTCGTAATCGATGCCGAGCCGGTGCTTAACATCCGATTTATAGTTCTCGACGATGACATCGGCGCGCCGCGCCAGCTGAAAGAAGATGTCGAGACCCTCCTTGCTCTTGAGGTTCAGGGTCATCGACCTTTTATTGCGATGCAGGTTCTGAAAATCGGGGCCATCGCGGCGGCTGCCGGTGGCATCGACCTGCTCGCCGGGCGGCTCGATTTTGATGACCTCGGCTCCCCAATCGGCAAGCTGGCGCACGGCGGTTGGACCAGCGCGATGCGCCGTCAGGTCGATTACGAAAAAACCATTGAGCGGCAATGGCGGGGTCATAAGTCATCTTCCTCGACCGGAAACGAACAAAGCTATTTGTGTCATGTCTGGCGCGGAGAGAAAACCCCGAGCTCGTCCGGGGTCATATGACAGATCAAGGGACACCCGCGGCATGCGTCAGTCGGTTGCAAGCCCGCATTAAGGCCGGGCAACGCGCCGAGCAGAGGAGTACCCGGCGCGGAATCGGCTCACTTGCTATTTTTGGCGGCGGCGTGTTCGGCTTTCGACATTGTCAACTTTTCAGGATGAATGATGGTCTTGTTGGCGGCGGCACGGGCGGCGCCGAGGTTCGGAAATTCGGTCTCACCGCCCTCGCGCTGCAGCACATAGGCCATCGACATCGGCTTTCCGCTCTTCTGATCGGCGACCGTTCGCTTGACGATCGTCCAGTGGACGCGGCGGCTGCCGCTTTCCTCGGCCTCGTCCGGAACATCTTCAAAGCCGCGATCGACCATCGATTCGAGTGCATAGAGCTTTTGCTCGACCCGTCGCGGTGCTGACTCGCGTCCCCGGCCGCGCTGACCTTCGCGCCCACCACCCGGTCCGCGGCCGCGCGCGGCGCGGTCGTCCCGCTCGCGACGACCGGGACCGCCGGCTTCGCGGTCACGCGGCCCGCGATCGGAGCCGCGACGTTGCGCTTGGCTATCTCGGGCGTGGTCCGGTTGAGCTGCGCCCGATCGGTGATCGCCGGGGCGGCGATCAGGTCCGCGGGGCGGCCGCCCGAACTGCTGCGAGGCTTCAAGCGATTGCGTTTCGCCTGCCGGCGCGGCACCCGGAGGACGCGGCCCTGTCCGCCTTCGCCGCCGGCGCCGCGGCACCTCGCCCTCGGGACGCGGCGTGCCAGAGGGGGCTTCGCCCCCAGGCGCGGCGACCAACCCTTCGCCCTCGGCCGCGCCGCGCGCCGCCGGCATGTTCTCCGCTGCTCCGGGTTGCAGACCGGGTGGACGCGGCAATTGGCGCCGACCACGCACCGGCCGCCGGAAATGAAGTGCCGGCCGCTCGGACCGTCCCTCGCTTGCAAGACCAGCCGTATCTTCGGTGCCACCCTCCGGGGTTGCGGCATCGCTAATGCCAGACTCTGGCGCGGCATCGAGCGGCGGCAGCGCCGATCCCAATGCCGCGGGCGCCGATCCCAAGACCGCGGGCGGTGGCCGCCGCCGCCGCGACGTCGGCGGTGCGGGCGATCGCTTGTCGGTGCAGCCGCAGCTGATGCCAAGTTGGTCTCCGCAGCCGCCTCATTGGGACGTGGATCGGCATTTTCGGCGATGCTGTCGGACGAGACCTCGGCAGCGGCGGGTCCCGTAGGTCCAGAGGTGGCGGCTGGGTCAATCGGCGGGCGGCGTCTGCGGCGGCGCCGACGGCGCGGCGCGGCGCCCGGTGCGGACTCGCCCGGCGCCGCCGGCTCGGCCGCATCACCCGCGTGGCTCGGGGCCGTATCGTCAGATGAGCCCGCGGACGGGGAATCGCGGAGGTCCGCGCTGACCCGGTCGTTTTGCGGATCGTCGGCGGCTGGCGGCATCACGGCGTTTCCTCGGCAGAATCTTGGCGCTCACGACGTCAACGCGAGCCGCCATAATATCGGTCGATGATCGATCAGGAGAAAGAGTGGTGATGTCAAGCGTGATCGGCGGGGCGATGCTGCCCCATGCCCCACAGTTCTTTACGATGCCGGATACGGAAGATCGCGGCACGGTCGAGCGGGTCAGGGAGATGGCGGCTGAAATAGGTGCTCGGCTGAAGGCGCTCAACCCAGATCTGTGGATCATCTTCGCCAACGACCACGCCGAGCAGTTCTTTCATACGGCGGCCCCGCCATTCACGGTCCATGTCGGAAGCGAAGCCAACGGGGCCTTTGCCGGCCGCCAATTCCACTGGCGAGTGCCGGGCGAGATCGGCTTTGAGATCGTGCGTCAGATGTACGCCCAGGGTTTCGACCCGGCCTTTACCAGCGTCGCCAAAATCGATTATGCGCTCGGGATCCCATTGACACATCTCGGCGTCACCGACCCGGTGCTGCCGATTTACGTCAACGCCTATCTGCCGCCACAGCCGAGTACCGAACGCTGTTATGCCTTCGGCGCGGCGTTGGCGCGGATCGTCGGGGCAATGGGGTTGAAAACTGCCGTGGTCGCGAGCGGCGGCATGTCGCATTACCCCGGCACCGACCACTACGCCGAGCCCGACCTCGCCTGGGACAAGAAGGCGCTCGACCGTATCGCGGGCGGCAACCTCAAATCGCTCGCCGGCTACGATGCCGCCGAACTCGATCGCGCCGGCAATGTCGAGTTGCGCTGCTGGGCCTGCGCCGCCGGCATGCTTGGCGAGCACAAACCAGACATCGTCTCGCTGGAGCCGAGCTGGCACCACAATTATGCCTCGCTCGGCTGGTTCAGCCCGCCGAAAACCCCACTCGCCCCGCACTATCCGTCGATCAAACCCGAGCTCGTCGAGTTGACCGTCGCCTTGCAAGGCTTGGCTCATGACGAGGCGAGCCGCGCAGCCTTCCTCGCCGATGCCGCCGGCTATGCCGATCGTTTCAAGTTGACCTCGGCGCAGCGAGCGGCGCTCGTCGCGCTCGATACCCGCGCCATTGTCGCGATGGGTGCCCACCCGTTGGTGCCGTTTCTCGCCAACATGCAGATCGAGCGCCAACGCCGGGGCTGACCTGCCGAGCCGTGGGCAAAGTGCGCCCTGAGCTCCTCATCCACTTGCCACGATTTGGATCAGCTGCTCGTTTGTGTAGGGTTTGGCAAGAAATTTGGCGCCGTCGACAAATAGCACGAGCATGCCATCGGTCTGGCCGCCGCCAGTCGTGTAGATGACGCGCAGGCTGGGACGATGTGTGACCGCCCGGCGAGCCAGTTCAAGCCCATCAATCGCGTCCGGCCCATCCGGCAAATTTATATCGGTGAACAGAACGTCGATCGGTTGCTCCTGCTCTATCAGAGCCAGCGCCTCCCTTGCGTTTGCCGCCGACAAGATTTCGCAGCCCAAATCATCGAGGATCGATATGGCGAGAGTACGAATTGTCGGTTCATCCTCCACTACCAGAACCGTTTTTGGCTTAGCCCGTTTTTTCATTGGCCGCCTCCCCCTCCAGCACTCAACCATCAGAGCGAAACAAGGTTCCGGCGCGGAACTTATTTTACAAAACGCGTTACATATATTGCCTAGCGAACACGATTATTGACATTTTTCTGACGAGCCTTGCCGCTACTGCGAGCACGCGACCATCTTGCTCGTACCATCTATTCACGCCGGATGCAGAAACGCTACGCGCTGCCGAGATAGTCGAGCGCGGCGTTTACGCCGCCCGCGCGGTGCGGGATGCCGGCCCGGTGCAAGCCCATTTCGACCCCGCTCAACGTCCCGCACAGCATCAAATCATTGAACCAGCCCAAATGGCCGATGCGGAAGATCTTGCCCTTCAGCCGGCCGAGACCGGTGCCGAGCGACATGTCAAAGGCGGCGAGAATGATCTCGCGCAGCCGGTCGGCGTCGTAGCCGTCCGGTACCAACACCGCGGTCAGCGAGTTCGAATGCTCGCGCAGATCGGCGCACAGCACCTCGAGCCCCCAGCCAGCGATCGCGCGCCGCGTCGCCTCGGCATGGCGCGCATGGCGACGAAAGACGGCGTCGAGCCCCTCTTCATCGAGCAGCATCTGCAATGCTTGACGCAGCCCGAATAACAGGTTGGTGGCCGGTGTATAGGGGAAGAAGCCGGTCTCTGCCGCCTCCCCCATTGCCCGCCAATCCCAATAGGAGCGCGCAAGCCTGGCATGCTCGGCGGCGGCCAAAGCCTTTTTCGACATGGCGTTGAAGCCGAGCCCGGGCGGCAACATCAATCCCTTCTGCGAGCCGCCGACCGTGACATCGACCTTCCACTCGTCGTGACGATAGTCGATCGAGGCGAGCGAGGAGATCGTATCGACCATGAACAAGGCGGGATGACGCGTGTGATCGATTGCAGCGCGGATTTCGGGAATGCGGCTTGTCACCCCGGTCGAGGTTTCATTGTGAACGACGCAGACCGCCTTGATTTGATGAGCGCGATCGGCCGCGAGTTTTTCTTCGACCTGCGCCGGATCGACGCCGTGCCGCCAATCGCCGGGCACAAAGTCGATATCGAGCCCAAGCCGCCCGGCCATTGCCCGCCACAGGCTCGCGAAATGACCGGTCTCGAACATCAACACGCGATCGCCGGGCGACAACGTGTTCGACAATGCCGCCTCCCATGCGCCGGTGCCCGACGACGGGTAGATGACCACCATCTCCTGCGTCTGAAAAACGCGCTTCATGCCGGCGATGACGTCCTTGGCCATCTCGGCAAATTCCGGCCCGCGATGATCGATGACCGGCATTGCGATCGCCTGCAGGATCCGGTCCGGCACATTGGTCGGCCCGGGGATCTGCAAAAAGTGACGGCCGCTAGGCCGCGCCGGGACGTTGCTTCTCATCGCCGTTCCCCGATCGCGTGCTATTCGGCGGCGTCGCGCCGCGGCGGCGAGGCGCGGGTTGCCGCATGCCGGTCGATCTCCTTCTGGATCGCCGCACTCGCCTTGCCGGTAAAGTCGACATGGCGGCTCGCCGCATAATCATAGCTGCCGCGCAACAAATCGCGGCTTTGCTGGTAATGCGGGTGCACAAACCGCGCCATCAGCTCGTAATGCTTTTTGGTTGCGTCCCAATCGGCCCAATTCTGCGCCAGTTCACACAGCACGCCAAAGCCGCCGGAGCCGGCGATCAGCCGGTCGATATAAGCAATCGCGTCGTCGGGTGTGCCGATGCAACCGGTGCCGGTTTCGATCAGCCAATCGATCGGGTCGGGCACATCGGGGGGGATGATCGGGAAGGTCGCGACATCGCGGAAATAATTGGCAAAGGCCTGGACCCCGAAGCGCACATTCTCGCGCGCCCGTTCACGCGTCTCGGCGATGTGGAAGAAGCCGACGACGCGCCAGTCGTTGCGGTCGGGAACATGGCCGTTGGCGCGCGCAGTCTCCTCATAGAGCCCCCAATTGGCAGTGTGCCGCTCCATCTGCGCCGGGGCGGTGCCGCCGATCGACAGCATGCCGACGCCGTATTTGCCGGCGAGCAACGAGCCCGAAGGCGAGCGCGCCGAGGCGACCGCCAGTTCCATTGTCGGGCGGGTATAAGGGCGCAATTGCAATTGCGCCTCGGTCAGGTTGAACCAGTCGGTCTTGTGATTAACGATTTCGCCGTGAAGCAGACGGACAATGACGTCGAACGCCTCATTCATCATCCGCCGCTGCTCGCCCGGATCGATGCCGATCTTCAACGCATCGTGTATCAGCGCGCCCGGGCCGACCCCGAACATCGCCCGGCCGCGGGTCATGTGATCGAGCTGAACCATGCGGTCAGCAAGCATGAATGGGTTGTGGTACGGCAATGACACAACACCGGTGCCAAGCCGGATGTGACGGGTGCGCTGTGCCGCCGCGGCGATAAACATTTCCGGGGAGGCGATCAGTTCAAAACCGCCCGAATGGTGCTCGCCGATCCACGCTTCGTGGTAATTGAGCCGATCGAGATGTTCGAGCAGTTCGAGATCCCGCTCCATCGACAAGGTCGGGTTTTCGTCGTGATTGTGAAACGGCGCCAAAAAGATGCCGCTGCGCAGATATGCTTCGCTCATGCCGCTCCTCCGGCGGAAACCATTTCGCGGCCGATCGTCTGCCATCGCCCCCGCCACCGCAAGCGATTTCCCGGCACGGCTGAGAGGCATCGGTGCACCGCATGCCGAGGGCAATACGTTCCGCGATCAGCCCTGTAAATAAGCATCAGACCGAAAATGACGCGCGTGTTTGCAACGGGTTTATCGTCGCCCCGTGCGCCTTCAGCCCACGGGCTTGTCCCGTGGGGAAAGCGGGGGCCCAGAGCAAGCGCCTACCCTGGTGCCCTGGGTTCCCGCTTTCGCGGAAATGACGAGTAAACCACCGACATATCACGGTTCATCCTCGGCCGGCTTTTAAGCCAGGAATAATACCAAATCCTGATGATAAGGACCCATGCTCACCCCTGTCATTGCGAGGAGCGAAGCGACGAAGCAATCCCGTCCCGATCCGAGTGCGCACTGTCCGACGAGATTGCTTCGCTGCGCTCGCAATGACAACCACAGCATAGGTTCTGATCAGAGGGATTTGGTATAAGTCAGCTTTCTTCGCCGCCGCCAATACCCCAACGCCGCCGATCTCGGCTCCTGTTCCGCCTGTTTTATCAGGACCGAGATCAGGTGCCGGGGTTCTTTGATTGCGTTTGCGCACCGCCAAGAATGCCCAAAGCCCCGCGCATCGGCCGCGCAGCATTGCACCCTGCTGTTTTCCACGGCTGTCCGGTTGAGGGAAATCGGTTGTCTGCAACGATGCATTCACAACCAAAGATCCCCGTGGCAAAGATCCCCGTGGCAAAGATCCCCGTGGCAAAGATCCCCGTGGCAAAGATCCCCGTGGCCGGGCTTGACCCGTGGGCCTTCAGCCCACGGACTTGATCCGTGGGCATCCACGTCTCCCTGGGCCTTGGTGATCTCCGCGGCCAAGACGTGGATGCCCGGAACAAGTCCGGGCAAAGCGTACTTACAGTTGCATTGTGGCTCTCGTCGCTCGATCCTGCATTGTCACGATCGTTCAACCGGACAGCCGCGGCTGTTTTCCGGCAATCCACAACCCGGCCCCTCCTCGACATTGCCAGGCGCTCCGTAACTGCCGCTTCAAATCACAGGCTAGGATGTAATTACGACAATTTTACCGTTGCTAATATCAGAACCAGGCATCCGGCACAGAATTCACAACTGCGACTTTTTTCGTGCTGTCGCAGTCTGGATGTTTTGTCAAATTTGCCCGCCATCCGGTCACAGCCGAACGGACGCCGAAGCTACTAAATATCGGAAACAGCGCTGTAAATGCGGCGCTTGACATGTGTACACGTTTGTGTATATGATGCTGCCGCTGGGGAAGTATGGCTGGAAATTCTGGGGGAGAGCTAAAGCCATATGGGTGGGGGTAAAATTTATGGATTTGGAGTTTGAGTGGGATGAGGAAAAAAGATCACCAATATCGAAGAATCGCGGCGTCGATTTAGAGCCTCTCGACAGGCCACTGATTATTCACGAAGGGACTGACATAACAAAAAGGAAGCAGCCTCGCTTCGGGGTAACATTGCCAGCATGGAGGCTGTCATGACGCAGTAATAGCAGAATATCCCAACGAATTTTCCACTCTGCATAGTTGAACTCTACATAGTTGTATATCGTGCTAGATATTTTGGTGTGGATTGTCTGGGGTGTCGCTGCCGTAGTCGCGTTCGGTTCCGTTTCATATATGCGTCGATGAAGCAGGAAGAATCAACACGAGACACATTCTCTCAGATTTAACTCTGCGAGATGCTACGAGCGCGGCGAAACGACCCGCGCCGTTGCGCCTTGGCTTTCCTCAACCTGAGTTTTGGGAAAACGCCGGTCTCGTTTTTCGTGCCGTTCCTTGAGCTGCACTATCGTCAGTTCCAATCCTTCGAACGATTTTGAGGGTTATCGACGCTCGCTTCGCCATGGTTTTTTTCGCCGGCAGCAGGAGCGCGATGCCAGTCTTACCCGGCGGATGAACCGCCGTCCCCCGTTCCACATTCATGGAAGCCCGTGTGACAACTCGCCGCCACTCCGCCATGAAGTAAGGACACAGTCGCCGTATCGACGCGCATGCTACAATGCTTCAGTCAGAGCCTCGATTTCGAGCTGACCGCTGAGTCGACGACGCGGCGCGGCATTGCCGCGTCGTCAAAATTCTAAGAATTTCGCACCAAAATTGGAGCGCTGAAAAGATGGGGCCTTTTTTGTTGCATATTTCCGGTGCAGAGCAGACCCATGATTTACGGCTATGCGAGGATACCGACTGACGGCCAAAGCGTCGCCGCTCAGGTCGCCGCGCTCGGGAAGAACGGGGCGGGCGCGGTTCCGCGAAGTGGCGAGTGAAGAGGGCTGGGCAAATATTACGTTGCATCGGCGCCGTGCGTGGTTCGAGACGCGTCCCGGCTTCGCGGGGACGCTCCTCACCATGTCGTAAGCTTTTGATGGCATTATAGAAGGTCGTCATCCCCGGCCTGCGCCGGGGCAGGCTCTGAGGTGCCTCGCAAAGCGAGGCCTCGAAGGACGTATGGCATCGATCCCACTCGTACCCGATACTTGCCCAGCATCGAACCAAGACCCAGCGCGCCCAGCCAAGAGGCGCTCCGCTTGCTGGCCGATATCATTGCCGCGCTCGAACAATCGATCCGCCGGATCGCGCATCGCCCGGAGAAGGTGGAGATGGAATTCAGCGCCTCGCTGACCGCCGAATGCAATCTGTGGATCGTCTCCGGCGAAGGTGAGGCCGAATTCAAGGTCACGCTCGCCTGGGGTGAGGGCGAGTAAAGATCGCACTCGCCGTTGGATCGCAACGGGATCAGGCGGAGGCGCCCTTGCCGTCGGGCCGGTTGGCCGCAAGGCGAGCCCGTCGAGGCTCGATCATGTAGTCGGCTGGATGCGGGTTCGGATGCCCAAACCCGCCAGCCAGCCGCGATCGTAACCTTTGATAGTGTTGCGAACCCAACGCTCGCCTATCATCGAGATTGCTTCGCTGCACTCGCAATGACCCGTAAATCGCAGTCATTGCGAGGAGCGGAGCGACGAAGCAATCTCTCTCCGACAACCGACGGCGGGAATCATCCGTCAGTTCGCTCCACTAAGCGACGCGCTCGTACGGGAAGCGCTGCACCTTTTCCATGTTCTTGCCTTCGATGCGGATCAGACGGGTTGGACCTTCGCGCCGCGGCGAATGCAGGTCACCCTCGTTGTACAAATAGGCCATTCCCGGGGTCAGCCTGTAGTCTTTGATCGCCCGTGCCTTGCCCGGCTTGCCGTTGGCCGGGCGCGCCACAGGCTCATAATCGGTCATCACGGTCTCGCCGCGCGCTTGGCCATAGATCGCCCAAGAGGGACCGTGATCGTGTGGGTTGCTGCCCTTTGCGTCATGGTACACGTGACCCAGAATGCAGAATCCGAGTTCCGGATCTTCGTACAATACCTTGCGTTCGGAGACATCGTCGCCGAGATGCTTGGCGATGAAATCGCTATCCTTCAATACCTCGCGAACGAGCGCGCATACCTGCTTGCGCCCCTCGACGCCCGGATCCTGCTTCAGGATATGATGACACTCCGCTGAAAATTGTTCGAGGCTATATTCCATTTGGTTGTCGCTCCATGTCTGTTTTAGGCGACGGCGACTGCTCGAGAATTGGATTACCGCCCAAGCCGCCATCAGCCGCATGTACTAGCCAAGCATAATTCTGATCGATGCACCAGCATCGACCGCTTAGGCCCGCATAGTCCCCGCAAATAAATGGCGCAAATATTGCACATAATGGCCGCGGGATAGATGTTGCTTAATACAATCCGAGCGGGCGCAATGATTAGTGATGCGCGGCGCGGCAGGCGGGACACAGTCCGCGAACCTCGATGACTTGCCGGGCCACGGCAAAGCCGCGATCCTCGCCGAGCCGACGCAGGCTCTGAACGATTGCCTCGTCCTGGATTTCCTCGGCGGCGCCGCAATCGTCGCAGATCATAAACTGGCTTTCGTGCGGATGCTCGATGTCGTGGCAGGCGACAAAAGCACTGGCGCTCTCGATCTTATGGATCAGCTTGTGGGCAAGCAGAAAATCGAGCGCGCGATAGACTGTCGGCGGACCAAGCTTGCCGCGCTCGTTCTGCAAATCTGCGAGCACCGCATAGGCGCCGACCGGCTGATCAGCAGCAAGGATCAGTTCAAGCACCCGCCGTCGCACCGGCGTCAATCGCGCACCCCGCGCTGCGCAGAGCTGTTCCGCGCGCCGCAACCCCCGCTCGATGTCCCGCGATTTCAACGCAACCTTTCCCGCGCCGGCTCGGCGTTATTTACGCCGCAAAGGTACAGCCTCCAGCCGGTAATAAGCAACAGAGCGATCGTGGACAAATCGGATCGGTCGACCTAGGCTGAGTGCTAAGGCGCCGCCATCGATGGCGCGCTGACAGAATGGATCTTCGATGCGGCCATATCGGCTGAGGCTGAGGGCCATCGCCGCGTGGCTCGGTGTGATCGCGCTGGGCTTCCATGCGCTCGTGCCGATTTACCTTGCCTTCACTCTTGCCGCCGAATCGAGCCGATCAGTCGAGTGCGGCGGGCAAGCCGCCGCTCGAAATGGCGTGCACGACGCCAGCTGGCGCCTGCTGGCGCTGCTGACCGGCCAAATCGAAGGCTCTCACCACGCCGATCCGCGCCACGGCGCTCACCAACCGGCGCAATGCGCGGTGTACGGCGCGATCGTTACGTTTGCCGGCTTCATCCCTGCCCCGAGTACCATCCTGGCGCTCCCGGTCCGGCTCGAACCGACACGTCTGTCGCTGACATCGGCCGAGATCCGACCCCTTCAGACCTCTCTCGTCTATCGGTCTCGCGCTCCCCCGTTCGACGCCGCAGCTGCGACATAACCGAACCCCGCCGGACCTTAACCGGTCCGGCATCCCTTGAGTTTGATTGCGGAGCACGATCATGTACCGCTGTAGTTGCCGCGGCCTTGCCGTCGCGGCCGTTGCGGCTCTGCTGCCCGGCGCCGAAGCGATGGCGCACGGCTTTGCCGGCGACCGCTTTTTTCCGGCAACGATCCTGACCGACGACCCATTCGTCGCCGATGAGGCCTCGCTGCCGACCATCTCACTCAACCCGACGCAGAGCGACGGCTCGCGCGAACTCGACATCGGCAGCGATCTGTCGATGCTGATCACCCCCAATTGGGACTTCACGCTCGGCAGTCAATGGGAGCACATCCGAGCCGCCCGGCCTGCCGACCGTGACCGGCTTGGGCGGACTTAATACCGGGACGCAATACCAGCTTTTCATCAATGCCCCGCACGAGGCGATGGCGCTGGCGGCACTCGATGTGAGCTGGGGCAATACCGGGAATTTGGCGGTGGGGGCGCCCGCCTTTACGACCCTGTCGCCGACCTTTGATTTCGGCAAGGGTTTTGGCGACCTGCCCAACTCGCTGCCGTGGCTGAAGCCGTTCGCGCTGACCGGGAACATCGCCGTGAACTTCCCGACGCAGACCGAGACAATGGGCTTCCAGAACCCAAACAGCGTCTTTTACGGCTTTGCGATCGAATACAGCATTCCCTATCTGCAAAGCGACGTCAGGGACGTGGGGCTGGGGCCGCCATTCAACCGGATGATCCCGCTCGTCGAATTCGCGCTGACCTCACCCTTCAATCGCGGCTATGGCGGGACGACCACCGGCACGGTGCAACCCGGGGTGATCTGGGCCGGGCAATATTTCCAGGTCGGGGCGGAGATGATCATCCCGACCAACAGCTTGTCGGGGCACGGCATTGGCGGCGTCGTCCAGCTTCATTTCTATCTCGACGATTTGTTCCCGAAAAGCATCGGAAGGCCGATCACGCAATGGTAACGCATCGCATGATTGCGGCCGCCGCGGTCTGCGCCGCCGCCATCCCCCTCGTTCCCCAAGGCGTGAGCGCGCACGCCTTTCTCGATCATGCGAGTCCGGCGGTCGGCAGCTCGGTGCCGACCGCCCCCGCCGCCGTGACGATGTGGTTCACGCAGCAGCTCGAACCGGCTTTCACGACCGCGACGGTGACCGACAAATCCGGCACCAACGTCGATAGCGGCCCGGCCGCGGTCGATGCGCAGAACCCGACCGAGCTGCGGGTCCCGCTAAAGCCGCTGCCGGCCGGCACCTACACGGTCACGTGGCATGCGCTTTCGGTCGACACCCATACGACCCAAGGACATTTCACTTTTGAAGTGGCCGGCAGATGACGACGTCAGATCGGTTTGCGCGGTAACCAGCGGCTGAGGAAGTCATGGAAAGCTTCCTGATCGCGGCGCGTGCGGTCCACTATGCCTCGTCGATATCGCTCGCCGGGGTCTTTGCGTTCATCTCTTTTGTCGCGACCCCGGAGATATCGCCGAGGCTTGGACGGCGATTGTCGCTGCTCGCCTGGGCAAGCCTGGTGTTGGCTCTGCTCTCGGGCGGCGCGTGGTTGGTATTTGTCGCGGCACAGATGAGCGGTCAGCCAGTCGCCGCTACGGTTTCGCAAGGTGTGGTCGCGATCGTGCTGCAGCGCACGCGCTTCGGCCAGGTCTGGATGGTCCGCGCCGTTCTCGCTGTGATCCTGGTGGCTTTGCTTTTATTACCGCGAGGCTGGCGCGGAAGGTTGTGGGATTGGGGCGGGCTTGCATTCGCCGCGGGCCTGCTTGCCTCGCTCGCTTGGGCCGGGCATGGCGCCGCGACACCGGGGCAGCCGGGGGACCTGCATCTCGCCGCCGACATGCTCCATTTGCTCGCGGCCGGTGCCTGGGTCGGTTCGCTGATCCCGCTGGCGCTGTTTTTAGCCGAGGCGCGGCAAAGCACCGATCCCGGCGCGCGCATCGTCCGCCGCGCGGTGACGCGGTATTCGATTTTGGCTGCGACCAGCGTCGCGGTGCTGTTCGGCGCGGGACTGGTAAATACCTGGTTTCTCGCCGGCAGCATTCCGGCCTTGATCGGTACCGAGTACGGCCGACTACTGCTCGCCAAGATCACAATCTTTGTGACGATGGTGACGATCGGCTCGGTCAACCTGCTGCGCATGTTGCCGCGTCTGGCGCCGGCGCCGATCGAGAGTGCGCCACGCTGGCGGGCGGCACTCGACCATTTGCGGCGCAACGCGTTGGTCGAGGCTGGGCTTGGCGCCAGCGTTCTTGGCATCGTCGCCGTCCTCGGCATCCTGCCGCCGGGTCTTCACACCGAGCCCGGATGGCCACTGCCGTTCCGGCTCGAACTGGCCGCGCTGGAACCTGCAGCGATCGCAACACTGATAATATTCGCAGCGCTTGCCGTCATTTGTGCGATTATCGGCGTGGCCACCGCCGCTGCCGGGCGCTATCGAGCCATGTCCGCGGCCTGGGCTAGTCTCATCATCTGCGCCGCAGCCGGTGTATTCGCGGCACGCCCCGCGATTGCACCCGCCTATCCGACCACCTTTTACGCTCCCGCCGAGCCCTACAGCGCTCCCTCCATCGCGCGAGGAGCGCGGCTCTATACCGAAAACTGCGCGGTTTGCCACGGCGCCAATGGCAAGGGTAACGGGCCCGCTGCCGCCGGGTTAGTAATCCATCCGGCCGATCTGACCGCACCGCATCTTTTCGCGCATACCCCGGGCGACCTCTTTTGGTGGGTCAGTCACGGCAAAGCCAATGGTGCGATGCCCGGCTTCGCCGCGATGATGAGCCCCGCCGATCGCTGGGATGTCATCAATTTCGTGCGGGCGCGCGCCGCCGGGGTCTTGTCGCAAAAACTCGGGCCAGAGATCGCGACCACCGCCGCCCCGGCGGTGCCCGATTTTGCCTTCGAAACCCAAGACGGCCAACAGACATTGCGCCGCTTACTGGGGAACGGTCCGGTTTTGCTTGCGCTGTTCGAGGCACCGCCGCAGCCGGAGCGGCTCGCGCAGCTCGACACGGCACAAAGCCGGTCCGGCGCAGCCCCGTTACGGATCATTGTTGTCGATCTTGCCGCGGAGGCCGCGTCGCGGGCGGAAACCGCGCCACCACCTCCGCTGGTCACAGTTGCGCCCGATGTAGCCGCGACCCTGAAGCTGTTTCGCACGCCAGCCGATGGCGCGGAGACCGATTTGATGCTCGATCGTGCCGGCAATGTGCGGGCGCGCTGGGCCACAGGCAAAGGTGGCGTTCCGGACGCTGAGACCTTAGCCAAGGACGCCTATCTGGTCGCTCAGATTCCTGCCTCCCCTGAAAACCACGCCGGTCACGTCCATTGACCAGAGGTACCGCGTCGTCGTGCTGGCGCGGTGGCTTCACTGATGCCAGTCACCTTGGATGTTGCTTTGCCGGCAGTGTCACCGCATCCTCGCGGACGTCCGCTCGGCCGTTCTGCCTCTCGCAGCAGCATCGTTTGCTGTCGGCGCATCTGCATCGCGTACCGAGCGAGGGCCCGTCGACGATTTCGGAAACACTTTGTGATATTCGGCCTCGCCCTGAGGTCTGGGGGGACGAATTCGATGATCAGAACCCGCTTGCTGCATTGGATGGGCCTCAGCCTTGTGGTTACGGCACTGGTTGGCACTCCGGTTTTAGCCGAAACCGCCCCGCCATTAGGCGCCTACAATGCCGATATAAAACAAAGCTCGATCTCGGGCATTTCATCCGGCGCCTTTATGGCGGTGCAGTTCGGAGTGGCGTGGTCGTCGATAATCAAGGGGGTTGGGGTGATTGCCGGCGGCCCTTATTATTGTGCGCAAGGCACAGCAACCGCTGGTTTTCTGGGAAACGTCGGACCCGTCTTGACGGCGACCGGTCCGTGCATGACGGGACCGCCGCCATCCCTCGACCCGCTGGTCGCGCAAACCGACGAATGGGCGCGCCACGGCGACATCGATGATCCGCGCAACATCGCGCACCAGCGCATCTATCTCTTCGCCGGTTATAATGACACAGTCGTCAACCCGACGGTCGGAGATGCCGCATATCGTTTCTATTTGCATTATCTGGGAGGTCGTGACCTCGGCAACCTGTTTTTTCAATCCGCGATCGGCGCCGGGCATTCCCAAGTTACGATCAATTACGGTGAACCATGTAACGCAAACGAAGGCTACTACATCGATCACTGCAACTATGACCAGGCCGGAATTATTCTCGAGCACATCTACGGTAAGCTGAACGCGAAGAGGCAAGGCGCGCTTTCCGGCAAGCTGCTCCCATTTGATCAGCGGGAGTTCACATCTCCGACATCGCCGGCATCCTACAGCATGGCCGATACCGGTTACGTCTACGTGCCGGCTGATTGTGCCGCTCAACAGCCTTGCCGGGTGCATATCGCCTTGCATGGCTGCAAGCAAAACGCAGAGACGATCGGCGATCGTTATATCCGTCATGCCGGCTACAACGAATGGGCGGATACCAACCGCCTGATCATCCTTTACCCGCAGACGATTGAGGGGAAGCCGGCCGAATTCGAGCCGCTTAACCCGTTTGGCTGCTGGGATTGGTGGGGCTACACGAATTTCAATTACGCCGTTAAGGCCGGCCGGCAAATCTCGACGATCAAAGCGATGCTCGACCGGTTGACCAGCCGATACGTGCCAAACCAGGCGGCGCAGGCAATGGCAGCGGGTATCATCATCAATGATGTCTCGGATACCGGCGCAGCATTGGCCTGGAGCCCGCTGGCCGGCGCTCGCGGCTATGCTGTCTCGCGCGCCAGCGCTGGGGACACCGGGTTCAAAGAGCTCGGCTCGGTCGTTAATCCAAGCTTTGGCGATATGGGTCTACACCCGGCGACGGCATACAATTATAAGGTGAGCGTCATCCCGAACGGTACCGGAGTGGTGCCGAGCTCACTCTCCGTGACAGCGACAACCCTTTCTGTGCCGCCACGATGTGACAACCGGGGTAGCTGCCCGGTCCACTGACAGTGTGCTTTAGACTTTGCTGGCGAGTTGTTCGAGCAGAGCCGCCGCGGCGCCGGCCTCGGCAGTGCGCTTGACCGAGGCGGTCGCAGTTGCCGTTTCGCTGCCCGCGATGCTGGCGGCAATGGTAAAGAGCGGTGCGTGATCGGGGCCGGCGGTCGCCAGCAGCTCATAGCGCGGCAAACCCAATCCGCGCGCTTGCGCCCATTCCTGCAGGGCTGTCTTGGGATCGCGCGGCGGCCCCTTCATCGCGGCAACCAACGGTTCCCAGAAACGGCCGACAAAACCCGCCGCGGCGTCGAACCCGGCGTCGAGATAGATTGCAGCAATCAGCGCCTCGCAGGCATCGGCGAGGATCGCGGGATTGGCCGCCGCGCCCGAGGTCCGCTCGGCGCGCGAGAAGATTAAATGATCTCCGAGCCCAATTGCTGCAGCCACCCGCGCCAAGGTCTCGCGGCGCACGAGATGGGTGAGCCGCCGGGTCAGCATTCCTTCGGGTTCATCCGGAAAGCGTCGCCACAACATCTCAGCGACAATCACACCCAGCACCCGATCGCCAAGAAATTCGAGGCGTTCATAACCGTGCTGAATGGTTTTGGCACGGCGCCCGCGAGTCCGCTCGGGGACGAGCGCGCTCGGATGGGTGAGCGCCTCGGTCAACAACGCCAATGACGTAAACTGATAGCCGATGATTTGCTCCAGATCCGGTGTCGGCGCGTCCGCGGACGCGAGAGCGGCAGGATCACCGGACGCGACCTCGGCCGACACTGTCAACTGATCCCCTTGAACAACCGGTCATAGCGGATCGCGAACGGCCACTTCCAGAACTCCCAGAGCCGAGCCGAGCCGTCTGTCGAGAAAAAGATGAATTGTGCCTTGCCGATCAGGTTCTCGGCCGGCACATAGCCAACCGCAGACAGCACGCGGCTGTCCTGGGAATTGTCACGGTTATCCCCCATCATAAAATAATCACCCGGCGGCACGTGGTAGATTTGGGTGTTGTCGAGTGGTCCATCGTCGCCGATCTTTATGATTCGATGCTGCACTCCATTCGGCAAGGTTTCGATGTATTGCTTCATCGGAATGATGGCGCCATCACCTTCGGGATAGAGATAGTCCTGGATGCGTTTGCGCGGTACTTCCTTGTCGTTGATGTAAAGTTCGCCTTCCTTCATCTGGATCGTGTCACCCGGAAGGCCGATCACGCGTTTGATATAATCAGTCGAATTGTCGGTCGGCAATTTGAAGACGACGACATCTCCACGATGCGGCGGGTGAAAGAAGATTCGGCCGGAGAACAAGGGTAGCCCAAACGGCAAAGAGTAGCGGCTGTAACCATAAGAAAATTTCGACACGAACAAATAATCACCGACCAACAACGTCGGAATCATCGAACCCGACGGAATATTGAACGGTTCATAGGCAACAGTTCGGACAACCAAGGCGATCAGTACCGCATAGACGATGGTTTTAATGGTGTCGACTATGCCGCCGGAGGCGCGTTTTTTCGAGATCACTTTGCGAGCAGAATTGGTTTTCATGTCATGCCTTGCCGGGCTGATGACGGTGGATCAAGCCAATCGCGCCGACTGAAGTCAAGCGCAGCGCGTCAGCTCTCCCCGTGTCGATCGCGGCTTACCAGAGTCAGGGCGCCGCATATGGAACCGCGGATATGATTACGACGGCGTGGGCCATCGGCGGCTCATCCGTCAAGCTGAGGTCGAGCTGGGCCATCATGCCGATGGGGATCATCTCGTCCAATCGCTGCAGCGCACCCCCGGTTAGCCGCATCGTCGGCTGGCCCGAAGGCAGGTTGACGACGCCGAGATCACGCCAGAACACGCCACGGCGAAATCCGGTTCCGAGCGCCTTGGAGCACGCCTCCTTCGCGGCGAAACGGCGCGCATAGCTAGCGGCGCGGTTGGCGCGCCGATCGCATTTGCGGCGCTCCGCCACAGTGAAGATGCGGTCGAGAAACCGGTCGCCATACTGCTCGATCACGCGCTCGATGCGGCGAATATCGATCAGATCGTTGCCGAGCCCAAGGATCATCGCTCTTCCTGCGCCTCAGCTCTCCGCACGTCAGCTCTCCGCATGGGGCGGCAGCAACGCCAAGCTATTCAACCGCGCGCCCGCTCGACGGAGTTGATCACCGGATTGGCGCGCAGGGCGGCGATGATCGTCGTCAGATGCTTCACGTCCGCGACTTCGATATCGAGCATCATCTCGAAGAAATCGGACGAGCGATTGGTAATTTTCAGATTGGTGATGTTGCCGCCTTGCTTGCCGATCACCGTCGTCAGGCTGCCGAGATTGCCGGGCTCGTTGGCGATCATGATATTGAGGCGGCCGACATGGATCGCCTCGCCGTCGCTGTTGCTCCACGCTACATCGAGCCATCGCTCGGGTGTGTCGGCGAAGTTTTCGAGCGTATCGCAATCGATCGTGTGGATCGTGACACCCTTGCCGGTGGTGACGATGCCGACGATCCGGTCACCCGGAAGCGGATGACAGCAGCCGGCAAAATGCAGCGCCATGCCGGGGATCAAGCCGCGGATCGCGACAGCGTTGTCGGTTTGACCAAGCTTGCGCCGCGCTCGCGCCAGCGAGACGACCTTTGCCTTCTCCTGCGGCTGCGGGAAAACGGCGTTGACCACCGCGCGTCCGGTGACCAGACCCTGACCGACCGCGACATAGAGATCTTCGACAGTTGGGCAGTTGAATGTCTTCAATACTGGTTCGAGCGGCCGTTCGGAAAACTCGTGCCCCTCTTGGCGAAACGCCTTTTGGACGATCGCCTTGCCGAGATCGAGGTATTGCGCGCGCTGTTGGGTACGGATGAAGCGTCGGATGCGAGCCCGCGCCTTGCCGGTGACGACAAACCGCTCCCAAGTCGGGGACGGGCGCTGCGCCTTTGAGGTAATGATCTCGACTTGGTCGCCATTACCGAGCACTGTCCGCAACGGTAATAACCGACCATTGATTTTGGCGCCGACGCAGGTATCGCCAATCTCGGAATGGACGGCATACGCAAAATCGACGGCGGTAGCCCCGCGCGGCAACGCGATCAGGTCGCCTTTTGGTGTAAAGGCAAAGACCTGATCCTGGAACATCTCGAGTTTGGTGTGCTCGAGAAACTCCTCCGGCCCCGAGGCGTGGTCGAGAATATCGAGCAACTCGCGCAGCCAACGGTACTGTGGCCCTTCGGTCTTGCCTGCGCCCTGTTTATAGCTCCAATGCGCGGCAACGCCGAATTCGGCGACCTCGTGCATGTCGTGGGTACGGATCTGTACCTCGATCCGCTGACGCTCGGGGCCGATAACTCCGGTGTGTAGCGAACGGTAATTGTTGGGCTTGGGGGTCGAAATATAATCCTTAAATCGGCCGGGAACGACATGATAGGCGGAGTGAAGCACTCCGAGCGCGTGATAACAGTCACCGATACTATCGACCAACACGCGAAACGCCATCACATCCGAGAGCTGCTCGAAGGCGACGTTTTTCTGCTGCATTTTGCGCCAGATCGAGCAGGGCGATTTCTCGCGGCCGGAGACCGATGTGCCGGGGAGCCCGCCTTCGGCAAGCTTGCGCTGCAGTTCGGTTTCGATACGCGGCACCAGTGCCGCCTCCTGATCACGCAGAAAATCGAGCCGCGCGATGATGCTGTCGCGGGCGTCGGGCTGCAGCTCGGCAAAGGCCAAATCTTCAAGTTCGTCCTTCATTCGCTGCATGCCGAGCCGCTCGGCCAGCTGGGCATAAATTTCCATCGTTTCGCGCGCGATGCGCCGGCGTTTCTCCTCATTCTTGATGAAACGCAAAGTTTGCATGTTGTGCAGCCGGTCGGCGAGCTTGACCAGCAGCACGCGAATATCTTCGGACATCGCCAGTACGAGCTTGCGGAAATTCTCCGCCTGCTTCGTCTGATCGGATTGCAGCTCGATGCGCGAAAGTTTGGTGACACCGTCAACCAGCCGTGCGATCTCGCGACCGAATACGCGCTCGATGTCATCGAGCGTCGCAACGGTGTCCTCGACCGTATCATGCAATAGCCCGGTTACGATCGAGGCGCTATCGAGCTTCATACGGGCGAGTATGCCGGCGACCTCGACGGGATGCGAAAAATACGGGTCGCCCGAGGCCCGCAATTGCGCACCGTGCGCCTTCATCGAGAACACGTAGGCGCGGTTGATTGCGTCCTCGCCGGCGTTGGGATCGTAGGACTTAACGAGTTCGACCAGCTCGAATTGCCGCATCATGATCGCGGCGCCTCGCTATCGCACGCGCTCAGCCGCGGCGCTTTTTGCGGCTGCAGCGCCCGCAAGCGGCGCGTCTCTCGGGTCTTAGAGGTCCTCGTCGTCACCGGCCAAATCGGTTTCCGGCAGATCGGTCTCCGGCAGATCGGTCTCCGGCAGATCGGTCTCCGGCAAATCGGTCTCCGGCAAATCGACCAGATCGTCCTCATCCGTCTCGCGCTCGATTCTCAGCACATCGGTCGACAACTTCTCGTCGAGATCATCCTCGGCGAGTTCTTCGTCGATCGCGGGCTCCTCCTCGAGTTCGAACTCGTCGCCGATTTCGGCAGCCTCGTAGCCCCGCGCCTCAGAGCCAGCCTCGCCGATCCCCAACGCGCCGCCCGGGGCCGTAAACCCGAATACGCTGGTATCGACTTCGAGCTCTTGGGCTTCTTCGGCCTCGTCGAACTCGACATGTTTTTGCATGCCGCGAACCACAGCCTCTCGCAGGTGAAAAAGGCCGACCGTCTCGTCGGCGATTTCGCGCAGCGCCACGACCGGGTTTTTGTCATCGTCGCGATCGATTGATAGCGGCGCGCCAGAGGTGATTTCGCGGGCCCTCTGCGCCGCAAGCAAAACGAGCTCGAACCGGTTCGGAACCTTGATCACACAATCTTCGACGGTGACACGCGCCATGTCTGAATTCACCCCTAATGGCTGAATTCACCAATATATGGGGCGTTTTTCAGCGCGGCAACACACCGGTTCAGGTCGCGAGATGCGCAAATCGGCGGTCCACGGTGTTATTGCGAATAGACGGGAGCAACATCCGGATGGCGCCAATGCGTGGGTGGATTATCGGCTTGTCGCTGATTTTAGCCAGCCTGTGGCTGGCGGCCGCCTTTTGCGAGGGCACCGCCATAGATGTTCCTTATGCCGCAACCCCGGCCCCGCCGCGAGCGCCGACGCCGATCCCGGCCGTGCTCGCCGATATCTCGGTGATGCCAGCGGGACCGATCACCTGGGTTTATCCTGTAACACCTGCCGCCGCGCCAGTGCTGGCGCTATGGCGGGACTTACTGCGTGAGGATTTGAACCGGGCCGGACTGTTCAGCGGCAACGGTCCACCGCTCTCGGTGCGCGTCCGCATCATGGAACTGACGGTTTCCGGGAACACCGTGACGATTTTCGCCCGCTATCAATTGTGGCGGCCGGGAGCAGAGCAGCCCCTGACGGATATCGACATCCTGACAGACGCCGGTGTCACCGGCACCTATGCGATCAACTCGATCAATGATTCGGCGCAAGTGATGCGCGACCCGCGGCGGATCGGTGATGCCGTCGGCTTGAATATTGCCGATTTCGTCGTCCGTCTGGAGGATTATGCGGCGCAGCACCCGGTTGGGCGACATTGGCGGATCGCGCCGCTTCCTCAAGGTAACGCCCGGTAGCCGCTTACACTTTCAGATCCGGGTAGAGAGCCAGATTGCCGCTCGCGAACCCGCTTTAATCGCGGCAGTCAGCAAATCGTAACCCGGCGTTTGCTCGGCACCTTGGACGATCGCAAGGTCGCGATGCGCGAGTTCGTCGGCACGGAAGTCGAGCATCGTTTCCGCCAAGGCGGGATCATGATCGAGAAGGCGTTCGGCCTGTCCGCGGTAATGCTCGTCGATAACGTCCTCGACCGCGACGGTGCAGGCCATTGCCGCCTCGCACCGAGAAGTGCCGTCGTCGCCCCCAGCATATAGCCGGCGAGCGACCACAGCGGCTGCAATAGGGTCGGCCGCACCCGATGCTTTCGCAGCAAAGCCTCGAAGGTCGCAAGATGGCGCTGCTCTGCCTCGGCCATGCGGCGGATCTCGCCAGCACCGCGGCCACGCCCCAAAATATCGAGCTGCCCGCGGTAGATCCTGGTGGCGCCGAACTCACCGGCGTGATCGACGCGCAGCATGCGCTCGACCTCCGCCGAGGGCGGCGGGTCGCCGGGCAAGCGGTGACGGGCTGCCGGCGTCACATCGAACCCCGCAGGCTTAATCGGCGCCGCGCCTTGTATCGGCTTGAGAACACAGCAATGCAGATCGCCGCCATGACGAGCGAGGCAAGCAAATTCAAGCCGGCGAGCGAGACCCCGAACAACGTCCATGCCGGCTGGTCGCATTGCACCGGTTGCGCCCGCATCAGCTGAGCCTTGAGCGCCTCGAGGGTCGCCGGCGTTCCGCCCGCAGTACAAGCGCTCGGACCGGCAAACCAATGCCGCTCGACCCCGACATGGTAGAAGGCGAGCGCGCTGCCGGCTGCGAACACTGCCGCCAGCAGCAGCGCTACCCACGGCAATGCCGGCCTATTGCCGACCATCGCCGCGACAAACGCGATCACGATTGCCGCGTCCCATGGCCACCGCTCGGTCAGGCAGAGCTCGCACGGGGCAAGGCCGCCCCAATATTGCGACAGCAGCACCGTCCCCATGACGATGGCGCTCGTCACCAGGATAAAGAGCGGAAATGCGCGCCCGGCGTCGGTTATCGGCTGCAAACTACGTCCCGGTGCCGATCGTGACATCGATCGCCCCTCATTCGGCGGCGGCATCGAGGCCGGCAACGCCACCCGCATCGATAAACCCGCCCGATTGGCGCCGCCACAGCCGCGCATAGGTACCGTTGGCCTCGAGCAGTGCCGCATGCGTGCCCTCTTCGACGATCCGCCCCGCTTCGAGCACGACCAGACGATCGAGCCGCGCGATCGTCGATAGCCGATGCGCGATCGCGATGACCGTGCGACCGCGCATCAGGCTTTCGAGCTGCTCCTGAATGGCCGCTTCGATTTCGGAATCGAGTGACGAGGTCGCCTCGTCGAGAACCAGAATCGGCGCGTCCTTTAGGATCACCCGGGCGAGCGCGATGCGCTGGCGCTGTCCGCCCGACAATTTGACGCCGCGCTCGCCGACATGCGCATCAAAGCCGCGCCGTCCGTTCCAGTCTTCGAGCCCTTCGATAAACTCGATCGCCTGCGCCTGCGCCGCCGCTCGCCGCACTTCCCATTCGCTCGCCTGCGGTCGGCCATAACGGATATTGTCGCGGATCGAGCGATGCAGCAGCGAGGTGTCCTGCGTCACCATCGAGATATGGCCGCGCAAACTCTCTTGCGTCACCTCGGCGATGTTCTGCCCGTCGATCAGGATGCGGCCGCTCTCGATGTCGTAAAAGCGCAGCAGCAGGTTGACCAAAGTCGATTTGCCGGCGCCCGAGGGTCCGACCAGACCGACCCGCTCGCCCGGCGCGATCGTCAAATCGATGCTGTGCAGCACGCCGCGCTGTGTGCCATAGCCAAAGCGCACATTCTCAAACCATACCTCGCCGCGCTCGACCTGCAGCGGCATCGCTCCCGGCCGATCGGTCATTTGATGCGGCACCGCGATCGAGCGCATCCCTTCCTGCACAACGCCGATATTCTCGAAGATCGTCGCCACGTTCTGCGCCACCCAGCCGGCAATGCTGACGATATGCCAAGTCAAAGGCAGCGCCATCGCGACGGTGCCGACGGCGATGCGTCCGATGCTCCACTGCCAGATCGCGACGCCGCCGGTGCCGACCACCATTGCCGCATTGAGTAGCGCCAGGCTGAACCCAAGCGTGGTGGTCAGCCGCAGCTGGTAGCGGTGCAACTCGGTCATCTCCTCCATCGCCTCGGAGACAAAGGCGTCTTCGTCGCGCGGCCGGGCAAACAGCTTGACCGTCTGAATGTTCGTGTAGCTGTCCACGACGCGGCCGGACAGCAGCGAGCGTGCGGCCGACATGCGCTGCGAGCGGTTGCGCAGGCGCGGCACGAACCAGCGCAGCAACGCCGGCATAGCCGCAGAACCACAGCAGCACGGGAACCGCCAAGCGCGTGTCGCTCGACGCCAACAAAACGATCGCGCCGCCACCATAGACCAGGATGTACCAGACCGCGTTGGTCGCCGAGACGACGCTTTCCCGCAAGCGCCGGGCCAGTTTGCATGACCCGGTTGGCAATCCGGCCGGCATAGTCGTTCTGGAAAAACGTCCAGCTCTGCCGCACCACATGCCAATGACTTTGCCAGCGGATCAGGTTGGAGAAGCTCGGAATGATCGCCTGATTGGTGATCAGATTCTGCGCCAGCATCGCGAGCGGCCGTGCGACCAGCAGGACGAGCGCCATCCCGAGCAACTGCCGCCACGAATCGTGCAAGACTGCCTGGGGAGTCCGGCTCGACACCATCGTCACGATCCGACCGACAAACACTGGGATCGTCGTATCGAGCAGTGCCACGACGAGCCCGGCGGAGAACAGCGCCACGACGAGGCCGCGTGCCTGGCGGGCATGATGCCAATAGAACGCACCGAGCCCGCTCGGCGGCGGGCCGGGCGGCAGGGTGGTCGGTTCGAGCAGCGACTCAACTAAACGAAAAACGCGTATCATTTCGGCTTCATACCGCGGAACCCACAACAACAACGGTGGTTGGATCGGAACGGCCGATGCGATCTGCTAACGGCCATCGATCACCAATCTAGCACATAACCATTTTATAGGCTGGTCGTGCCGAAAGAATATGCAGGGCGGATGCCGCGTTTTTGGCAGGCCAAACATCTGATGCCGCAAACCCGCGCCCTGCCTGCGACCAGGACCGAAGCCACGGTCGCCACCGCCTCCCGCAAGACGGTAGGACGCGGGACTTCGCGACCGAACGGCCGCTGAACGTCTAACGCGGACCGGCTATCTTCGCGTTATGGGGTCTGGAGCTGCCAGCCTGTACCTCTCTGCGAACCCAGCCCCGGGAGAATTCCGCCGTCGCGCAGAACCCGCTCGCAATAACGCTCGACGGCGAGCGGCAGCCCCGCAGCGGGCCGTCCTTGGGCGATCCAGGTATCTATGTTCGCCGGCCCCCAATTATAGGCCGCGACAGCATCGGGCCAATCGCCGTAGCGGCGAAACAGTGTTGCGAGATACGAGCGGCCGAGTTGCCGGTTTTGGATCAGATCAAAGCGATCGCCGCCGCCCGAATCGATCGCCGCCGCGGCCGATACCTGCATCGGTCCCTGCGGCCCGCTGAGGTCCGGACGCCACATCCCAGGGTCTGTCCCGTGACTCGAACTCGGCGCCGTCGATGGCAAACGCAACGCGATCCAGACTCGGCGCCGCGCGCGGCACCGAACAGGTCTAAATCGGGCCCGGCCGCGATCACCGGCACATCGACGTCGCCCCGCACAACCGGCGCGCCACGGAGCACCGTCACCGGCTGCTCACGGGTGTTGGCAAAAGACACGACCTGCACGACACCTCTGGCTGACTCCGGCACGGGTGCCGGAAACACGACCGAAACCGCTGTGACGACCGGCCCGCCGGTACGCCCGTCCTTCTCCTGTCGAGCGAAGGCGGCGGTCTGGTCGGAGTCGTGCATGACCCGGGTCGCCAAAGGCCGTGGCTTGCCGCGCACCACCCTGACCGAATGCTGGCGATCCGCGAAGCGAATGATCTCGCTGTTGCTCGCGTTGCTGCGGACCAGCACTGCAATTTGTGCTGCGACGCTTTTCGACGGCGCGGCTTTTGTCCCGGGCTGCTTTGCTGCGGTTGAGCTGGCGACGATTGTCGCCGCTATCATTGCGACAATAAGGACCAGATTGCTCCACCTCACGCGCGATCTGATGAAGGTCGATCCGCTCGCTGTCAAGCAATCGCATTAACCTTGTCAGCAAATCAGGCGGTCAGCTAGCATCGCCAGCGAATTACCTTTCTAGCCGTCATGCGAGGGCAGCGCGATGCCAAGAATCCTGATTGTTCACGGTGCGGGTATGAACATGCGCGGCAAGGTCCAGACCGAGATCTTTGGTCCGATGACCCTGCCCCAGTATGACGAGCGCATCCGCGGCTATGCCGCCGAATTGGGCCTGGAGGTCGAGATCTTCCACTCGAACATCGAGGGCGAGGTCGTCAACAAATTCTATGAAGCCAATGACAAGGGCTTTGATGCGGCATTGTTCAATCCGGCCGCGTTCGGCACCGGCTATCCGGCGCTGGTGGCAGCGATTTCGCAAGTTAAGTTTCCGACAATCGAGGTTCACATTTCGAACCCGATTCGACGCGGCCCAGCCTCCGAAACGGCGCGCGTCAGTCAAGGCGTCGTCGCCGGTTTTGGTCTCCCCGGCTATTACCTGGCGCTGCGCGGCGTGCGCGACATGCTGGCAGCCAAGACGTGATCCACGCCGCAATCGTCGGTCTTGGCCGCTGGGGCCGCACCCTGGTCGGTGCGGTCCACGGCAAAAGCACGGAATTTGCCTTTACGGTCGGCTATAGCCGAACACGCGCCACAGCCGAGCCGTTTTGTGCCGAGCATGGCATCGCCTATCGCGACGATCTCGACGAAATCCTGGCCGACCCACAGATCGACGCGGTCGTATTTGCGACGCCGCATCGCCAGCACGGCGGCCAGGTCGAACATGCTGCCGCCGCCGGCAAGCACGTCTTTATGGAAAAGCCGTTTACCCTCGATGTCGAGAGCGCCGAGCAGGCGCTCGCAGCGGTCGAGCGCGCCGATGTCGTGTTGGGTGTCGCCTACCCGCGGCGCTTTCACCCGGCGATGATCGAACTGAAGACCCGCATCGCGGATGGCCGGCTCGGTCTGCCGACCCATGCCGAGACGGCTCAGGCCTCGCCGGCCGGCCATTTCATGCCCGAGGGATATTATTGGCGCGCCGACCCGCAGGAGGCGCCCGCCGGTGCGATGACGGCGACCGGCGTCCACAATCTCGACGCGCTGATCTATCTCTTTGGCCATATCGACGAGGTGTATTGCCTCAACCTGCACCGGTCGATGACGCGCCTCGAAGACACGACAAGCGTATTGATACGGCTCGCCAACGGCATGTCGGCGAGCCTGTATTGCTCGCTTGTCACCGCGCCGACCTATCGGTTTGCCGTGTATGGCACCAAGGGGCGCGCCGAGCTTTCGGGGCAGGACCCCGATTTCCGCTTCTTCCCCGTATCGGAGGCGATGCCCGAGGGTCGGCAGCGCCCCACAGCACCCGAGATCATCGAATTCAAAGGCTTCAACCCGCTCAAGGCCGAACTGGAAGGGTTTGCCGCGGCAATCAACGGCATGCGCCCCTATCCGATCACCGCCGACGAGATCGTCCACGGGGTTGCCGCCTTCGAGGCGATCGTGCGCTCGGCGGCAAGCGGGCAGCCGGTCAAAGTCGCCAAGCACTAACCAGAAACGGATTTGGATTGTCCATGGTTTGCCCGTCATTCCCGCGAAAGCGGGAATCCAGGACTCCGGCCTTATCAGTCGTCGCCACTTTCGCGGGGGTAACGAGTAGTGCCTTCACATAGCCGAGCCGTTCCAGTCCAACACCGAGGCTGAGGATACAAAAGATGCCCGTGACCGTGATGTACCCCGAGGACCGGCAAATTCCCGATGACGGTCTCGAACGCGAGATCTTCGGCCCCGAGGTCCAGATCATCCGCCGCACCAAGCGGGCGCTCGCCGAGCTCGATCCCGCCGATTGCGCCGAGGTCGACGGGCTGATGATCATGCGGCACGCGGTTTCAGCCGAGGACATCGCCCGCTTTCCGCGGCTGCGCGCGATCGTGCGCATGGGTGTCGGCTATGACAAGATCGACCGCGCCGCAGCAGCGGCCCGCAACATCCTCGTCTGCAATGTGCCCGATTACGGCACAACCGAGGTCGCCGATCACGCCATGGCGCTGGCCTTGTCGCTGCGCCGTGGTGTCGTCTTTTACCACGAGCGGATGCGGTCGAACTCGCCAGCCGCCTGGGGTGCCGTTAAAAACGACCTGATCCGCCGGCTGGGCGTGCAGAATTTCGGCATCGTCGGGCTCGGCCGTATCGGCACCGCGGTGGCATTGCGCGCCCGCGCCTTTGGTTTTCGGGTCAGCTTTTACGATCCCTATCTGCCGAACGGCGCCGAGTTGGCGCTCGGCATCGGCCGAGCCGCCACGCTTGAAGATTTACTGCGTCAGACCGATACGCTGTCGATCCACACGCCGCTGACCCGTGAAACCCGCGGTCTCATCGGCCGCGACCAGCTCGCGCTGCTGTCCAAGGGAGCCGTCGTCATCAACACCGCGCGCGGGCCAGTCATCGATGTGGATGCGTTGCTCGCCTTGCTGCGCAGCGGCCATATCGCCGGCGCCGGGCTCGACGTCCTTCCGGTCGAGCCGCCGGTCGACCCGATCCCCGACATCCTGCGCGCTTATCGTGAGCACGAGCCCGGGCTCGAAGGACGGCTTATCATCACCCCGCACGCCGCTTGGTTCACCCCCGAATCGGAGCAGGACACCCGCCGCAAATCGGCCGAAACGATGCGCGCGGCGCTGCTGACCAACCGCCCGCAGAATGTGATCACCCCGGATATGTACTAGCGCGCACCCCCATCCAAAATCCGCCAGTCGTGAGCCTCAGCAAGATTAATATGGCTCATCGCCAGATGATCGGGAGGTCAACTGAGGGCGATCTGCCCTACCCCCACCCCGCGGACGAGTCCCCAATGCCCCGCCAACAGCGCTGAATATCGCTCCCAGTAACAGCGCGCCAAATCCCCACAAAGCGGCTTGCGACAATGCATCCGCTGCTTGACCCGCAACATGTTGCGCCCCCTGAGCCAGTTTTGACTTGGCTTGCTCAAACTGGGCGGCCCACTGATCAAAACGTTTGGCCGCGTCATCCCGGCTGATGCCAAGCCGTGCTGCCATAATGTCGATGATGTCGTTTCGAGCCTGCTGCGCCCCACTTCCGCCCGCCAAATAGGTGCCGACATCCTTTGTGATCCGAGCTTCGGCCTGCTCGTTGCTCATCCGCGATGGGTCGACCGGCTGCAAAAGCTCCCGGGCGCGTTGCTGGATTTGATGGTTGGAAATGCCGGGAGCGCCTGTCACTTGCGGAATTGCTGCCCTTAGGCTCTGTTCAGCGGCCGAGACCACGTTACCAACGACACCGAATGCGCCGCCGATGACCCCGCCAAGTGACGAGGTCAGCAGATAAAGCGTTACCAGCAGAGCGAATGCCCAGGTCACCAAGCCGTGCAGCATGCCATCGAAGCGCAGCACAACGCCGGCCAATCGAGCCGCGGCATAGCTCCCGATGAGAAGCGCAACAATGTAGCTACCAACCCACCACGCCGCGGCGTCGATGCCGATCGTCCCCGGACTGGGAAGCCCCCGACCCGGCTGAAACACGCTGAGCCCAACACCGAACCCCAACATGATCAGCAGCAGCTGCATAGAAAGGACAAGAAACAGACCGGCAAACACGCCACCCCAAGAGATGCGCCGTAACGAACCCGAATGAACGATGACATCACCGGATGGTGATACGGGCGAACGAGGCGCCACGTAGATTTCGTCTGCCATTGCCGATATTCCCTCGCGATCGTGGCCATTGAGTTATCCCTTGCGGATCTGGCCTGCTCGATCAGCTCATAATACGTAGGCTCGCGTCGCGACCGAGCTACTCACGCAAAACGGTGAGCCGCCCGGCGCGTTCCTGCAGCAATGCGTCGGCTTCTGGCTATTTCTTCGGCACCCCCAAAGTGACGCCCTGGGCCTTCATCTGCTCGACGACCGATTTGGCGCCGGGATCGCCGGCCGCCGCCAGTTCGGCGGTTTTGCCAGCCAGGCTTTGCAATTGCTGGCGCACCTTTACAGCCTGTTCAATGGTGGGCTGCTGCGCCTGGATCAGCTGTCCGAGTGTCGCATGATCGTGCAGCGCCTGGCCGGTCTCGACGGCCATCAGCAGAAACAGTGCCACGACCACCAAAATTAGCGGCAGCGGCAAAGGGTCGGGCTGGCGACCGCCCTGCGGCGCAAACGTCATGGCCGCTTCTCCGCTGGTGCGAGAGCCGCGGGGTTAGAGACGGTTCCGCTTGCCGCAGCGGGAGCGCCGGTCTCTGGATTGATTGTGATCCCGTTCTGCGCCAAGAGGGCGCGCAGCTTGTCGTCCTTGTCGTTGAACGCGACCGTCGCCATCGCGCGGACCAGCGCCTCGTTGATGCGGGCGAATTCGAGGCTCTGGTTAATGAACTGCTGGCGCTCGTTGATTTTGGCTTGAACCGTGCGGTTCTGTTCGCCGACAACCAGATAGACGATAACCAGGATCACGGTGATGCCTGACAGCGCCACGACAACGCGATAAATCCACAGAGCCGCCTGCATTCACCGATCCTGAATTACCGCTGCCGCCTTGCCCGGCGGGACAAAACATGCCGAGGCCTCGTATCGCGTTAGCCGGGGGCTTGTCCGGCCGCAGCGATATCGACGGCGGTGCAGCGCAGTCGCAGTACTGCCGTCAGGCTTTGAGAGGGCCTCGCGAATGTCAGGGCGAGGCATGGCCCATAAAGATCGCCGGGATCGGCTGGCCCCACGGCCCGCCGAACCCGCGCCGCGTTCGAGCACATTGGGCGGTGTGTGGGCATTCAGCACGTCGGTGTCGGCCCAATGCTCATGCACCCGGCCCCACGGATCGGCCCAATAGTCGAACAATTGGCTGCCGATCAGATGGCGGCCAATGCCCCACATATGCTGATAGCCTTTCTTTTCGAGGTGCTCGTGACCGATCATCACGTCATCGATGTCGGCCGCCTCGTAGGACAGATGATTGAGCCCCTTTTTGTCGCCGCGAATGCAGAAGAATGCGTGGTGGTCGACATAATCATCGCCGCGGTCGAGCCGGTTGAACGATCCGACGACGTTGCTCTTGTCGCCGGCATAGAATTCGTCGGAGCAGCGGAAGCCCAATGTTTCGCGATACCAGCCGAGCGTCTTTTCAAAATTGGTGGTGCTCACGACAAAATGGCCAAAGCGCTTGATGTGCGAGGGGCCGGGATTGACCCGGAACAATTCGCCCTTGCGCCGGTATTTGTCATTGCCGGAATTGACCGCCGGGCGCTTGACCGGGATCGGGTTAAGCATCTCCATGCCGTAGACGACTTCGACCTGGTACCCATCGGGGTCGGTCAAGCGTACCCGCTTGCCGCCACCAGGCTCGTCGATGTCCTCGATCTTTGAGGCACCCTCGACCCGCGAGACGCGATCGAGATCCTCCATGTTGGCGGCATGGACCGCGATGCCGACATAGCGCGGCTCGCCCAATTCGGTGACATGGATATGATGGGGCGCGTCAGTGCCGCGCATATAGAGCGCATTCTTGGTGCGATCGGCACGCACCATACCGAAATCGGTCAGAAACTCTTCTTGTTTGTCGAGATCGGGCGAGCGCAGCCGACCATAGGCGAGATCGTAAGCTTTGATCACGGACATAACATCCTCCCAAGACGTAGAGTCGAAGGCTTCTAAATTATTTTGCCGGCCGGCGCGAGCCCTTGATTGTAGCCGAGCCGGTGCCGGCCTACTCTCTGCGGAAGGTTACCACCAATACGTCGCGATAGGCCGGCTGGGACGGGTCAAGCGGTTCGACCGGGGTGACGCCATGATAAACGCGACTGTCATCAACCAAGGCCGCGTCGAGCGGCTGGGTCAAGGTGAAACTGCCGAGCGGCCGCTTGGCGAGATCATAGATTGTGGTCTCGCCGCTTTTGACATTTTCGCGCCGGACCATCAGCACCAATACCCAATCGACGCCGTCGCGATGCATGCCTTCAGGCGTCGGCTGACCCGCTTCGCCCGGCCGGGTCTCGATGCGAAACTGGTGCAACTCGACATGCCAAGCGTCAGGACGCAGAGCTTCCGGCGTCATCCGGTCGAACAGCGCATGGCTTGTGCTGAGGATCGCTCCCAATACAGGGTGGCGGCCGATCCTTTCGGTGACCGGCTCGAACCAGCGGTCGACACCGCCATTCAGCAAGTTATAGTCGCGGCTCTGATAATGCGGCTGATGCGACTTGCGAATGATGCCGGCCGAGTTCGCGCGATAGCAGGCGAAGCGGCGGCGGCGATAGCGCCCGCCATCCGCCATATAGGTGTCGACGCCCAGATCGTTCCAGCTATCGGCAAACGAGCCCCACTCTAACAGTTCGGCCTCGCCCAACAGGCCCCTCATGTCAGGCGCGTCGACAAAAGCAAAGCCGTCACGTTCGATCGCCGCGGCCAGCGAAGCGAGTGAATATGTCATCAGATCTCTCTCACAGCACCGCCTCGGCGACGGTCCGCAATGCTGCGATATCGGCGCCGGCCAATACCAGCGAGCCGATCCGGTGATCTCTGGCGACCGCTTGCCAGACCTGCAGCCGCTCGCGGACGCGCTCCTTTGGCCCGACCAGCGAGGTTTCGTCGATCAAACGATCGGGCACGGCGGCCTCGGCCTCCTTGCGGCGCCCCGCGAGATAATGGTCCTGGATGGTTATCGCCGCTGCCTCGTAGCCCATGCGTTTTGCCAAATCGTTATAGAAATTCTTCGAGCGCGCACCCATGCCGCCGATATAGAGCGCCAAATTGGGTCGAATGGTGTCTCTGCAAGCCGCCAGATCGTCGCCGATCGCCACCCGTACATAGGGTGCGAGATCGAAATCGGCGAGAGTCTTGCCATTGCCGGCCCTGGCGATGCCTTCGCGCACCGGACTGACAATCGCCTCGGCCTGTTCCGGCGCCATAAAGAAAGGCAGGGTTCCATCGGCCACTTCGCCGGCGGTGCGCAGCCCGGCGGGGGCGATCGCTGCGGTGTAGATTTTGAGGCTGGGGTCACCGTGAATGATGCTGCGCAGCGGCTTGCCGAGCCCGGTGGCGCCCGGACCCCGATACGGGATCCGATAATGCTCGCCCGAGAATTCGAGCGGCGCCTTGCGGTCGAGGATCTGGCGGATGATCGCGATGTATTCGCGGGTGCGCGCGAGCGGCTTGCCAAACGGCACCCCGTGCCAACCCTCGACGACTTGCGGCCCGGACGGTCCGATGCCGCATAAAAAGCGGTTGCCGGAGAGCGCCTGCAAGGTCATCGCGGTCATCGCCGCGCAGGCCGGGGTGCGCGCCGGCATCTGCATGATCGCGGTGCCGGCCTTGATCTTGTCGGTTTGCGCCAGCACCCAAGCGACCGGCGAGACCGCGTCGGTGCCGTAAGCCTCGCCGCACCAGACCGCTTCATAGCCGAGCTGCTCCGCCTCGCGGACCAGATCCATGTCGATCCCGGCGGTAGCCGAGACCCGCAATGTCAGCGCTAATTTCATCTTCGGCTTTCCTTCCGTCAGCGACGCGCCCTGCCCTGCTGTCGCGGTGACCCAAACGGTCCCGTTTTCCTAAGTGCGCACCGCCTCCGCCGCGCGGGCAACGCGTTCGACGGCGCGTAGCCAGTCATCAAGCGTGCGTTCGGCGGGTTCGACCAGGACATGCCCGACCCCGGCATTACGAAAGCCGGCGAGCCGCGCGGCAAGCGCGGCGTCGTCTTTGCCGTCCCAGCCATTTCGCACTGAAATCGCGAATTCCGGCTCGGGGCGCGTGGCGCGCAGCCGCTGGACAATGGGCGCGGCCTGCTCCGGCGAGACGCGCGAGCCGTGCCAGCCGTCGAGACGCAGGGCGCGTTTAAGCGCCGGCTCGGAGCTGCCACCGATCCAGATCGGGATCGGTTTGACGGGCTGCGGCAGCGAACGCATGTCGTGGATTACCGCCGGGATCGTTCGCGCCGGGAAGCTGACCGGGTCTTCGCTCCATACCGTCCGCATCATTGCGATGCCCTCGTCCATTCGCCGCCCGCGTTCGCGGAAGGGTACGCCCAAGGCGGCGAATTCGGCTTCGAGCCAGCCCACCCCGGCGCCGAGGATCAATCGCCCTTCCGACAAATTCTGCAAGGTCGCCAATTCCTTGGCGAGCGGCAACGGATGCCGCATCGGCAGCACCAACACACTGGTGCCGAGCCCGACCCGTTTGGTGTAGGCCGCGGCCCAAGTCAGGGTCAGCACCGGATCGTAAAAGATCGGCGAGGGCGGATAGGCCGCGTTCTTGGGAACGATGATGTGCTCGCTAGTCCAAACATCGGCAAAGCCGAACTCCTCGGCCTGCACCGCGGCGCGTCGAATTGCGTCTGGTCCAGCCTTTCGGCCGATCTGCGGCAAATGGATCCCGATCTGCATCCCTGATCCTCCACAAGATCATCGCCGGCTTAAGGACAGCACGGTCAATCTCTGAAGCAAGCACGCCGCGCCATCCAAAAGTCGTGTTGTTTCACGGCAGAGCACTGGTTGTCAGCGCAAGTATCTTCGACTTGAGGCCTGCCGGTACGGCCTTTGCGCTTAGTCTTTGATCGGCTGTCACCAGATCGCAGGACAAGTCTTCCGCCAGCGCCAAATAAATGCAATCATAGGCCGGATGGTCCAGTGCGATCGCCAACGCTGTCGCCGGCTCCAATAAGGGGCGCATTGGCACCAATTCGACATCGGCGCGCTCAAGCAACCGTGCGGCGAGCCGCGCCTCGTCCGCGCTCAGTTCGCTCCGCCGCGTTTTCTTCCACAACACATTGGCGCATTCGGCCACCAGCAAATCCGGCGCGAACAAGCGGTGGCGGCGCAGGGCTAGAGCTTCTCGGCTCCCATGCTCCTCTATTACCCATTTGATCGCTATGCTGGCGTCGATGACCAGGTCTGTCATCGCTCATCCCGGCTTTCCCGCACCAGATCCTCCGCGGGAGTGTGGCGGCGCCCCGCAGTGAGTGCCCGCAATTCGGCCGCAAGGGAGTCGAAGTCGATATCGGCCTCGCTGCTCAACGTCCGGCGCAAAATTTCCCGCACCTCGGCCTCGGCCGAGCGCCCATGTCGGGCGGCCCGCCGCTTGAGCCTGGCGAGCAGATCATCGTCGAGATTTCGCACGCTTAGACTGCCCATGGCGATCTCGCCCCGAATGCGCTCTCAGTGCTGGCAATGATAGCATTTGACCCATCTGCTGACAAGCCGCCAGACGAAGCGTCGGGACGTTGACCTGGATCAATCAGGCCTTCGGGTCGGGGGAATAAGCATTGTGCTGTGACCAGCATCGCGAGTTTCCAGCATATCGGTCCCCCTCGCGAGACCGTGCTGCCGCGCAATATCTACCGTTATGTTCTCGCCACCAGCGCGGTGCATCAATTGGCGCTGGTAGCGCTGACAGTTGTCGTCGCCTTGCTCGAAGTGGCGCCGCTCGAAATGCAGCGGCGGATCGTCAACGACCTCGTCAAGCACCGACCTTATAGCTGGGTGATATGGTTGTGCGCCGCCTATGCCGGCGTCGTACTCATCCAAGGCAGCATCAAGCTCGTCCTCAACGTCTACCGGGGATGGGTGGGGGAACGGGCCAAGCGTGACCTGCGCCACCGGGTGCACACCGTTGTCGAGCACCCCGTCGCGGACTTTCCTGCGGCCGAGGCGCAAGGCATCACGATCTCGATGATTGTCGCCGAGGTCGAGCCGATCGGCGGGTTTGTCGGCGAGAGCGTATCCGAACCGTTGCTGCAAGCCGGCATCATGGGCTCGGTATTTGCCTATTTGATCCATATCGATCCGTGGATGGCGCTCGCCGCGATCGCGCTCCTCGTTCCCCAACTGATCTTTGTGCCATTATTGCAAGGCGCGGTGAACCGGCGCACTGGAGCGCGCATTCGGGTCCTGCGCCAGCTCGGCATCGCGATGATCGATCGCAGCGATGGCGCCGATGACGAACGCCGCATCCAGCGGGCCTTCGCTCTCGATATGGGGATTTTCAAGATCAAGTTTACGATGAATTTCCTGATGAACCTTTGCAATCACCTGCAGATCGTGTCGGCGCTGTTGGTCGGCGGCTGGTGGGTTTATACGGGCCATCTCGAAATCGGCGGCATCGTGGCCTTTATTTCGGGGATCGGACGGATGAACGATCCGTGGGGGGATCTTGTGAATTACTTTCGCGACATCAACGTCACCCAAGTCAAATACCGTTTGTTGGCCGACGCCGTCGATCAGCTGAGCACGCCGTTCCCGTGCGAGCGTGCGCGTTAAATATACGGGGCAAGCAACTCTTTTGCTTTCAGTCTTGATGCTCGAGACAACGCCGAAACCAGCCAGCGAAGCCTTTGGAACCAGAAACCGGCTCGTGCCGAGCGGGAGAGCACAGGCCAGCTTCACATTGCCATTTGGCTGAGCCCGCACAACGCGCGACTGCGTACACCGGCTCTTGATCTGGATCAATGCGCGGTATGCGCAAATCGTTCTCCTTATATCAGGATGATCCGAACCCCCCAACTGGATCATCCAACTTTTCGACCCCGGCTCTCCCCGCCGGGGTCGCTTTTTTATGCGCAGCACGTTTTTTCGTATAGTCACGCCAAGGGTGTCATGCCAAAGGTCGACCTGATTATTGCGATAATGCTCGCAGGCGGATTGGTAGCAACTGCTTGTGCCGCCAATGCTCAGGAAGGTATCGGGGACCTCGCCGCTGGGCGGGCCTTTGCGGCGCGGGTGTGTTCTCCTTGCCATTCGATCGCGCCCGATCCGCATGCGCCACGAATGTTCGAGATCGCGCCCGATTTTCAGACGATCGCCAACACGCCGGGAATGACGGCCACGGCGCTCAACGCCTTTATGCTGACCTCGCACCCGAAGATGCCGAACCTGATCTTGTCGCCGGAGCAATCGGCAGACGTGATCGCGTATATTCTCAGCCTGCGGGAGCGACCGCAGCCCGACGCGACCCGCCCCTGACGAGGCAGGGCCTAGCAAGCACTGTTATCTTTGCGGTTCGTCCTGGATCCGGGGAGAGCGAGCCCGGCACCGGAGACTAGTTGCTAGGGTATAAACTAGACAGATGATTTCCGCCGTCGGTTGTCGCAAAGAGATTGCTTCGTCGCTCCGCTTCTCGCAATGACAGCCACTTACGGTGTCATTGCGAGCGCAGCGAAGCAATCTCGGTTATAGCCGTCTCAGTACCGAGTATTGGGTTCGCACCAGTAGATCGCCCCCTCGCTCTCGCTCTTGAGCACGACTGTGCCCGCAGTGCCCTTATAGCTGCTCGACGCCGGCGCGGGCGCAGTCTTCATCCTGTTGCGAGGTGCCGCCACCAACACCGCATGCCCCCTCGACGACGCCGTTGCGGATGATTGGCACCGCGCCCTGACCCATAATCATTTCGTCGCCAGAAGCCGCGGCGATCCCGCGCGGTGTCGGTTGGTCGGCACGCGCCGCCATCTCGCCACTCGGCCGGCCAAAGGCGGCAGAAGCGACCGCCTTGCCCTGACAGCCATAGGCCGAAGCCCAGATCGCGCCATCCATGCGCTGCAACGCGATCAGCCGGCCGCCGGCATCGCACACCGCGGCACTGATCTTGATGTTCATTTGCTGCGCCTTTGCCAGTGCTCCATGCAGGATGCGATTGGCTTCTTCGAGAGTGAGTGTCATCGACCGTTCCCCTCTTCTGTAATTGATGCGGTGCCGCGCCATGATAGCGGCAGGCCGATTCAGTCGACCTTTTCGAATTTCTGCAATGACCGCAGATTCGCCGGGTGCGGCCGGCCGGGATAGATCTGTGGCCAGGCGGTCCACGAAACCTCGCCGACATAGATGTCGCCGTGCCGGTCGACCGCCAACCCATGCGGCGCGAGGAACTTGCCCAATTCGGTGCCGGCCGGCGTGTCGCCAAAACGCCCGATCAGCCGGCCTTGGTGATCGACGATGCTGACGCGCGGTCCGAGATTGGGAATATCGCGGCTAACCGCGGCCGCTGGTCCGACCTCGCCGATATAGCAAATCGGCTGATGACCATAAGGCATGTACATGCCGCACGGCCGATGCAGATTGTTCCACTGCGTCTCGTATTTGCCGTTGCCGTCGAACACCTGGACGCGATGGTTCTCGCGATCGGCGACATAGACCCAGCCATCGGCGTCGGTGCAGATGTTGTGGACGATGTTGAACTCGCCGGGACCGGTGCCGGGTTCGCCCCACGAAAGGAGCAGCTTGCCATCGGGCGAATATTTGTGGACCCGGGCATTGCCGTAGCCGTCCGAAACATAGATTTCACCCTTTGGCGATAGTGCTGTGTGGGTGCAGCGGTGGAACGGCTCGCCGCTCATAAAGGGAGCCGGCTTGCCGGGCACGCCGAGTTCGAGCAGAACCTTGCCGTCGAGCGTCACCTTGCGCACAAAATGGCCGGCATCATCGGTCAGAAACATCGTGTCGTCAGGCGCCATGTGGACCCCATGGGCGCGCGGATACTGCCCCTCGCCCCAGGAGCGCAGAAAATTGCCGTTGCGGTCGAAGACCATCATCGGGTGCTCGCCGCGATTGAAAACATAGACATTGTCGCTACGATCGACGCCGACGCCGCCGACCTCCTTGAACGACCAGCCATCGGGCAGTTTCGCCCAATCGGCATTGACGCGGTATCTGAACTCGCCGCTCCCGACGATCATCTGACGTCTCCTTCCCTAGACCTGATATTCGCTGAGTGATCGGGCGGCCCGTCTCTTAACATGCAGAATGCCGAGGAGGCGAGCCAGATGCCGATCACGTTGCGTCTCCCCAGGCGAACTCCGCAAAATGATCCCAGACGGCCCGCCTTCGTCAGTTCGATTTGGCGGCAGGACTGACGATAATCTTGCCCACCATGTACGGGTGGATAGAGCAGAAATAATGATAAACGCCGGGCCTTGCGAAGGTATGGGAGAAGCTGTCGTCAGTATCGAGCGCCGCGGATGAGAACCCATTGTGGTCCTCCTGCACCCGATGCACTTCGCCGTCCTCGTTCTTCCAAGTCACTGTCGTACCGGCAGCGATGGTGACATCCGCCGGGGCGAAGGCAAAGTTGTCGATTTTGATCGTCGCTGCTGTTGCGGCGGCATCGACCACCGCGCCGCCGGCGGCGCCGAGACTCGGCAGCCCTACAGCAAGAAGTGCCGTCGCTCCGATCGCGCCGCAGATCAGACCGAACCGGACGCGGCGCGGACATCGGATTTGTGCTCGTTGACATGGCACTCTCCCTCACGCGACGAGGGTGCTGTCGGTCAGCGCGGGCGCGCCCTTGCTGGTGACGTAATCGACGGTCCTGACGCCGAGATATTTGTGCAGGTCGGCGGCCGGCACCGTCATCGGCCCTGGAGCGGGGGCAGTGCCCGGCGCCGGTTGCGGATACGCCGTCGACGCCGCGGTATGAAAGGTGACGTTGCCCTCGACCTTCTGGATGATCTGGTGGATGTGACCGTTGAGCACGGTCACCGAGCCAAAGCGCTTCAGATAGCCGAGCGCGCGGCCGGCATCCTCGGTCCCCCAGCCCCATTGCGGATAGATCGTCCACATCGGCAGATGGGCGAGGACGACGATCGGGGTGCTGGCCGAACGGCCGGCAACGTCCTTTTCCAGCCATTCGAGCTGGTGGTCACCCAAGGTCGCGAGCCCGGCCGATTTGAACCCGGGTTGAAAATTGAAGACGTTGATCAGCCCAATAAAATGGACGCCGGCAATGTCGAAACTGTACCAGCCCCTGCCCTGCGTATTCTTGCCATAGCGCGCAAGATAGGCCTTGCCGTTGCCGGCGTCGGCCACGTCGTGCTCGCCGGGAATAAAGAACACCTGCTTGTTCGCCCCCTTGATGACCTGATCGGCAGTGTCCCACTGATCTTCCTTGGACAGGTGACTGATGTCGCCGGTATGGACCAGGAAGGCCGGCTGGGTCGGCATCGTCTTGATTTTGGCGATCGCCTCGCCGAGTGTCGCGGTCGGGTTTGGGTTTGCCGGCAGATGGAAGCCGATATGGCTGTCGCTGATCTGGACAAAGGTCAGGTCACCCTGCGCGGCCTCGGCGGCGGCGGCCGAGCCAATGAGCCCGAGTGTTCGCGGCACCCCGCCGCTCAGGCTCCAGACGACCCCGGTGCCCGCCCAACTCATGCACTTCAACAGGCCGCGGCGATTGATGTTCGTCTCGCCCAACAGCCTCGTACCGTCACGATCGGCCATCTCTCTCTCCTGAATGGCGTGGTGGTTGCGCCGATCCAGACCGGAGGCCTGCGTGATTTATTCCCGGATATCGATCGCGATCAGCGAGCGTGGTGGCTGCGGCATAATCAGATGGTGAACCCGGACGATAGGGCGGTGCCGATGGGATCGGCACGCCCCGCCCCTAGCAGCGCTTTCCTTTTTCGTCAAACGGAGGTCGAGTTACGTTGCGAGGGAGCCGCCGTCGACCCACAGTTCGGCACCGGTGATATACGAGGCTTCGTCCGAGGCGAGAAACAACACGGCGTAGGCGACCTCCTCAGGCCGGCCGGCACGGCCCATCGGCACCTTCTGCAACATCCGCGCGCGGACTTCGGGATCGGCGGTGCGCCCGGAAGACCGCATTGGCGGCATCAGGCCGGGATGCACCGAATTGACGCGGATGTTGTCGGCGCCGTGCTGGACCGCCGCGGCCTTGGTCAGGGTGCGCACAGCCCCCTTCGACGCATTGTAGCCGACATGAACGCCATGCTGGCCAGTTATACCCGAAATCGATGAGATGTTGACGATCGAGCCGCCGCCTTGCGCCTTCATCAGTGGAATGGCGAACTTCATGCCAAGAAAAACGCCGCGCGCATTGACCGCCATCAGCCGGTCCCACGCCGCGATGTCGAATAGATCCTCGACCGCGCTGCCGCTCAACCCGGCATCGTTGACGAGGATATCGAGCCGGCCGTAGGCGGCAAGGGTCGCATCGACTGCAGACTTCCATTCTGCCTCGCTGCTGACGTCGAGCCGGCAAAACATCGCCGTCCCATTTGCCCGCGTTATATCGGCGACGACCGCCCTGCCCTCCTCGTCCAGCACATCGGCAGCGGCGACTTTCGCGCCTTCGCCGGCAAAAATCCGCGCCATGCTGGCGCCCATACCGGATGCCGCACCGGTGATCAATGCGACCTTGTTTTCGAGCCTCATCGGCGATCCTCCCTGATGGTTTCCGCGCTCATTTTATTGCGATGAAGCTTTATAGCCAGCTCGGCTTGGTTCATCACTGCGCTCGTCGATCGGATTAGCGATCTTGCGCGCGAAATCGCTCACGCGAAACGCGAAATCGCTCACGCGAAAGCTGCAGGATATACAGGATATATTGGCCTCATTGACGTTCCGTCGAAGCGAGCCACGAACCCGTTTTCGACTGGCAAGTTGGTTTACTTTAACGAGATTTGGTCCGATAGGCGGACGCGGATTTATCACCTCGCCGCCCTCGGGTTTGGGGCGGGGCCATTTGTAGGCCGTCAGCTAACCGCCCCGGAGCTGTGGCTCGAGTAATCTTGCAGGATCTGTCCGGGGCGTCAGTTGGGACGCCCCGGGGTGGCAATTTCAGGGTTTGCGCTCCTCCGGAACCGGGCGCTCTAGCCTGTTCGCTCCGACATCGGCGTCCTTTTCGACATCGACCCTGGTTTCGCGGACGGTATCACGCACCCTTTCGGTTCGGTCCTGCGCTTCCTTGTGCACGACCACTTCCTCGACGTCCCGGCGCTTTTCAACCACCGGCTCTTCATGCCGCTCGATGACTTCGTACTCGCGGTTTTGCGGCATCTCGGCGGCCAGTCTTGCCGCTTCGGTTTGGTCCGCAACCGGGCGGCGCTCGATCACTACGCGCTCATCGCGGAGTGTCACGTCTTGTTCGACCGGCGTCTCGACCGTGTAGGTGCGGATGCGATAACGGCGCTCATTAACCCGCTTACCGACCGCGATGTCCTCCTTGACCACCGGGATGACCTGCTCCCCAGCGCCCAACTCCTCGCGGCGCTCGCCGGGCGAGTGTTTCGCCGGCGCGGATCGCCGCATTGCGGGCAGCCATATCCCGCTCATGCTCCCAAGTCTGCGCAGAGCCGAGTGACTCGTCCGCTGCGCGGGGTGACGCCCGCGGCCATACCCGGACGGTTCAAGGTTCCCGCGGTTGAAGTTTCGGCTGCGGTTACCGTCGGGCTCTCGATCCCGCGGTAACGGCTTTCGGTCTCGTCGAAATCGATCGGATTGAAATCCTCCAGAATGTCGGCAACCCGATGCCGCTCTTCGATATTGTGCACCAATACCGACACGACGGTATGGCCCTCGCGTAAATTGGTCTCGTACCAGGTGCGGTCATACTCCGACACATCGCGGCCGAACAGCCAGTCCCAAAAGCCTTCCCGGCGCGGGGCGGCGACGGTTTCCGTCCCGGCAACTCCCGTCCGATCCATTAGATCGCTCCCGCCTAAGCGAATATCGGCTGCGGGTATGCCGACCTCGATCAGGCGATCGCGCGCTCGCTCCGCCTCCAGCCCGCGTGGCGAAGACCGCCACAACATTATGCCCATCCATCGCGTGCTCCTCATAATAGGGTCCACAAACTCCAAACACCGCGATGGTCGGAGGGTTTCCAAATAATCGCTGATCGACTCGCTGTCATTCATCGAAACGTTTCGGTTGAAACAAAAGCATCGTATCCAGTGTTTACTCCTCTCCTTATCGCTATCCAGGATTTATCGAGTTTATGCCAGCACGGAGGCTGCTTCTCGACTGCTCTAATTACGGGGGTCGGGTGAGAACCGATGGACTGACAATCGTCTGTTACAATTTTGCTTTATGTCGGCGGAACCAATATCAATTTCGTTGATCGACATTGGCGGTCTGTAGGTGGCGGCGCGAACGGGGATGCGGGACCCACGGCCGATCGCCGCGGCTGCCATTGGCGCTGTCGGTGACCACTCCGGCTTTGTTGAGCCACAGCGCGACAGCGCCCAGCCGCCAGGAATCGATGCGGTCGATCACCGGTATTAACGAGCGGCAACGGAACCCGGCAGGCACCTGGCTGACGATCGCATCGATGCCGCCGCAATCGGCAGGGAGCGCAGAAGCGCCGGTCAAGATTGCCACATTGCGCCCGTGCATCGAATAGCTGCACCGCTCGCCGGAGCATTCGAGCCCTGGGGACGAGGCGTCCTGCGGCCACGGAATTATATCGAGACCGGTCTCTTCGTTAAGAAACGAGGCCTCGATCTGCTCGCCGCGAGCGGCTGTGACCCAATACTTACCCTCCGGCGAACGGACCGCGAGAAAGCGGCCGAGATCGGCGATGACAATGTCGGGGGGACGGGTCAGCACCATGCCGGCGAGCCCGGCCGCAATCGCGACAGCGCCCCACCGACGCCATGGCTGCAGCCACAGGCACAGCCACAGCCCGCCGAACGATACCAACGCCAGCCCTGCGGTCGGCAGGCGTGGCATCGGCCAGACATTTCCTGGTAATCCCGAAACGGCTTGGGCAATAAAGATCGTGGCATCGATGCCCCAGCCCATCGGGATCAGTCCAAACCGCTCGAGCCCGAACGGCATCAACAGGCAGGACACCACCCCCCAGGGTAGTGTCCATACCGCGCTCAGCGGTACGGCTGCGACATTGGCAAGCGGCGAGTAGAGCGCGATGTGATGGAAATGGTAGATCGAAAACGGGTCGGTACCGATCGTCACGACGATTGTTGTAACCACCACCGCCCCGGCATAACCAAGCACGCGTCCTGACCATGATGGGCGATGGAGCCAATGGCCGAGGCGGCTGCCATAGGTCTCGTAAACCGCGATCAGCGCCACGACCGCCCCAAACGACATCTGAAAGCTGACGCCAACCAGACTTTCGGGCTCGACCGCCAGGACAAAGGCCGCAGCGAATGCGCAGATCCGCATCGAAATCCGCAAGCGGTCGATCAGGATCGCAGCGAAAACGAGCCCATTCATGACATAAGCGCGTTCGGTCGGGATCGCCGCCCCGGACAGTAACAGGTAACAGGTAAGCACCACCAAAGCGGCAATGGCAGCGATCTTCTTGATCGGATAACGCAGCGCTACCCACGGGATCAGTGCCAGCCCGGCGCGAACCGTAAAAAAAACAAAGCCGCCGACAAGACCCAGGTGCAGTCCGGCGATCGCCAGAAGATGCTGCAATCCCGATTGACGGAAGGCCGCTTTGATCTGTTCGGAGATCGCTCCGCGCTTGCCGGTGATCAGTGCCGAGGCGACACCGCCGGTCGACCCCGGCAAAACCGCGATGATCCGACGCGACATGTCGGTACGCAGGCGACGCAGATCCTCGCGCCAGCCGCCGCCAGCATCGGCTCTCTCCCCCATTGGGCGACGCGCCGGGCCCAAACTGTAGCCGACCCCGCCGATCTCCGCGAAATAGGCTTCGCGCTGCATGTCGTGGGCGCTCGGCAGGATCTGCCCCGGTACCGGATAGAGTATCTGCTCGCATTGCGATCGGATCGCCCGGTTCGAGCGTGTCGCTCGAGGCAGCGATGTGGATGCGCAGCCGCGCCGGCTGCTCGCTCGCATTTAGCCCCGGCAACGGATCGGGTGCGACAATGACGCGCCAACCGCGATCGACCAGATCTATGTCGACCACCCGGCCGCTGACGGTCACCGGCCCAAGCCGCCGCTGCAGCATCGGCGCTTGGCGCTGCCATGCCGTTTCGCCGATCAGCGTGAAGCCCGCGCAGAACATCGTTATCGCGAGGGCCGCTTCGCACAAATAGGGGCGTTTGTGCAGCGCAAAGGCAGCAACACCGGAAGCGAGCGTTGCAACCAGCCCGAGCCATAGCGGCGGCTCAAAAGTCAGCGAGAAATAGAGGGCAATGCCGGCACCAAAGCATACCGGCAGCCACAACAGCCGGCGCTCGCCCTCGGCGGCATAGGCATCGCGCACAGCTTTGCACAGCCGCGACGCCCATGCCGACGCCGCGCCGAGGCCACCGCTCGCGATCGCTGCATCTACCATTTGTCGCCTTACCGCTCGCGCCGTGGTAAATTAACCGCCATGCTTAATTAATGGGAGTGGCGTATTAAGTTTTGACGTTTTATTGACGAGTTGCGGCTCGGGCCAGATCAGCAACGGATTGAGGTGTGGCATTGATTACTGTTCACCTTTAGAAAGGAAGCTTTAGAAACGATACTCGTATCCGGGAGGAGATTTGATTAACTATAAAAACGTGCTTAGCAGCTTGTGACGGGCGAACCTTGCGGAGGGAACGTTGCATCATCCCCGCCTAAGCACAGGTGCCGGATTGCTGTTCGGCTTGGCGCTGATGCAGTTGATATGCTTTGCGGGCTCAGCGCAGGCGCAGACATCGCATCCAGCCGCGCCGACTGCGGCACTCGACCAGAGTGCGACCTCGTGTGTCGTCGCACCGCGGCCGAACTCGCTATGGGCGCTCGCCCAATGCTGCTCCCGAAATCTTCACAGCAATTCCGAATGCCGCGCCTATGACGCCGCAGACGAATACATCATTCTCAAGGACAACAGCCCCGCTAAACCAGCGGCTTATTTGATCATTCCAAGCATTCGTGTAACCGGGATCGACGATAAACAGATTTTTCTGCCGCCGGTCGTCGATTTCTGGGAATACGGCTGGCAACAGGCACAAATCTTAGTAAAAAAACCGGCGGACGACATAGCACTCGCGATCAATTCAGTTTATGGGCGTACCCAAAACCAGTTGCACATTCACATTGCATGCGTGCTGCCCGCGGTCGCACGGAGCCTCGCAGCCCAAGCCGGAAACATCGGAACCAACCCGACAATGCCGGCTCACTTTCCTCTCGGAGCGGCCGCCCATATGTACCGTGTGATCAAAACCACGGGCCTCACCGGCAGCGAGAGCCCATTCAATCTAGTGGCGGCGATGCCGGGCGCGCGAGGCGATATGGCCGACCAGAGCATCGCGGTGATCGGATCCAACACGCCCGGCTCTTATTACGTCCTCGACACCGAGGCGCATGGCACGAACCCCGGCGCGGCAGAGGAACTGCTCGACCAGACCTGCCGCTAGTAAGTCGACCGGGGAGCTCCAGGTCTTACCGCGTAAGGATCACGATGCCGGGATCAAAACCGAACATCTTGCGGCGGCAGGCCGAATTCAGAGCGGCCAAAGATAAAAGAGGCGCGCTCGGGATTGTTGCCGGCATGCGCGCGCATCGCATGGACATCACGCCAGGCGCGCTGGATCGGGTTGTCAAGGAAGATACCGTGCCCGCCGCTCGCCTCGAACAGCCAATCGACCGCGCGGACGCTGCGTTCGATCGCCTTTCCGGAATCCCAGCGATAGCGGGCGCGGGCTGCTATCGGGATCTCCTCGCCGGCACGCGCAAGCCGCATCATCTCGGCAAAATTGGCGAGCATGCGCTCGCGCGCCGCGTCGATTTCGGCGGCCGCCTCGGCAAGTCGATATTGGATGAACGGGTCCTCGACGGTGCGCGAGCCGTCGCGGATATTGATCCGCCTTATCGCCTGCTCGCGAAACGCCGTCAGCGCCCCCTGCGCTGCCCCGATCGCCGGTGACACGATGCCGTAGGTGAAAATCAGCCCAAACGGTAGCCGATAAAGCGGTGCATCATTGACCGCGGTTCCCGGATGGTTGAGAGCAAAAGCATCGCGATAGGAATGGGTGCGGTACTCCGGCACAAAGGCATCATCGACGACAATGTCCTTACTGCCAGTGGCGCACAGCCCCATCACATGCCAGTTGTCGTCGATCCGATAATCGCGCCGCGGCAACAGGAAAACCCGCGGTCGGCGGCTCGCCGGGTACGGTCGGGCGGCGCGGCGCCGCCCAGCACCGCCCATTGGCAATGGTCGCAGCCGCTCGAAAACGACCAGCGGCCCTTTAGATCCGAAAGCCGCCCTCGACGCGCTCGACGGTCCCGGTCGGCGCCAGCGAGGTTGACAATTGGATGCTGTCGTCTTTGCCCCAGACATCTTCCTGCGCTTGCAGCGGCAGGATCGCCAGATGCCAGTTGTGCACACCGAGCACGCCAAGGATCCAGCCGCTCGAGCCGCAGACAGCGCCGACCTCGATCACCGCCTGATAAAAGAGGCCCGGGTCGAGCTCGTACCCGCCATAGCGCTTTGGCTGCAGGGCACGAAACAGTCCGGCCTCCTGGAAATCGGCAAAGGTCTCGTCCGGCAGCCGGCGCAATTGCTCGGCCCGCGCGGCGCGTTCGCGCAGCACCGGCAGCACGGCGCGGACGCGAGCAAGATACTCTTCAGGGGTCATCGTCTCTTTCGCTCCCGGTGCGGCACCCAAAATTGGACAACCGCAGACTTCTACTTGCCGCGGAGCTGATCGACAACCGGCGCAAACGCGCTCAGATACGGCTCGAAAATCGTAAAATAAGAGAAGCCCCAACGCTCTCGACGTACCAGCAGATCTTCGATCATCTGGTTTATCGTGCCGACGAGTACAAACGGACTCTCGAGGATCTCCTCCGGGGTAAGCTGGTTCCAATGGCGGGCCAGTTCCTCGGCTGCCCGCCGGCGGTCGTCGACCACGATGACCTGCTGGACGAGCACGTTCAGCTCCAGGCTCGCGAACCGATCGCCGGCGACCGCGCGAACGAGATCAACTCGCTGATCGACGCCCGACACCTTCCATCCCGAGAGATCGGGAGCTGTCCCGCCGCGGCGAAACGTAATGCCGGAGAAACCGATGATATCGGCTTCTTGCGCAGCCAGCGTCAGCAGTTGATGGCCATTGCCGCCAATGGCAATCGGAGGATGGGGTTGCTGAACAGGGAGAGGATGGATCTTGTGGCCAGTGACGCGGTAATGCCTGCCGGCAAACGTGACGGGTTCGCCGGTCATCAAGCCTTTTAGTACGGCTATTGCTTCGGCCAACCGCTCGACTCTTATGCTGCCTCTATCGAAGGCCAACCCCGCCTGTTCGTATTCGGCCTTCACGTACCCGGCACCCAAGCCGAGCAGAAACCGACCGCCGGTCAGAAGGTCGATGGTGGCCGCCTCTCGCGCCACCAGCACCGGATGCCGGAAATCGTTGTTGAGGACATTCGTGCCCAGCCGGATCGCTGACGTCGCCTCAGCCGCACTGACGAGAGCGGGAACGGGTGCCAAAAGCTCGGTAAGGTGATCGGGGACCGTCAGTACGTCGTAGCCGAGCGCCTCGATCCTGCGTGCCTTCTCCACCCATTCCGCGCGCGAACGCGACGGGCCGACATTGACGCCGAACCGGAACGGCTTCATTCGAGCGGCCAAGCCTTGAAGATAGCCGTCGCCCCCGCGAAAGCGGGAGTCCAGGGCAACCTCAGAAGCATTTGCCGTTCTGGATTCCCGCTTTCGCGGGAGTGACGGACCATTTGCGGTTAGTGGGATTTGTTCTGTCGAGGCCTTCTCTAACCAAGCGGTCCCTGGAACACCTGATCGACATAAGTGTCGGATAGCGGCTCGATCGCTTCCGGCCAGTTACCGTTGATCTTGCGGCGCTCGGAAGCCGGGCGAACGCGGCCATCCCAGCCGATTTGCTCCATGTAATAATAGAGCTGAATGCAATGTCCGTCGGGGTCGAGCGCAAACGCCGAGTAATCGATCCCGGGATACAACTCGGGCGGGATCGCGTCGATGAAGGTCACCCCGTGCGACTTCAGAAAGGCTACGGCCTCGCGCAATTGCGCGTAGCTGCCAAGCTCGACACCGAATGACATGCAGGTCGTGCGCGGGCTCAACCCCAATGTGCCGCGCAGTTCTTTTGGGAATAACCCAAGGCTGTGGTGCTCGGCGCCGCAGCGCATGAACATACAGCGCGCACCGCGATACTGGACCTCCTCGCTGCGCACAAAGCCGAGCCGCTCGCCATAAAATGCTTCGGCGCGCTCGACATCGTCGACAAACAGGCTCAACGGGCCAATCTTGGTGATCTTGAACGGCCTCGGCAGCAATACCCCTTCGACATCATAGTTCGCCGCGGGCGGCCGCCCGGGCCGGTGGCCGGAGAGCACGTCGATGCCCTTGTCCTGCGCGTCGAACAATTCGGCCGCCTCCGACATTTGCGGTAATGACGGCTTTTCGTTGAAGCCGCGATAATACATGTCGCGCGGCTTACTCAGCTGGTTCCAGCCGATCTGCTCGATGCCGTAATAGAATTCGTTGGTATGGCCGTCGGGATCGTAAACATAGACATGCCAGTTGCTGCCCGGCATATCGCGACCGACGCGCTGGACGCGCACTTGGTGGTGCACGAAATAATCGTGCGCCTCGACAATCTCGCGCAGGCTGCCGCACTGCCAAGTAATCTGATTGATCGTGACCTCGGGTGCAAATTTACGGTCGGCGCGGTGATCCATGACGCGCTTCGGAAACAGTACGAAAGCGTGATGGTCGGTGCCGTAGCGCATGAAATAGCCGCGTGGGTCGCCGACATCGGTGTCTTTCGGAAACCATGGCGCGCGCGAAAAATCGAGCGTATCGGAGGCGATGAAGCCGAGGAGGTCGCCATAGAACTCGCGGCCCTCCGGCAGTTTTTCGACATTGAAGCCAAAATGACCGAGGCGGCGAACCTTGAACGGCCGCGGCAAATACACTCCGCCGACATTGTAGCGCTGGGTGACGGCTGACATTTTGGTTCCTCCTCTGCGCGAGCCCGTGAGCCAGCGGGAGCGGTTGCGCTGGGCGGCGTTCTGCCGCGCGGTACCCCGCCGGTTTGCGGAATTAGATGCCGCTGCTCGATCTTCGTTGCAACTGATATCGCGGTAGCGCGGCCCTTGGCGTGTTGCGGCAACGCACGAGAACGGGCAGGCTGACCCATTCCGCCTGGGGAAGATGAGGGAGAGACCGATGCCCGCCGCCGCAATCCGCAACGTTGCCCGTGAAAAGCTCGAACAAGGCCAATTGTCACTTGGTGTCGGCATTCGCATGACGCGCAGCGTCGAGATCGCCAAGGCGATGGCCGTCGCCGGGTTCGACTGGTTGTTTCTCGACATGGAGCACGGCGTCATGTCGCTCGAAGCCTGCGCGCAGATCGCGATCGCGGCGCTCGACACGGGCATAGCGCCAATCGCGCGGGTGCCAAACGGCGAATACGCGATTGCGACGCGGGCGCTCGATAATGGTGTGCTCGGGATCGTCATGCCGCATGTCGATACTGCCGCCGAGGCCCGGGAGGTGGTGAATTGGCTCAAATATCCGCCGATGGGGCACCGCTCGATGGGCGGTATCGGGCCGCATTACGCGCTGCGTTCGGCGCGTTCTGCCGAAGCCGCGAGCGCGCTCAACGCCGCCAATTTGACCGTGGTCATGCTCGAGACGCCGACCGCGATCGCCAATGCAGAAGAGATCGCCGCGGTGCCGGGCATCGACGTATTGCTGATCGGGACCAACGATCTCTGCGCCGAGATGGGCATTCACGGCGAATTCGGTGACGAGCGAGTCGTCGACGCCTATCAGAAGGTTATCGCGGCCGCGCACAAGCACGGCAAGTTTCCGGGCATGGGCGGCGTCTATGACGAGACGCTTACGCGGCGCTACATCGAGATGGGCTCTCGGTTCGTGCTGGCCGGCCAAGATGCTTCGTTTATGGCGGCCGCAGCCGCGCAGCGTACCGCGTTTTTACACAAGCTTTCGGTCGGGTAGGCTCGGCCGAGAGCCGGCCGCCTTCGTGGCCGGCTCTCGCTCGGGAACCGGAGGTTGTGCTTAAGCCGCGGTTTCCGCCGCGCGGACATGTGCAGCGAGCAGCTCCGGCAGCCGCGCCGGGTCACCACGCGCCATGCCGCATTCGGTAGCCACACCATCGACCTGCGCGTGCCGGCGCGCCGCGGCGATCCGCGCCGCATCGCCAGCCGCATCGTCGTGGTGTACGAGACCAAGATAGAGCTTGGTCTCGGGGTGCAGGTGCAGATTGTCGAGCGGCGCAAAATAGGCATCGTCGGTGCGCCCCTTTGGCACCGGCATATGGAAGAACTGGATCGGGCGCGTGACGCCGGCACTGGTGGCGTTCGCGATCTCGACCATGATCGCCATGTCCTTGGGCTGGACGCAATGCTCGTCCGCCGGGCTGCCGTAGCACAGATGGTAGCCGAGTTCGATCGCGGCCGGCACCGCCTCGCCGATGCGGGTCAGGACATCGATCGTCTCGGTGCGGAAATCGACCGGACCTGGCTCATAATAACCCTCCCAGGCCAGCACTTCCTGGCACACATCCCATTGCATGGCGATGCGGTCGTTCGGCATCGCGGCGGCGATCTTGGCGACCTCGCCGATCAAATGCCGGGTCAATGCCGGCAATAACCGCGGCCGATCGGACGGCACCATGTTGTTGTAGGTCGGCGCGATCGGGGTCGGCAGCGAGATCTGGAATTTGACCGCTACCGGGATCACACCCTCGCGCTGCAACCGATCGAAAAGTTTCCACGACGTGATCGCCATCTCGGCATAGCCGGTTTCGAACGTGGCGGGATCTGGCGTCATCCCGGGTTTGACGCGCAGTCGCGGGATTTCACGCAAGAGTTTGCCGTCCCATTGCGTGAATTTGAACGGCGGCACGTCTGAGGCGACCTCGATCGCCGGGTTATCGGCCAGCACCTGCTGCAAAAAGCGGATCCAGGTTTTGCGTATACCGGTCTCGCCGTCGGGCAGGCGCTGCAGATAGGGTCCGGCGGTTTCGGCCAGTTGGCGAAACACGGTTTCGGCGTCCGGCAGCGGGATGCTGCCGACAAAGTGAACGATCGGGTGTTCGGTCTGACTTTGGGCCACGGCGTCCTCCTGAAAAACGGGTTCCGCCGGGTCATTCTAGCCCAATCGCCGCCCGTCAACAGGGCGCGGTCCTCTGACCGTCGGGGCGGCGTAGCCGCCGAGTGGCGGTGACGATCTGGGTGGGATGGCAGCGCGCGGTGGCCGCCGCGATGCCTCAATCAAGCTTGATCAGGATCGCATCGCCGGCTTGGCGTATCGGATACGTCTTCAGATCTTCCGTCGCAGGCGGATCCAAAACCTGGCCTGTCCGCACATCAAAACGTGCCGCATGCAACGGGCATTCGATCATTGTACCATCGAGCCAGCCGTCGGACAGGCAAGCATAAGCATGGGTACAGATGTTGTCGGTGGCAAATAATTCGCCATCGCAGTCGTATATAGCGATCGATCGGCCCCCGGCTTCAACCCCGATGACTTCGCCCGCCGCGAGATCGCTGCGTCCGGCAACGCGCACCCACCCCTCGTCGCCTCCGCTCATCGGCCCTGTCCTCGCTTAAACCGAACAATCCTCAGAAAACGCCTTGAATGCAATGATCGTAAATGTGTCTTTGACACCGGGCAAGGTCTGCAATCGTTCGGTGACGAAATGGCCGATATCCGCGGTTTCGGGTAGATATAGTTTCATCAGGAGATCGTACTGACCGGAGGTCGAGTAGACTTCCGAGACCTGCTCAATGTTGGTGACGGCTTCGTCGGCTACGGAATAGGCCTTGCCGAGTTCGCATTTGACCATGACGAATATCGTTTTCATCACGGTCCTGCGGCTAAGGCGGGGTCAGGGGCGAACAGCCACCCGCGGAGCCCGGGCCAGGAAAGCAGGCAAATGATCGCCAAAGCCGACGACTTTACGATCGTCTTCGACATCGCGCTCAGGTTGCCGCGGACGACGGGCCTGCGAAGCGCGCGGAAACGGCATGACATTGCCGCGATCTGGGGGTGTCTGTGCGGGTGCCTGCGGTCCCGCTGTGGAGCGAACTGGCCGGGCGCGGCGGGCCTCGTCCGCGCTCTTGCGCCCGCTTGATGCGCCCTTGTCCGCCACGCGAGAGACGACACCGGGCTTCGCCGTGCGCGATCGACGACGACGCCGATCCTCATATTCGAGCTCAGCGGGTTCGATGCCGTCGATTGCGATCAGCGGAATTTCCTTGCCGATCAGCTTGACGATGGCGGCGACCGCTTTGCCGTCCTCGGGTGCCGCCAACATGAATGAGCGACCGGTCAAACCAGCCCGGCCAGTGCGGCCAATGCGGTGAACATAATCCTCGGCATGGATCGGCACGTCGAAACAAAACACGTGGCTCATGCCTTTGATATCGAGACCGCGAGCAGCAACATCGCTCGCCACCAACAGCCTCACCTCGTCGTTCCTGAAACGCTCGAGGGTTTCGGTGCGCCTATGTTGCGGCATGTCACCGTGTAGTGCAGCCGCATCAAAACCATGTCGGGTCAGCGATTTGTAAAGGATGTCAACGTCGCGCTTGCGATTGCAGAAGATCAGCGCGTTCTTGACGTCTTCGCTGCGGATCAACCGACGCAGCGCCTCGCGCTTCTCGCGCGGAGCGACAACCGCGAACGACTGCTCGACCGTTGCTGCCGGTGAGGCCGGCGGTGCGACCGCGATTTCCACCGGATTGGTAAGAAACGCGTCGGCCAAGCGGCGAATTTCTGCTGGCATTGTTGCGGAAAAGAACAAGGTCTGCCGGTTTTTTGGCAAAAGGCCAACAATTCGTTCGACATCGGGAATAAAGCCCATGTCGAGCATCCGATCGGCTTCGTCAATTACCAATATATGCGCGTCGGAAAGGATGATCTTGCCGCGCCCATATAAATCGAGGAGCCGTCCCGGTGTGGCGATCAATACGTCGACACCGCGATCGAGCTTCCGCTCCTGGTCAACAAAGCTTTCGCCGCCGATCAGCAGGGCCATGGTCAAACGATGATACTTGCCATAGCGCTCGAATGAGTTGGCGACCTGTGTCGCCAATTCCCGGGTGGGTTCAAGGATCAATGAGCGCGGCATGCGCACTCGCGAGCGGCCGGCCGCCAGCATGTCGATCATCGGCAAGACAAAGCTTGCGGTTTTACCAGTCCCGGTTTGCGCGCAACCAAGCACATCGCGTTCGCGCTTTACCTGGGGGATCGCCTGTTGCTGGATCGGGGTAGGATTTGTGTAGCCGGCGTCTGAAATCGCCTGAAGAACTTCAGGCGACAAGTCGAGTTCAGAAAAATCCATCGAAAGAGTGTAGCCTTTTTGTAATATTTAGCGGCGTTGCATCTTGCCCACTAGATCGGGTGCTACTGCTACCGTGTCAATGTTTTTTTCGAAACCGGGCATGCACCCAGCACAACGCTGGCCTCGGTCAGCGTCTGCGATATTGCGGACGGGGGGTCATCGGCGGCGCCGCGCGTTCGTCTTTGTGTCGGAAATTGATCCGACCTTTGGTGAGATCATACGGCGTCATTTCGACTGTGACGCGATCACCGGCAAGAATACGAATGCGGTTTTTCTTCATTCGGCCCGACGAATAAGCCAGCGTCTCGTGACCGTTGTCGAGCCGCACGCGAAAGCGCGCGTCGGGCAAGAGTTCAAGCACCGTGCCTTCGAATTCGATCAGGTCTTCCTTAGCCAATCACGTCTCCTCGCAAGACGACGAGGGTGCCGCAGCACCCCCGTTCATTTGTTCTCCGGCGCTAGGTGGCGCGCAGATTAACCGCAGAAACTCGGCCACGCTGCCCTTGCTCAAGTTCATAGCTGAGCCGCTGGCCTTCGCGCAGATTGTCCATGCCGGCGCGCTCGACCGCGGAAATATGAACGAACACATCGGCACCGCCGTTCTCGGGCTGGATAAAGCCATAGCCCTTCTGCGCATTGAACCATTTGACCGTACCGGTCGCCATTAGGGTAACTCCGCACACATTGGTAATAGGGCGCCACGCGGCCGCGCAGCGCATCGGACAACGATTGGCTCGGAAACACGGTCGGACGATCGCATAGGAACGCTAGGCCGGAAAGCCGAATTCAAACGGGTCGACGGGGCTTAGGTAATTGGCGTCGATGCCCGACGCAAGAGTTTTTAGAGGTCGAGGTCGCGAACGAAACGGGCGTTCTTCTGGATATACTCGTATCGCAATTCGGGGCGGCGCCCCATCAAGGTTTCGACCAATGCTGTCGTGCGGGCGCAAGATGCGGCGCCCTCTGTCCCCTCCGATACCGCTTCCGCCAAACCAATGCTTACTTTCAACAGCGTACGCTGTGCCGGGTCCATTGTCGTTGCCTTCAGATACCGCGCCGGCATCTCGCCCAACCCTTTGAATCGGCTAACCTCAATCTTGCCGCGGCCGGTGAAACCCGTCCGGGTTAATTGGTCACGATGGGCATCGTCGCGCGCGTACAGTGTCACCTCGCCTTGGGTCAGTCGATAGAGCGGCGGCAAGGCCAAAAACAAATGTCCGTTCTCGATCAGCTTCGGCATCTCGCGGAAAAAGAAGGTCATCAGCAATGATGCGATGTGGGCGCCATCGACATCGGCATCGGTCATGATCACAACCCGCTCGTAGCGCAGCGCGTCTTCGCGGTAATGAGTGCCCGAGCCGGCGCCGAGGGCGAGGATGATGTCGGCGAGTTCTTGGTTCGCCTTCATCTTGTCGATCGAGGCGCTGGCGACGTTCAGGATCTTGCCGCGCAACGGCAAGATTGCCTGAGTTTCCCTGTCGCGCGCCTGTTTAGCCGAGCCGCCGGCGCTATCGCCTTCGACCAGAAAAATCTCGGTTCCGGCGGCGCTGTCGCGGGTGCAATCGGCGAGTTTGCCCGGAAGCCGCAATTTGCGTGTAGCACTCTTTCGGGCCAGCTCACGCTGCTGCCGCCGCCGCTGGCGCTCCTCGGCGCGCTCGATGATCCGGTCGAGCAGCTGGCGGGCGGTGGCCGGATCGGCGCCGAGCCAATGGTCGAAATGATCCTTGACCGCGTTTTCGACGAGCCGCGTCGCCTCGGCCGAAGCCAACCGCTCTTTTGTCTGGCCCTGAAATTGTGGGTCACGAATGAACAATGACAGCAACAGTGCCGCTGCACCGGTTACATCCTCGGCCGTCGCCTGAGCGGCGCGACGATTCCCGACAAATTCGCCGTAGCCCTTGAGACCGCGCAAAAGAGCGCTCTTCAGCCCGATCTCATGGGTCCCGCCCTCAGGTGTCGGAATCGTATTGCAGTAGGAGTGACTGAATCCGGACTCCTCGTCTTCGGGCCACGCGACCGCCCATTCAACCCTGCCGCCATCGGGAAGCTCGGCCTCGCCGATAAACGGCCGCGGCGTCAACATCGATTGCCCATCGAGGCTGGCGGCGAGAAAATCGCCGAGACCACCGGGAAAATGCAATTTGGCCTCGGCGGGAACGCCCTCCGGGCGGGGTAGCGCCGGATCGCAGCTCCAGCGGATCTCGAGCCCACGGAACAAATAGGCCTTCGACCGCGCCATTCGATAAAGCACGGCCGGTCGAAAACCGATTTTGCCAAAAATCTCCGGATCGGGATGAAAGCGTAGCATCGTGCCGCGCCGATTTTGGATCGGTCCGCAATCCTGCAACGCGCTTTTGGGCTCACCACGGCTATAGGATTGCCGCCAAAGCCGGCGATCGCGTGCAACTTCAACTTCAAGCGCATCCGAAAGTGCGTTCACCACCGAGACGCCGACGCCGTGCAGACCGCCCGAGGTGCGATAGGCCTCACCACCGAACTTGCCGCCGGAATGCAACGTCGTCAGGATGACTTCCAGCGCCGATTTGTCCGGGAAACGCGGATGCGGATCGATCGGGATACCGCGGCCATTGTCGCGGATCGTCAGCCAATCGCCGGCGGCGAGTTCAATCTCGATGCGCGTGGCGTGACCGGCCACTGCCTCGTCCATCGCATTGTCGAGAATCTCCGCGGCGAGATGGTGCAGTCCGCGCTCGTCGGCACCGCCGATATACATCCCCGGCCGACGGCGAACCGGTTCCAGCCCTTCAAGGACCTCGATATCTTTCGCGGAATAAGCGTCCCCCGGCCGCGAACCCGGATTATCGAGCGCATTAGACATTGCTGCGGGAATATAGCGGCGGCTTTTATCGGTTCAAGCAGCATTCGGTATCCGGTACCGGGATAAGCAACTATATCTTGGAACGATCATCGCCCGATCTCGGATAAGCACAAAATTTGGAACCCGTTTTGGCCTGATCGGCGTTATACTGCCGATGATGATGAACGTGATGACCAACGAGCGAAAAATTTGGGAGGCAGCTCTGCTTCTCGTAAGGCGGCATGGCACTGCCGCCGCCGATGTCGCTCAACAGGAGGTGCAACGGCTGAGAAGCGGCGATGACGCCCTGACCTGCGTGGTGTGGTGCTGGATCGCCCGCTCGACTGCCGAATTGCTGCGACCCTATCCGGATGAGGGCGAGCGGGTGCACTAACCTCGGATTTTACGCCCCTCTTAACGTCACGGCCGCGGGTCCCGATATCCCGCTCGTGAATCTTTATTGAGGGGTTGCTATGGCCGGAGGTTTGTTGGGCCGCGTTGCGGGCAAGGGAGCGGCGAGCAGCAAGCAATTTGCGGTGTCGATGAGCGAAGAAGAGTGGCGGCGCAAACTGTCTCCCGCGGCTTATCATGTGCTTCGCGAGCACGGCACGGAACGGGCCGGTGCCAGCAAGCTCGACAAGGAATACAGTCCCGGCGTTTATCATTGTGCCGGTTGCGGCCAACCGGTCTTTGCCGCCGCCACAAAATTCAACAGCGGCACGGGATGGCCCAGCTTTTGGGCGCCGCTCGACAATGCAGTCGAAACCTCGACCGACCGCAGCTTTTTTATGACCCGCACCGAAGTTCATTGCAACCGTTGCGGCGGGCATCTGGGTCATGTCTTTGACGATGGCCCGCAACCGACAGGGCAACGGTATTGCTATGAACGGCGTGGCGCTTGACTTTCACGCCGGCGAAGAGCTGCCCGAGGCGAGTGCCGACATCGCAGGCATGGAGGCCAAAGCCCGCTAGCCTGGGTCGGGAACGCTTAAGTTCACGCGAAGGCTGCGACCAGGGGAGGCGCGCCCGCCGTATATCGGGCGGCTCACCCCTAACGACCGCATCTCCAAACTTCCAAGCTTGCCAGCTTGCTACTGCCGGGGTCGCCGCAAGCGGGTAGGGTCGCTTTACGTTATGGGCCCGGACGGGCCCGGCCAGCGACAGCCGCGAGGACAGCGATGGGTGGTTTGATTGATCTTGCCCGCCAGCCGGCGCTTGCGCCGGAAAATGCGGTGCGTTCCCCAGCACGCGCGCGATTGGCCGATGCGATTGCCGCGTTGGCATTGGCCGAGGCAGAGCTTGCGGCGGCGCAGGAGCCGGCGATGCGGCTAGCTGCAATCATCGCCGGAGCCTCCGGACAGGAAACCCAACTCGCCGCCCTAACAGCCGCGGAGGAGCGTCAACTCGGCAATTGGCTTGCCAGCGGCGGCGTTGATCCCCGCCCCGAGCCCAATCCGGCAATCGTCGCCGCCGCGCAGCGCAGCAAGACACTGGCTGCTGATGCGGCGGCGGCGCGAACCGCACTTCCAGCCGCCGAACAGTCATTTCAGCGCTGCGCCGCCAAGGTCCGAGACTTGCAGCGTCGGCGCGACGAGGCCGTTTGCACTGCCGCGGTCGACGCGGCGCGTGACTTTGCTGCTCAATATCGCGCAGCGCTCACGACAGCGCTCGAACACGAAGCCGTGTTGCACGGTCTGCGGACCGAGCTTTTGCGGTGCGGCAACCGCGCCGATCGGCTGCCCGGCGCATTGGAGGCCGCCGCAGGAGTCAGTAGGGTCATCGACGACACCAAGCGCACAGCTTCGGTGCGGCACGATCCGCAAGCCGGCCAACGACTGCTCGCGGCTCTCGTCATCGACCCCGACGCTGAGCTGCAAAAGAACGATGTCCAATGATTTATCATCGGCTGATCGCCCCCGAAGGCTTGGCGCCGACCACGATCGAGCTCGCTGACGGTTTTCAGCTTACCGTACCTGCCGATGGGATTGTCGAGATTCCACATGCCTTGGAAATGCCTGGCGACACCGGCGTATTCGAACCGGTCGATCGCCTCGTCGAGACGCACTGGCTGCGCCAATTGCTCAATCTGGGCTTCCGCCAATTGCCGCGAAGCGGGTCGAGCGTAGATAGGCCGGCGGCCGGGCGCTATCCGGGCGAGATGTTTTTCGACGAAACTCTTGGCCGGCCGCTATGGTGGTCGGCCGGAGCCTGGCGCGACGCCGACGGCGCCGCGGTTTAGGGCCGGGGCTCGGCGGACATAGCCTGCGCGATAACCGCATCCGGCGACATGCCGCTCGCGCGCATCGCGCGGATGGTCAGTGCGCGGTCGCGTTTGGCGAGGCGGCGGCCGGTGGCGTCGGTCACCAGCGGGTGATGACGGTAATTTGGCGTCGGCAAGCCGAGCAGCGCTTGCAGCACACGATGGATGTGCGTCGCGGTCGCCAGATCCTCGCCGCGGGTCACCAAAGTAACGCCTTGCAGCGCATCATCGACAGTGACCGCAAGATGATAGCTCGCGGGTATTTCTTTGCGCGCCAGCACGACATCGCCGAGCCTCCCCGGGTCGGCGTTGACATGCTGCGGCGCGCCGCCGCCTTCTTCGATCCAATCGAGCGGACCGGTTAGCGCGAGCGCGCGGGCGAGGTCGAGCCGCAGCGCGAAATCGAGCCCCGCGCGCTCTTTTGCAACGCGATCCGCCAGACCCAGCTGACGGCAGGTTCCGGGATAAAGCGGCCCCGCCTCGCCCTGCGGCGCACCGCCCGCCCGCGCGATCTCAGCCTGGATCTCGCGCCGCGTGCAGAAGCATGGATAGAGCACACCTAGCTTCTCCAAGCCGACCGAGAGCTGCGCGATAATCGTCGAAATGCTCGGACTGGCGCCGGACCGGCCTGTCCCAGTCGATGCCGAGCCAAGTCAGATCCTCGAGGATCGCCGCGGCGTATTCGTCACGGCAGCGGCCGCGGTCAATGTCTTCGAGCCGCAGCAGAAATCGCCCACCGCTCTGCCGCGCCGCCCGCCAGCCTTCGAGCGCCGAGCGGACATGACCCAGATGCAGATATCCGGTCGGGCTCGGCGCAAACCGCGTAACGATCTCTTTCGCGCTCATCGCCGACGCTGTTTGCTTCGCCGCGGATGACAGCGGGGGCGGCTTTCGGCTATGGCTGTCGAACTGAGCCGGCTTTGTGAAAGACCGCATCGATGCTGGGGAAATTGTCCGGACCGTCGCACCCGCCTGCCTCCGGCGGCAAGCCAAAGCGGCTGGTCATTCTGCTGCATGGCCTGGGTGCCGACGGCAACGACCTGATCGGGCTCGCCCCCTACTGGGCGCCGCTGTTGCCCGAGGTCGAATTCGTCTCGCCGAACGCACCGTTTCCGTGCGACATGGCGCCCTATGGCTATCAGTGGTTCAGCGCGCAGGATCGCAGTCCGGCGGCGGTTCTGGCAGGCGTGCGCGCCGCCGCGCCGATGCTCGACGCCTTCATCGACGAAACCTTGGCCGAGCGCGGGCTTAGCGATGCCGATCTGGCGCTGGTCGGGTTTTCGCAAGGAACCATGATGTCGCTGTTTGTCGGGTTGCGACGAGCGCAACCCGCGGCTGGCATTCTGGGTTTTTCGGGTCGGCTGCTCGCCCCCGAACTGCTGGCAAGCGAGCTGCGCTCGCGGCCGCGGCTCCTGCTGGTCCATGGCACCGAGGACCCGCTCGTGCCCTACGCCTCGCTCGCGGCGGCCGAGGCCGCGCTGAAGGAGGCTGGCGTTCCGGTGGAAACTCTGACCTGTACCGGTATCGGCCATTCGATCGACGAGAACGGGCTGCGGCGCGGCGGGATGTTCCTCAGGGATGTGCTTGCGGGGAAGGCGTCTTAGCAATGTCGTCCGAGGCCAGGAGCGGCTCGACCACCGCCAGCATCTGCGACGAGTCCCATTGCGCCTCCCCCTCGACACGGCCAAGCACGCGCCCATGCCGATCAAGCAGAAAACTGGTGGGAAGCCCCTCGACCTTGAAGGCTCGCCCGACCGTGCTTTTGGGGTCGACATAGACTTTCAGCTTCGCGAGCCCGAGTTTGCTGACGAATGGCGCTACCACCTTGTTGCCGCCCAAATCCTGCGAAACCGGGAGGACCGCGAGTTTGTCGCCAAACCGCTCTTGCAACCGCTCCAATGACGGCATTTCGTGCCGGCACGGTGCGCACCAAGTAGCCCATAGGTTCAGGAGCACCACCTTGCCGGCGAAATCGGACAAATGGACAGTCTTCCCGGCGATGTCGGTGAAGCTGACCGGCGGCGCCGGTCGTGGGGACGCCACCGGAACGAAGTGCCCGAGCGGGGTCTGCTCGACAGCAACCGGACCTTGGTCAACCGTGCTGCGCTCAGCCCAGATCAGCAGAAGGGCTGCTGACAGCATCAGGGCCAGAACCAAAACAACGAATGCCAAAACCGGCGGGCGGCCCGATCTCATCCCGGGTCTTTCTAGCGGCGATCTGCAGGTCGGCGGATGACTGGCGGTAAAGAACCGACAGCGAGCGCAGCGAATACGCATTGGGGCGGTCGCTTTACGGCTGGCCCCGCGGAGATCATGCGCCGCATAAATGCCTCCATTGAATTCGACAAGCGCCTATGGGCGGAGGACATTGCCGGCTCCCAGGCCCATTGTGCGATGCTGGTCGCACAGGACATTCTGTCGGCGCAAGATGGTGCGGCAATCCAGGCCGGTCTAGACCAGATCAAGGCCGAGATTGAATGCGGTCAATTCACCTTTAGCGAGGCGCACGAAGACATTCATATGAACATCGAGGCGCGTCTTGCCGAGCTGATCGGGCCGATCGCCGGTCGCCTGCACACCGCGCGTTCGCGCAACGACCAGGTCGCGACCGATTTGCGGCTGTGGTTGCGTGCGACGATCGAGCGCATCGATCGCGCGATGCGAGAGCTGCAGCAGGCGCTGATCGATCGCGCCGAGGTCGAGGCCGATACCGTGATGCCGGGCTTCACCCATCTTCAGATCGCCCAACCGGTCACCTTTGGCCACCATCTGATGGCCTATGTCGAAATGATCGGACGCGACCGCGGGCGCTTTGCCGATTGCCGCCGCCGATTGAACGAGTTGCCGCTCGGCGCCGCAGCACTTGCCGGAACATCGTTCCCGATCGATCGCCACGCGACCGCCGCCGCACTCGGCTTCGCACGGCCGATGGCGAACTCGCTCGATGCCGTCTCCGATCGCGATTTTGCGGTTGAATTTCTCGCCGCAGCAGCCCTCACCGGAACCCATCTGTCGCGCTTTGCCGAAGAGATCGTGCTGTGGTGCAGCGACGGCTTCGGCTTTATTGCCCTGAGCGATGCCTTCACCACCGGCAGCTCGATCATGCCGCAAAAGCGCAACCCCGATGCCGCCGAACTGGTGCGTGCAAAGAGCGGGCGGCTCGCCGGCTCGTTGCTGGCTTTGCTGACGGTAATGAAGGGCCTGCCGCTTGCCTATGGCAAGGACATGCAAGAGGACAAAATCCCGGTATTCGAGGCGGCTGACGCGCTCGAATTGTGCCTCGCCGCGACCATCGGCATGGTGCGCGACATGCGCCCCGATCGAGAGAGGCTGCGCGCCGCCGCCGGTCGCGGTTACTCAACCGCGACCGATCTTGCCGACTGGCTCGTGCGCGCGGCCGGGCTGCCGTTTCGCCGGGCTCACCATGCGACCGGTGAGATCGTAAAGCGGGCCGAGCAACGGGGGTGCACCCTCGCCGAATTGCCGCTCGCCGAATTGCAGGCGGTCGAGCCGGCAATCACCGCCGCTGTCTATGACGTGCTCCGCCCCGAATGCTCGGTTGCGAGCCGCAGAAGTTTTGGCGGCACCGCCCCCGACTTGGTCCGCGCCGCCGCGGCAGCGGCAAGGCAGAGCTACTTGGGCGATGATTGAGGCGTGGCTCTTGCAGGTTCGCGCTCCGCGGCGGCAATGCGCAACCACGAGGTTGGCCCTGCGCGTCTGCAGCGGTGCAGCGCTGCTGCTGTTGTCCTTGGGCCTCGTCGATTGCGGAAAAAAGGGGCCGCCGCAACCGCCGCCCGGTGTGCCGAATGTCTATCCCCGAGCTTACCCGCGTGAGTGAATTGTTCTCTTATCGCGATGGCGAACTCTACGCCGAGGACGTCCCGGTCCGGCAGATTGCCGCTCAGGTCGGGACCCCTTTTTACGTTTATTCCTCGGCTGCGTTTTCCGAACGGTACCGGCGCTTTGCCGCGGCTTTTGCCGCCGAATGGCCGCTGATTTGCTATGCCGTAAAAGCGAACTCGAACCTTGCGGTCGTGCGTCTGTTCGCCACCCTCGGTGCCGGTGCTGACGTCGTTTCCGAGGGCGAGCTGCGGCGCGCCCTGGCGGCCGGCGTGCCGCCCGAGCGCATCGTGTTTTCCGGGGTCGGCAAGACGGCACAGGAAATAACCGCCGCTCTGACCGCCGGCATCCATCAGATCAACGTCGAGTCGGTGCCCGAACTGCACCAGCTGAGCGCGATCGCGAAAGGTCTTGGGCGCATCGCGGCGGTGGTTTTGCGGGTCAACCCCGATGTCGATGCGTTAACCCACGTCAAAATCGCCACCGGCAAAAAAGAAAACAAATTCGGCATCGATTTCGATGAAGCGGCCGCCGTTTATCGACTCGCAAAAACCCTTCCCAGCCTGGCTCCGGTCGGGTTTGCGGTCCATATTGGCTCGCAGCTTGTCGATCTCGAACCCTATCGGCATGCCTTTGGCAGACTTGCCGAACTCGTGCGGGACGTGCGCGGCACCGGTCTCGCGGTCGATCGGGTCGATCTCGGCGGTGGGCTCGGCATCCGCTATCGCGGCGAATGCGCCCCGAAGATTGAGGATTATGCGAAACTGGCCTGCTCGATTTTCGGTGGTTTGGATGTGTCGCTCGCCTTTGAGCCGGGCCGTATCCTGACCGCATCGGCCGGCCTCCTCGTCACCCGGGTGATTTATGTCAAGCAGGCAAAGACGCGGCGCTTTGTTATTGTCGATGCCGCGATGAACGATCTGATCCGCCCGGCGCTATACGACGCATGGCACGACATTATGACCGTCGACCAGCCTTCACTCAACGTCGACCTCAAACCCGCCGACGTCGTCGGACCGGTCTGTGAGACCGGCGATACATTTGCGGTCGATCGCGCTCTGCCGCCATTGGCGCAGGGCGATTTGATCGCCTTTACCGCCGCCGGCGCCTATGGGGCGGTCATGAGTTCGACCTACAACAGCCGCCTTCTGGTCCCGGAGGTGCTGGTTGCCGGCGAGCGGTCGGCCGTTATCCGCGCGCGGCCGAGCTATGAGGCGCTATTGGCGCTCGATCGAATCCCGGATTGGCTCGATCAGGGGGCTGTCGAACAGCCGCAAAGGCGAGGTGTCGCATGACTGACCGCTCGGTTCATCAGCAACCGTTTGCGATCCGGCTGCGGCTGGCGCGCGGCGCCCTATTGTGGGAACGGCTATGGCCGCGCTGTTGGCCGGCCGTTGTCGTGCTGTGCCTGTTTTTGATCCTTGCCTTGTTCGGTCTGCTCGTTCGGCTGCCGGGCCTCGTGCACGGCGCCCTGTTGCTCGTCCTCGGGGCAGCTTTTCTTCTAGCACTGGGGTCGGCATGCCGCGGCGTTCGCAGGCCGGACGGCAGCGCCGCGCGGCGCCGGATCGAGCAGGCGAGCGGATTGCAGCATCGTCCGTTGCAAGCGCTCGCCGACCAGCCCAGCGCCCCGCTCGACCCGCTGGCGGTACAGCTGTGGGAGGCGCACCGCCAGCGCATGGCGGCAGCGGCGCGCCGATTGCGAGTGGGATTGCCGGCCGCCGGGTTTGCCTCACGCGATCCTTGGGGCATGCGGGTGGTATTGACGATATTGCTGTTGCTTGCCGCTATCGACGCCGGTGGCGATTGGAGTGAGCGGCTGTTGCGGGCAGTGACACCGAGCCTGGAAGGCGGCGCGCCGGCGGTCGCGGCCAGTCTCGATATCTGGGTAACGCCGCCGGAATACACCGGGCTGCCGCCGCAATTCCTGAGGCCGGAGAACGAGCGGACGATCCGCGTGCCGATCGGCAGTACATTGCTGGCGCAGGTTCACGGCGGCGCCGCGGTGCCGAGCCTCGCGATTGACGGCAAACTCGTCGATTTCGGGAGCATCGACAAAGAGAATTTTCGTGCCCAAACAACTTTGAAATCAGGTCGGCGCATCGAGGTGTCGCAGGCGGGTGTCGTGCTGGGCAGCTGGCCAATTGAAATCATCCCCGACAATCCGCCGACGGTCATGTTTGCCAAGCCGCCTGAGCCGACCGTGCATCAGGCGCTGCGCCTCGATTATAAAGCCAGCGACGATTACGGCGTCGAAAGCGTCAAGGCCGTCATTCGCCGGCAAGGCGGCAAGCCCGGCGAAAAGATCGAGCTGGAGTTGCCGCTGCCCGGGCTGCATCTCAAACAGGCCGAGGCGACAAGCTACCACGACTTGACCGCACACCTTTGGGCCGGCCTGCCTGTCGAGATCCGCCTTGTAGCCGCCGACGCGCTGGGACAAACCGGTGAGAGTCAGCCGATGCTGCTCAAATTGCCTGAGCGCGAGTTTCACAATCCGATCGCGCGGGCAATCATCGACCAGCGCAAGGAGTTGGTAAAAGACCCGAAATCACGCCCCGAGGTGGCCGAGATCCTCGGCGACCTGCAATCACGCCCCGAGCGGTACGGCAATGACATGGTCGTATTTTTGGCACTGCGCGTAGCCCAGGAACGGCTGCAGCTGCACAAGGATGCGGCCTCGCTGACCGAGGTCGAGCAGCTGCTCTGGGACACCGCGCTGCGCATCGAGGATGGCGGCGCCGCGCAAGCCGAAAACGAGCTGCGCCGTCTGCAGCGCCAATTGCAGGACGCGCTGGCGAAAAACGCGCCCGACAAAGAAATCGACCGCCTGATGAGCGAGTTGCGACAGGCTCTCGACCGCTATTTGCAGGCACTTGCCAAAAATATGGCGCGCAATCCGGGCCATAATCAGCAGATGGTCGATCCGTCGCAGCGGATGGTGACGAGCCGCGATCTCGAACGAATGCTCGAGCGCGCCCGCGAGTTGGCGCAAAACGGACAGCGCGACGCGGCGCGTCAGTTGTTGTCCGAGCTGCAAAACATGCTTGAGAACCTGCAAGCCGCACGGCCCGGACAAGGATCGCAGCAGCAGGCGAACCAGGCGCAGCAGATGATGCGCGGCATGCACGAATTGATGAAGCGCCAGCAGCAACTGCTCGATCGCAGCTTCCGCGCCCAGCAGGGCGAACAGGGGCAAATGGCGATGCCCGGCAATCAGGGAGCCAAGCAGGGTCAAATGGGGATGCCCGGCAACCAGGGAGCCAAGCAGCAGGGCGGCAGTGCCGAGATGGGAGACGCGGCCGGGCAACAGGAGGCGTTGCGCCACGCGTTGGGCGAAATCATGCGACGCATGGGCGATGGGCTCGGCGAGATCCCTGATCCGCTCGGTCGGGCGGAGCGGGCAATGAATGATGCGGTTCAGGCCTTGCGCCAGGGTCAGCCCGGCGATGCGATCGGCCCGCAAACCGACGCGCTCGATCAGCTACAGCAGGCGGCGCGCGAGTTTGCTCGGCAGATGCAACAACGCCTCGGCAATGCTCTCGGCCAAGGCGACACGCGAGAGGACGAGTCGGGCTTCGGCGAGCGCCGCGATGGCGAGCGTGACCCGCTCGGCCGGCCGCTGACGAATGGCGGTGCGTACGATCAGGACGATGTCAAAATTCCGGACAACAACACGATGCAGAGGGCCCGGGATATCCTCGACGAACTGCGCCGGCGCGCGGGAGAGCGCGACCGCCCGCAGCTCGAGCTCGACTATATCGACCGGTTGCTGCAGCGGTTTTGACGCACGGAACCAGCAGCTTTAGGCGCTAGTCACCAAGCTGCAAAGGCGGCCAGCTTTGTGCCAATTCGCGAAGACGATCGGCACCCGCTCGCGCCGCGGGCACCAAATCGCCGATGCCGCAGTTTGAGGGCAGCGAGGTGATATGCACGAGAACGTTCGATGCAGCAGAGCCTTTAGGAAGAGGGGTCGGCCCACCGGGCAGCCCCGCCCTCAGGTTCGGACGGAATGCGCGGTTACGCGCGCAGTGCGTTGTCGACCATGGCTTGGGCTTCGCTGATGATGCGGTCAAGGTGGGCCTGGTCCTTGAAGCTTTCGGCGTAGATCTTGTAAACAGCCTCGGTGCCCGAGGGGCGGGCGGCAAACCAACCGCTGGCAGCAACCACCTTGAGCCCGCCGATCGCCGCTCCGTTGCCCGCTGCATGGCTCAATTTGGCGGTGATCGGCTCGCCGGCGAGGCTCGACTCGCCAACCGCTTCCGGCGACAGCCGGGCGAGCCGCGCCTTTTGTTCCGAAGTCGCAGCCGCGTCGATCCGGGTGTAATAAGCAGTTCCGAATTCTGCCTCGAGCGCGTGATAATGCTCGCCCGGGTCGCGGCCGGTGCGGGCGGTGATCTCCGCCGCCAAGAGGTCCATGATCGGCCCGTCCTTGTCGGTCGTCCACACCGTCCCGTCATGGCGCAAAAAGCTCGCGCCGGCACTCTCCTCGCCGCCAAAGCAATAGGAGCCGTCGAACAAGCCGGGCGCAAACCATTTGAACCCGACCGGGACTTCGGCGAGCCGGCGCCCGGCCCTCGCCACGACGCGGTCGATCATGCTGCTGGAGACCAAGGTCTTGCCGATTGCGGCACCGGCCGGCCAATGCGGCCGGTAGGCCAGCAGATAGCCGATCGCAACCGCGAGATAATGGTTGGGATTCAAAAGGCCATCGGCGCGGGTCACGATACCGTGCCGATCGGAATCGGGGTCGTTGGCGAACGCGACCCGGTACCGGTCCTTGAGCCCGACCAGCCGGGCCATCGCGTAAGGGCTCGAGCAGTCCATGCGGATCCGGCCGTCATAGTCGACGGTCATGAAAGCGAAGGTCTTGTCGACCGTCGGATTGACCACCTCGATGTCGAGCCCGTAAATGGCGTTAATCGGCTCCCAGTAATGTACTGCGGCACCGCCGAGCGGGTCGACCGCGAGCTTGAGCCCGGCGTTGCGGATCGCCTCCATGTCGACAACGTTCTGCAAATCTCGGACATAGGGGTGGATCAGGTCTTCCGGATGCGTGGTGTTGGCCCTTAGGGCCGCGGCGGGGGCGAGCCGCTTCACCTCGGCATTGCGCCCCCGCAACAGCTCGTTGGCCCGGTTTTCGACCCATTGGGTGATATCGGTATCGGCGGGTCCGCCATTGGTCGGGTTGTATTTAAAGCCGCCATCCTCCGGCGGGTTGTGCGACGGGGTGACGACGATGCCGTCCGCCAAATGCGCGGTGCGCCCACGATTGTAGACAAGGATTGCGCGCGACACGACGGGCGTCGGCGTGAACCCGTTGGCTTGCTGGATGATCGTCTCAACGCCATTCGCCGCCAGCACTTCGAGTGCGGTGCGCTCGGCCGGTTCCGACAATGCATGAGTATCCTTGCCCATATAGAGCGGCCCATCGGTGCCCTGGCTGCGGCGCCAGTCGCAGATCGCTTGGGTAATCGCAAGAATGTGGGCCTCGGTGAACGAACTGCGAAACGGCGAGCCGCGATGCCCGCTGGTGCCAAAGCTGACACGCTGTTCCGGGTCGTCGGGGTCGGGCTGGCGCGCGTAATACTCGCGTTCGAGACGGGCGAGATCGACCAGCATTTCTTTGGGTGCGGGCTTGCCGGCCAAGGGCGAAATCGTCATCGGGGGTTTTCCTCGTCAGCGGTGCTGTCTCATGACACCGGGCAGGGCCTTACGTTCCAAATTTCGGCGGCGTATTGCGCGATTGTGCGGTCGCTCGAAAACCTCCCGGAGGAGGCCACATTCAAAATCACTTTGCGGGCCCAGGCACCTCGGTCGGCGTACAATGATGTCAGCCGATTGTCGGCCTCCAAATACGATTTCAGGTCCGCCAGATGCATATAGTGGTCGCCTTCGGCCAACAACGCGTTGTGCAATGGCGCAAACACACCGGGCTCGTAGCGGCTGAAATAGTCGGAGAAGATCAGGTCCAATGCGGCGCGGGTCTCGGGTTCGTGGTCGTAATGCCAGTGCGGGTTGTACCAGTCGCGGCTACCTTCGACCTGGTCTGCGGTCAAGCCAAACAGAAAGAAATTCTCTTCGCCGGCTTCCTCGGCCATCTCGATTGTCGAGCCGTCGCGGGTGGCAATCGTCAGCGCCCCGTTCATCATGAATTTCATGTTGCTGGTGCCGCTGGCCTCATACCCGGCGGTCGAGATCTGGTTGGAGACATCGGCCGCCGGGATCAGCCGCTCGGCCAATGACACGCAATACTCGGGCAAGAACACGACCTTGAGCCGGCCTCGCGTCACCGGGTCGCCGTCGACCGTGCCCGCGAGGTTATTGAGGAATTTGATGATCAATTTGGCCAAATGGTAGGCCGGTGCCGCCTTGCCGGCGAAGAAGAACGTCCGCGGCGTCATCTCAAGCCCGGGGTTTTCGCGCAATCGATTGTAGAGGACGATGATGCGCAATGCATTTAAGAGCTGCCGTTTGTATTCGTGGATGCGTTTGATCTGACAGTCGAAGATCGTGTCCGGGTCCACCGTTTCGCCGCAGCTTGTCTTGAGCCAGTCGGCAAAGCGGAGTTTGGCAATGCGCTGGGCTTGGAGAATTTTGTCGCGGAAGGCTTTATCGTCGGCGAGCGGCTGAAGCCTGCTCAATTCGTCGAGGTCGGTTACCCAGCGCTTGCCGATTGCCTCGGTGATCGTGCCGGCCAGTTCCGGGTTTGACAGCTGCAACCATCGTCGCGGGGTCACCCCGTTGGTCTTGTTGTTGAAGCGCTCGGGAAACATTTCGGCCAGGTCTTTGACCGTGAATTTGCGCAGCAGGGCCGAGTGAATTTGGGCGACACCGTTGGTGCTGTGCGTGCCGACAATCGCCAAATTGGCCATGCGCACTTTGCGCTCCGTTCCCTCCTCGATCAGGCTCATGCGGGCGACCCGTGCTTCGTCCCCCGGCCAACGGGTGCGAACCGCGTCAAGAAAGCGGCGGTTGATCTCGAAGGTGATTTCCAAAAGTCGCGGCGACAATTGCTCGAAATATTGCACCGGCCATTTTTCGAGCGCTTCGGGCAGCAGGGTGTGGTTGGTGTAGGCCAATGTCCGCTGGGTAATGTTCCAGGCCTCGTCCCAGCCGAGATGTGCTTCATCGAGTAAAATCCGCATCAGCTCCGGCACGGCGAGGGTCGGGTGCGTGTCGTTCAATTGGATCGCAACCTTCTCGGGGAACACCCGCCAGTCGCCGTTCCGCCGCCGGAAACGCCGCACCAGATCGGCGAGCGAACAAGCCACCAGGAAATATTCCTGGCCAAACCGCAATGCCTGTCCGTATTGGGTGCTGTCGTCGGGATAAAGCACCTCCGTCAAGGATTCTGCTGCCAGTGTCCCGGCCAGCGCGCCGACAAAATCACCGCTGCTGAATTCTTGGAAATCGAAATAATCGGGTGCGGTCGCCGCCCACAGCCGCAGCGTATTGATGGTTTTGCCGCCATAACCGACCACCGGCCGGTCAAACGGCATTCCGATCAGGGTCGAGCGGCGCCCCGGAACCGCGGTCAACCGCCCGCCCTGCATCGCAAACGAGCAATTAAGCGGGATCGTCACCAATTCGTGCGGACGCGCGACTTCCCACGGGTCGGGATGGCGCAGCCAATTGTCCGGATACTCGCGCTGCCAACCGTCCTCGATCGACTGCCGGAACATGCCGTATTCGTAGCGCAGGCCGTAGCCCATCGCCGGCAATTCCATCGTCGCCATCGAGTCGAGAAAACAGGCGGCGAGCCGCCCCAGCCCGCCATTGCCGAGCCCGGCATCGGGCTCCTCCTCGATCATGCCGAACCAGTTCAGGCTTCTGTCGCTGACCGCCCGCTTTACAAATGGATCCAGCAGCAAATTCATGATGTTGTTGGTCAGTGAACGCCCGATCAGAAACTCCATCGACAGATAATAGACCCGCTTGGGGTTGAAGCGGTTATAGATGCGCTCGGTCAGCACCCAGCGCTGCGACAGCACGTCCCTGACCGACCGGGCGGCGGCCTCGAAACGTTCACGCGCCCCCGCCGCCAGCGGATCGACAACGTCGTCAAACAATAAATGCCGCTCGTAAAGCGCGTTGTGGTCGCCCGAAAGCTGGATCGGACCACACCCGTACTGGGTCAGGAGGTCGGGTTCGGCCTCCGATCGTTGCGACTGCGAAGCAAGCGCTCCCTTGGGTTCGCTCATGCGTTTCTGTTCTCCGAGCCAATAATTTTCACGACCTGCCGCTCAGCGGTCGCGCCCAGCGCCGCATGCTCGGTTTTCCCGACCCAGCTTACAATCCTGCCCAAGCACCGGGCTGGCTCGTGAGCCGACCTCCGGTCTCGCTCGGGAGCCGTGCCTCGGGGCCAGCCCAACGACTTTATCGCAGTTCTCACGCAAACGGTCGACCGACATGTAACCGAAGGCGTCGCGAGTTCAGACGGTGCATCAGATACGACCAGACGTCGTTATTGGTTAGCGCTGGCGCGCTGTACCTGCACCTCGACTCGCATCTCCTCCTCCGCGGCGCCGCGACGGACGCCTCGCACCGGTGCTGCAGCCCAATAATCCAGCCCGACGCTGACCCTGATGTAAGTTTCATCCGGGCAAATGCCGTTGCTGGCATCAAACCCGACCCAGCCTAGCCCGTCTACGAACGCTTCGGTCCAGGCGTGGCTTGCGTCATGATTCCGCATGTCATGACCAGTCCATAAATAGCCGCTGACGTAACGCGCCGGAATGCCGATCGCGCGCGCCGCGGCGATGAGGAGATGCGCATGATCCTGACACACGCCGCGCCCGCGCTGCAGCGCCGCCGCAGCACTCGTCTCCACATCGGTTTGCCCCGGCTGATAGGAAAGGCGGGCGCGCACGCTGTGCATCAACCCGTGCAGCCCTTTGAGGGTATTTTTCCCCGCTATCGCCTCGCGCGCCAGCTCGATGATTGCCGCATCGGCCGCGGTCAACGGCGTTGTGCGCAGGAAGAACACCGGTGGCAGTGGTTCCGGGGCACCGATTACAACCCCGTCACCGCGATGCGTATCGACAGCCCCTTCGGCCGTGATAGTTGTGTCGCAATGCGGCCCGTTGATGCTATGGCAGTGCAGGATGTTTCCGAGACCATCGATGACGCTCGGCAGCGCACTGCGACCGTTGGCCTCGATCCGCCAATCCAGCACGGTCAGTCCCTCATAAGGCACAGGTGTCAACCGGAGAGTCTGGATCGAGTAAGAGACCGGGGCGCTGTAGCGATAGCGGGTGCGATGAAACACGCGCAAATGCATGATTGCGATCAGGTTAAATAAAAGGCGCTGATCTCGCCTCCCAATTTGCTCAAACCTTCAATAAAATCGGTCAGGAATTCATGCAGGCCACGCTGGAATATGTCATGAATGCGGCCACAGCGGAGCTCAGCGTGCATAGCACCGGCGAGGCGGTGACATTCACCGCGCTTGCCGCCATATGCATCGGCCAACAATGATAGATATTGTGTGATCTGGTCGAGGCAGCTGATTAAGGAGCGCGGCATTTCCGGCCGCAACAGCAGCAACTCGGCGATCAGCCACGGCTTCAAGCGGTCATGATAGACCCAGTGATAGGCCCGCAACGCCGATACCGAGCGCAAAATCGTCTGCCATTGATAATAATCGAGAACGCCGCCAACGCCCTCATGGCTAGGCAGCAGCACGTAATATTTGACATCGAGAATGCGCGCCGTACTGTCGGCCCGCTCGATGAAAGTGCCGAGGCGAGTAAAGTAGAAGGCATCATTGCGCAGCATCGTGCTCGCATAGGCGCCATTGAACAGTTGCGAGCGAGCACGTACCCAGTCCAGAAACTCTATCGGGTTGCGCGAGGAGGAGAAATCAAGGTCCATCTCGCGCATTCCGAGCCATGTTTCGTTGAGCGCGTCCCACATGTCAATTGTCAAAGCGGTGCGGACAGCCCGCGCATTGCGCCGTGCCGTATCAATTGAAGCAAGAATGCTCGACGGGTTTTCCGGATCGCGCACCAGATAATCGGTAACCGCGTGCTGCGTCGCCTCGGCATATTTGGCGAAAAACCCGACCTCGCAGCCGGTCGCGATCAGCGTCGACAACCATTCATTGCCATTACTTCCGAGCGAGCCGGCAATGCTCGCCATGCGATAACCGACCGCGACTATGCGAGCGACATTTTCCGCGCGTTCGATATAGCGGGCGAGCCAATAGAGGTCGTCAGCGGCTCGGCTCAGCATCTTATCAACGCTCCAGCACCCAAGTGTCCTTGGTACCCCCGCCCTGGCTCGAGTTGACAACGAGCGAATCTTCGCGCAAGGCGACCCGGGTCAAACCGCCAGGCACGATGCGCACCTCCTCGCCGAAAAGTATGAATGGCCGCAAATCGACATGCCGCGGTGCGATGCCGGCCTCAACAAAGCTTGGGCAGGTCGATAGCGCAAGGGTCGGCTGGGCAACATAATTTGTCGGATGCGCCTCGCAATTTTTCAGCAAAAGCAGTAAGTTCCGCCCTTGTTGCTTGCGGCCCGACCAGCATGCCATAGCCGCCGGAGCCATTTGTCTCCTTCACCACCAGCTCGGCGAGATGCTCAAGAGCATAGGCGAGGTCGCTGCGATCGGCGCAGCAATAGGTCGGAACGTTTTTTAGGATTGGCTCTTCGCCCCGGTAAAATCGGACCATAGCCGGCACGAAGCTATAGACCGACTTGTCGTCGGCAATGCCGGTCCCGACGGCATTGGCAAGTGTCACATTGCCGCTGCGATAGGCGTTAAACAGCCCGGGCGTGCCTAGCGCCGAATCGGAGCGGAACGTCAGCGGATCCAGGAAGTCATCATCAACGCGGCGGTAGATGACGTCGACGCGCTTCAGTCCTTCGGTGGTGCGCATATAGACAATGTTGTCGAGGACGCGCAAATCGATGCCTTCGACCAGTTCGAGGCCCATTTCGTCGGCAAGAAACGAGTGCTCGTAATATGCGCTGTTGAATGGACCGGGGGTCAGCACAACGATCGTCGGATCGCTCTCGCAATGGGGCGGGGCGACGGCGCGCAGCGCGCCGCACAGTTCCTCAGGATAGCTGGAAACGGGAGCCACCGGATGCTGCCCGATCAATTCGGGTAAGAGGCGCAGCATCGCCTCGCGGTTTTCCAGCATATAACAAGCGCCCGACGGGATGCGGCAATTGTCCTCGAGCACATAAAATTCGCGCTCGCCGGTGCGCACGATATCAATACCGGCAATATGGGTGTAGACGCGTCGCGGCGGTGCAAAATCCTGCATCTCCATGCGAAAGCCGTCATTGTGCAGGATTAGTGTTTCCGGGATGATGCCGGCACGCACTATCTCGCGCGTATGATAGATATCGTAGAGAAAAGCATTCAGGGCCAATACCCGCTGGGTCAGGCCGCGCGTGAGATACTCCCACTCATCGGCGCCCAAAATTCGGGGGATAATATCGAACGGGATCAGACGCTCGGGGTCGCCACCTTCGGAATAAACCGCAAAGGTGATGCCGGTGCGACGGAATAACAGCTCCGCCTGTTTCTGTTTCAGCGTGAGAAACTCCCGCGGCGCGCTTTCGAGCCATTTTCGCACTAAAGTGTATGGCTGCGCGGCACTCGTCCGGGCTGCCGATCTCGTTGAAGGCGGTGGCGTAAAAAGAGGCTTCGTCTCCCATTTCCTCCTCCGCGGCTCGCAATGCAATGACCACGCCACTCGACGGAAAACTGCGATCGTGATTGCACCGAAAAGCGCGACCGCCGCAGTTGCCCTAATTTTAGGCAGCTAAGCCGTATGACTGCGCCCTTAGAGTGCGGCACGCCGGCACGCTACCCAGCTGAGCTTACTTTTCTCGATACAGCGTGTAAAACACATAACCTGTTCGTGGCCAGCGCGGTATTGAATTTATAGTCAGTCAGTTAGGGTCGCGGGCGCCTGGCGCGTGGACCATTAGCCAAGCCACTTGGTCTGATCGAGAAACGACTACCGGCCGAGATCGCGCCTGCGCCGATCGGCGGCACGAAGCTCTGCTAAGGCAAATTTCTCCGCCGTCGAGTGCTATGTCGATGGCGATGTTCGAGGCACCGGGGCAAGGGATGACGGCCTCCAATGCTCAGCGGAGCTGGGAAACGCCCCAGATATGCGCTACATGATCGCGGTCTTCGACTAGCTGGTTTTGAAGCATGGAAGCTCTATTCATCGGGCAATCCTATATCGACATTACTTTCCTCGCTGACACGCTGCCCACCGGGGATGAGAAAATGGTGGCGCGGCATTACTCCGTGTCGTTCGGTGGTAATGCGGTTACGGCCGCTTTTTGCTGCGCCAAGCTCGGGGTAAAGCCCGATCTATTGGCCTCAGTGGCCGATGATTGGCTCGGACGCATGTTTATCGATATGGCCGCACGGTATGGCGTGTCGCTGCACCACCGCAAGGTGGGGCGGTCGTCATTATCATTCGTGATGCCGAAAGGCGGTCAGCGCGCCATCGTCCGCTGCCGCGACGACGACTACCCCCATCCCTTTCCGCCACTGAACCTTGCCGGTTGTCGCGTACTGCATGTCGACGGGCATCAACCGGATGCCGCCATCCATTACGCCCAGTCCTGCCGTAAGGCCGGCATCCTGACGTCACTCGATGGCGGCGGATTGCGCGCCAACACGCATGACGTGCTCGAATTCATCGATGTCGCGATCGTCGCTGAGCGGCTTTGTGAGCAGATGCGGCTGACGCCGGGCGAGATGCTCGAATATCTCCGAGCTCGCGGCTGCCAGGTCGGCGGGGTGACCTTGGGGGCTCGCGGCCTTCTTTATTATGAGGGTGCTGGTGCCGGGCGGATCATGGCGGCGCTTGATGTGCCGAAAGAGCGGATCATCGACACAAATGGGGCCGGTGACGTCTTTCACGGTGGCTATATTTATTCCTATCTGATCAATCCGTTCGCCCCGTGGGACGACCATTTTCGGTTTGCCCGTTCTGCCTCGGCGCATGCGATCCAGCATCTCGGCAATGAGGCGAGCCTGCCGACCCTGGACGACGTTTATGAGGCCGATGCCCGTTTCGATGAGCGGCCCGCAGCTGCCTCGCCGATAACCTGACGTGAACTGGGGCGCGTCAATCTGTTATCCGCTGTTGCGCAAACCGGCAGCGAGCCCGTTGATTGTCAGGTGAATGCCGGTGACGACAGCCTCGTCCCGATCGCCTGCGCGATAGCGCTTCAACAGCTCGATCTGCATGTGGTTCAACGGATCGAGATAGGGGAAACGGTTGCGGATTGAGCGCGCCAGCAGCGGATTGCTCTCCAGCAGGCTATTCTGTTCCATAATTGCCAACAGGGCGCTGACAGCACTGTGCCATTCCGCCCGCAGACGGGAAAAGATCCGCTCCCGCAAGCCTTGGTCCGCAACCAGTTCGGCATAGCGCGACGCAATCGCAAGATCGCTCTTTGCCAGCACCATATCCATGTTCGACAACAGCATCCGGAAAAATGGCCAGTCGTGATACATCGCCCGTAAAATCGCCATTCCATCATCCGCCCGGCTCGCGAGCCAGGCGTCGACCGCGCTGCCGAACCCGTACCAGGCCGGCAGCATCAACCGGCATTGCGCCCAGCTGAACACCCACGGGATCGCCCGCAGATCCTCTATCCGCTCCGACGCCGTGCGCGATGACGGACGGCTACCGATGTTCAGGTTCGCGATCTCACCGATTACCGTTGAACTCGCGGAAAAAGCAGTCGAAACCCTCGGTCTCATAGACGAGGCCGCGATAGGCGCGGTACGCCTCGGCCGAGAGATAGTCCATTGCGCTCAGATACTGGGACGGCGTCGCAGCGCTATTGGGCTGCAGCAGCGTCGCTTCGAGCGTCGCAGCAGCGAGGATCTCCAGATTGCGCCGTCCGAGTTCGGGGTTCGAGTATTTGCTGGCGATGACTTCTCCCTGCTCGGTGATACGGATCGCACCTTGCACGGCACCGGCGGGCTGGGCGAGGATCGCCTCGTAGCTCGGTCCGCCGCCGCGGCCGACCGAGCCACCGCGCCCGTGAAACAGGCACAGCTTGACGTCGTAGCGGCGAAACACTTCGACCAGTGCGATCTCGGCCTTATAGAGCTCCCAGCCAGAGGTCAGATAGCCGCCGTCCTTGTTGCTATCGGAATAGCCGAGCATTACCTCCTGAACTCGGCCGCGGCTCTCCAGAAGCCGGCGATACTCGTAGATGGCGAGCAGCTTGTCCATTACCGCGCCGCAATTGCGCAGGTCGTCTATCGTTTCGAACAGAGGCACGATATCAAGGTCGAGCATCCCGTCGCGCGGCCGCAATAACCCGACTTCCTTTAGCAGCACGGCGGTTTCCAGGATATCAGAGACGCCGGTCGTCTTCGAAATGACGTAATGGGGCACCGCCGCCCGCCCATAGCGGCGATGAGCCTCAGCCGCCGCCCGCAAAATCGCCAATTCTCTCTCGGTTTCGGGCGAATAAGTGAGGAATGGTGAAGCCAGCGGCCGAGCCGTCCCAAGTTCGGCAAGCAGCAGGCAAATCCGTTCAGGCTCGCCGAGGCTGTCATAGGCAAGACCGGGCTGCACGAGGCCGAGCATTTCGCCGATTGCACGTTCATGCACGTCGGAGTTCTGTCGCAGATCGAGTGCCGCGAGATGAAATCCGAACACATCGACAGCGCGCCGCAGATGCTTCAGACGGCCTGCGGCCAGCACCGATGAACCGTTGGTCGTCAGCAACTCATCGATCAGCCCGAGATCACTCAGCAATTCCGAGCTATCAGAGTAAGGAAGTGCATTGTCGCTCGGGTATTGCGACGCGTTGATATCGTCGAGCTGCCGTGCTGTCGCCGTCATCCGAGCACAAATCCCGGTAATCGCCCGCCGGTAGGGCTCGGATTCGCGGTTGGGCGAGCGCTCCGACGATTGTTCGGCTAGCTGTTCAAGTACTGGCGAGATGGCAACCAATCGGCTGTCGAGCGACAATTCGCCGCCGAGCCAATTCAATTCGTCGATATAATACCGGATCACGCGACTGCTTTGCGCCTTGAGCGCGGCGCGCAAGACGCCGTCTGTCACATGCGGGTTGCCGTCGCGGTCGCCACCGATCCAACTGCCCATGCGCAGAAATGAAGGCACTGCGCCATCGAGAGGGAAGCCTTCCTCGGCCAGCTGTTCTTCCAGTGTTGCATAGAAACGCGGCAGTTCCTTGAGCAATGTGTAATCGTAATACGAGAGTCCGTTTGCCACCTCGTCGATGACGCGCAGCCGGGTCCGCCGCAGCGGGCTCGTTTGCCAGAGGGTTAGCACCGCCCGGCGGATAGCCGCCTCATTTGCCTTCAACTCCGCCCCAGTCAACGGATATCGGTCACGCTCGGCCAGCAAGTCGGCGACATCGCGCTCGCGGTCGAGTGTGCTCCTGCGCCGCACTTCGGTCGGGTGCGCGGTCAGCACCGGCACGACCCGGGCACCGGCAAAAAAGCGCAGTAGCTGTGCCGGCGTGACAGCAGCGGCGCGGGCGCGAAGAAGCGCATGAGCCATCGAGCCCTCGCGTGGCGCCGCGCGGTCCAACTCATGCGCCCGAGTGCGGCGAATATGGTGCTGGTCTTCGGCGATATTCGCCAGATGCGAGAAAAAGCCGAAGGCCCGGATGATCAGCAGCGCCGCTGCGGGCGACAGGCCGTTTAGGATGGCCTCGAGTTCGCGGCGGGCCGCGGCATCCTCATCGCGGTGGAAGCGAACGGCGTTCTGACGGATGCTCTCGACCGTATCGAAGACAGCTTCGCCCGCCTGCTCGCGTATCGTATCGCCAAGAATCCGGCCCAGAAGCCGGATGTCCTCGCGCAGTGCCAGATCCTTGTCTTCGGTCAGGGTTGCCTGCGGCAACGGCATCGGAGCCCCTTTCGGTTACGGCTAACTCGCCGCGCGACCGGTGCAGAAACTATGCCGTGTTCTGGCTCGTTCCCGCGACAGCGAAAGCGGCCGTCACCCGCCACGCCCTTGAAAAATGCGGCCAACTCTAGGAGCTTCGAACCCGGTCGGGCGCTGAGACCTAAGCACGACGAAGCCGGCGACAGCTTTGCACTGCAGCCAAGCTCAGTGGCCCGGCCCATTCGCGGGGGCGGTGATTGGATGACGATTCTGACAGTGCGGCACCTGACGGTTTATCGCTATAGCATGCCTGTCGCGTTTGGTGATCACCGGATGATGTTTCGCCCGCGGGAAGGCTATGATCAGAAACTGCTCGATGCCAGCCTTACAATCATTCCGCAACCCAAGGCGATTCGTTGGCTGCACGATGTCTTCAGCAACTGCGTCGCCGTTGCGAGCTTTGACACGCATGCAGAGGAGCTGTCCTTCGAAAGCAACATCCGGCTCGAGCACACTCCGTGGAATCTCCCAGACCTGCAGATTGAGCCCGAAGCCACGGTGTATCCGTTCTCGTACAGCGAAGAGGAAATGCCGGACCTGCTGCCGTTTATCGCGCGGCGACGCCCCGATCCGAATGACGAGGTCGAGCGGTGGGTGCGCCGCTTCCTTCGCACCGGCCGCCGAAACGAAACCGGGGCGCTATTGATGACGCTCACAGCGGCGATCCAAGAGGGCTTCGCCTATGTTCGTCGTTCGGAACCGGGAACCTATGATCCGGCGCTTACGCTCAGGCTGAGGCAAGGAAGCTGCCGAGATCTGGCGCTGTTGATGGTCGAAGCAGTACGCGCCCTCGGACTCGCCGCCCGTTTTGCCTCGGGTTATCTCTATGTTCCCAGTCGGGATGGCTCCGCCTATCTTGGCGGTGGCTCAACTCATGCTTGGTGTCAGGTTTACCTCCCGGGAGCGGGATGGGTGGAGTTTGATCCGACAAACGGGATTGTCGGCAACCGCGATCTCATTCGTGTTGCCGTGGCTCGTGATCCTCGTCAGGCCATTCCGTTGTCCGGGTCGTGGTATGGCAAGCCTGAAGCCAGCTTGGGGATGTCAGTTGACGTCCTGGTCCGATGCGTCGATCAATCTGGAACCGAGAGACGAGTTTAGAGGTTCATGTTGAAATACCGGGAAGAGATCCGGGTTGTTGTTGCCCCGCTATTCTCCGCCATTGCTCAATAAATAGGCAGACCGATGAAAATAAAGATCGGCTATCATCTTTCGTTCGAAAGTTCGATGGCGACACCAATGATCCTGATGCTCAGCGTCCATCCGAGCCGGGTTCCGGACCTAGCAAGCCCGAACGAGATTACATTTGACCCGCCAATCCCGGCGCGGGCGTACAATGATCATTTCGGCAATATCTGTACCCGCATCGTTGCGCCAGCAGGGCGGCTTGTCATTGTGGCCACTAACATTGTCAACGACAACGGCCAGCCAGACCAGGTTGAACCCGATGCAGCACAGCTTCCCGTCGAAGATCTTCCCGACAGCGCGCTCGAATTCCTTCTCGGCAGCCGCTACTGCGAAACCGATCGTCTGTCCGATACTGCCTGGTCGCTGTTTGGCAGCATCGCGCCGGGCTGGGAGCGGGTCAAGACAATCTGTGATTATGTTCATAATCGGCTCACCTTCAGTTATCGCGACGCATGCTCGACGCGCACGGCCTGGGAAGGGCATGATCAAGGCTTGGGCGTCTGCCGCGACTTTGCCCATCTGGCGATCGCATTGTGCCGCTGCATGAATATACCGGCGCGGTATTGCACCGGTTACCTTGGAGACATCGGGGTGCCAGCGGTCCCCGATCCAATGGATTTTAGTGCCTGGTTCGAGGCTTATCTGGGAGGCCGCTGGTATACCTTCGATGCGCGGCACAACCAGCCCCGGATCGGTCGGATATTGATGGCGCGTGGCCGAGACGCAGCTGACGTTGCGCTGTCAACCAGCTTTGGCCGAAACCAGCTCACCGAGTTCAAGGTGATTACCGAAGAGCAATTTTAACCTGGGTGTCGGTGCCCCGATCCACCCCAGCGCACCTTTACAGCTCAGCAAATCCTTTTCAGATATTCCCTAAGCTGCGGGATCACCGATCAGCCGCCGGTTTTTGGCGTGCTTTGGGGCATTTACAATCGTGACTTGTGTCATTTGATAAAAGACACTTCGATAGCCGATCATGTAACACTGGCAGTTCCGAGTTGAAGCCGACCGTCAGTGCAATTGTGGCTTTGTTGATTACATGTGCCGCTGCCAATGGACAAACGGGCTCCGCTGTGTCTTATACAGCCATGACCGTGGGACTCTGCCGGCAGTACGCCAGCGCAGTGGCAGGATTTCCGGCCAACGTCGCCTTCAGCCAATGCCTGTCAGAGCGTCACTGCCGGAGAGCTCCCAACCCATCCGGATATCAATGCGAAGAGCCCGGACCGATGACTTGGCATGGCGGTGGTTATTGATCCGGTCAACGAGGCGCCACGTCGGTCGGGGCTAGCGACGCATAAAATCGGGACTGCCGAGGATTAAGGCCGCACGCTGCCCTGGTGGTGCCGTATTGACGACGGCGCGCGTTTCGGGAGCCAAGATCGACCCGAAAACCGTTTCCAGCTGCTTGGGATCGACCGAAAGGGCCTGTTTGATCGGCGGCAGAGCGAGATCCCCACTCGTCTCTCGTGCAATGGGCACGGCGCCGCGGGCAAAGGCGCTGGCGAACTCAATTCGGCGGAGCGTCGAGTCCGGGCTCAGCCACGCTTCCATTGTATTCTTATATCCGTCGGGTGTCTCGCAGCCGTAAAGCGGCATGCCAAGCCGGCTCATCCAGGCGAGCAGCGGGCGGACATTGTTCATCGGCAGCCCGGCCGCGCGCGCCGTCGAAATAACGAATTCATATGGCGTCTTATATTTCTCGCCCGCGCTCGTCCAAAACTCGGGGCTGCCGAACAAGGTCCTCAGCATCTCGCGGATATCGCCGCCGGTGGCGAGAAAACGCGCGGCGAGCCGCTCCACGAGTGCCGCCGACGGCGTATCCTCGACGAAATATTGCGCAAGTTCGAATGCTAGATGATGCGCCGTCGCTGGACTGGAGGCTAGGATCGCGAGCGCCTCCTCGCCTTCGGCCTTGCCGCGCGCCTCTAGCGGCCGTCCGAGAAATACTTTGCTGGCGTAATCGTGGCGCACCCCTTCGAACACCGCGGCCACACCGGGGAACTCGCTCGAATCGGAGGAATTGATCCGCCACCCAGTAAAGACGCGGGCCAAAACCTCGACATCGGCTTGGTTGTAGCCGCCATCCGCTCCAAGCGTGTGCAACTCCATGACTTCACGCGCAAAATTCTCGTTGAGCCGATCATGCTCACCGTTCGACGACCCGATGTTCTGTGTGTTGTCGAGATACGCTAGCATGGCCGGATGCTTGGCGACTGCGAACAACAGGTCGCGAAAATGGCCAAGCGCGTTGGGTCGGATCGCCTGCTCCTCGTAATTGCCAACCCAGATGCGTTCCAGCCCTTCGCCGGCGAAGATGTTGAAGTGATTGAACCAAAAATTCACCATGACTTCTTCCAGTTGGCGCCGACTCAGCACCGCCCGCAAAACACGCGCCTCGGCGGCTTCGCGCGCAATCAGGTTTGCTCGCCGCTCTTGCGCTTTGATGTCGTCCAGCGTCGGCTTGACGCGGCCCGACACCGGCGACGGCTGGTAAAGTTGGCGCAACTCGGCAGCGCTGAGATCGGGCGTCGCGAACTGAGCCAGCCGAAACCGCAATTCGATTGGCTCGTCGATGCTCGCCGGGTCGAGCTGCTCGGCGATGTAACGTTCGACCCCGACCATTTTCACATAATTGAAATCTTCAAGGGTCGGACCAAAGGCGAGGCGATTGAGGACGTGTAGAACCTGCTGGTCCGAATCGACGGCATTGGCGGGGCTCGATACGACCGCCAGCAGCATTGATAAACCTGTGAGGAGTCCCTTGTGTAAACTGGGCATGGCGTGAGCCGAGTTTGACATTTCACGGGCAGTTTTATGAACCGACCCAGATCATAACCGGTTCTGCGATCGACCGCGCGGCGATTGATTTTACACCGCGACTTCCGCTCTTGGCGCTTTGATGAGGCCGCTCCGATCTATCGCCTCCGCAATGGCGCGAGGAGCGGTGTCCGCGCGTTATTTTGCATGACAGGGACTGGGCGGCCACAATCTCACTGGAGCAAATCACCTGGCAGTTGCGCAGAACAGCATTTCCAGTTCAGCGCTGCAATTTATCCAGTGTAATCGGCAGGTCGCGCACGCGCTTGCCGGTCGCGTGATAAATCGCGTTGGCGATGGCAGCGGCAACGCCGACGATCCCGATCTCGCCCAATCCCTTTATGCCGAGCGGGTTGACGATGGCGTCCAGCTCGTCGACGAAAATGACATCGATGTCGTACACGTCGGCGTTCACCGGGACATGATATTCGGCAATGTTCGCATTCATGATGCGGCCGAAATTGTGGTCGACGAGCGTTTCCTCGTGCAATGCCATTCCGATACCCCATACGACGCCGCCGATAATCTGGCTGCGCGCGGTCTTGGGGTTGAGGATGCGGCCGGCCTCGACCGCACTGACGACCCGGGTGACGCGGATGACGCCGAGCTCTTCATCGACCTTGACTTCGGCAAAGACCGCCGAGTGCGTGTTGTGCGCATGTGAGCCGTCATCATCGAAGGTGGTGGATTTCTCCTGCTCGATGCGGTCCACGCCCCGGTGCCGCATCGCCTCTGCGATCGATACTGCGCATGTTGCATCGCGCTTACTGACAAGCATGCCGTCGGCAAGCGTGACCTCGTCAGCCGTCGCATCAGCGAGCGCCGAATTCGGCATCTGTTTTGCCAAGCTCAACAATTCCTCACGGACCGCGCCGGCCGTGGTCGCTATCCCGTTCGACACCGACGCCGCGATCCATGATCCGCCTTCGACTGGCGATTGCGGCAGCGTCGAGTCGCCAAGCTTGACGGTGACATTGTCGAGCGGCAGCCCGAGCATCTCGGCCGCGACCTGCGCCATAATGGTGTAGGTGCCGGTGCCGATATCGGAAGTTGCGCAGGAAACCTCGGCGTGGCCGTTGGCCGTGAGCACGATGCGTGCCGCGATTGGTACCTGCAACGCCTCCCAGACGCCGCTCGCCATGCCCCAGCCCACCAGCTCGGTGCCGTCACGCATCGAGCGCGGTTCGGGGGTGCGCTTGTCCCAACCGAAAGCTTCCGCACCCTGTCGGTAGCACTCGCGCAGGCTCTTGCTGCTGTATAGCCGGTCGCTGTGCTGGTCGCGCTCCGAATAACATCGTAGCCGAAACTCGAGCGGATCGAGCTTGAGAGCGGCCGCGAGTTCGTCCATTGCGCTTTCGAGCGCGTAGACGCCAGGCGCCGCGCTGGGGGCGCGCATGTCGCACGGCGTAGCAAGATCGAGCCGCGCGAGCTTGTGCGTGTATTTCGCATGGGCGCTCTTGTAGAGCAGGCCGGACCAGCCGGTTTCTTGCCGATGGAAGTCCTCGTATTGCGATGTTACCGTGATCGCCTCGTGCGTGATCGCTTCGAGTGTTCCACCGGCGTTTGCGGCCAGCTCGATCTGCTGGATCATCGCGGGCCGGTAGCCGAGCACATACATTTGCTGCCGGGTCAGCACGAGGCGCACCGAGCGCTTCAGCGCGCGCGCCGCCAGCGCGGCGAGCACCACTTGAAATTGCGGGCGCAGCCCGGAACCGAATGCGCCGCCGACAAACGGCGATATGACGCGCACCGCGTCCGGCTTCATTTCGAGCACGCTGCATACATAACGCTGCACGTTCTGCACGCCTTGGGTTTTGTCATAGATCGTCAGCTTGCCGTCCGCCTCGACTATCACCGTCGCGGCGAAGAGCTCCATCGGGTTGTGATGCTCGATCGGGACATAATACTCGCCTTGATGGCGCACCGCGGCTGCGGCAAACGCTTGCTCGGCCGTACCGCGCGGCTTTGGCGGGGCGAACGGGTTCTCTGCCGGCTCCAATGCGACAGCCTTGTCACGTTGATGATACAAATCCGTGACATGCGCTTCCTTTTCGTATTCGACCCGGACCAGCGACGCGGCGAAGCGCGCGATCTCCGATTCTTCGGCTACGACCAGCGCGATCGGCTGGCCGCTGAACAGAAGCTTGTCGTCGTAGAGCGGCCGGTATGGCGACCCTTCGGGAGCCACCTCGTCCTTGTAGGCGCTGTCCTCACTTGCCATGGGTGGGCGATTCTGATGCGTGAGCACGTCGATCACGCCTGCAACGGAAAGCGCCTCGCTCGCGTCGATGCGCGCGATGCGGCCCTTGGCAATCGTCGATGTAACGACGCTGGCATGCGCGAGACCGGCCGTATTGAACTCGCCGGCGTATTTGGCCGTGCCGGTGACCTTGGCGCGGCCATCGATGCGGGATGTGGCGGTGCCGATATAATTCGTCATGCTCGGTCTCCTGCTCACCGGATTTTCTTATTGGACTGGGATTGAGGGATGCCGGCCGCCGCCTGTATCAGTGCGCGGACGATGGCGCGGCGAGCGAGATTGATCTTAAAGGCATTGTGCTCGAAAGCCTTGGCGTCATGCAGGAAGACGTCTGCGGCGCGGATAAACGTCGCCTGGTTGGCAGCCTGCCCACGCAGCACCGCTTCGGCTGTCGGGTCGCGCCAAGGCTTGTGCGCAACGCCGCCGAGCGCCAGACGGGCCTCCATAATCGTATCTCCTTGCAGTTCCAGCGCGGCTGCGACCGACACCAGCGCGAACGCATAGGAGAGACGATCGCGAATCTTCAAATACGTGTAATTTGCTGTAAAGCCGCGCGCCGGAAGTTCGACCGCCGTGACAATCTCGTTCGGTTGCAGATTTGTGTCGTGCTGCGGCGTGTTCTCCGGCAGCCGATGGAAATCCGAAAACGCGATCGCGCGCACCCCTGCCGGCCCGGCTGCATGGACCTTGGCATCGAGTGCCGCTAGCGCCACGCACATGTCGGAGGGATGCGTCGCAATGCATGCTTCGCTCGTGCCGAGGATCGCGTGCATCCGGTTGAGGCCGCCGATGGCGGAGCAGCCGCTGCCGGGCTCGCGCTTATTGCAGGGCGTCGCGGTATCGTAAAAATAGTAGCAGCGCGTGCGCTGCAGCAGATTCCCGCCAGTTGACGCCATGTTGCGAAGCTGCGCCGAGGCGCCCGCCAGGATGGCGCTCGCGAGCAGCGGATAGCGCGCGGTGATCAGCGGGTGATAGGCGAGATCGGAATTCAACACGAGTGCGCCGATCCGCACCCCCCCGTCCGCTGTTTCCTCGACGCTCTTCAGCGGCAACTGCGTGATGTCGATCAGCCGCGAGGGTCGTTCGACGTCATATTTCATCAGATCGATCAGGTTGCTGCCGCCGGCGATGAATTTCGCCGTCGGATCGGCGCTAATCTGGTGCACCGCATCGGCGACATCGGTGGCCCGAACGTACTGAAAATTGATCATGATTGCCCCATTGCCTGCTGGATCGCCGCCACGATGTTGGGATAGGCGCCGCAGCGGCAGATGTTGCCGCTCATCAGTTCGCGGATCTCCTCGGCGCTTTTCGCTCGGCCTTCGGCGATCAGGCCCATGGCCGAACAGATCTGTCCCGGCGTGCAGTAGCCGCACTGGAACGCGTCGTGATCGATGAACGCTTGCTGCAACGGATGCAGCGCGCCATCCGGTGCCAGGCCCTCGATGGTAGTCACTTCGGCACCGTCTTTCATCACGGCGAGCGAGAGGCAAGAGAGGATACGTCGCCCCTCCACCAGCACGGTACAGGCACCGCATTGGCCGTGGTCGCAGCCCTTTTTGGTGCCGGTCAGATCGAGATGATCGCGTAGTGCGTCGAGCAGGCTCGTCCACGGCGCAAGTCTGAGCTGCCTCTCGACACCGTTGACGATCAGCAAGATCGGGATGTTTTCCGGCGCCGGGGTAATCGGCTTGGTCGCCATACCGGTTTGTGCCATTTGCATCTCCGCATGTCTCGAAGGGGTTCCTGGATCCAGACTAAATCCGGGAAGTACGCTGTGGCCAACGCGACAAGACCGATCTTGATCCCGCGGGGCTATCTCCACGAGGAACGCAGGGTCGAGATTGCCGAAGCCTGTGCCGGCATCGCTCAGGCCAAGGCCGATCTCGAAACCGCCCGGCTCAATCTCGGCTATACCGGGATCCGCTCGCCGATCGACGGCTATGTCGGTAATCGGGCGGCGCAGGTCGGCGCCTATGTCGCGAGCGACGCGTATCTGTTGAGCGTCATCCCGGCGCATGGGCTGTGGATCGACGCCAACTTCAAGGAGGATCAGCTCGCGCATATGCGGCCCGGGCAACCGGCGACGGTCGTCGCCGACGTGCTGCCGGACAAAGTCTTCCACGGTCATGTTCTGAGCCTGGCGCCGGGAACGGGTGCGGTGTTCAGCGTGATCCCGCCGGAGAATGCCACCGGCAACTTCACAAAGATCGTGCAGCGCGTGCCCGTCCGCATCGCCCTCGATGACGGTGATGCAAGACTCGGCGCGTTGCGGCCTGGGCTTTCGACGACAGTCAGTGTCGATACGCGGCCAGACCCGCAGACCGCGAGGTGACCATGATGCCTACGAACGTCCGTCATCGCGCGCTCCTCGCATGGCGAATGGCGCAGAACTTGGACGGAAGGCCGTCTGCCGTGCCCAACATTCAAGTCAAGAGGACCTCGGGTCAGGCGGCAACTCCTCTGCCTTCGCTAGCCGTTTTCTCGACATGCCCCGAATACTCCCCGGCTCAACTCACTGTAATCTGGTTCCGATGGGTCCACCCGCCGCACCGAAACATCCATATTGAAAAACCGGCTCTGAGACCGTATCAGGCCAAGGTCTAGTAGCTAACGAGACGTTTTGGCCCTTATGTCGCTTTACGGCTATGCCCGGGTCTCGACCTTCGATCAATCTTTCGATCCAACGCGCCGCGTTCGAGATAGCGGGCTGCGAGGTAATCCGCGCCGAGCAGGCGAGCGCTACTCGCCGCGGCGGCCGTACCGAATTGCAACTGTTGCTCGACTTCCGGCGGGCTGGCAATACGCTCGTCGTCGGCCCATTGACCGCTGGCCCGGTCGCTGAAGGACCTCCATGACATCGTGCACGAGCTTCAAAGCCAAAGGGGGTGGCGCTGAACGCAACCGAACAGCCGGTCGACACCGGCATCACCCCGGCAAAGCATTTCTCGACATGCTCGGTGTGTACGCTGAATGCGAGACCAACCTGCGCCGCGAGCGCCAGCTCGAGGGGACCAGTGCTGCCAAAGCATGCGGTGTCTACAAGGGCCGCAAGCCATTAGTCGATGCCGCCGAAATCATGCGCTTCCGCCGAGAGGAGAAGCTCGGTCCGGCGGCAATCGCGCGCCGGCTCGGCATTGGCCGGGCGAGCGTCTATCGTCTGCTCGGCAAGAAGGTGGCCGACGTCTCGGCCAACGGAGACGGAAATGCCGATCAAGCCTGAAATGCGGGGGTTTTATCCGGAAAATTGGCAGGAAATCAGTCGGCGGATTCGGTTCGAGCGTGCCGCCGGGATCTGCCAGGGATGTGGGCGACCGCATGGCGTGACGGTCCGCTGTCTGCCCGATGGACGATGGTTCGATCCCACTCGTCGCACTTGGCGCAACGGTCGCGGGCGTCCGGCGCGCTGGCCCGACCTCGTTGAAACCGCGCAGATGCGGCACACCCGGGTTGTCCTCGCCGCCGCTCATCTCGATCACGACCCGCGCAATAACCGGATGCGGAACCTCAAAAGCCTGTGCCAGCGCTGCCACATGATCCACGATCGGTCGCATCACTTGGCGCAGCGGCGGATCACCTATCTATTGCGCCGCGCGCTCGGCGATCTGTTCCTCGGGCCCTATTCCGTTTGTTTCGCGCTGCAGATGGGCAACTCTGCGGTGTTCTATTCGCGTTGATCTCCGTGTATCACTGCCATTACCCGCGCACGGCAATGGCGGGGTGGAGAGGTCAAAATCGGTGCCGACGGTTTTCTTCATCACCCATCCGGATGTCGTGATCGATCCGGGCGTGCCGGTTCCCGATTGGCGGCTAAACGAGCGCGGCCGCGCCCGCATGTGGGGGATGATCGCCTATCCCTGGATAAAAGGGGTGCGCCTTATTTTCGCGAGCGGCGAGCGGAAAACGCGCGACGCCGCGCTAATTCTCGCTGATGGGCTCGGGCTCTGCGGTTACACCATCATCGACGATCTCGGCGAGAATGACCGATCGGCGACGGGTTACCTCGCAAATCAGGAGTTCGAAGCAACCGCCGACGCGTTCTTTGCTCATCCGCGAGAGAGCGTGCGCGGCTGGGAGCCTGCGATCGCTGCCCAGGCGCGGATTGTTGGCGCGGTCGAGAAGATACTGTCGCAACCCGGTGATGGCGATCTGGCGATCATCGGTCATGGCGGGACCGGCACTTTACTATACTGTCACCTCGCGGGACTGCCGATCGATCGCCGCTATGGTCAGCCGGCGACAAATGGCGGAAACTGGTTCGCCTTCGACCGTACCAGCCGGCAGCTTTTGGATCACGGCTGGCGGTCAATTGACGCATCAGCGGGAGAACGGACGTGAACCAGCTCGTCCCGATGCCTCGCCCGACGGATTTGGGGTGCTTGCACCGCCACCACATGACACGGACTTGACGAGAGAAGGTCAAATGCGGCTGCTTGACCCGCTGCGGGTGAGCTTGAGAACGCCGGCGTTGGGTTTGCCGGGATTAGCGGTCCCCCTGGGCAGGCTTGAGCAGCTGCGATCCGGAGTCCAATCGTCGCCGGGCGGTTCCGCGAAGGCCTTTGTTTGGACGCCGGCGAGGTGTATCGAAGCGGCCAAGGGGTGGTGACGCCGATCGACCCGAGGAGCTGACGCTCTCGGGCTGTTCAGGAAGGAAGCAACGGGAGAACGCCCCGCGCGTCGGAGTAAGTCGACTATGTGCGGACGCTTTTACCTTACAGCGACTCCGGCAGAGATCCGGAAACAGTTTAAGATCAAAAACGTGCCGGCATTGATGCCGCACTATAACATTGCGCCAACCCAAGCCTCGCCCATCGTCAAAGCCGAAGCGAAGGGCAGGGAACTCCACCTTGCTCGCTGGGGCCTTGTGCCTCCCTGGTCTCGTGATCTCTCGCTCGGGGCCCGGATGATCAATGCCCCTGCCGAAGCCCTCGAGGAAAGAGCTGCGTATAGCGCACCCTTCCAATCTCAGCGATGCCTTGTGCCCGCAAATGGCTTCTTCGAATGGCAATCCCACGGCTCCAAAAAACAGCCGTACAAGATCGCCCTTCGCAACGGAGCGCTGATCGCTTTTGCCGGATTATGGGAGAAATGGACACCGGAGAGCGGTGATCCGGTCGAGACGTTCACTATCATCACGACGGTGGCGAGCAAGCTGATAAGCGAGGTGCACGATCGCATGCCGGTGATCATTGCGCCGGCCGATTATCAGCTCTGGCTCACGGCGTCGCCGGCAACGGCAAAGAAACTGCTCCTGCCCTATGCGAGCGGGCTTACCATCACGCCAATCAGCGAGCGCGTGAACAATATTCAGAATGACGACGTGGAGCTGCTTTTGCCGTTATCGGCGCCTTGAACCCTGATCTCGACCACGCTAACGTTCGGCTGGGCCGCAATAGGCCTCTATCCGGTATCCATCAGGATCGACGACAAAGGCGGCGTAGTAATCGGGGTTGGATTGCTTGCGGAAACCGGGCACGCTGTTATCGCGACCGCCTGCGTAATCAACACGACCGACATTCATCTGGCGCGCCGCATTGGCGAGGCCGTCCGGCGCGCTTTCCATGGTGAATGTGAAATGAGTTTTGATGAAACCGGCTATTTCGCGTGGGTGACGTGGACGCCGGCGGTCTCGGCGTGACGGCCGAGGACAGCACAACCCCGGCCACCAGGCGCACCCGTCGACAGCCTTGATGGCTCACCCCAATGATAGAAAGTGCCCAGCTGCGCTGCTAAGCCAAAACTGCGAGGCGAAGATTGAGGCCGGAAGCGGAATCGAACCGCTGTACGAGGATTTGCAGTCCTCTGCATAGCCACTCTGCCATCCGGCCGGCGCAGCGTCGATATAGGCGCGCCCTGACCTCATGGTCAAGCGCCGGCGCCCATACTGCTCGCGGGGATGGTGTCGTACCGTCAACCTCGATCGGCCTCGCCACAAATCCGACAAGAGCCGATTTCACCGGCGATCGCGAACCGAGAGCTTTCCATACCATTTTACTCATTGCTTGCGGTAAGATCAGAGCTGCGGTAGGATCAGACGGAATTTTCTCTGTTGATTGCCGGCGAGCGCGCAAAAACAGCGGCGAGCGGCCGGCGGCACGAGCTTTTTCTTCGTAGCGGGTCGGCGGCCAATCGGGTGTGCGGTGGCGCCAATCGGCGGGTTTACGGATAAGCCATACGAACCCCGGGTGGCTTGTCACCCGCTCCAACATCCACGCGAAATACTCGCGATGGTCAGTCGCAAGCCGCAGTTCCGCACCCTCGATCATGATGCGAGCCAATTCGTCCAGAGTCTCGGTCGACACGATACGGCGTTTGCAGTGGCGCGTCTTGGGCCACGGATCGGGAAACAATATAAAGACGCGGCTAATTGAAGCCGGCGCCAATGCCGCAATCAGCCGGCGAGCATCGTCGGTAAACAAGCGAATATTGGCAAGTCGACGACCTTCAATCTCCCTTAGCAGTTTCGCAACCCCGTTTCCGAATACTTCACAGCCGATGAACCCAATGTCGGGATACGCCTCGGCTTGGGCTGCCAAATGCTCGCCGGCGCCAAAGCCGATTTCGAGCCACACCGACTGCTTCGATTCCGGGAACAGCAGCGCCGGATTAAGCGCGCCCGATTGCGGCAACTCGACCGCGAGCGACGGCAACAGCTCTTCGAATAGGATCTGCTGCCCCGGACGCAACGGCCGACCGCGCTTGCGCCCGTAGAGCCGCTGCGGGTGCGGTGATGGCGCGGACCCCGAACAATCAAAATGCGTGCCGCAATTCGTCGGCGAGATCGAGCCTCTCCCAGGAAAAACCGCCGTCGGGCTCAGGGGTTCGGCCAAAATGCCCATAGGAGGAGGTGCGGGTGTAGATCGGCTTGTTGAGCCCGAGATGAGTGCGAATGCCGCGCGGCGACAGATCCATCAGCTCCTGCAATACCCGACCAAGCTTCTCCTCGTCGACCGCACCCTCGGTGTCGACATAAAAGGATAACGGCTTGGCGACGCCGATCGCATAGGCGAGCTGGATTGTGCAACGCTCCGCAAGCCCCGCGCCGACAACGTTCTTCGCAAGATAGCGGGCGGCATAGGCGGCTGAGCGGTCGACCTTGGTCGGGTCTTTGCCGGAGAATGCGCCGCCCCCATGAGGCGCGGCGCCGCCATAGGTATCGACGATGATCTTGCGGCCGGTGACGCCGGCATCGCCGTGAGGGCCGCCGATCACGAATAGTCCGGTCGGATTGACCAGGAAGTTTTCTTCGTCGCACATCCACCCATCGGGCAGAGTCGCGACGACATGGGGGCGAATGATCTCGCGGACCTCGTCCTGGTCGATCCGATCGGAATGCTGGATCGAGATGACCACCTTGGTGGCCCGCACCGGCCTGCGGCCCTCATATTGCAAGGTCACCTGGCTTTTAGCATCGGGACCGAGGAGGGGTGTCCTGCCGGCGTGCCGCGCCTCGGAGAGCGCCCGCAGCATCGCATGGGCGTAAAATATCGGCGCCGGCATCAGAGCCGGCGCTGGCGTGTCATTGCAGGCAAAGCCAAACATCATGCCCTGATCGCCCGCCCCTTCGTCCTTGTTTCCGGAGGCGTCGACACCCTGCGCGATGTTAGCCGACTGGCCGTGGATGTGGCATTTGATCGCCGCTCGCCGCCAGTGAAAATTTTCTTGCTCGTAGCCGATATCGCGGATTGCCTGGCGCGCTACCTCGATCAGCCGCTCGCCGGTGATCGCGGACGGTCCCCGCACTTCGCCGGCTAGAACGACGCGATTGGTCGTAACCAAGGTCTCGACGCCACAGCGCGCTTCGGGTTCGGCGGCGAGGTAGGTATCGACAATGGCGTCGGAGATGCGATCGCAGATCTTGTCCGGATGGCCTTCCGAGACGGACTCGCTCGTGAACACAAAATTCTGCTTGGCCAAGGGTTTATCCCTTCTCAACGATGGCGGCGATAAATACCGGATCGGCGCCGTTGATGCCGCCTAGACGGACGAGCGTCAAGCCCCCATTCTTGCCGGGCGGTTGTGAAAAGGTGGTTGCAACTGCGAAACCGGCGCTATTTTTCGGGCTGACGTTCGTTTCCGGTCGCAAGTGCTTTGGCAAGCTCGAACAGCCGACGCCTGACCGTCGAGTCCTCGATGCGATAATAGGCGCTGACCAGCTCGATCGTCTCGCGCTTGCGCAACGGATCTGAATCGAAAGCTTCGGCGGAGGGTTCAGCAAACCCGGCTGGTATTGCCGGCGCCCGCACCGGGTCCATATCGTCGAAGAAAAAAGACACCGGAACGTCGAGCACACGGCTTAAATCGTGCAGGCGGCTGGCGCCGATGCGATTGGCGCCGCGTTCATATTTCTGGACCTGCTGAAACGTGAGCCCTATCGCTTCGCCGAGCTTCTCCTGGCTGAGACCCAGCATGTTCCGCCGTAGCCGCACCCGCGAGCCGACGTGAATATCAATCGGGTTCGGCTTGTCGCCCTTCTGGCGGCCCGGCCGACGGGTTTGTTGCTGCGTCGCCATAGGCGATCGATCGCTTTCTCATAAATTATCTGCCTAAATCTAGAGGCTGGTTCGCAATCCGGTCAAGGCGAAGCTTCAACTTTTAATAAGTTGATGCAACCCAAGGCAGTATTACGACCTCAACCCAACCGGAGCGCCACCGGAACCGCACCGAGCAGCAGCAACCCAAGCAGCATCCAGTTGCCGACGCGCGCGTAAGGTGTACGCGATCCCGCCGTTGGCAACCTGCTGTCGACATAGCCAATCGCATCGAGATCGGTGTGCGCGAGAACCCGGCCAACCGGGTCGATCACGCCGCTAATGCCGTTATTGGCAACGCGGATCAACGGCAGACCCTCCTCAACGGCGCGAGTGCGGGCGATCGCGAAATGTTGATAAGGCCCCGAGCTGCGCCCATACCAGGCATCGTTTGTGACATTCAAGATCCACGCTGGACGATCGTCTTCATCAATGATTGCACCAGGAAAAATCGCTTCGTAGCAAACCAGTGGAGCAAAAGGAGGAAGACCCGGCAGAGCGATGGTTTGTGGGCCGGGACCCGCGCTCAGATCCGTCGTGCCCGGGGTGATCTTGTCGATCGGCAGCAGTTTGCGGAACGGCACGTATTCCCCGAATGGGACGAGATGGGCTTTGTCGTAATAGGCGACGATGTCGCCATGCGCGTTTACTGCCTCGACGCTGTTCCAGAAATTTGCGATCGGGGCGGGCGGTGGATCGGTGCGAAGCGCACCGGTAATCACATACCCCCCCTTGGGGACGACTGCCGCGATGGTATCGCGCGCCGGACGATCGCGGCCCAGCAAAAACGGTGTCGCCGCCTCAGGCCATAAGATTGCATTCAACCGTTCAGTGGCCGGGGCCCGACTGAGATCAATCAGACGCCGGAAGTTGTCTTGCGCGGCAGCGGGTTGCCATTTCAAGCTTTCCGTAATCGAAGGCTGCACGAGGCGCAGGCGGGTGCCGGTCAAGTCGATCGGGGTGTTTGCCAAGCGCACCGCACCCCCAAGCGCCGGAGCTGAGACCAGCAAAATTGCCGTAATGCCGGGCGCCCAGCGTCGCAACGGGTGCGTAGGCGCCGCTCGCGGGCTGCCGAGCAGCGATAAGAGCGAGAAGGCCAGCACGGTGATAAAGCTGAGGCCATAAATGCCAACCACGGCGACGCTTTGCAACATCGCGATCGCACCAGGAAAGCCGCCCGACCAAGTGTAGCCGATCAAATTCCACGGCAATCCGGTAAACGCGTGGCCCCGCGCCCATTCGGCGGCACTCCAGGCGATCGCAAAGACGAAAACCCGCGCGGCCGCCGAAAGCTGCAAACGTTGCACAACAAGCCGGGTCGCGAGCAGCGCGAGAGCGGTATAGATCGCAAACCCGGCCGGTAACCCGGCCGCAGCAAACGGGACCAGCCACCAGAACCGGGCGAGATCGACGAACAGCGCCGCGGCGATCCAATACAGACCGGCGAGAAAGAAACCGAAGCCGAACACCCAGCCAAGCCGGAACGTCGCACCTGCACTGGTGCTGCCATCATCGAGCCACAACAAGCCAGGGAACGCCACGGCCAGCAACGGAACCATGTCGACCGGAGACATCGCCGCCGCCGCCGCGGCGCCGAGCAAAAACGCGAGCCCGTAACGGTGCCGGCCGGTCAGCGCAGCAACATCCAGGGCCAAGCGGCAGAGCGGGGTGTCCAGTCGCGAGCCGGGTTGGATGCGGGAGATGACCGTCTCAGGCACCGCCGTTGTCCACGTTCCCCCTCGCTCCCGGCAACTGTCGTACGCGCAACCGCTTGATATGCCGCGGATCGGCTTCAAGCACCTCAAACTCGATGCCGGAGGGGTGGGCGATGACTTCGCCGCGCTTAGGGACCCGACCGGCAAGGGTAGAGACAAGGCCGCCTAAAGTATCGACCTCCTCCTGACCGTCGCTCGAAAGCAGCTGGATCCCCTGTCGCTGTTCGAGCGCTTGGATCGGGGTACGCGCATCGGCGATCAACGTTCCATCGGCGCGCTCGACCAAGCTTGGTCGGTCGGCCTCATCGTGCTCATCCTCGATCTCGCCGACGATCTCTTCAATCAGATCTTCAATCGTTACCAGCCCGTCAATCCCGCCGAATTCATCGACAACCATCGCGATGTGGGTGCGCGCCTGGCGCATTTGCACCAGGAGTTCGAGAATCGGCAGCGACGGCGCCACAAACAACGTCCTGCGCAAGAGTGGCCCGAGTTTGGTTTCGCGCCGCTCGGCGACGGCCGGAAGGATGTCCTTGACATGGATAAAGCCGATCACATCGTCGAGGGTCTCGCGATAGACCGGCACGCGCGAGTGTCCCTGATCGATCATGCAGCGAACGACGTTAGAAAACGGGGTTTCGATATCGAGTGCGACGATGTCGACGCGCGGCACCATTACATCGGCGGCCGTGCGATCATGACCCTTCAAGATATTGCCGATCAGCACCCGTTCGTGGGCGCCAAGCGAGTCAGAGCCCTCCCCCGGCGGCTCCTCGATCATCTCGTCGATCGTTTCACGCAAACTTTCCCCGTTGCGCTGTCGGCGGATCAACCGCATCAGATTGCGCAGGGGTGTAAAACCCCATTCCCGGTCGGGATGGCCACCGCTTTCGGGCGGCTCAGAAGCAGTCATTGAGAAGCCGGTGAGGCGTTTGATGCTCACATAGTGAAGCGATAGGGATCTGCCACCCCCAAGCTCGCCAATATTGAAGTTTCGAGCTTCTCCATCACAACCGCTTCTCTCTCGGTGGCGTGGTCATACCCGAGCAAATGAAGCACGCCGTGTACAATGAGATGGCAGAGGTGGTCGGTGATGGCCTTGCCTTGCTCCTCGGCTTCGCGCGCCACGGTCTCGTACGCCAGGACGACATCGCCGAGCAGCAACGGCGCGTCAGGGGGCAGCTCTACCGCGGGATCCCAGGTCGCAAACGAGAGGACGTTGGTCGATCGATCGATCCCGCGCCAATCGCGGTTGAGCCGGCGCTGCTCGGCATCATCAGCGAGCACGATGCAGAGTTCGAGCCGACCTTGTGGCACTGATCCACCCTCGGCAAGGCCGCTTGTCAATGCCCGTCGTGCAGCGGTGCTAATCACTTCCGCCGCGTCCTTGACAACACGGTCCCACGCCGGGGACAGCACCGCGAGGTCGATCGCGGCCTCGGCCGGTTCATGGCTCGGCAACGCGCGCAGCTCGTTCCCGCGCCTCATAGGCGCGTACAATCCGGGCGACAAAATCGTGTCGGACCACATCGCGTTCGGTGAACCGCACGACGCCAATACCCTCGACACCGCTCAGGGTGTCGAGCGCTTCCGCCAGGCCCGACCGGGTTGCTGGCGGGAGGTCGATCTGGCTCGGATCGCCGGTCACGACCATTCGGGAGCCTTCGCCTAGCCGGGTTAGAAACATTTTCATCTGCATTGCCGTCGTGTTCTGCGCCTCATCCAGGATCACGAAGGCGCGCGACAGCGTACGGCCGCGCATAAACGCGATTGGCGCCACCTCGATTTCACCCGTTGCGAGGCGGCGGGCGAGCTGATCAGCCGGTAACATGTCGTTCAGGGCGTCAAACAGCGGGCGTAGATAGGGATCGACCTTGTCGCGCAGATCCCCCGGCAGAAATCCAAGGCGCTCGCCGGCCTCGACCGCCGGCCGCGATAAAATGATGCGCTCGACCTGACCCGTCATCAGCAGATCGACTGCGGCGGCGACCGCGAGATAGGTCTTGCCGGTCCCGGCGGGCCCGAGCCCAAATACTAGCTCGTGCTCGCGCAACGCCTTTATGTATGCGGCTTGACCCGGGGTACGCGCAGCGATCCGGCGCTTGCGGGTGCGGAAACCCGCATCCTCTTGCCAGAGACTGAGGCTCCGGTCCGCAATCTCGGCTTGCGCCAGTCTCAGGGCGGCCTCGACGATCGCAATATCAATATCCTGACCCTGCTTCAGTCGGTCGTAAAGCCGCGACAACGCCAGCCTGGCTGCTTCGGTGGCTGAGGGCGGCCCCGAGATAACCAATCGATTGCCGCGGGTGATCAGCGATATGCCGAGCTGTCGTTCCACCCGGTCGAGATGCTGGTCGCGCTCACCGTAAAGCGACGGCAGCAGCAGATTGTCATCGAATTCGAGCTGGGTGCGACCATCGGGCAGTTCGCCGGCAGCACTCTCCGAGCGGAGCGCGGTCATCTGGCGAGCGTCCCCGAGAGACTGTTCTGACTTGCCGCGCAGATCGTCACCGGGGCGATGTCGCCGATGTTGATGTTCTCGGCCATCAGATGAACGCTCTGCAAATAGGGGCTGCGGCCGACCAGCTGGCCCGGATAACGGCCCGGCTTGTCGAGCAATACCGGAAATGTGCGGCCAATACAGGCCTGGTTGAAGGCGAGCTGCTGCTGCGCCAGCACGTCCTGCAACCGAGCAAGCCGGTCGTTTTTGACACTATCCGGCACCTGGCTAGTTGCCGATGCCGCCGGGGTACCTGGCCGCGGCGAGTACTTAAATGAAAACGCCTGGGCAAAACAGACCTCACCAACAAGGTCGAGCGTGGCTTGGAAATCCTCGTCGCGTTCACCCGGAAACCCGACGATCAGGTCGGTGGATAGCGCCAAATCCGCTCTTGCCGCGCGCAGCCGGTCGACAATCCGCCGGTAGTCGTCGACAGAGTGACGGCGGTTCATTGCGGTCAGCACGCGGTCGGAGCCGCTTTGCACTGGGAGATGCAGAAACGGCATCAGTTTCGGCACATCGCGGTGCGCCGCAATCAACGCGTCATCGACATCGCGGGGATGGGAGGTCGTATAGCGAATGCGCTCGAGCCGGGGAAGCGCGGCCAGCGCCTCGATCAGCCGTCCGAGCCCCCATTCTTCGCCGTGCGGGCCGACGCCGTGATAGGCATTGACGTTCTGGCCGAGCAGTGTGATTTCCCGCACACCGCCCGCGATGATTTGGCGCGCCTCGGCGAGGACCTGCGACACGGGGCGCGAATATTCGGCGCCGCGAGTATACGGGACCACGCAGAAGGTGCAAAACTTGTCGCAGCCTTCTTGCACGGTCAGAAAGGCGGTCGCACCCTGCTCGGGCCGCGACGACGGCAGATGATCGAATTTGGGCTCCTCCGGAAAACTCGTGTCGATGACTCGCAGCACCATTGGCTCGCAGCGCCTGCATCACCATGTCCGGCAACCGATGGTAGGTCTGCGGACCAAAAACGAGATCGACAAATGGAGCACGGTGGCGAATCTCCTCGCCCTCGGCCTGCGCGACGCAGCCGCCGACTGCGATCAGCATCCTGCCGTCGCTGCGCCGCGCCTTTCGCAGCTTTAGTGCGCGGAGCTTGCCGAGTTCCGAGAACACCTTTTCGGATGCCTTTTCGCGGATGTGGCACGTGTTGAGGATCACAAGATCGGCGCTCTCGGGCGTCTGCGCTCGGGCAAAACCGAGGGGAGCCAACAGCTCCGCCATGCGTGCGGAGTCATAAACGTTCATTTGGCAGCCGTAGGTCGCAATGAAGAGCCGCTTGGTCATGTTCTGCACACCAGGTGAGCGGACCGCCAATTCGCTCAACGGAAACCTATCCCCGCCATCATCGCTTCCGGTTTGGTAACCGGTCGCGGCGGCTCCGGGACCGGTTGCGGGCGGCCGGAAAGTGCGGCGGCGACCCCGCTCGCCACGCAGCCGTAGCAATAGCGGGCTAGCGCCTTGCGAGACCCGCAATCCGCAAACGAGATCGGCGGATGGAATTCAACGACGACTTCTACCGTGCCCAGCCCGATCATGCGCCAGAGATGCGGCGTCAACTCCGCCGTTCCGTACCAAGCCAAATATGGGCGGAGCAAGCGCCCGAGCGGAATGCCGTCGAGCCTGGTATAGGCGATCGATACCGGCTGGATCACCACCGGTTCGATCGCCTGCATGGCTTCGGCAGCACTGAACAGCGCGCTTTTGAACGGGAGTACCCGGTTACCGTCGCTGCTCGTGCCCTCCGGAAACAGGATCAGAGCGTCGCCAGCCGCAAGCCGTGCCATCATCGCATCGCGCTGTGAGCGCGTGCTACGAACACGGCGATCGACAAAGACGGTACGCTGGAGCTTGGCAAGCCACCCGAAGAGAAGCCATCCCGCAACTTCGGCCTTAGCAACAAAGGAGCCCGTGATCAGCGATCCAAGGATGGTGATATCAGTATAGGAGACGTGGTTCGATGCAAACAGAACTGGTCGCCGGCTCGTCGGCGCGCCGATTGTGCGTATCCGAAACCCCAAAATTCGGCAGCACCAGCGGTGATAGAGGACGGGCAATGTGCCCGCCCACGGGCGGCGCAAGATGAGCCCTAATCCCTGTACCGGCATTAGGCTCAGAGTCCAGAGCAGATACAGCGCGATGCGCGCCAGCCTCAGTGTCGGCGAACCCATTCCCTCATGACGTCCATTCGGCTCTTGGCCAATCATCCTTAGAAAAATTTGCCTGGCGCACGTAGTGCCGTGAATACTTCTCGGTCACGAGGTCGGTTTTGACGACGATGCAAACATCGGTCGTATTGAAATCGTAATCGATCACAGCACCGTCGCCGACAAAACCGCCAAGCCGCAAATATCCCTTGATCAGCGGGGGGAGGCTGTTAAGGGTGCGCGCCGGATCAAGTGCAGAACGCGGCAGTCGGCGCATTTCGATGTAACGGTCGGGCAGTGCCCGCGCCCGGAGAGAGGGAGCGGCCAGATGAAAATAATGCAAATAGGATAACGGCTCGGCAAGATTATCGGGGTCCGTGCCGGGTAGGCTCGCGCAACCAAACATAAGGTCGATGTTATAGCGAAAGACGTACGCTGCAATCCCACTCCACAAAAGCTGAGCTGCCGAGCTTTGGCGATATGCGCGGTCCACGCAGGAACGGCCGAGTTCGAGAATTTCGCCGGGATATGCGACAAGTCGCGCAATATCGAACTCGCCGGCAGAATAAAACCCGCCGAGACGGGTTGCTGCATCGCGCCGGATCAGACGATAAGTCCCGACAACGATTTCAGGACCGATCCCGTGGTTGTGATCGAGTGCGAGCAGGTGATCGCAGCCCTCGTCGAAGCGGTCAAAATCACGACGCAGGCGCTGAGCTTCCACCGCCGCTCTTGCGCCCAAGGCCTCGTAGAAAACGCGATAGCGCAGCGCCTGCGCCGCCTCGATATCGGCCTCGCTCTCGGCCAAACGCACCTGCAACTTCCCTGAGCGGATGTCGAGAACACGGGAGCTTGCCGGTCCTGCAGCCGATCCCGTTGGCAGATTCCCCGGTGAAAACGTGACGCTTTGGATCATCGATCCGTCACGGCTTCCTGCTGCGAGGGTGGCCAGACCCTGACAGTCTTCACATTGGAGGCCGCAGCGCAGCGGGCTCGCAGCGCAAGGAGGTACTTCATTCCATGCCGCGCCCGGTTTTGGCGCGACGCGGGATGGCATAGAGCTCAAGGCGATGACCGACGAGTTCGTAGCCCAATTTGTTGGCGACCGCCTCCTGCAATTTTTCGATTTCTTCGTTACGGAACTCGACAACCTGGCCGGATTGCAGGTCGATCAGATGGTCATGGTGAGCGCTCGGCATTTCCTCATAACGCGATCGGCCATCGCCAAAATCGTGGCGCGCGATGATGTTCGCCTCTTCGAATAGCCGGACGGTGCGATAGACGGTCGCGATGCTGATATGAGGATCGATCGCAGTGGCGCGGCGATAAACCTGCTCGACATCCGGATGGTCCGCAGATTCCGAAAGGACGCGTGCGATCACGCGGCGTTGTTCGGTCATCTTGAGGCCTTTGTCGAGGCAGAGTTGCTCCAGCCGCGAAATCATCGCATCTCCATTATGAGCGTGCACCTGCACAATAGCGCAAAGCTCGCCATCAGCCTATGGCGCGGATTAGGGGTTCCTGCAACAGCCGAAAATCGAGAACGGCGCCGCCGCGCTTCAGGCTCGGGCGCGCCGTGCCCGGGTTCCGAGCCCGATCTCTTTGGCTAACCGACTGCGCTGGCGCGCATAGTTCGGAGCCACCATCGGATAGTCTGGCGCCAATCCCCAACGCTCGCGATAAGCTTCCGGCGTCATGTTGTAAGCGGTCTTCAAATGCCGCTTCAGCATTTTCAGTTTCTTGCCGTCTTCAAGACAGATGATGTAATCAGCGTGAACCGACTTTTTGAGAGGTACCGCTGGTTGTGGCCGTTCTGCCGGAGCAGCCGGTACGCTGCCGATATTGGCCAGCGAATTATACACTTGGTTGATCAGCACCGGCAAATCACCAACAGCAACTGTATTGTTGGAGACATGCGCTGCGACGATTTCTGTCGTCAGTGCCAGTAAGTCACTGTTTTGATCGGAGTTGTTCATTTTGAGAGCCCTACGCTACACCTCTTTTGAGAATATAAGTAACGATCAAGGGCGGGGCAATCGGGTTATCCTCCGACGTCTTACAATTTGCGACCGAGCGCAGTGATCAATTCAACGGGGCGGACTATGGCCAAAGCCAGCCGGCGTGAACTCAAGTCGACAACAACAGCCGCAGGACCAAGGCATCGGCATGGCCCGAGCGACGGCGATAGTAATTGACGCGGCGGTTGATTTGTACAAAGCCGTGAGCGGCATAGAGCGCGCGGGCGGGAATATTGTCCTCTGCGACTTCGAGAAACAGGGTGCGGGTGCCGCGGCACCGGCATTCCCCCACAATCGCAGCCAGCAAAGCAGACCCGATTCCGGCCCGTCGCCGCGCGGGAACCACCCCAAGAGCCAGGATCTCGCACTCCTCGCCCATACCTTGAGCCAGCGCCAGCCCGGTCGCCTCCTCGTTCTCGAAGGCGATTCGACCAAACAATCCGATCATAGCGATGATTTCGGCCATTGCTTGGGGCGGCCATGGATCATCGGGAAAACAACTGCTGTGCAATTGTGACAGCAGCACCGCCATTGCCGCTCCAGCTGCACGCGGGATCGGTTCCAGACGAATCATGAATTTTGGGGCCGATATCCGCCAGGTACGGTGACGTCGGGGGGGCGCAGATAGAGCGGCCGCACTTCGCCGCCTCGTTCGCCGCGTCGCCGCCGCCGCAGCGCGGCGCTTAGCGCGCCAGCCGCTGGTGTTAGTCCCGTCGCTACCGTAGCGACATTATAATGTTCAGCAAGCGGGGCGGCGGCGCGCGCAACGGCATCGCCGATAATCATGATGGCGGAACCTCGGGCCGAAGGAATCGCGCTTGCGAGCGTCTGCGGTAAATACGCGGCAGGTTCCGAGAGCGGACGGCGCGCCGCATCGAAGAGCTGGATATATAGATCCGCGCGCCTGCTTTCGAGGGCCACCAAAAGAGGGCGATCACCGAGTTTGGCGGCCGGAACGGCCTCGGCAACGGCTTCGAAGCTGCTGATGCCGATGAGCGGCAACCTGCGCGCGAATGCGATCCCGCGCGCCGCCGCAATCCCCACTCGGATCCCGGTAAAGCTCCCTGGTCCGGTCGTCACGGCGACGCAATCGAGTGCCGAAGCGCTCAGCCCAGCGGCACTCATGATATCATCGATCATCGGCAATAATGCCTCGGCATGACCGTGCATCATCGCCGCACTTCTTGTCACCAGCTGCTCATCACCAGCGGCAAGCGCAACTGCGCAGGTGCCCCCTGTTGTGTCGATCGCGAGGATCAGCGGTTCACGGACTGAGATCAGATGGCCTGGACCTCAACCACCTCGGGAATGTAATGGCGCAGCATGTTTTCGATGCCGGCCTTCAACGTCGCGGTCGAACTCGGGCAGCCCGAGCACGAGCCCTGCATATGCAGGTAAACGACGCCATCCTCAAAATCATGGAAGATGATGTCGCCGCCGTCCTGCGCTACCGCCGGTCGTACCCGGGTCTCGAGTAGTTCCTTGATTTGGGCGACGATTTCGTCGTCTTCCTCATCGGCGGCGGTGTCCGCAGCCTCGCCGTCACCGGCAAGAAACACCGGCCGACCAGTGGTGAAATGCTCCATGATTACGGCCAGGATCGCCGGCTTTAGGTGATACCAGTCGCCGTCTTCCTGTTTCGTGACGGTGATGAAATCGGCGCCGAAAAACACCCCGCTTACACCAGGCAAAGAGAACAGCCGTTCAGCCAACGGTGAGATTCTAGCCGCCGCCGCGTCGGTAAAATTCGCTGTTCCCCTCGTCATCACCGGTCGCCCCGGGAGAAACTTCAAAGTCGCCGGGTTCGGCGTCTGCTCGGTCTGAATGAACATCGGCGCTCCACGCATGAGATTAAGGCAATTCCTAGCATGGGTGGCTCGCTGCGTTGATTTAAGCCCGTGGGCTGGCGCCAAGCCAGACCCATCAGCAGCTGACGCTCGGCATGGCCCTAAAGATGCCGCGCGGATTTCGCCCTTAAAGGCCGTGTCGTCTCACGGGCGCAGTAATCCGCTGATCTGTTGTGCCTCGCGCAAGACCGGCTCGGCAATGGCACGCGCGCGCTCGATGCCATGGCGCAAAACTGCGTCGATATAACCCGGGTCGGCCATCAGCCGGCGCATTTCGCCACCGATCCGCCCCAGCACCTCGACCGAAAGCTCGGACAGCGCCTCCTTGAATTCGGAGAAATTGCGACCGGCAAATCGGGTGAGCGCCACTTCGCGCGACATGCCCGCCAAGGCGGCGTAGATCCCGAGCAAATTGTCAGCCTCGGGGCGGCGCTCGAGATCGGCGATTGTCGATGGCAGTGGCAGGGGATCGGTTTTGGCCCGGCGGATCTTCAACGTGATCGCTTGAGCGTCGTCGGTCATGTTGATGCGCGAATAGTCGGAGCTGTCCGATTTCGACATCTTTTTGGTGCCGTCGCGCAGGCTCATGACCCGCGTTGCGGCGCCGAAAATCTGCGGTTCAGGCAGCGGGAAAAAATCGCGGTCATAGCGGCGGTTGAACGCACCGGCGATGTCCCGCGCGAGTTCCAAATGCTGCTTCTGATCCTCGCCGACCGGGACATGGGTCGCCTTGTAGACAAGAATGTCGGCGGCCATCAGTACCGGGTAAGAATACAGGCCGAGCCCCGCCATCTCGCGCTGCTTGCCGGCCTTTTCCTTGAATTGCGTCATCCGGTTCAGCCAGCCGAGCGGAGTGAGACAGGCCAATAGCCAAGCGAGCTCGGCATGGGCTGAGACCATGCTTTGATTGAAGATGATACAGCGCTCGGGGTCGATCCCGGCCGCGATGTAGGCGGCCGTCACCTCGCGGGTGCTGGCGCGCAACTCATCGGGGTCCTGCGGTAGGGTCAGCGCATGCAAATCGACAATGCAGAAGATGCATTCGTACTCGTTCTGCAACGCGACCCAGTTGCGGATCGCCCCGAGATAATTGCCGAGATGCAAATTGCCGGTCGGCTGCACGCCGGAGAAAATACGGTTCATGGCGCCTGTTATCGCCGCAAGGTGGTGCCGGTCAAGTGGTGCCGGTCAAGCCGGTTGCCGGCGCAGCCGGCTACGCAGATCGCGCCAGTCGGCGATGCCGAGCGCCAGCGCCAAAATGCTGAACGTCGCGAGCCCGGCGCCGCATAGACAAGCCAACGCAGTGATCCGAATAGGCGCTGCCGATGTGAGCGCCGGCGCGAAGACAGAACGCATCAGCGCCAGCACAACTCCCATGCCAATTGCCGCGATGGCGATCCGGGGCAGATTGCGCCGCGCCCGCCGATCCAGCGTGAAATGCTCACGCCGCATGAGCAGTACCAGCAAGGTCAGTGCATTGAGCCACCCGGCGCCGCTCGTTGCCAACGCGATCCCGACATGTGCCAAAACCCGCATCAGGATCACGGTTAGGCCAAGATTGACCGCCATCGCCGTCATCGCGACTTTGACCGGTGTGGCGGTGTCGTGGCGCGCAAAAAACGCCGGCGCCAGCACCTTGATCAAAACAAAGGCGGGCAGCCCCGCCGCATAAGCGGCGAGGGCCGCGGCGGTGGCAGCGGTATCGCTCGCACTGAACGCGCCGCGTTGAAACAGTACGGCGAGGATCGGCTGCGCCAGCACCGCCAACCCCATCGCCGCCGGCAGGGTCAGCAGCAAGGCCAATTCGAGCCCGCGGTTCTGCGTCGCCACCGCGGCGCCGTTTTCGCCGAGCCTCAGCTGGCGAGACAACGGCGGCAGGATGGCGGTACCGACGGCGATGCCGACAACGCCGAGCGGCAATTGGTTGAGCCGGTCGGCATAATAGAGATACGACACCGAGCCGCCCGGCAGAAACGAGGCGAGTGCGGTCGAAATCATCAGATTGAGCTGCGTCACCCCGGCGCCGACCGCACCCGGTCCCATAATTGCCAAGGTGCGGCGCACCTCCCGGGTCAAACGCGGCCGCGGCAGCCGCAAAGCGAGTCCGGCCTGCGCACAGGAGAACATCAGCCAAAGAAACTGGGCCAGTCCGGCAGCGGTGATCGCCCAAGCCAAGGCTCGGCCGTCATGCCAGCCAAACCGCCGCATCATCAACAATGCCGCGATCAGGAACAGGTTTAACAGGGTCGGTGTCGCGGCGGCGGCGGCGAACCGATCGACCGAGTTCAGCACGCCGCCCTGCAACGCCACCAGGGCGATGAACAACAGATAAGGGAAGGTGATGCGGGCGAGATCGACGGCGAGCGAAAACTTCTCGGGATGCTCACTGAAGCCCGGCGCGATCAGATGCATCAGCGACGGCATGAAGATCTCGCCGGCGAGGACGAAGATGACGAGTGCCGCGAGCAATACCGCAAGCGCGTCCTCGGCGAAAATGCGCGCGTTCTCCTTGCCGTGCTGCGCCATCGCCCCAGCGAACAGCGGCACAAAAGCGGCACTGAAAGCACCCTCGGCAAACAGCGAACGGAACAGGTTCGGCAGCCGCTGCGCTACAAAAAACGCGTCCGCTACCGGGCCGGCGCCGAGCAACGCCGCGGTCAGGATGTCTCGGACAAAACCCATCACCCGGCTCATCAAAGTATAGGAGCCGATGGTGGTGACGGAACGCAGCAGCGACATGAGCGCGGGTTTAGTCGAAATCCGCGCCTGAGAAAACGTTGCAGCAATTCGGCCCTGGTTGGTCAACCGCTGCGGCGTTTTTCATCGCAGACAAATTACTCTCAATCCCAGCTATCGCTTTCACGTAATATGTGGTTTGAAACATTTACTCCCCACGACAACGCGAATCGACCGGCGCGCCCGACCTTCCGCAAACGGACCACGCTGCGGGTGGATTATCTCAGCTATTGCACGAATTCGAATATTGCCTCGCCAAGCCGGTCGTCCTTGATGTCGATGCTGGCGACTTCGGAAGTGATCGTGTCCGCCCGCGCCAGCTCCGGTCGGACGACTCAGCCGGCGAAATGGCGCGTGAGCCAGGCGAGCGTGTCGGCCGGCGCCTCCTCGGGCACGTAATGGCCGCAATCGATCGGGCCGCCCGACACATCGCTCGCGTAATCGCGCCACACCGCGAGCACGTCGCCATAAACGGTGCCGGTATGGCTCTTCGCCCCCCAGATCACAAGCAGCGGGCAGCCCACTCTCCGACCGGCCTTTTTGTCGGCCTCGTCCATCTCGAAATCACAGGTCACGCAAGCGCGGTAATCCTCGCACGAGCCGCGAATTGTCTTCCAATTGAAACAGCGGACGTATTCGGCGAAGGCTTCGGGATCGAAAAAACCGAGACCGATGCCGGGCTTCGATAATTTCTTTTCCATGAAATATTGTGCGGGCACACCGGCCATCATTCGCTCAGGCATGTCGTAGGGCTGCGCCATGAATAACCAGTGCCAGGATTTGAGTGCCCAGTCTTTCGAGGCATGGGTCCAGATGTAATAATTCGGCAGAATGTCGATGACCGCGGCGCGCTTGACCCGATCGGGATGGTCGAGGCACATGCGGTGAACGGTGCGTGCGCCGCGGTCGTGCCCGGCGACACAGAATTCGCGATACCCAAGCCGTTCCATAACCTCGATCTGGTCCTGCGCCATCGCCCGGAACGAGTAGTTGATGTGGTTCTCGCCGCCGTCCTCGGGACCGACGCTGTCGCCATAGCCGCGCAGATCAGCGGCGACAACATGAAACCGTTTGGCGAGATCGGGGGCCACCTTGCTCCACGAGGCGTGGGTCAGCGGGTTGCCGTGCAACAGCAGCAAGGGCGGGCCGTCGCCGCCGTGCCGCAATGCGATCCGCGCGCCCGCAGTGTCGATTTCGGTCCTGGTAAACCCCTCGAACATTTTTGCCACTCCTGGACAAGGATCGATATCCGTCCTCCCGCGAGCACTTTATCGCCGATTTTCGCGGGCGGCCAAATGGCTGCTCCGGCTCTGGTTCGAGCGGCGGATTGGCTGCCAGCATCGTGACCCCCGGCTAGGAGTTCGCGCCAGCCTCGCATCAGGCGCGTTCATTCTGGCTGCAAACGATCATGATCCGCAAACTATCATGATACGAATAGCGGAGCAGGTGGTGACTCAATTTGAATTTCCGCAAGGGGTGGTGAGCCGACCTTCGCCGAAGCCAGGGCGAACGGAGAGGTCGCGCCGTTTCCAGACCTTCCCGCCCCCTTCCCGGAACAAGGAGGTACGGCCTTTTCCGAACATTTGATCCGGCGCATGATGTCTGATTGCTAGATTGCGGGCACCGCCCGTTCCAGCATGAGTTCTTTGGATCCTGAAACGCGCAGGCCAACGATGGGAGAGGTGCCTCTTGACGGAGAAAAGTGACATCACTCCCGCGCCACGAGAGGCCAAACCATGAAGCCTCGACTAAGGCCAAATCGTTTGGCATGCCGGCTTGGAGCCAAACAGATGTGCATCTGGTGGCTTGGGTAACATGTCAGCGCCGAATGTCTTAGGAGCGTCATCGCGGACGACAAGCGTAGCCGGCCAGTGGGCGCACGGCTACGTGTTGGCAGTGGCGTTGATGCTAGGGTTGGCCCTGGTAGTGCAGCTTGGGCTATACAAGCTAGGTTTCTACCGCGTCACAGCCGACGAGAGCGCAAGGTCGCTGATGGCGTTGCGCCTCTCTTGGCACAACGCGCTCGATCCGTGGATCTGGCCGCCCTTCTACAAAATCTTCGTCGGTCTGTTCCTCAAGCTGCATAATGACGTTTTTATCGTCCCGCGCGTCCTCGTCGGCATAGCGGGCCTTGTTCTGCTATTGGCTATGCTGCAGCTCGCCGGTGCTTTGTTCGCCGACCGCAAGGTCAGTCTGATCACGACCTTGCTGGCGATAGCGATCCCCGATCGCCTGATCTTCAGCGTCACGCCGATGTCTGACATCTTCTTCTATTTGTTGCTGATCGGGGCCAGCATTTTTATCCTGCGCTGGCTTCAAGCGGACAGGCGATGGCATTTGATTATCGGCTCCGCTTGCCTGATGCTCGCCTCGACGGACCGTTACGAGGGTTGCTTTTTCGCTGTCACGCTCCTGCTCTACCTGATGGGCGGGTGGTTGCGGGGACGCGATATCGGTCATGGCCTGCTGGCGGCGGTCTCTGTGATCCTCCTGAGTTTTCCTGCGTTTTGGATCGCAAATTGCTATTGGTGGTATGGCTCGATCGACAATCTCTCAGTGACGAGCTGGCAATTCCTCAGTTCCTCCGGGCGTAATTATCACACGGCTCTCGCCCGCGCCCCTGCGGGGTCGTTCATCAAGAATTTCGTATGGAACCCGGCGCTGCTGCTCGGTGTCGTGGCCTGTTGCTGGCTGACCTTCAGGGATCGGGTGGTGCGTGACTGGGCGGCGATATTCTTCGCGCCATTTGCGCTGATCACCGCGATCATGATTGCGACTATGAGCATTCCGGGCGCAGCACCATGGCGCACTTCGGGGGCTTGGGTCCTCCTCCTCTTGCCGTTCACCGCACTGGCTTTGGTCCGCGTCAGTGAATGGCTCTGGCACGGCCGCGCCGGAGCATGGCCGCTTGCGGGGTTGCTTGTGGTAGCGCTAGTCCCTCCGGCGATGCACTCGGCGCAGATTGTCCGGCGCGGCATGCTGGAGGACGTGACGCAGGATTGGCGTGGCGAGCGCAGGGCGGGGCTCTACATCAAAGATGAGCTCGCCCGCTTGGGCGACGGCAGGGTGCTGATCGACAGTACGGATAATTACGACTATCTCGATGTGATGACGGGCTCAACGGTGCCTAAACGTTTCGTCTTGACCTCCACCGCAGACCTCCTGGAGGTCGCCAGTTATATGCCGCTGCGGACGAAATATTACCGCGAAGGTGATGAGGCAATCATCCGAAAATACTTCGCCGATCAATTCGACCTCGATAACGGCGGTTCCCTCGATACTCTAGCGAAACATGACATCAAGCTCATTATTGTCACGGCGCCCAGATTCGTACAGGGCCTAGACGGTAGTACCTTGGTCGAGCGCCTGCGCAGCTTTGGTGAGTGGGTACTTTATCGGGTGCGGTGGAATGCACCCTAAATGCTCAAGCCTGAGAAGCGCGACCTCATCGAGACGGTTTGCAGGTCAAATCCTATTTGACGCATATAATGTCGATGTCAGCATTGGCCCAACAATTACGTTTACAAGACCGAGCGGGCAAAGGACAAATGCGATCGCGACTCGCTAAACGGAGCTTCCTTCTTGGAATTACTTCAACCCATTGATATCACAAGAAAATGATTCGGTTGAAATATATGCGATGCTATGTCTACCAAAAATACCTTGATGTTTCAGGAGTTTATACTGGACACATGGCTACAAGGTCTCTCGGCCGTCACAGAATTATTTTATATATCAATAGGTTGAAGTATTAGCAAATAGGAAGTTCGGGCTAAAGCTGGACACATTCAATTCCTGTGTTCCTATCCCTGGCTCGAACAGGTCTGCAGTTAATCAGGCCGGTATTAAGCTGCGCGGAAAGGTCTGCTTTGGGTCGCAAGCCGAATTCAAACTGAGTCACCACTGCGGAGCACGGCAGCGGCAGTGCTTCAAGAACAGGAATTAAGTTTAACATGATCGTCATTGGGCTTGTTGCGATGATGCGCCGATCCCGAACAAAATTTGTGATAATCGTGACCGAGATCTCGGTGATCGCCGCGACAGCAACAGGAAGCACGGCAGCAACGGCTTCGGAAACTCAACATCGACTCTATACGGTCAATGAAGCTTCCAACGCTCGGGGAAGCATATCGGTTTACGACATCGATGCCGGCCATCGCCGGATCAAAACCGTCGAGACGGTGCCCAACATCGCCGATGTCAGAGGTGTAGCCGCGAGCGCCGTAACCGGCAAGCTATACGTCGCCTATTTCGATACGGCTGGCACCGGCAAGATCTATTGCCTTGAGATTTATGATGACCGGATCCTGTGGAATAAAACGATAAATCCCGGAGTAGATCGGCTTGCTATTGATCCAAACGGACACCGCCTCTATGTCCCGAGCTGGGAAGGCGGCCACGCCGATTACATCAATGTTCTCGACGCCGATAGCGGTGATGTTGTGCGCAAGGTTTATTTTTCCAATCGGTCCCACGACGCTCAGTATCCGTTGGCGGGGCCGCTCTTCCAAGAGACCAAGGCTTCCGACGGCAGCGGTAAATACCTCTATCTGATCGACCCACGCAGCTACAACATAGCCCGCGTCGGGCCTTATTCCGGGATTCTTGGGCCCTATGCCGTCGATGGTTCCAGCCGCTTTGTCGTAAACGATGTGACAGACCTGTGGGGGATGCAGATTGCCGATCTAAAAACGGGTCGGATCGTGACCGCAACCCTCCCTGATCATCCGCCCGGAAAGGCCGGACTGATGCACGGTATCGGCTGGACCCCTGATCAAACCGAAGTCTGGCAAAGCAGCAGCGGCAGCGACCCGCACATCTACATCTGGGATATGTCAAATCCCATCGCCCCAAGGTTCAAGCAAACCCTAACGCTCAGAAGCGGTCGGGGGTCCCACTGGCTGACCTTCGACATCAGAGGCGAATACGGATACGTCGCCCCCGAGAAAAACAGCGAGGATGGAACCGAGATCTTTGACGTTCGTACCCACTCCTAGATACTGTCGGCGAATTCAGGCGGCCTGAGCCAGGGCGGCGAAGCGGGTCACGCGTGTCTTGGCGCGCGGCGTTCCGGCCAGCCAATGCACAATGCGCGCGGCGTTCAGCGCGGCGGCGGTACACACCTGTTGCAACCCGGTCTTGGCAAGGCCGATGTAACGGCTTCGGCGCATGCCGAATGCGCGCACGCCCTGTGACAAGGTGCCTTCGACGCCGGCACGCACGTGATAACGTTCCTTCCAGACCGGGTCATCCATCCGTGCCCGCGCCCTGTTCAGCGCCTCGTATTCCGGACGCGGGTGGAAGTAGACGGAGCGGCGCGCCGCCTTGGCCGGGGTGCATAAGGCGCGCACGGCGCAGGTGCCACAGTCGGTGCGGCTGAACACCGCGCAAATGCGCGGGGCGCCGGCGTCGTCCAAGCCGCGGCGCCAGGTCACCGATGTCTTGCCCTGCGGGCAGGTGACCTGTTCGCGCTCCCAATCAATCGCAAAGTGGCGCTGCTCATAGGCCTGTTCCGCCGCATTCTGCCGCTTCGCTACTGCCCGGACTGGCCCTTCCAAGGAGACGCCGTGGTCACGTTGGCTGCTCACCAGCAGCGCCGCGTCGACATAGCCTGCGTCCACGAAGTGCTCGGCCGGCAGCAGCCCCTTGTCGGCCAGGCATTTGTGGATGTCTGCCGTGCTCGCCATGTCCGGCTGCATCGCCGGGCAGGTCATGATATGTGTAACCAGGTGTGCGGCATTCTCGTCGCAGGTTTCGGTCACGTGCACCTTGTAGCCCGACCATTCCGTCTGCCGTTTCGTGCTGTAATGCGCCTCCGGATCATAGGGGGATTGCAGCCGCTCGCCCACGGGCGGCAGTTCCGCTCCCGCCCGCCAGCGCGGTGGCCCGTTCCCCTCGCGGGCATAATGGATCCGCCACACATCCCGCAGCGTCCCAACCATCGGCTGCTGGCGCGCCGCGGCCGGTGCATTCGGCACCTCCAAGGCATCCAGCAAGGTGAAGCCGTCCAGCCCGATTTCGATGGCAAGGGCTTCGCGCTCTTCCCGCCGCTTGGGCAGGCGATAATCCTCGATCCGGCGCCCGTAGCGCTTGAACCAGACGGGCTGGGCGATCTGACGCAGCCAGTCCGGCACAATCGCGGCGAGGTCGTCCAAGGTGGCGCGCAACGTCTCGCCAACCAGTTCGAGCAGGTGCAGATCGTGCACCGCAGCCAGGATATGCGTGCTGTCCGTACGCTGCTTGCCCCGCGCCCTGATCAGGCCGCGCGCCTTGAAGCGCTCCAGCATCCTGTCCAGCAACAGATGCTCCGCCTTGCCCGCGACAAGGCGGGCGCGGAACTCCGTCAGCACGCTGAAGTGGAAACCAGGGTCGGTCAGTTCGAGCCCCAACGCATACTTCCAGTCAATCCGACCGCGCACCGCATCGGCGGCTTGCCGGTCACTGAGATGCTCCAGAAACTGAAAGACCGTGACCAGCGCTAAACGCCATGGCGCAAGGCCGGGCTGACCTCGGACGGGATACAGCGTGCGGAAGTCCGCACCCTCGTAAAGGGTGGCGAATTCATCACGCAGCCGCGTTATGACGGTGCCACCGGGAAACGCCGCACGGGCCACTCGCGCGGTCTCGGCCGGGATCTCGCTAATCGGCTCTGGATGCAGGCTCATGGATCACCCCATGCTGAAAAGCCGCCTGAATTCGCCGACAGTATCACTCCTATGTCGGGACGATCGGAGTCTCGGAAGACATGCTCGAGATCGACTTCACCAACGGCAAAGTCACCCAAGTCGGCGACCAATACGGCATCGGTCGGAGGACAGCGGCTCTCCGACAGTCTCAGATCGGTGGCGAAGGCGCGGATTACCGGTGAAGGACCTCCGGCCAGCGCGCTCATGTGGTGCACTGGCCTTGCGCTGCGCCTCCATCGAAACGGTCGAATTCGGTATGCGAACATCCCTCGCCCGGGTTAAGCGAGCAATTTCTTGAGCCGTGCGGCGATCTGATCAGGCGGGTCTTCACCGCTGAACGACGCGGTAAAGCGTCCCTTTGGGTCCATCACGTAAATAATAGAGGTGTGGTCCATCGAATAATCGCCGCCGGGCTCGGGATGCTTGGCGTAATAGACGCGGTATTCCTTGGCTGCTTGCGCGATCGCGGCGTCGCTGCCGGTCAGTGCCAGGATCGGCGCATCGAATGCCGAGGCGTAATCCTTCATGACCGGCGCCGAATCGCGCTGAGGGTCGATCGTGATAAACACCGGGCGGAATTCATTCTTCTCTGCACCGAGATCGGACAAAGCCAGCGCCATGTTGTTGAGTGCGGTCGGGCAGGCATCAGGGCAATGGGTATAGCCAAAATAGACCAAGAGCCACTTGCCCTTAAGATCGGTGTTGGTGACCGTGTGGCTGTTCTGGTCAATCAGTTTGAACGGGCCCCCGATCGCCGCGCTGAGCAGAGTGCCTTCAGCCCCGTGCGAACTGTCATGCAATTCCAGCGCGACAAAGGCGCCAGCGCCGAGAATGAACAGGCCGCCGAGCAGCGCCGCTGCAAGGACAAGTTGCGGCCGAGGCCGCTGCGGCGCGCGATACGCCGACCCGCGCGGTGCGTCGCCATCCATGGATGCCTCCTCCCTAATGCTGTGTTGTGGCGGCGGGTCCGGTCGCGCCCACCCGTTCGACCACGACATCGACCGTGCGCGTCCCGGCCTTGGCAAAGTTCAGCGTCAGCGGAAACGATTGACCAGCCTTCAGCGGCTCCTTCAGTCCCATCAGCATGATGTGCATGCCGCCCGGCCCTAAGGTCACCGGCTGACCGGCGGGAATATCGATGCCCGCGATTGGCCGCATCTTCATGACCATGCCCGACATTTCCATCGTGTGCAGCTCGGTCTTTTGCGCGATTGGGGTCGAAGCAGCGACGAGCCGGTCGGCGGTCGGCGAGCGGATTGTCACATACGCAGCCCCGATTTGGGATTTGCCCGGCGTCGCTCGTGCCCAGGCATTGTTGACCTCGATCTGTCCGGTCTGCGCTGATGCCGCTCCGGCGGCGAACACGAAGCCCGCAACCAGCAACACGGTCCTGATCGCTTTCATTACGTACCTCCCCGCTAATGACCGTTCGCGGCTCAGAATAATTCGCCGCTGATCGACGCGGACCGAGGCGTTTTATCGCGCCCGGTTATGTACTGCGAGGGTCGCTGGCGCCTCGGCCACCGCGACGCAGGCATGCGGCAGATTGCTCATCAGCAGCGGCTTGGCATGCGAGGGCGGCGGATGGAGCGCCTCTGGTGTGAACCACCAGGCGAGTTCCTTGCCGCAGCCGTCGCCCGCCGGCGGGGGCACCTGGTCGTGGCAAAGGGGCTCTCCGGGCGGGCATACGATCCGCATATGAAAGTGATAATCATGGCCCCACCACGGCCGGATTTTGGCCAGCCAAGCGCGGTCGGCTCCCGCTTCCCTGCACAATTCGCGCTTGATCGCAGGATTGACAAAAATCCGCGCGACTTGCGGCTCGCTCGCTACCGCCCGGTACATTTTGAGATAGGACCGGTTCCAAACTGTGGGATCGACATGCAGCCGGTCGGCGGCGACGACTTCTGTTGCCGACATTTCGTCTCGTTCGCTCGGGCTCAGCCGGCGGTCTGGCATCGGCGTCAGCCAGATATCGGCGTCGAGCCCAATCTGGTGCGAGCCGTGCCCGGTCAGCATTGGGCCGCCGCGCGGCTGCGCGATGTCGCCAATCAGCAGCCCCGGCCAGCCGGCCGCGGCCGGCATTTTCGCCGCCAGCTGCTCGATAAATTGGATCAATGCCGGGTGACCCCAGGCGCGGTTGCGCGACGGGCGCATAACCTGCCAATTCGGGCCATCGGCGGGCAGTTCGGCGGCGCCCTCCAGGCAGCCGCGCTCGTACGATCCGATGGCTTCGGCCGGCCCCGGTACGGGTGTGGCTTCGAGACCAAAGACCCGCTGCGCCGCGTCTCCCGGCAAATGCGCCAACAATTCCGCGCGATGTGCCGCCTCCTCGGCGACTGTGTCCTGCGCCGCGGCACTACCGGACGCGACACACAGTACCACGATCGTGCGAATAAGGATCCCAGAGGCAAAGTTGCCAGAACAGCGTAAGCCCACCGCGTACCCCAATGAAGCCCGTTGCCCGGAGTTGATCCGGGCATCCACGTTTTGGAGCAAGTAAAGGAAGACGTGGGTTGCCGGGTCAAGCCCGGTCACAAGGGATCTGCGGGTGCCCTAATTTCCTGGGTTGAGCCAAGTATCGCCGGTCCAGCCGTGCTCGTCGTATTCCGCCATGCATTGATCGACGAGCGCTGTCATCTGGTCCAAGGTCCCGTTGCGGCGGGCGCCGGTCAAGGCCTGGATGCGAATATCCTCGTGATTGCCGGCATAATTGCGCTCGTAAAGCTCGTGGCGGCCGCCGAATTCGGTACCTATCGCATCCCATAAGAGCTTCATGATCTTGATGCGCTCTTTGTAGCCGATGCCGTTTGAGCCGCGGACATAGCGCTGCAGGTAGGGATCGATCGCCGGATTCCCGAAATCCTTGACCGAGGACGGCAGATAGATCAGTGCCGAGGCGACGATTTTCTCGATGATCTCTTTGATCTTGGAGTAGGCGTCAGGAGCGAACACGCGGTAGGACAACGCCGCCTGCAGATTGGGCAACAGCGCCTCGCCGACCCAAGGCTGAGGCTTCGCCGCCATGCAATCCGACAATGACCAGAACAGATTGCGCCACGACACGATCTCGCCCAGCATTGCCTGATTGCCGCGGAATTCGTCGCCGCCGGTCGCGTGCAGGGCCCGCGCCACCAGCCCGCAAATGAAGTCGAGCTTGACCGCAAACCGCGTGCAGCCCTGAAAGCAAAACCCATTCAGAAACCCGGAGCGCGGGTAAAAGCTCAAGATTTTTTCCGGGTCGCGGTGGACCAGCACGTTTTCCCACGGGATCAGGACATTATCGAGAACAAAGATTGCGTCGTTCTCGTCAAAGCGTGAGGACAGCGGGTAGTCGTAAGGCGAGCCCAAAGTCGTGGCGATGCGCTCGTAGGAATTGCGGCAGATCAGTTTTACACCCGGGGCATCCATTGGCAGAATAAACATGACCGCCAGATCGGGATCCGTGGTGGCGGTCGCGGCGTTTTGGCCGAGAAAGTTATAATGGGTGATCGCCGCGGCGGTCGCGACGACCTTGGCGCCAGAAACGATGATCCCGGCGTCGGTCTCGCGCTGGATCGTGACATAGACGTCCTTGACCTCGCTCGTCGGCCGGCCGCGATCGACGGGCGGGTTGACAATTGCGTGGTTCATGAACAGCACGTTGTCTTGCGCGCGGCAGTACCAGCGGCGCGCATTGGCGGCAAATTGCCCATAATACTCGGCATTGGCGCCGAGCGTGTTCATCAGCGAAGCCTTGTAATCGGGGGTGCGGCCCATCCAGCCATAAGAGAGCCGCGACCATTCGGCTATGGCGCGCTGTTGTGCGATCAGCTCTTCGCGTGAGCGCGCAACGCGAAAATATTTGTGAGTATAGCCGCCCGAACCGGTATCAGTCGGCGAGGTCAATACCTCTCTGGTTTTAGAGTCGTGCAGAGCGTCGTAAAGGCGGGCCAGCGAGCGCACCGAATTGGCAAACGCCGGATGGGTTGTCACATCGGTTACGCGCTCGCCGTCGATATAGACCTCGCGCCCGTCGCGCAGGCTCGCGATGTATTCCGCACCAGTAAAAGGCCGCCGCTCCCCCGCGCGAATACTATCCTCGGGCACCACGTGCTGCCTCCGTCCTTGCTCAGGGCCGCCTTGGCACAGCTTTCGCGGCATTTGACCGGCCATCCCGGCCCAGCCGTTCCGGCGGCTGATTAATCGCTTTTAGGATCGTCGACCAGCCTGCAGCATCCGCGCTGCGCAGAACGCTAGGCGAATGTCGCATAGGGCGAATGGTCGGCCCATTGACGGGACCGGGACGATCAGCGATGCAAGACAGGAGCACGACAGCGCGGGCGCAGCTCCCGCGCTGTAGCCATCCTGAGCCGATGGGCTTTATCGAGAGACGGGGCCGCGCTCTGCGGTCCGGATCGCCTGGTCAAAAGCTGCCATGACCGCCGCGTGCGAGGAACGATCATTCATCGTCTCGACATTGGTAAAACCGCGCGAGCGCGCCACATCAATCAGCAGCGCATGCGCTGACCAGGCGATGGTGGGATCCTCAAGCCGCTTGGCCGCCGCGCGCAACGCACCGACTGCGCATCGCTGTCCGCCAAACGAACGATATGTCCGCCGCGTCCAATCTTTTGGATCGGCGATCATATCCTTTGCATCGCGCAATAGATCAGCGACAACCAGCCCGCGCTCGGCGGGTGTGGGTGCGCGCAGCATCGTCGGTGCTGCCGGTTTCTTGCCGCGCAGTCGAGTGTGGAACCACAGCCGGCTGCCATGCCGGCTCCACAGCGGGAAAAGCCCGGTATCGTACGGGGTCGTTGCGGGGAAATAAGTACCATCGAATGGCATCGCGATCTCCTATCGTCGCTCCGTTATCGATCCCTCCGACGCCGCACTTACGCGGCGTGCATCTCCCCCACGACGCACGCGCGCGATCGGGTCGGGCTAAGTTGCTTTGGGGCCGGCTGCACGCCGCCGCTTCGTGTCAACGACACAGCGGCTATCAACGATCCCGCCACATACCTTTGCCGCCGCGGGAACATAAGCCCTCCTTCTCTTCGGGAGTTCATCCCGTGACCGAATGATTACCTCGACCCCGCAACCTGTCAATCTCCGAGCGGAAAAGGGAGAAGTTAATCGGAGGCCGAGCCGCCATTTTTCGGCCGCAAAGAACAACGGTACCGATGTGGTCGGCCGGTTATCTTGGCCAATAAATCGCATGCAAAGCCGCGGCTGTTATTAAGCGGACGCAGCCAGGGCGGAGCCTAGCTGCCGGTGACCTTGCATGCCGGTGCCCGGCGCGATTTACTACGCGCACTGCGAGGAGGTAGCGATGGCCGAAATACGCGTGGTCGCGAGCGGGTTACGGTTTCCCGAAGGACCGGTGGCAATGGCCGATGGATCGGTGGTTTTGGGCGAGATCGGCGGCGCCGCGGTCACCCGCATCGCGGTCGATGGCACGAAATCGCCGATAGGGGATGCCGGTGGCGGCCCGAACGGGCTCGCGACGGGTCCGGACGGCGCGCTTTACGTCTGTAACAATGGCGGCAACGAATACGCGCAGGGCGGCTTTCTGTCGACCGGTCCATCGAGGGATTACGAAGGCGGCTACATCCAGCACATCGATCCGCAAACCGGCGCAACGCAAATCCTCTATCGTGAGTGCAACGGACACAAATTATCGGCGCCCAACGACATCGTCTTCGACCGCCGAGGCGGGTTCTACTTCACCGATCTCGGCAAGAGACGGGCGCGCGATCGCGACCACGGCGGGCTTTATTATGCGCTGCCTGACGGTTCGAAGATCGTCGAACTCGTGCATCCGATGCTGAGCCCGAACGGGGTCGGATTGTCGCCCGACGAAAAGACGCTCTATGTCGCCGACACTGAGTCTTCGCGCCTTTTTGCCTACGATATAATCTCGCCTGGTGTTCTAAAAGACGGAGCCGTTCCCCGCGCCATATGGCGGTCGCTTGGTTTGCGGCCTCCCTGGCTTCCAGCGTTTCGATAGTCTCGCCGTCGAGGCATCGGGCAACATCTGTGTCGCCACGCTGATTACCGGCCACATTACTGTAATCACCCCCGATGGCCGGGTCGTGCGGCAGGTCAAAATGCCCGATGTTTATCCGACGAATATCTGCTTTGGCGGCAGTGATATGAAGACCGCATACGTTACCCTGTCCGGTACCGGCCAACTCGGCGCGATGGAATGGCCCGAGCCCGGTCTGCGCCTGAACTTTTCACGGTAAAGGACGGTCTCGGTCGCGCCTTGTTGGGATAGATTGGCGGCGGCTCGCTTTTGAATTAAGAGACCGATCCCACCCCAGCGGCTCCGCTGGGGGTGGTACCGGGACCATTCTTGATTAGAAGGTGGCAGTGCTGCCGCCCGATCGAATTATCCCTCGCGCTGCAATTGCCGGGCCTTCTGCGCTGCCGCCCGATCATGGCAAGATTTCAGCCACGCTTCGGCTTTCGGGAAATCGGCGAGGTTGACCCTCGCCTGGCGCGCCCAGACGAGAATGCCCGCGACATTGAGATCGGCTACGGTGAAACGCTGACCGAGCAGATACGGAGTTGTTGTCACCGCCGCATCGAGCACCTTGAGCGGTGTCGCCAGTGCGCGCTCGGACTCGTCCGCCGCCGCGGCATCGCGCCGATCCTCCGGGCCGATCCGGTTCAACAGTACGGTCAGGGCAAACCGCTCGACTTCAGTCATTCCCCAAAAGCTCCATTGCCAAGCCCGCGCTTCGTCCTCAAGGCTCTGCGGATAGAGTCCGCCGGCGCCGCTGCCGTATTTCTTGGCGAGATAAAGATTGATCGCCATCGATTCCCACAGCCTGAAGCCATTATCGTCGATCGCGGGAACGTGGCCATTCGGGTTGATTGCCAGGTAATCCGGCCGCCGGGTGCCGCCATCGGCAAAGTCGACCTTCACATGCTCGTATGGGATCCCGAGTTCTTCCGCCATCCACAGGGTGCGAAATGCGCGCGAGCGTGCCACGCCATAAATCTTGAGCGCCATCCATCGCCTCCTTTGCCGCTATTTGAAATAGCTCTCGGCGCTCAGCCTTGCACGACAGCGCGGCTCGCGAAACAGATTCCGACCCATGTCGGGCAGCTGCGTGGTCGTTGGCGACCCTTATAGGGAGAGAGCTAATACCAAATCCTGGTGATAAGGACCCATGCTTACCCCTCTCATTGCGAGTTCCTACCGGCCGGCTGGGCCGACTCGCCCTGGATGAAAAGGCTGCGCCGGAGCAATGCGGACATCAAAAATTCCGTCACACCGGCGAAGGCCGGTGCCCATGGCAGAAATGGGTCCCGGCCTTCGCCGGGAAGACGAGGGTGTTGCGCATCGATCATCTGAATGTTCTGAGACGAGAGGTCGCTTTTTCTTGTTAGGAGCGAAGCGACGAAGCAATCCCGTCCCGATCCGAGTGCGCACTGTCCGACGAGATTGCTTCGCTGCGCTCGCAATGACAACCACAGCATAGGTTCTGAAGCATAGGTTCTGATCAGAGGGATTTGGTATAAGTGCCCCGCGACGGGGGCATCAGGCTAGTGCAGCTGGTTGGGCAGTTCGGCGACGGCGGCGTCGATCAGTGCTGCGCCGCGCTTTTCGTCGAGTTCGGCAGCGATGACTTGCCTGGCAGCTGCGATCGCGACATCGACAGTGACAGCGCGGATCTCGGCAACTGCTCTCGCCTGTTCCTGGGCGATCCGTTCCTCGGCGAGGCGCTGGCGGCGTTGCAGAGCGTCCTGCATCGCGCGAGCCGAGTCCGCCGCGATGCGCTCGGCCTCGGCCTTGGCATGGGCCAGGATCTGCTCGGTTTCGGCTACTGCCTCGCGCTCGCGGACCCGGAGCGCGGCCAGTGTCCGCTCTGCCTCTTCGCGCAGATCGCGAGCCGCGGCCAGCTCCTCGCGAATGCGGGCGGCACGGGCGTCGAGCCCGCCAATCAAAAATCGCTTCGCCGGCTTCCACAGCAGGGCGACAAAGATCAATACCGAGATCGCAAACCAGAACTCGGCTTCGTGCACAAACCCCATCAGGCGGCCCGCTCCGCGATTACGCGGTCGACGGCGGCCGCGATGTTGCGTTGCTCGGATGAGGTCCCGATCAGCCGCGCCGCGATCGAAGCCGCGACATCGGCCGCAACCCCGCGGATTTCGCCGAGCGCCCGTTCCTTTGCCGCCGCAATCTCGCGTTCGGCGCTAGCAGTGCGTTCGGCCAACACCGCGGTCAGCTCACGCTGCCGCTCGGCTGCCGCGGCCGCGAGACGCTCGGTTGTCTCGCGGATCGTCGCCTGGGCCTGTTCACGGGCCCCGGCCCGCGCCCTTTCATAAGCGGCGACGACCGCTTCCGCTTCCCGGCGCAGTTGCGCCGCATATTCCAGATCCTCCTCGCGCCGTCGGCGCCGCGCCTCTATGGCAGCGCCGACCCGCGGCAGCCCGATCCTCGACATCAGAAAATAGAGCAGAAAAAAGCTGATCGCGAGCCAGACCAGCTGGGGCACGAAGGTGGCAACGTCAAGCTGCGGCATCGCGCGAGCCTCGATAACTCGCCCTAGAACACGAACAAAATCAGAAACGCTATCGCCAAGCCGAACAATCCGGTCGCCTCGGCCAGCGCAAATCCGAGAAACGCAAACGGCTGTACCTGTCCCTGAGCCGCCGGGTTTCGGGCCAATGAATTGATCAGCGCGGCAAAGACATTGCCGATACCCACGCCGGCGCCGACGAGTGCGATGCAGGCGAGGCCGGCGCCGATCATTTTGGCCGCGTTGACGTCCATGTTGGTCTTCCTGTCTTCTGGGGGTGTGTTGCGGGAAGGAGACCGACGCGCGCTCAGTGCATATGGATCGCGTCGTTTAGGTAAAGACAGCTCAGAATCGCAAACACGTAAGCCTGCAGCGTGGCGACGAGGAGTTCGAGGGCGAGCAGCACGACATCGATCGCGATCGGAAAGATTGCCCAGATTCCGACAATTGCAGCGAAACCGGCAAAGATGCCGAGCATCGTGTGGCCGGCCAGCATGTTGGCGAACAGCCGGACCGAGAGCGTGAACGGGCGGATGCAGTAAGACAAGACCTCGATCGGTACCAAGATCACGAGGAGCAGTTTCGGCACCCCCTCGGGCACGAAAAACCGCAAGAAATGCAGGCCGTGCCGGATGAACCCAACAATCGTAACCCCGATGAACACCACCACTGCGAGCGCAAAGGTGACGACGATCTGGCCAGTTACAGTGAAGGCGTACGGGATCAAACCAAGCAAATTGGCGAACAAAATGAACATGAATAAGCTGAACACGAATGGGAAAAACGGCATCCCTTCGTGCCCGGCATTAGATTCGACCATGTCGGCGACGAATTCATAGCTCATTTCCGCTAATGATTGGAGACGACCCGGCACCAGCGATGCTCGTCTGGTACCGTACACGATCAATCCGGTGATCAGACCTATGACCACCGCCATCATCAACGAGGCGTTCGTGAATGAAAGGTCGAGGCGACCAACTCGCAATGGCAGAATTCGCTCGACCGTGAATTGAGCAAGGGGATGAAGCTCTATCGACAACTTATTCTTCCTTGCTGTCCCAACTCTGCCTGGTACGCTCCTCGCCACCTTCTGAGGACTTTGGCGGTGGATAACCGACCGCGCCGCCCGTTCCGATCACCGCACGATAGACGTTAAGCATCCCGGCGGCGACCCCAAGAAAGAACATAACCAGCATGACCCAAGGCCGGGTGCCGAGCCAGCGATCAATCGCCCATCCCACCGCAGTGGAGACGACCACGGCGGTGATGAGCTCGACGCCGATGCGAAAGCCCATGGCGAGACCTTGCTGCAGTCCCGGATTACCACCAGCCTTGCCCCTTGGGGGACGCGCCGACTGCAACTTGTCAAGCTGTTCGCCGAGATGCGCCAGCCGGTCCGATGGCGGTTTTTCGCTCATTGTGGCCTGCGCGACCGCCTGATGCTCGTAGCAGCTTGGATCCCGGAACGCGGTGGACCATAAAGAGCCGTTACTGACCTGTCAACATAGGGGGCGGATCAAAGCACCATACCTGCGCCAATTTCTGCGCCTGTGTCATGGCACTCCCAGCCATGACACCTTCAGCCGCGTGTTCCGCCTGCTCGATCCGAAGCCGTTCGAGACCTGCTTCACCCGCTTCATGCAGCGTTTCGCCGAGAGCCTGCGGGGCGTGGTGGCCGTCGACGGCAAGACGTTGCGGCGCTCGTTTGATCGCATCACGGGCAAGTCGCCGCTGCATATGGTCCATGCCTGGTCCGCTGAGCAGCGCCTGCTGCTTGGTCAGGTGAAGGTCGACGACAAGTCCAACGAGATCACAGCGGTGCCGAAATTGCTGGCGCTGCTGTCGCTCAAGGGCTGCATCGTCACCGCCGACGCGCTCAACTGTCAGCGCGCCATAGCCGCCAAAGTGATCGAGCAGGGTGGCGATTATGTGCTCGCACTGAAGGGTAACCAGGGCAGCCTGCACGACGATGTCCGCTGCTTCTTCGACGATCCCGCCCGCGCCGCCGAGATTGGCAACTGAATGAAAATAGATAGACCTTAGGGGGCGGAGCGCTCAATCTCAATCAGTCCAGTGAGATAAGTATCGACGCCCTTCCATCGACAGCCGGGTTGGGTCAGGCAGACTGTCGCAGGCGAACGGCGCGGGCGAGATCGACCGAAACCAGCTGCGAGACCCCGCGCTCGGCCATTGTCACCCCGAACAGCCGATCGACCCTGGCCATCGTGATGCGGTGATGGGTGATCAGCAGAAACCGCGTGCCGGTCGTCTCGGCAATTTCCGCAACGAGGCTGCACAAACGATCGACATTGGCGTCGTCAAGCGGGGCATCGACCTCGTCCAGCACACAGATCGGCGTAGGGTTGGTCAGGAACACCGCGAACAGCAAGGCGAGCGCGGTCAGCGCCTGCTCACCGCCCGACAACAGCGACAGGCTCTGCAGCCGCTTACCAGTCGGGCTTGCCATGATCTCGAGCCCAGCGGTCAGCGGGTCCCTGTCGTCGGTCAGCGCCAACTCGGCTTTTCCACCGCCGAACAGCCGTGTGAATAGCAAGCCGAAATGCCGATTTACGCGCTCAAAGGCGGCGGCGAGCAATTCGCGCCCCTGCTGGTCGAGCGCATGCGCGCCGCGGCGCAGCTTGGCGATCGCCTCGGTCAGATCGGCACGCTCGCGTTCGAGCGCTTCGACCTGGCCGCCGATCTCCACAGCCTCCTCTTCCGCCACCAGATTAACCGGCCCAATGCTGGCACGCTCGCGGGCCAAACGCTCGAGCCGTTCGCCACTCGGGGTCGCATCGGGCGGGATTTGGCCGTCGACCAAACCGGCAAGGTGCGGTAGCTCGCCGGGGATGGCGCCGATGCGCTCGCCGATATCACGGTAGAGGGCAGTGCGCGCATCATTTGCCGCAACGGCTTGCACTTCGAGCCGGGCGCGACGTTCGCGGGCCTCGCTCAGGGCCCGATCAGCGTGGCGCCAACGCTCTGTTGCTTCGCGCAGGCGGCTTTCGCCCACAGCTACGCGATTGGCTGCCTCGCGTGCGTTCTGCGCAGCCGCCATGACCTCTACGCCAAGCCTCTCACTTTCACCCGCAATCGTCGCTGGGCGCGCAGCAAGAATCGCGATTTCTTGTTCAAGGTTCTGTTGCCGCTCATCGAGGGTCGCACGCTGCGCCGCAGCGCCCTCGCGCCGCTTGCGCCAGGCGCGCTCTTCGAGATCGATCGCGCTCAACCGTTCCTGGCGAAGCTGGGCTTCTTGCCGCAGCCGCTCGATGGCGGCGCGCGCCTCGGCTTCTTCGCGGCGCGCCTCGTTCGCAGCCTCGCGCGCCTCTGTGAGCGCCGCGGAAGCCGGTTCTGCCTGAGGCAATGCCGCCAGTTGGCGCAGAGTTTCTTCAGCCGCCATTTGCGCTTCAGCGAGATCGGCACCGAGCTTCGCAACTGTTTCGGCAGCAGCTTCCAATCGCGTTTCCGCAGCTAATGCGCGGCCGCCAAGCTCGGCCTGGTCGGTGCGAGCGCGGGCAAGTGTCGCCTCGGCAGTCTGCAATCGGGCGCGGGCGTGCCGGTCGGCTTCGGCGGCTTCTCGGCGAGCAGTGGCCGCCGCTGCGCTGCGATCTTCAGCCGAACGCGCCTCGGCTCGGGCGCCGGCAATCTCACCGGACAGGACTTCGAGCCGGTTGATGTGCCGTAGATGCTGAGCCGCGGCCGAGTTGCCGGTGCTGAGCCGAGTGAACCCGTCCCAACGCCACAGCCGTCCGTCGCGATCGACGAGCCGCTGACCAGGGGCCAATTGTGCCTGCAGGCTGCGGCCCTCAGATTCGCTTTCGACCCAGCCCGCAAAATCCAGGCTGCGCCCCAACGCCGGCGGCGCGCTCACGGCGGCAGCCAAGGAATGGGCACCCGCCGGCAGCGCCGGGGCTTCGACCGCCGGCAGAGCGAGCCAAAACCGGCCGGCATTCTCGCAATCCTCGTAGGATGCCGACAGCTCATCCTCGAACAGGGTGCCGATTGCCGCTTCGAACCCGGCGGCTACCCGCATCGCCGCCAACAGCGGTCTGCCGTTCGCAGCATCGGTCATCGGCGCGGCCACTGCTTCCAGGGCTTGCGCCTCTGCCTCGAGTCGATCGAAGCGCGGCCGCCATCCGTCGCGCTGCATCGATGGCGCTGGCCTCCTCATGTTGCCGTGCGGCCAACTCGCTCTGCGCCGTATCGACGGCGATGCGGCTTTGTTCCACCGCAGCCTCCGCCTCGGCGAGGGCGGAAGCGGCCGCTTCTCTCGCGCTCGGCGGGACTATTCCGGCAGCGAGCGCGGCGCGCTGGCGTTCCGCCTCGGTGAGACGCGCTTCGAGGCGGCGGCAGCTCTCTGCCGTCTCGCGGCGGCGACGGTCGAGTGTAGCGCGCTGCGCTTGTGTCGCGCGAGGCTTTCAGCAGCGCGCTGTGATGTGGCCTCGGCTTCCCCGAGCACGACTGCCGCCTGCCTCGATCGGTTCTCGGCGGCGGTCATGGCAGCACCGCTCTCCGTCTCGGCGGCGGAAAGCGCTTGGCGCTCTGCTGCAAGTCGGTTCAACGCCGCTTCAGCTTCGGCCAATTGCTCGATCTCGCGGTCGCGGTCGCGGCCGAGTTCGGCCAACCGACGCTCAGCTTCGCGGCGGGCCGAGACTATGCGCGCCAATTCCTGTTCGAGCGCGGTGCGGGCCTGGGTCAGCCGCTGCAATCCCCCGGCCGCTTCGGCTTCGGCGCGCCGCAGTGCAGGTAGAGCCGCCTCAGCCTCGTCGCGGGCGTGGCTCTCGGCGACGGCGCGTTCGCCGGCCTCGGCCGCGGCGTGCTCTGCGGCGAAAAGTTCGGCAGCGCGGGTTTCCGCTTCGGCCTCGGCGGCAAGCCAGCGCGTATAGAAGAGCAGCGCTTCCTCGCGGCGGATCTGCTCGCCCAGCCGGCGATAGCGCTGCGCTTGGCGCGCTTGCCTTTTCAATGCCGCTAGCTGGGTCGCCATTGTCGCAAGGACATCGTCGAGCCGTGTCAGATTTTCTTCGGCCGCCTCAAGTTTCAGCTCGGTCTCACGCCGCCGAGCCTGTACCCCGGCGGTACCGGCGGCTTCTTCGAGTAGGAAACGACGTTCGGCCGGTCGCGCCTCGATCAGCGCACCGACCCGCCCTTGGCCAACGATCGACCCGGAAGACCCGCCGGTCGCCGCGTCGGCAAACATCATTTGCACATCGCGCGCCCGCACTTCACGGCCGTTCACGCGCCAGATCGAGCCTCCGCCGCGCTCGATGCGGCGAACGATTTCGATGTCCTCGCGGTCGTTGAACGCAAACGGCGCATCGCGGGCGCTGTTGTCGATCGTCAGCGCGACTTCGGCGAGGTTGCCCGCGGCACGGCTGGCGGTGCCGCCAAAGATCACGTCATCCATCGCACCGCCGCGCAACCGGCGGGCTGAGCTTTCACCCATGACCCAGCGGAGCGCTTCGGCGAGGTTCGACTTGCCGCAGCCGTTCGGCCCGATAATGCCGGTCAGCCCGGGTCCAATCGCCACTTCTGCCGCATCGGCAAAGGACTTGAAACCAACAAGGCGCAGCCGATCGATCTGCATGCCGTGCAGGGACTGTGCTTACGATTTAGCCGCAAGACCCGACAACAGTTTGTCGAACGCTTCAACCGTCGGGTCCCCGGTAAACTTGGTTCCGTTGACGAAGAACGTCGGGGTCGCGTTGACGTCGAGATCCTTCGAGGCAACAAGGCGGCTGTTCAAAATCTGATTTTCGAGTTTGTTGTTGGCGAGGCACCTGTCGACTTCAGCCTTGCTCATGCCGCCGAGTTCCGCGAGCCGGGTCAACGCGGCCTGGTAATCGGGAGCCGTAACCCATTGCGACTGGTCGGCAAAGAACGTATCGACAAAAGGGTAGAAGCGGTCGGGCGGCGCGCAGCGCGCGATCATCGACGCATGCACAGCTTCTCCGTCGAGCGGGAAATCGCGCAACACAAGCTTTGCCTTACCGGTGTCGATCCATTTTTTCTGCAGTTCCGGCAACACGTCATCGGCAAAATGAGCACAATGCGGACAGGTCATCGACGCGTATTCGATGATCGTAATCGGCGCATTCGGATTGCCGAGGATGCGATCGTCTTTATTAACCTTGAGCAAATTCTGCACATCGGTCGGTCCAGCACCCGGATCCGCCGCCGGCGATGGCGCCGGCGAAAGCAAGGTCCCGGCCGCAACACAGATCACCACGAGCCAGATTTTAAGAATCATCGAAAGCCTCACGCGGATGTGTTGAACGCTCCCGTCATCCGAACCGAGCCGCGCCAAGCCAAGCGGGTCACTCGCCAGCCGCAACGATCGCCCTGCCGAGCCGCCCGAGCGCTGCACGCAGCTCGGGATCGGCGATATCGGAGAGGCGCGGATCGAGCACTGTCGCATCGCCGTCGACAGGCGAACGCATCACCGGAGCGAGCGGCTCCGGTGATGCAGGAAGTGTTGCTTGAATGAGGGCCAAGCGAGTGACCATAGGACGGCCGAAGTAAAGGTTGATGCGCTCGATCAGCAGTGGCGCCCGATGCTGCAATTCGAGTGCTGCCGTGGGGCGGGTATGCAGCTTCAACACGCCGTCGCGGCCAAGACCTATCGGCCAAGCGGCGAGCGCCCATTCCGGTCCGACAATTGCCGACCAGTCGGCCTTGAGCCGCACCATCATGCCACCGCCCCGCTTGGCCGCAACCGCTGTGGCAAGCTTTGACACGGCCACCCCGACTGCGCGAAATCCTTGATGGCGCTCGCTGGCAGCCTCGGTGCTGGCTAGGCTGCGCTGTCCCTTGGCTGATCCCATGTCATCGATCCGATCCCAATCGTCCCCTCTGCCGACCACTCTCGACGCCGAGACGTTGCTCGCCTGGTACGATCGCCACCGGCGCGATCTGCCATGGCGGGCGGCCCCCGGCCAGCGCGCGGATCCGTACCGGGTCTGGCTCAGCGAAATCATGTTGCAACAGACAACGGTCACCGCCGTCGCGCCTTACTTTACCCGCTTTGTCGCGCGCTGGCCCGACATAACGGCGCTTGCGGCTGCCTCGCTCGACCAAATCCTGCAGGAATGGCAGGGTCTCGGTTATTACGCGCGCGCCCGCAATCTCCATGCTTGCGCTCGGGCCGTCACTGACAAGCATGGTGGGAGTTTCCCATCCAATTGGTCGGAACTGCGGAGGCTGCCAGGGATCGGCGACTACACCGCGGCGGCAATTGCGGCGATTGCGTTCGATCGGCCAATGGCTGCGGTCGACGGCAATGTCGAGCGCGTTATGGCACGGCTCTACGCCGTTGGCGAACCGCTGCCAACAGCAAAACCGCAGCTGCGCGAGCTCGCCGCAGCTCTCGTGCCAAGAGACCGCGCCGGCGATTTCGCACAGGCGCTGATGGATTTGGGGGCCACGATCTGCACCCCGCGCCGGCCACGTTGCGTGCTGTGCCCGTGGCGCACGGCTTGTGCTGCCGCGGCGCAGGGCCGCGCCGAGAAGTTGCCGGTAACCGGAAATAAGCCCGAGCGGCCATTGCGGCACGGAATTGCCTTTTGGGTCACCCGCTCGGATGGCGCCGTGCTGCTGCGGCGACGCCCGGAAAAGGGTTTGCTCGGCGGCATGATCGAGATTCCGTCGACGCCGTGGCGTGCTGAACCCTGGACCATCGCCGAGGCGGCAGTCGAGGCCCCGGTCGTAGCGCCATGGTCGGTTCTGCCCGGCACGGTTCGTCACGGTTTCACTCATTTCGAGCTCGAACTCGGGATCGTTGTCGGGCGCACCCAAGATGGTACAGGGGGCTTATGGAGCTCGACCGACAAGCTCGGCGAGCACGCGTTGCCGACCCTGATGAAAAAAGTTGCCCGCCATGCAATCTCGGCGCTCGCGAGTAGCACTCACGATGGGGCTTCGAAAACTGGTAATTCACCGGCAAGGGCGATCCGCACTGGCGCAAAGGAGCGACGATGATGCGGTGTCGGTCCGAGACGCGCGATCGCCTCGCCGTGTTCGCGGGTCGCATAGCCGACGTTGGTCTCCCAGCCATAGCCCGGGTAGTGGCGCGCCAATGCCCGCATTAGTCGATCGCGGGTGACCTTGGCGACGATCGAAGCTGCGGCGATCGAAAAGCTGAGCCCGTCGCCACCGACCACGGTCTGCACCGGGCAAGCGAGCGGCGGCGGGATATTGCCGTCGACGAGGGCGATAGCAGGGGACACCTTAAGCGCCGCAACCGCACGCCTCATAGCCAACAACGCCGCGCGAAGAATATTGATCGTGTCGATTTCGGATACGCTCGCTGCACCCACCCCGATCTGCGCTGCCCCACGCTCGACGCAGCGCCCAAGCGCCCGCCGGCACGCCTCGCGCTCCGCAATCGTCAGCAGTTTCGAATCATCGAGCCGCGCCCGCAGCGAGCGCGGAAAACGCTTCTGGTCGAGAATAACCGCCGCGGCAACCACAGGGCCAGCGAGCGGACCGCGCCCGGCCTCGTCGATACCACAGACGATCCCCGAACAGCGCCGCTCGATTGCGAAATTCGGCATTGTCCCTCCATGGCTCGGGTTTTGCCATGCCCGTACTCGGCCAGGCAAGAAGCCGGCGGCCGATACTGGTGATTTGCCCCCGGCCGATCGCTATGTTGAGAGAATGTGCGCTTTTCCCCGCTCTGTCGCTGCTCTCGCGCGGCCCGCCGTGTTCGCTCTGCTCACCCTATTGGTTTGCTTTATGATCGAATTGCCGGCCAATGCCTTCGATCTTTTCGCCACCCACGAGGTGACAGCGCAATTTGCCACGGCCGACGGGAAGCCGATGGCCAACGCCGAGGTTCGCGTTTTTGCACCCGGCGATTTGCGAACACCCGTCGAGACCGGGCATACGAATGCCGACGGCAAATTCGTCTTCTATGCCGATCGCGACGGCATGTGGAGCGCCGAAGCTCGCATGAAAACCGAGGTCGCGCGCGTGATGATCCGGGTTGGCGGCGCCACCCAAGTGCAACAGCAGAGCCGCGTCTCACCCTTGATCGTGATCGGCGGTCTCATTGGCCTGTTGGCGCTGGCGGTCTGGTACCGGAAGCTGCGGCTGCGCAATCGCCGAGAGCCCTAGAGTAGGCTCGCAGTGACCGGCGACACTGACGGCTGCGGGTTTTGCCATGGCGCGTTGTGCCTGACGCGATTATCGTCGGCGGTACCGAGGCTGGAATAAAGGCTGGGCGAATGGCGGCGAAGATGATCCTGACCGGCGACGTTAATCTGATGAACGTCACCGATCCGCTGGTTCCGTTCTCATTGGTGAAAGACGAGTTCCGCGCTGCGGACGTCGTTTTCTCGAACCTCGAATGTTGCCTCTGCGCGCCGCCCGCGGATCACTCGCTCGACAATGAAGGCTTTTTTGCTGATCCGGCCGTCGCCGGCGAAGCCCTGAAATCCGCCGGCATCCAGGCGGTCGGCATCGCCAACAATGTCAATTACGGCGCCGCCGCAATCAGCTGCGTCGATCGCTCGCCTCGACCAAATTGGAATCGCGCATACCGGCGCCGGCGCGAACCGGGCGCTGGCGCGTGGGCCGGTTATTCTGGAACGCGCCGGTCTGCGTTTTGGGTTTCTGCAGCGCAGTTCGGTTTACTGGCCGACCAATCACGAGGCTGGCGAAAATGCGGTCGGTATAGCAGTGATCCGCGGACATACCGCCTATCAGGTGCCGATGCATGGCGCCCGCCCGCCGGCTAACCGCCCGGGGCTGCCGCCGCAGATCATCACGTGGGCCGACAAGCAATACCTCGAATGGTTCACCGCTGATGTCGCGGCATTGCGCGCCCAGGCTGATATCGTCGTCGCCTCATGCCACTGGGGGGTCGGCCGCGAGGTCCTGCAGTATATGACCGAGATCGGGCACGTGGCGATTGATGCCGGTGCCGACCTGGTGATCGGCCACGGACCGCATTATTCGTTGCCGGTCGAGAGGTATCGGGGCAAGGCGATTTTTTATGGTCTCGGCAGCTTCTCGTTTCATACCGGGCATTCCGGGCGACGCCACGGCGACTGGCTCGGCATGATGGTGCGCGCCGCATGCGGCCGGAGCGGGATCGCTCGGGTGTCGCTGCAATTCGTCCGCCATGACCAGCAGAACCGGTCGGTGCTGCGTGCGCTCGCCGACGAGCGTCCGGCTTTTGATCAAATTCTAGAGGAAAGTGCCGCCCTCGGCGCTGAACTTGTGACCGAAGACGACGAGATGGTCGTCAAGCTCTAGGCTTGACCCCGTCCGGCCGCTGACGAATGTAGGGCGGAGCGAGGGCCGCCGCCATTAACCGATAGGAAGAAAATGCCAAGCATTACCTATGTTCATACCGATGGATCGCGCGAGGTGCTCGATGTCCCGGTCGGCACCAGCGTCATGCGCGCGGCGATTTTGAACAGCGTCGATGGTATCGTCGCCGAATGTGGCGGCGAGATGATGTGCGCGACTTGCCATGTCTATGTCGAAGAGGCGCAGCTGCCGTTGACCCCACCACAGTCAGACGACGAGAAGGCGATGCTTGAATTCACCGCCAGCGAGCGGAAGCCGAATAGCCGTCTGAGCTGTCAGCTTGTGGTAACGCCAGAGATGGACGGGCTCGTCGTCTATCTTCCGGAGAGCCAAGTCTGATGGCTGATCCGGTCGTCGCCGTTATCGGCGCCGGCCAGGCCGGGTTTCAAGCGGCATCTTCGCTGCGACAGGAGGGCTTTGCCGGTCGCGTCGTGCTGATCGGCGACGAGCCGGGTCTGCCCTACCAGCGCCCGCCCTTGTCGAAATCCTATCTCGCCGGCGAAAGCGGGCTCGACGAATTGTGGCTGCGACCCGAAGCGTTTTACGAAAAACAGGAGATCGAGCTGATTACCGGCGAGACGGTGACGGCGATCGATCGGCCGGGACATAGTATTCGCCTCGCCTCCGGTCGTGCTCTTGAATGCGATCAAATCGTGCTGGCAACCGGTGCGCGATCCCGGATGTTGCCGGTGCCGGGCGCTGAACTTGAGGGCGTATTGCCGCTGCGCACCTTGGCCGATGCGGATGTGCTGCGCGATCGGCTGGCGCAAGCGCGCGAGATCGTGGTCGTCGGCGCCGGCTTTATTGGTCTTGAATTCGCCGCCGTCGCGATCGCCGCCGGTGCCGCGGTACACATCATCGAAGTGACGCATCACCCGATGGGACGGGTAGTTTCGGCACCGATCTCACGGTTTTTTACCGAAGCGCATCGGTCCTGGGGAGCGACGATCTCGCTCGGCACCGGCGTATCCCGCATTCTTGGCGACGGCCGCCGCGCCACCGCGGTCGAGACCAGCGATGGCCGGATACTGCCGGCTGATCTCGTGCTGATCTGCATCGGCGTCGTGCCGAACGCTGAACTCGCCCGCGATGCCGGGCTCGCCACCGACAACGGCGTTGTCGTTGATGAGAACTCTCGCGACCGGCGCGCCCGAGATCTCAGCGATTGGCGACTGCGCCAACTTCCCGACGCGATTCGCTTCGACTGGTCCCGCTAGCCATACCGATACCATTAACGAGGTACCCCCGAGTGCGGCTTGAATTGGTGCAGAACGGTGTCGACCAGGCGCGGGAGGTCGCCGCCCGCATCGCCGGCAAAAGGGTTGGCCTCTACGACAAGGTGCCGTGGTTCTGGAGCGATCAGCGCGATCTCAAATTGCAGATTGCCGGGCTGACCACCGGTCACGATCTCGCAGCGCTGCGCGGACATCCCGACAGCGGCAGCTTCTCGGTGTTCTGTTTTGCCGGGGATCGGTTGATCGGGGTCGAATTGGTGAACCGGCCGGCGGATCATATCGTCGCCCGCCGGATGTTGGTCGGCGATCCGCATCTTTCCCCAATGCAAGCTGCCGACGAGAGTTATGATTTGAAGGCGCATATCGCGCGCCGGCGATGACGGACGATCTTATGATCAAGGGCGGCCTCGTGATCGACGGTACCGGGCGCCGTGGCGAGATCGGAGACGTCCTGGTCCGCGACGGTCGCATCGCGGCGATCGGTGCATCGCTGCCGAACGCCGCAGCGCAGGTGATCGACGCCAGGGGTCTCGCGGTCACCCCCGGCTTCATCGACATCAAGACCCATTCCGATTTCACATTGCCGATCAACCCCAAGGCGGAAAGCAAGGTACGCCAGGGTGTTACGACCGAGATCATCGGCCATTGCGGCTTTTCGGTGGCGCCGGTCTTGCCCGGCAAATTGGAGTTGATCCGCGAGTATTTGAGTGCCAGCGCGCCGTGGCTGCCGTTTCGCGAGATGCGGTTTCCGGAGTATCTCGACACCTTTCCAGCGACGGCTGTCAACGCCGGCATGCTGGTCGGCCATCATACGTTACGGCTCAACGTATTGGGCATGGAGGCGCGTTCGCCGACCGTGGCCGAACTGACCGAGATGACCGCGCTATTGGAAGAGGGGCTCGCGGCAGGTGCACTCGGCCTATCGACTGGGCTGTTCACCCCTCCCAGCAGTTATGCCGAGCGCGACGAAATCGTCGCGCTCTGCACGGTTCTCAAGCGACACAATGGCGCCTACTTCACGCATATCCGCGACGAGTTGAACGGGGTCATCGAAGCGGTCGAGGAGGCGATCGACATCGCCCGAACCTGCGGCGTCCATGTCGAGATCGTGCATTTGAAATGCTCGGGGCTCGACAATTGGGGTAAGGCGGGGCGCATCTTGGCGATGATCCAAAAGGCGCAGGACGAAGGCCTGGCGATCGACTGCGATGCCTATCCCTACGCTGCCGGCAGCAACCCGCTGAAGAACTTGCTGCCCCAATGGGTGCAATCGGGCGGCATGGAGGCGATGCTGTCGCGCCTTGCCTTGCCGGAGACGCGAGCCCGGATCCGCACCGAGATCGAGCGCGACGGACTCAACAATTGGGGCCGGATCCCGTCCTGGGACTGCGTGCAGGTCTCGATCTCGCCATACCTGCCGCAACATGCGGGCCAAACTTTTGGCGCTCTTGCCGCGGCACGCAATGCCGACCCGGTCGATGCCGTCTGCGATTATTTAATCGCTGACAAGGGTGCGACGCGGGTGCTGATCACCTCGATCGCCGAGGACGATATTCGTGAAATCGTGAGATCACCCTTGGCCTTGGTCGGCTCCGACGGCAACTGCGTAGCCGATTACGGCATCGTCAGCCAGGGAATGCCGCATCCGCGCTTTTACGGCACGTTCCCGCGGATCATCGGCCATTATGTGCATGGCGAGCAGCTGCTGCCGCTCGAAGTCGCGGTGCGCAAAATGACCGGGGCGACAGCCGCGGCCTTGCGGCTGCGCGACCGCGGGCTGTTGCGCGAAGGCTATCGCGCCGATATCGCGATCTTCGACCCCGCCGATTTCCGCGACCTCGCGACCTATGCCGAGCCGCATCAATATCCGAGTGGCGAGCGCACGACAGTGCTGGTTAATGGCGAGATCGTGGTCGACAATGCGCGGCATACCGGCGCATTGCCGGGGATCGTGTTGCGCCGCGCCGCCGACGGCACCGTTGGATAACCGCGCCGCACAGCTATTCCGCGGCGACGCGCTGTGGCGGAATCACCCGCAGCGGTTCGATTTCCTCGCGGCGATAAGGAAAAAATAGCGCACCAAGAGCCACCAGAGCGCCGCATACCGCGAGAACCTCGAACAGCGCTCTGAACCCGCCCCGCGCATGCAAAAACGCGACCAGCGGGATCGCTGTTGCCGCAACACCGAACGACAGCAAATACCGCACCGCATAGACCCGGGCGCGCCATCCGGCGTCGGCGTAACGCGCCACCATTACGTCATTGAACGTAATCTGGCCGAAAACCACGAAGACGAGCGCGGCGAGGACAAAGATCATTCCCCATCCGCTGATCCGGGAGGCGATTAGGAGCAGCGGCGCCTGAAACACGGCCACCGCCAAGAACCCGACCTTCAGCGGATGGCGGTCGATCAGCCTCCCCATGACCAATTGTGCGGTCGCACCAAAGATGTAAACCACACAAACCAGAAGGCCGACGCCAAAGGTCGACCCGGCGAGCTGCGGCAAGCGCTCGTCGACCATCTTCGGCAGGGCGACAGTCATCGCATTGAATATGATTCCGCCTGCTAAAGTCGCGAGCACCAGTACGACAAACGCCTGCACGACCACCGCACGCGGGAAAGCCGCGTTGTGCGCCGCAGCTCGACTCTGTGCTGCGGTTGGCTTCGGGCGGAACCAGAGCGAGATAGGCCGCGCCGATGCACAATGCCGCCGACCCGGGCAAGATGAAGGCCCAGCGCCAGCCAAGCCACTGGGTTACCGCCCCGGTCACGATGGCCGCGAACGCCACCCCGAGATTGCCCCACAATCCGTTGACGCCAATGGCACGGCCGACGCGCTCGGCATGGCCGACCAGCATCGCAGTCCCAACCGGATGATAGATCGCGGCAAAGAGCCCCATCGCCGCAAGCCCAAGCGCGAGCTGCCAGGGCGTCTGGCTGAAGCTGGTCGCGATCGTGGCGAGACCGATGCCGAGGAAGAACACCGCCATCATGTTGCGCCGGCTCCAGCGGTCGCCCAACCATCCGGCCGGCAAGGATCCAGCGCCGAACATGATGAAACTGCCCAACGCGAGCGCGATCAGCTCGCTATAGGGCTTGGCGAAATCGGCTTGCATGCCGAGCACCGCGGTCGGGAAGATCAGCATGACCATATGATCGATCAGATGGCCGATATTGATAAAACCGATCACTCGGGACCGCGGGGTCATAACGCCTCCGATCGACAGCTCGCTACGGATGCGTTTAAATAACGCGTCCGATTCAATCCGTCTGGCCAAAGATCGTCGCAAAACTGACAAATGAAGAGCACCAACCGGGACGATTACCAAGTCACATCGCGACCGCTCGCTGGCATGGCCAAGGATTTCGCCGCCGGCTCTCGGATCGAGCCGCATTGTCATCCGCGCGCGCAGCTAACCTGGGCAGCCGCCGGGGTGATGACGGTCACCGCCGCGCGCGGAACCTGGGTCGTTCCGCCGAACCGCGCGCTGTGGATACCGGCCGAGACTGAGCACGCGATCCGGATGTCGGGTGCCGTAGCGATGCGCGCGATCTATGTCGATCCCATTGTTGCCAAGACGATTGCGACGGATTGCAAAATCATCCTCGTCTCGCCGCTGCTGCGAGCTTTGATGCTGGAACTGGCGGCCGCTCCCGTCGACTACGACGAAACAGGCCGAATGGGCCACGTCGCGGCGCTCTTTCTCGACGAGATCCGAACCCTCGATGCGCAGCCGCTGCATATACCGATGCCGCGCGACCCCCGCCTGCGCCGGGTCTGCGAAGCGTTGCTGCATGATCCTGGCCGGTGCGAGACATTGGAGGAATGGTCGGCGCTCGCCGGCGCCAGCAGCCGCACCTTGGCGCGGCTGTTCGAGCGCGAGACCGGCATGCGCTTTGTCGTATGGCGACACCAGGTCAGACTCGCCCAAGCGCTGGTCCGG